>JAKAXA010000054.1 GCA_021816775.1 Pseudomonadota bacterium
ATCGTGAGCGCGTTGAAGTCCACGGAAACGATGGAAACTCCGCGAAATCCACCGTTCGAGTCCGTGACGCTGACGCCAGGGCTGATGACGAGCCCGTAAGGCATATCGCCGGGAAGCGTCACGACGGGTGATCCGGTCGTCACAGACCCAGAGAAAGTCACCGTCTGGGGCGCGCCCGAGATGAGGTAATAATATCCATATGTCCCGTCTACGATGGCGACGAAACCACCTTCTCCGCCAAAGAGCGGGCCGTTATCGCGCATCACGACCGGGCCAGTGCTCGTGAGTAGCGTCCCGACTGAGGTGGCCGCGAAGATCGGCTCGCTTTGAGCCGTGGCCGGCGTCTGCACCGTCATCAGGTAGAGCTTATTGGCCACCACGACGAGAGCCGACTGCGTGCCTGGCAGCGGCCACATGCCGCGCACTTCGCCTGGTATGGTCGAGAGCACTGCGTTCAACCCGGGGCAGCCGAGGAGCGCAATCGGCATCTTCGAGCCACGGTTCTCGGTGACTTCAGGGTACCAGTTGATGCAGCGCTGCGCGTCCTGCAGCAGCATCGGCGCCTCATAAGCAGGCCCAACGAATCCCCAGTCTGTGCCCTGCTGAATCATGAGTTGGCGGACCTCCCGCCCGGATTATCGTTGTTTCCAACCAGAAGCGCAGGGACATTTCCGCTGCGTACGCCAACGGACGGCAACGCTATCGCTCCAGTACAGGTAAAGCTCACGGGAGCTTTCAGTTCCTGGCCTGCGGCGGGCGACTGGGCCGTAATGATTCCCATTGTGGTGCCAGGAGGGTCCGAGAACTGGTAGGAGAGGGTCGGCGCTATTCCCTTGGGAGCCAGTATCTGTATCACATAATTGATGGGGAATCCTATGAAATTTGGCATCGGGTTGACAGGCTGCGGACCGGAACCCTGTGCAATGACGCTATCGCTACCCTCGACGATGGCCGCCGCGCCGGGGCCCGTAATCGCGCCAGTCCCGACGACGATATCACTCGTCTCGAAGATCGCCGCCGTGCCGGGGATCGTGATGCCGCCGGCTGCGGCTGCGATGTCGGACTGCTCGAGGATGGCAGCCGTCCCGACGGCGCCCGCAGCTCCGGTGCCGGAAACAACATCGGCGCCCTCGGTGATGGCGGCGGTGCCTGCGACCGAGAGTGAGCCGGACGCGACGACGATATCGCCGCCTTCGAGGATCGAGGCTGTTCCCGGGATGGTGATGCCGCCGGTCGCGGCGACCGTATCGCTCGCCTCCGTGATCGAGGCCGTTCCGGGGATCGCGATGTTGCCCGTTGCAGAGGTGGTATCCGAGCCCTCGGTGATCGCGGCAGCGCCTGCCGCGCCGCTCGATGTCGGGATGCTGTACGCGCGGCGGCGCTTCCAGTAGAGCTGCCAGGGGTTGCGGGAGAGCGCGGTGACATCTGCAATTTGCAGTCCGCGCCCCCACACGGCGCTGCAAAATTCGGCTCCCACCCATGGCCCCTTGACCGCTGCGGAAGATGAGCCCGATAAGAACAGATTGCCGTTCGCGCTTGTGTCGTAGGTGATGGTGCCCGTCTGGGCGACCGACTGGATTAGGCGCGCGCTCTGGTAAAGCGCCATGTGGGCGCCATCGTAGACGCCCATGACCACGCTCGCTACCGCAGTCGAATTTAGCGTGCCTTGTGCATTCGTGGCGTTGATCGCGAACTGCACGTTGTCTTGGCCGGAACCTCCGAAGTCCCAATTAAAGCCATAGGACTGATAGGGACTGGTGGCGTTATTGTTGTAGGTCTTTAAGATCGGCTTAGTGTTGGAGCCGACGCTTCCGGTGCGCTTCAGGAAAGCGAGCACGGAAACCGCGGACGGGGGTTCAAGCTCCGTATCGCGTTGAAACATGACGGACCCCGCGCCGGCGTAAGCGGGGGACAGCGCGCCGCTGGAGGGTCTCGTCTGGTACGGGGTGCCGAGCCAGACGCCTTTACGGCCACCAGCGACATCCAGAAGCGGATTCGCCCCGGAGACGAAAAAAAGGAGCCCCTGCGCCAGCGGGTTCTGCCAATCAATCGGCGTCCCGGCCGGCGGCTGCGTTGTCCACGGCTTCCAACCGCGCATGGCGCTAGCCGTTCAGGTTCAGTTTGTCGGGGGCTATCGCTACGACGTTACCGCTGGAAGCGAGCGCGTTGCCGATGTTGTTCACCACGGCGAGCTTGAACTTCGTGGGCGGTATCCCTGTCGGGAGCTGGATGGACCCCACCTGCGTGCCACTCGCGAGGCTGGGCTGCCAAGTGATCGAACCAACGTAGTAGGTCGTGCTGGGCGCAACAGTGCCGCTCGCCGTCCCATCGCCGTAGGTGGTGCCGTCCTGATTGAGCGGCAGGAGGTATACGTCGAGGCTCGGCGCGCCGGTTCCGGTGGCAAGCGTCGGGAACTCGCACGACACCCACGCATCCGTGTAAAGGCTCGTGGTGTTGTCATAGACCGTGCTCGAAACGGCGCAGCTACCCGCAGCGAGCGAGTTGAGATCGGCACCGGCGTTAAACTGCGCGGCATACGTGAGTGCCGCATCCCAGATTGCTGTGCCGCTCATGGCATCGCCCTCGCAGCCACAATGTCATTCTCGATAACGCCCCCAGGCCATCCCCAGAGGGACGCCTGCGAGACATTCTGAGTGGCAAGCGCGGTGATGGAGTCCGCGAAGGTCGAGGTGAGCAGTCCCGCGCTCACAAGTGCCGACACCATGCCGCTGATCGCCTGGGCGGTCGCTGGCACCGACATCTGCAGAGAGTCGAACAGCGGGGGTGGTCCGACCATGAGGCCGAGGGTCTGCGCTGCTGTGGCGGCTGCCTGCGTGACGCTGCCCGCGACGGCCGGCGGACTCGTGGCCCAGCCCTTCACGGTGGGTAACAGCCCAGTGAGCGCCAGCGCCTGCGTAACCGCTGATATCGGAATATCGACCGCCTGCGCCACCGTGGCGGCATTGACGGCGGCGAGGACCGCAGCGTCCGTCATGCCCGCGTAGGCACCTCCCGTGGCCATTGCCGCCTTGAGGGCGGCGTAGTTGGGTGCGCCCATCTCACGCCCCGTTCGCGGTGATGGTGAAGCTCGAGACGCTGATCGTCTCGCCGGAGGTGAAGCTCACACTCGGGAAGTTGAGGTCAGCGCCCGAGGTGCCCACCGTACCCTGCGCCACGCAAGTCGTGCCTGCCGAGGACGTGCAGATGCGCCAGTACCCTGCGGTCCCGGTCGCAGACGCGGCCTCCGAGGTGATGGCGCTCATCGTGAGGACGCCCGAGGAGGTCGTGCCGATCGGGTTCGACATGGGGAGCGATGCCAAGAGCGTGCCCGTCGCGCTCGCGGCGCAGTTGGCCGGCGCTGCGCCTGTGTAGATCAACAGGTACGCGGTCGTTCCGGCCTGCGTCGAGATGTCCGCGACGTTGTTCGTGCGGTGAGTGGTCGAGTATTGGATGGTCATGAAAGTCCCCGCGCAATATGTTATGTGTAGAAACCGCCGTGCAGAATCCAACCGGCGTCTGCCCTGCGGCTCTTGAGGATATGCTGATCGAAGAACGCCTCGACGCCGGGCACCGCGTTCAGCGAGCGGACCAAGTTCTTGGCCTCTTTCGCTCGAACGACCAGTGTCGGAGCGACCGCTTTGCCGTACTCCGCCGCAAGCTCGATGGCAAGGTTTGTCTTGAGCGCTCGAGCGTAGCCTTGCGGAAGGTTGAACGCCTGCGTCGGAGAGGTCAGGTTGCCTAGAACCGTGTCGGTCCAGAGATGGCACTCACCCCCCATCGAAGGGTTCGGGTAGAAGTAGAGATTGCCGAGCGGGAACGTGCGGTCGTAGTAGAGATCGGTGGGCCACGGGCCCGCGATACCCTTAAGTCCGAGCGCGGCATACTTGTCGCGCGTGATGATGCGCACCTGATAGTCGAGCCCTTCGATGGCCGGATCGCCATTTCCGACCGTGATGCGCGTGAAACAGTTCGTGATGCGCACCGGCAGATCAATCGGTGCCCCGGTACTCGAATCGTAGGCGATGTCCCCCGGCACCGTGAACGTGAACACTTCCGGAGCCGATACCGCAAAGAGTGCATTTGCCGAAATCGTGATCGTGTTGGTCCCGATGGCCGTCACTTTTGCGTTCGCGGGCACCGCGCCCTGAACATCCGTGATCATGCTCCCGACGATCAGCGTCGAGGGAGGCGTCACGCCGGAGATGACGGCCGAGCCTGCGGCCAGCGTTCCGGTGAACTGGCCACCCAGCGGATTGCCGATGGTGTACTGGTACTGCCCAGGGTTGAAGATGAAGCGGTTCTCAGTCTGCGAAATGACGAAGAGATGCTCGATGCTCCACGAGTCGAGGAGGTCGTTCAGCACCTGGAGCGCATCCGCCGTATCGACCGCGTTCGGGGTCTCGGCGGATTCGAGCGCGTTGATGTTGCGCAACGCCCCGGTGATGAGGTCAAGAGCGGTCGTGCTGGCTGCGGCCATGCGGACTCCAGAGAAATCCGGGGCCTGAGCAAAGCCCAAGCCCCGGAGTGCTTACGACTGCAGGATGCCGAGCGCCTTCAACGCCTGGACGATATCCCCGACCGTGTAGGCCGTGGACCCCGTCGAGCCATCGAACGTCGTGTTGGTGTAGACGGCGGTCGTCGCGCCCGCCGCGACGGTATTGGTGTTACCCGTCCCGTTCGGCTGCGTGACGCCCGGTGCGCCGTAGAACCCCACCAAGTCGCTCGCCTCGAGCCCGACCATAAACGGCGTGCCGCCGCCCAGGTAGTCGTTGCCCGTGGTGACGGCAGGACCCGGATTGTTGCTGGTTGATGCTGGACCTGACATGTGTTGGACTCCTTACGCGACCACGCGGCAGCCGAGCTCTTCGTAGAGCGTGCCATATCCATACAGCACGTCGCACCGAGCCGGCAGGGCGTCATTGTTGATGGTGTACTGGCGAACGATACGGAAGGACATGCCGTCCTCTTCGTCCACCGCCCTTGCGGCCATATCGACGCCGCCCGGCAGGTCCAGGTCCGCGAACGCCAGCGCCACACAGTCCCGGTGCATCGCAATGCTCTGCGTCGAGACGGTCCCAGCGTATTGCGTCGAGGTGGAGTTCCCCCACACCGTGACGGCAGCATTCGCGGCCGGCTGCGCTGAGACGTTCTGGAACTGACCGGCGTAGATCCCGGCGCCAGAGACCCACAGATCGAGCAGTCCCGCAGCCGTTGAGCTGTAGGTACCATTCGAGTAGGTGCCATTGGCGAGAGTCGCCTGCGGCGGGATGACGGTGAACTGCTGCAGGTTGGTGCCGACCTGCAGGCGGCTCTGCGGGTTCACCGGATAGACGCCGGCTACCGTGATCACATCCCCGACGTTCAGGCGCGCCCCGGCGGCGGCCGTCCAGCCGCTCGTCTGGATGAGACCGTTGCGTGCCCAGCCGGATGCGAGCCACGCGCTCGAGGTGTTGTTCGCAAGCGCTGGCGCACCGCCGCCTGCCCCGATGGTCATCGAGTACATGTTCTGATCCATGTACCAGTCGAACCCGAGGAAGTCCTTGGCGATGATGCCCTTCTCGGTGAACTCCGAGATGGTGCGCTGCGGGTTGAACAAGCCCTGCACGGCGGCCACCATCGTGGCGTGCTGGTAGGGACCCAAGATCAGCACGCGAGTTCCGTCCCGAGGAGCCGCCTGAGTGTCGAGGATCGCCCCTGCGGTCAGGATGGGGGTCGTGCTGGCGAGTGCCGTGCCGGGCGTTCCCACCGCGTTGGCGATGTTCTGCGCGGCAAAGAGCGTGCCGTCCTGGTCGATCTTGTTGGCAACCCGGGCGATGACCGGGTTGAGCACCCGCTCTTTGAACAAATCGACGCTGGTCGCCATGTCGGCAGTCGTGAACTGCACATCGACATGGAACTGCGTCGAGAGGACGACCGGGGTGTAGGTCTCGTTCGTGTCCTCGATGCTGAGCGCCGGCCCTGTGGTTCCGATGTATCTCGGGGGACGGCGAACGTTGACGGTATAGCCGATCTTAGCGCCCACAAGCGCAAACTGATCGGCGTACTGGCGGTTGACGTGGTCCGCGAAGCACAGATCGTTCTCGAGAACCATCAGGCCCTCGTTCGTGATCTGGCTGATCGTCAGGAGTGTGTTGCTAATGGGAGTCTCCTAGACCCCCGTCAGTGTGCCCTCCCCTGCTTGATCTGGGCCATTCGCTGGCGTCTGTAGTCCTTGTAGGACATCGGCTGCGACAGATCGGTGATTGTCGCGCCGCTGGCGCCATTGGAGAGCTGCGGAAGCGGGGGAGGCGCACGACTCACGGGAGCAGTCGTGGACGCCGCGGCGGTAGTGGTTGCCTGCGGCGCAGCCATGTACTTCTCCTCGATCCGCCCCAGTGCAAGCGCGGCGGCTGCCGGCTTCATCGCAAAGATTCGCTTCGCTTCGGCTGGATTCTTCGCCAAGTGGTACAGGATCTCGACGCCATGCTCGCTCTCGTGCGCGATCGCCGCGAGAATGGGCTGCAGTGCGTCGGGGATTCGCTGCGTGCGGTCCGCGTCACGAATCACCTCGTCGAAGTCCGTGAACTTCTCCCGCGCCGCGAGCTTCTTCTGCTCGAGCGCTTCGGCCTGCTCGCGCGCCAGCCGTTCGGTTTCCGCCTTGGCCTGTTCCTCGCGGAACTGCCGCAGCGACTCCTCGCGGTGCCACGCCAGTAGGTCATCCTCGTACTTGACTGGGTCCTGATACTGGGTCCGATCCGGCCTCGGCTTAGGCTGCTCCTTGGGAGGGGCTTTCGAGGCTGCTTGCGCTTCGAGCTCTGCGATCCGGCGCTGGGCCTGCAACCGCGCTTCGTACTCGCTCTGGGCGAACTCATCGAGTTCTTTCTTCTCTCGGGTGAGTTCGTCGATGCGATCCTGAACGCTGTTCTTCGGCGCTGCTTTGGGGGCCGCGGCAGCCGCTTCAGCGGGCGCCGGAGCGGCTTCTGCGGTGGCCTGAGGCCTTGCCTCGGGTTCCGCGGGTGCCGGCTCAGGATCCGCTGCGGGGGCTTTCGCGGCCAATGCCGCCAGATCCGCACTCGTTACGCTCTTTACTGCCATGGTGTTACCCACGAATTTCCCCCGCGGACGGCGCGGTACCGGGACGCTTCCCACCTGGGGCCGACTGCGTGCCTACTTGTCGGCCCCGACGTGATCATGTCTCGCGGCTCTCGGCCGATTCGGCCCGAGCGGCGGTTTCGCGCGCAAGTTCGCGCTGATGAGCGGCGTTAGCGTGCGTATCGAGAATCTTACCAGCATTGTTGATTTCCGCAACGTCGTGGGCCGTGACGGCTTTGACGTGGGTGTCATGCGTCGCCGTGGCGGCGCGCAGGTGCGCGTCCTCACGCTGCGCATGAACCTTGATCAGCGTGCGCTGCGTCTCGCCCTGCTGGCGCATCTGCTCGAGCCCGTGCTTGGCCTCGATCTCGAGTTGCGCGGCCATGTGCGCCTGCTGGGCCTGCTGCAGCTGTGCGCGCAGCCCTTGGATGATGGCCTGCGCCTCGGGCGGGAACTTCGAGTTCTTGTCCATCTGCGCGGCCGGGATCATGGTCACGAGCCGATCGGCCACCATGTCCGAATTCGGGAAGTCCATCGCGCGAACCATGAGGTCGGCGGCGGTCTGCGCGACCATTTGGCCCGCGGGCGTCGCGAGCAGCTCAAGCATGGCTTCGGCCGACTGCTCGCGCTTCGTCTGGTACGCCGGTCCCGTATCGATCACCACGTCGTACTCGCCCACGCAGACGTTGTTCTTGACCGTCTTGGTCGCCTCATCCATCTGGTTGATGCCCACCACCTCGTGCGTCCCGTCCTCGCGGATGATGCGCATCATTCTGGGCGTGTCGTAGTAGTGCGGGATGAGGTCGAGCAACACGCGACCGAGCTGGTTCAGCGAGCGTGTGAAATTGTCGTAGAAGTCGAGGTTTGCGAGGTCCGCAATGCCCGTGCGCCGGCGCAGCGCAATTCCCGAGACGACCTCGCCCTGCTTGTCCTGGCCCGGGTCGTGCGGCATCCCGGCGAGGGCGAGGAAGTCCGACTTCGTGCTCTCGCCCCACTCCATGAAGCCCGTGGCGGGCTGCGCGGGCGGCTGGCGCTCGGGCGGGGGCGCGTAGCTGCCGTCCTCCAGCCGCACCGGGTTGTACTCGAGTGCGACCAGAGGCTTGCGATTGGTGTCGCGCCACTGGTTCTCCTTGCCATCCATGAAGCCCGCAGCGCCGACCCATGGGGCCTTTGGTTGCAGAGCATACTGCTCGGTCTTCGCCGTCTGCGCGTAGTTGTAGATACGCGCGGGGTCGCGTAGCTCGCGCACCAAGCCTTTGACGCTGATCTTGCCGTTCACATCGAACCGGCGACCGTAGACGATCACGAACGGAATCCACCGGCCGGGCCACTCGGTCGTGTGCAGGATCTTGTTCTGCGTCAGTAGGCGGCAGACGATCTTGCGGCGCAGCAGTTTGCGCTCGGAGGTGACCGTGAGTCCGAGGACACTCATTGCCTCGCTCGATGGCATCTCGTCCTTGAAGTAGCACTTGCCGTTCGAGAGCTGGACGAGTGTGTCCATGTGGCGCTCGATGCGCCAATACTTGGCGACGCGGATCTTCTCCTTGCTCGACCAGTCCCCGATGTCATCGCCGCCCCCGACGTACATCCATCCTTGAGGGTCGAGCACCCCGTAGCGCTGGCGGTAATCGGTGCGGCTGATGAACTCGGTCTCGATCAGCCATTCCATGTCCGACCCGTCCGGCGCGCGAGAATTGGGGTCGTGGTAGATCATGAGCGGGTTGACCCACGCGCGGATGCGCAGGTCCTGGTCCATCGAGTGCTCGGAGATGTACTCGCCATCGACCGAGAGCCAGCCCCATCCTCCACCCACCGCGTTCTCGACCGCCGTGTCGTAGGCGAAAGCGGCGTTCGAGGCGTACTCGATATGCCGGAACATCCCGTCGATCACCTTGGCCGTATCGACATCAGCACCGGTTCCGACCGCGTGCGTAACCATGCGGGGGCGATTCTCGCGGCACATGTTCATCACGCGGCGGCACACCGCCTCGGTGATATTCACGGTGAGGCACGGCCGGCGGTCGGAGAACCGCTCGTCGCGGATGGTCGGATCCCACTGGTCGCCGTCCAAGAACCGCTTGTCGAACTCGAACTCCTTGCGGTTCGTGTCGAAAGACTCGACCGCCAGTCGAAAGCGCTCCTGACACTCCCGAATGATGTCGGGCTCGTCGTAGGCCAGCTCGCCTTTGAGGAGGTCAGTCATCCGCCCATCCAGCTATTGGCCGATGTCGGCATGTCAGGGATCACCCGTGCCCGAGCGGGCTTGAGGTCGAGTTTCGTCTTGGCGAACCTGCGCATCATCAGAGCATAGCGCGTCGCGGAGAGCAAATCATCGTGTTCCTTCACGATCAGGCCGTCCTTGCGGTGATAGAGCTCGAACTCCTCGAACCATTCCTCGAGGTGCGCGAACACCTTGAGGCGCCCGGTCTGCATCCGGTCCAGCATGTCGGCGACTCCGGCCTCGAGCCCATTGGTGCCGTCTTCGAACGTCGCGCGGACGGGCAGCATCTTGAGACCCTGCGTGCGGTAGAGATTCGCCAGCTGCTCGCCAGAGCCCTTGTCGTGCTGCAGTCCGTCATGCGGCCATGCCCAAGGCCACTCGCCCCACGGGCGCACCGCGGCAGTGAACATGGCAGGCGTCGCCTCGCGCGCGCGGTGCGCGGCGGTCACATAGAGGCAATCGGCGTCCCGGTCCCACGCGACGAGCACCGCAGCCGAGGGGTGATCCCAGCCGAAATCCAAGCCACCGATGCGCGGCCAATGATCGGGGATTGCGAACGCCTGGCACCGAAGCATCGACTGCGAGACGGGGAAAACGCGCCCCGAGCCGAGCTGAGGAATGCCGCGGGTACGTGCCTCGCGCTCGTGCTCAGGGTAGCTGGCTATGATCTGCGCGCGCTGCTCGGCTGTGTAGTGCTCAGCATCGTCGATCGTCATGATGGTGAGATGCGTTCCATCAGCGCGGTCGAGGTAGTAGCGCTTCACCACGTTCGAGATGCCAAGCAGCGGGGTGAGCGTGACGTAGACGGGACCCACAGTCGTATTGGTGCGCGTCAGGCCCTCGAAATAGATGTCCTCGGGCGGTTCCTCGTCGAACCAGATGCCATCGACCGTGTCGGCCTGCCACTTGGTGCGGCCCTGATCGTAGCTCTGGAGCTGGATGGATGAGATGCCACCGCTCACATGGCGCACGTTGATTGTGGACACCGCATCGGGCACGCCTTGGCGCATGGAGTAACTCACGATGGACGCCTTCGGAATCGCCGCGGTACCCCACTCTGCGCGGTTCTCCGGAGGACCGAGGAGGAGGCGCTGGACGCCCTTGCGCGTGAGTTCCGATGACTCCGAGCCCGCGAGCCAGCGCACGGACCGATCGAACCGCTTGCCTTTCCACCACTCTGGATACTGGCCCGTGAGGTGCATGGCCGTCTCCATGCTGGCCGATAGCGTCTTGCCGAGCTGATTGCCGGCCATGAGCATCCGCTCACGCGCCGGAGCGGAGTGAAACTCAGCTTGTTTCGGGTAAGGCCGGTAGTCCGCCAGCCTGTTCTCCGCCGTCAGCCTCTCCTCGAGCGTCTGCAACTGCGTTAATAGGGTCGAGCGATCGAAGGGCAGCGATGAGAGCACGGACCTCAGATCTGGAGATGTCATGGAGCGTCTCCGGCTCGATTTGCTTCGGCATGAGCGACGCGACGGCCTTGATGTAGAGCGCGGGCGTTTTGTCACGACAGTCGCGGAGCGCCTTGATGCCCCCCTCTTCCCAAGTCGTTAGCAGGTCCTGGATGAATCGCTTCTCCAGCACCTTGCGACCGTAGGGATTACCGCCAGGATTGCCGCTCTGTCCTGGCTTGAATCGAAACCGAGCGATGTTGTCGCCAGGGTTCATGAACGCGGAGCCTTCGGGCGAGCCACAGGTCGGAAGCGGCCCGCGTCGTCTCGCGCAGCCTGCTGAGCCCGGCGCTGCTGCTCGCGTGAGCGCTCAAGGTGAGCGTGCTCCTCGAGCTTCGGACGATACTGCTCAGGGACCGACTGCACCGTGACCTTGATCACGCGGCATCCGTGGTTTCACGTGGAACGTCGGCGCTCTCAGTCTCGGCGTCGACGATGCCCGTCACATCCTCCTCACGGCACACGATGTGCACGACGCTGTCGATGAGAATCTGCGGGAACATGTAGCCGCCGATCTCGAGGCCACCGAGCTCGACGATATCCCCGACGCGGCACTGCATGGGTCGAAACTGCAGGCTTTCCCACTTGCGTCTGCGGTCCTTGGAGTACTTCCAAGGGTAGCAGCCGGGTCCCGCAGCGACGACTACACCGCGCAACGGCCGATGAGTCGTGCCGGCCACCGCGATGACGGACGACGGGCGCCATTCGAGCGGGCGCACGACGATGTGATCGCGCAGCGGACGCAGATACTCGCCCTCTGCGAGCACGTCAGAGCGCTCGCGGTCGAGTCTCACGCCGGTCGATGTTGGCGGAAGCGACGGCATGTGTTAGGCCCCCTTGCGCTTGTGTCGGCGATGCATCGAGAGGCCAACAGCGGCTTTCTGTTTGCGCTTGGAGGGATCCGCGCGCGTCTCGGGCGAGCCGAGAAGCCTCTGCATGTAGCTATGCAAAGTCTCTGCGCGCGGAGCCGCCATTACCGATCGCCCTTGTCTCCGGCCTTCGGGAAGCCGCCCTTGGCGCCCCCCTCGACGGTGTCAGCGAACTCGCTCTTGTGGTCGCCGTGGCCGTGGACCTTGAGGTGCCGGTCGTGGCCGTAGTGACCCTCGGTGTGCTCGCCCGAGTGCTCGTAGCCACCGAAGCCTGGAGAGCGCTCAGTGACGTCCATCTTGCGACTCGCGCCGTAGTGCTCGCCGCGGATGCCGGACTCACGCGCGCCTTGACCGGTGCGATCTTCGGGCGGACGAGCGGGCTCGGAAGGGCGAACGGAAGGATGGGGGCTCACGGCCATGGCGATCTCCTCGGGCTGGGATTAAGCCTCAAGAGCGAGTGTGCACCGGGCTGCGGTCGAGCGCAAGACCGTCGCGCTGACACTGAGCGAATCAGGGGAGATGCGCGCGCACCTCGGCCAGAGCCGCTTTGAGCTTCGCATCGATGTAAGCCTCGAGCTTCTCCGCAACAGCCTCAGCCGAGGCGATGGGGTGTTCGACCGAGGCGAGCACCGAGGCGAGTTCGGCGCGGGCACGATGCAGGTCGGCCTTGAGGCCGGCGAGGACGGTTTCGAGTTCGGTGGGCATGGCGGACTCCGATGGGATGGATGGGCAATAGTGGCATAGGTGGGGCAAGGAAAGCGAAACCTGTAGAGATGGGGCTGCACAAATGCCTGCACAAATGGGTGCACAAATGCTGCACAAATGCTCTGCGCGGCCCATGTGCACGATGTCCCCCCTTTAGGGGGGACATATGTGCACTGCATGTGTGCGTGCATTTGTGCGCTTTTGCATTTGTGCAGAGCAGGATCCAGGATGGTGGGATTCATGGCAGCACAAGCCCAAACTTGGGGGTACGGTTCGCGTTCTTCCCGACCTCCCGACTCACGAGCTCGCCGTCGATGATCATCTGGCGCATCGCCGAGGTGAATACCTTCGGGTCCAGCGTCTCGAGCAGCCTGTACTGCTTGGCCAGCTTCGGCAGATAACTGGGGGACGCAGTGCTCCCCGTCCCGAAGATCCCCCGGGCACCGAGGGTCTTGACTGCTCGGCGCACGACATCCTTGGCGAGCTCGCCGGTCGGGTGGAATGCCTTGGCGGGATCGACCGGATCCGGAACCAGGACGCCGCCGATCATCCGCAGGCGTCGCAGGTCGAGCGCCGAGTAGTTCGCCTTACGCCGCGATAGGTACCGCACGTCGTCCGCGATCGGGGCGTCCTCATCGTTCGGATCTTGGTCCGGCGGCCTATCTCCGAGGTACAGCCTCGCGCGTACCGCTCCTTCCCACGCCGTAGAGCCGCTATATTCGCTTCCAGCGGCCTTTGCGGGGTGACCCAATAGGATGACAGCGGCCGGCGCGCACGCCCCTTGTACGAGCGCACAGAAGGTCGTGACCTGGTGCCGGTCGTTCTCGTTTCCGCCGAAGAGGCGCGCCACGTTGTCGAGGATGACTGCCTCAGCGCCATAGTCGCGGACCTGCGCCTTAAGCTCAGCGAGCATGGGCGTCACCGCCAGCTCGCCATAGATCGGCGCCATGAGGGTGATGTCGTAGCCCGAGTACGAGTGCAGGTAGAACCGCCCAGCGAGCGCCGAGAGCGACTGCCCGAACCAGGAACTGATCTCGCATTGCCGGCGCCACAGCTCGGCGGTATCGTCCTCGCCCGCCCACATGAGTACACGCTTTGGCTCGAGCTGCTCGATGTACTCCGAGCCGAGGGCGAGCGCGGTGCCGAGATGCTGCGCAAGGAGGGTCTTGCCGACTCCGCCCCGACCCGAGAGCAGAGTCATATGCCCCGCCGGTACCCAAAATGGGATGGTCCAGAGGCGCGCGGGGGGCTCCTTGCCATCGAGGTCGGCCCAATCCATGAGCAAGGGACGCCGCGGCGCGCTTGACTCCGGAGTGTCCTGGGTCGGCTCAGGCTCGATGTGCTCCTTGCCCTTTGCGATGACTTGCAGCTCGGCCTCCTCGAGCGGCGGGGAGCAGCGCGCGGCATTGAGCCCGCGCAGCGCGATCAGGATCTGCTCAATGCCAAACCCCTGCTTGCGCAGGCGATAGGCCTCACGGCTCAGATAGGCATTGCGGCCGCCCTCTGGGACGCGTGACTCCCCTGGCTGCGCCGCAGCCGAGGGTCCAGGGCTTGGTGGCGA
Organism: Pseudomonadota bacterium; assembly: GCA_021816775.1. Lineage (GTDB taxonomy): Bacteria > Pseudomonadota > Gammaproteobacteria > Steroidobacterales > Steroidobacteraceae > 13-2-20CM-66-19. The sequence goes on from JAKAXA010000054.1 coordinate 13,876, forward strand.
CTGCGCGAGCCGTTCGAGCAACCACGCGGGCGGTTCGGCGAGGTCTTCGAGGGCGCCGACCGCCTCGCAGCCAGCCGCAGGCCACCAGATGATATATCCACCGTCCCCGCGCACGTCGATGCCGGGTGCGATCTGGCTGGCGCTGTTGCGCACAGTTTGGGCAGGAGCGCGGTAGAGCAGGTGGTAACCAGCGCGGCGGGTGCGGTGCACGCGCCCCGCGGCGAGCTTGTCGGCATTCTCCTGGTACCAGCCGAAGCCCGCAGGATCCACGTCGAGCACCAGGACCTTCGAAGGCGCACCCGTCGGAACGCCGACGAGAGCGTCGGGCCAGCGCTGCCACCACTCCTCGATGGCAGCGAGACTGCTAGTGGCGTCCTTGAAACCGTGCTCGGTATAGGGCTTTTTGTCCGGGCGGCAGGGAAAGACCGGCAGCCCGTATTCCTCCGCGAGATGCAGCGCGGCCTGCACAGGCTCGACGCTCACAGCCGCCACCTGAGCAGCAGATTGGCGAGCCACCGCGGACACAGCCGACAGTGGAGCGCAGCGCGGGCGAGCGGCCGGACCCGGGTATCGGCCTCAGTGCGGCCGTCCGTCGTCCAGCGCCTCATGGGACGATCCCCAGGCGCTTCTCCAGCGCCGCTCGAATCTGCGCGTACGTGGCCGTCGGCGGGAGGTCGAGGATGTAGAGCAGCCAGCGCCGAAAGGCGTTGCGGCTGCGGATGGGTCGCGATGTCATGGCCGTCTCTCTCGTCTCCTGGGTGGAATGCGTCCGGCCGGAGACGGGGGAGCCTTCCCTGCGGGGCTGGTCCGGGGATCAGTCCGGGGCCGCGAGGCAGGTAGACGCGAGGTTAGCGTACGCTCACTGCTCCGCGGCGGCAATCCCCCTCGGCCCTCTCGTCCCCAACTCGAGCTCGAGCAGCCGCAGGCTCGGCTCCGGGATCTGCGTCGAGCCGCGCCGCCAAGAGCCAATCTGCTGGCGCGTGCGGTTGACGATGGTGGCGATCTGGCCGTTCGTGAGCCCGAACTCCGCAGCGAGCAAGTTCAGCCGGTCGCGGCGCGCGGTGGGGTTGAAGCGGAGGGGGTCGTAGACTGGTGGTGCGGTGGTCATGGTGTGCGGCCCTCAAGGATGGCCCTCGCCTCCTCGACTGACCGCGCCACTCCCGCGAGCCCTCCGCTGCGGCGCACGAGGTCGAGGAACGCCGCCTGCTCGTCGGTGGGCTGACGGCGACCCGCCTTCACCTCGATGGCGACGAAGCGGCCGCCCTCGGTCCAGCCTATGAGGTCGGAGACGCCGGGCGCGGCGAGGCGGATGGCGTACGGCCGCGCCAGCACGAGCCTTTGCTGCGTGCGCTCGATGACGGTCCCCTGCCACGCCACGCCCGCGTTGACGCGCAGCAGGCGAGTCGGGCCGCGGGATAACTCCAGGAGGATGGCGGCCTGGATGTCGCGCTCGCTCACGCCTGCCGCCTCTGTTTCGCCAGCCTGCCGGCCAGCACATGGCTTGCCCAGTTCGGGGAATATCCCTTCCGCCTCGCAATCTCCATCAGCGCCTCCAAGCTCTGCGCCCGTCCCTGCTCGCGCCGTTCCGCCCTTTTCGCGATCATCTCCGGCGTCACCTCCGCGAGCTCGCCGTCCCGCTGTTCGATCTCGCGCGGCTTGGCGGGAAACTCGTAGCCGCACTCCGAGCAGCTCCTAGCCTGCGCCGGCAGCGCGCAGAAGCACTGAGCGCAGATGCGCACACTCGCGCCAGGCTTGCGCTTCTCCCCTCGCTCGTCGCCCGCGAGGGACCACTCGCGCGTCTCGTCCGGCAGCCCGTGGCGATAGCAGTTGCCGACATGATCGAGCAACAGCGCGTGGCTTTTGCCCTCGCACGGCCGCAGGATTCGCCCGATCTGCTGGAGGTACAGGCCGAGCGATTGCGTCGGTCGCAGGAAGATCCCGACGTGCGCCCCGGGGAGATCGACGCCTTCATTCGCCAGCTCGCATGAGGTGACGACTTTGATGCGCCCGTCCCGAAAGTCCTCGACCACCCCGCGCCGCACCGTCCGCTCCATCGTGCCGTCGATGGAGAACGCCGCGTATCCGGCCTCGCGAAACTGATCCGCCACCGACTTCGCGTGTTTGATCGACACGCAGAACACCAGCGCGGGCAGCCCGTCGGCGTGCTGCCGGTAATGCGCGAGCGCCGAGCCGGTGATGGCCGGCTTGTCCACCAGCGCCTCCGCAGCTGCCGTGACGAACTCACGAGCGCGCTTGGGCAGCCCGGAGGCGTCCACGGTCGGCGGCGAAAAGAGCCGATACGGCGCGAGGTAGCCGCCCTCGATCAGCTCGCGCATGCTCGGGCCGGTGATGAGGTGGTCGAAAATCGCGCCCAAGCCTTCGCCAGAGAGGCGGATGGGCGTCGCGGTCACGCCGAGCAGCTTTGCCTTCGGCCACTCGCGGATGATGCGCTCGAACGTCTCGGCGCGGGCGTGGTGCGCCTCGTCGATGACGATGAGGTCGGGCTGCGGCGTGCGGTCGAGCCGGCGCACCAGCGTCTGCACGCTCGCGATCTGGACGTGCGCCTCGAGCGTCGGATAGCCCGCAGCGATGAAGCCGTGCGGCGTGCCGGTGAGGTCGAGCGCGCCGGATATCTGGTCGATCAACTCCTGGCGATGTGAGAGGATATAGACGCGGTTGCCCTTGGCGGCCGCGCCGTGGGCGATGTGGGTGAAGAGCACAGTCTTGCCCCCTCCGGTGCTCAGCACATACAGCGGCGCCCGCTTGCGCAGCGGCCCGAACGCCTCGCGGATG
>JAKAXA010000055.1 GCA_021816775.1 Pseudomonadota bacterium
AAAGCTCGATAGATCCGCTACTTGCCCTTTGCCGTGCCAAAAAACCGGACAGGTATTGGTTCGCACCCCAGGCGACAAAAAGCCCCCGATCTCAGCCCCGGGAAGGGGCTACGTCCGGAGGTCTGAAATTCCCGCGTGCTCTTGCCGATTCAGTGCACCGGAGATTCCAGCTCCCCTCGAGCGTGTCCCTGAATCAGCTCCTGCAGGGACTCGAGCAGAACTCGGCACGGCCTTCGCTCTCTCGTGCGATGGGCGCCAGCATGGAGTGGGCGCAAGGGCTTCACCGCGAGTGAATCACTGTATGGCATTGCAAGTCAGTGACACGCGTGCTCTACTGCTCGCCGGTTGGCTCTGCCTGAAGAGCGGCTATGAACAGGCTGACGCTGCGGAGCGGCTTGGCAGTCGTAACGGTGTTGCTCCTTTCTGGCGCTTGCGGCTGGAAGCGGGAGGCGGATGCAACGGTGTCCAGCGGGACCGCTGGCATTTATGTCGGATCGATCGCCGACTACCGATTCCCCGGACCCATCGTATCTGCGCCTAGGCAGCTTCTCGGGGCCATAGGGAAAGAAGGAGTCGGTTATTTTATCTCGCTCTCCCCGGCAAGCGGTGAGGTTCAGGTGTATCGCAACCTCGCGGGTTCCAGCGAGATCACGAGCGTCGAGTACGAAGTACCGCCCGAAGGGCAGATGGCAGCGCGCGGCGCCCAGAAGTGGAAGATCGGGATCAGGCCTGCCCGGGGGAGCGGAAATCTGCGCCGGTTGCTGGGGAAATTCAACCGCGTGGACGGTTATGCGGCACTGGAGCTTCGGGAACTGCCGCTGACAGATCGGTATATATCGCTCGCGAGTCGCAGCGGCGTATACAGAGGTGTCGACATAAACCGCCGCACCAGAGCCTCCATCACCCTGAATTCCGATGGCAGACTCAGCGGAACCAACGCCGCCGGCTGCCGCATCTCTGGAAGACTGACCCGGATAGGGGACCTGGGTGTCTTCGACGTCCGCATGGCGCTCGCCGGTGCACTTGCCTGCCGCACGGCAGTCACGGGCGTGGCCTTTTTCGACACCCGTGATAGGTCCGGCCGATTCTCTGGTGCGGGCTCGTATCTGTATCTGATTGGGGCGAACGGGAACTCCAGTCACGGTGTCGCGATGGTGCTCATGCGCCGGAGTCAGTGACGTCTGCCTCGCCCGCGGCCTATTCAGGCCACCGCTTGCGCGGCAAGAGCGAGGATTCCTTTTGCAAGGCGGTGATGTCCCGCCGCAAGGATGAGCCGTGAGGAGTTCCCGTCGCGATCGTCGATCGCGCCACACTCTGAGCACCGCCATACTCTCATTGCAAGGCCTTCCAGGCCCTTCTGGCCCGTGCGGCTTTGACATACACGCGACAATTCGGCCGTTCCCGCCTCGCCGACCTCTAGGAACACCGCTCTTGCCTGATGGCACTTGTACCGCAGCTGCGTCCTGAGTGCGCTCCATCCGCCATCCAGTACGGACCCGGGCAAGTCCGCTCTGGGCAAGAGCGGAGGCATTCACGTTGCTGACGAAGATCGCGCCGTGGCTCAAGACCAGGGAGCGTGAAAGCTGGTGCAGGTGAGCAGTCCCGCGGTTTTTGATTCGGGCATGCACGACACGCACCCGCGCTTTCCTGCCGGCACGCTGAACGGCGGCGAGCTTGTGCTCGGGGTCCCGGTGGAACCGGGGCGCTTCGATCTTGGTGTCCTCGGGGGTGGCGACCCGGTCTTTCGCTCCGAGGTTGGTCCCGACGTCGTGCTCGAGGGGACACCCACGCGCTGCGGCCCGTTTCACCTTCACCCGCACATTCAGATGCCAGCGGCCGCGGGCGTTCCCGGAACAGCATCCGCAGCGGATCCGGTACTGAGAGAGGTCGTAGCTGTCCCGGAAGCGAATGTGCCGGCTCATGAAACGCGCCGCGCCGGCAGACCGGCACGGGATCGCAATCGTCTTGAAGGGGATCCACCCGAGGCTGCAGTTCGAGCCCGCCGGTCGGAGACCGGCCAGCGCAGGCGGCGTTTGCGCAACCGTCGTCTACGAAGCACCGATTCTTCGTTCACCGCCCGCCCGGTCCGAGAATGCACTTCGAGCCGTTCTTTCGTGGGACCGGCGGGTGAGCCCGTGCAGGTCCTCCGCCGAGAGGCGCTGGCCCTCGCGCCCGAGGACCTGGAGCCAGATCTGCCGCTCGTCGTTGCAGGCGAAGTTGACATCCCGTGCTCGCGATCGCAACCGCGCAACGTGTCTGTCGGGCACGCGCACCCGCAGGGTGCGCTCACACTCGGTTCGCTGGACAGACTGAGCGTTTGCGGGGCCATCGCTTGCAGCGTGGCTGGAAATGCATGCGGCGATCAAGCGCTTAGAGCGCCCTCTGTTCCGGGCATGCCTGCCGGAGCATTACGGCGTGCCCGGACAATTCCCTCATCGACGGATGCCCCCTGCGTGTACGGGAATTCCTCGCCGTCAGTCTGTTCCGGATATCGGCCAGGCGGACTTCGCTTCCAAAGACTGCCCTCCCCTGGGCATCCGGCATGAGAGGGCAGCCAACCCATTGATTTCACGGTGTTCCTTGCGACAGGGTCTGACGGGACCGCTTGTCGTCGGTTGGGGCGGCCACAGGAACTGCCGACGGGCGGAAAAAATGCTATATCTATTGCACTTGGGGGGTCCGGAATTCGCCCGCGCAGGCATAGCGCCCGGTGCTGGTTTTTGGCCAACGATGCCCGGTCTAATGAGAACTTAATCCGTCCGGCGCGCGCGGAACAACGGACGATCCCCTCAGTGAGGCTTGCCTTGACCCGTCACGGTGAACGCCTGTTCGCGATCTATCAACAATGAATGACGAGGGAGACACATGAAACACAGAAAGCTTGTTCGAGGTCTTGTGGCCGGACTTTCGCTAACGGCACTGTCTGGCTTGGCCGTCGGCGCGCAGTCGAGCACGGTGACTGTTGGCTCAGCGGGGGTCATCAGATACCTAGAAAAAGGCCAACCGCCGGTCGTCATCCATCTGACCGTCGAGCAAGCGCAGAGCATGCGTGAGGCGCACGAGGCCCACGGCAAGACCGGCGGCGGCACCACGAGCAACCTGATCTACAACGGCGGCACTGGCGGCATCGGGGTCGAGACGGCTCCGAAGATCTATCTGGTCTTCTGGGGCTCGCAGTGGACGGGCAACGACCCGAGCGGTGAGGCGAGCACTCTGGAATCGTTCCTCAACTCAATAGGCGGCAGTCCCTGGCTGAACACCGTGACCCAGTACTGCCAGGGTGTCTCCAGCGGCACCATCTTCTGCAATGGCTCCGGCACGCCTGTCGGTAACCAGGCGTTCATGTTGGCCGGTTCCTGGAAGGACAACACTTCGGCGGCGCCGAACAAGCCGACCCAATCGCAGATTGCTGCCGAGGCAGTCCGTGCGGCGCACTACTTCGGCAACACGGGCGCCGGCAGTAACGATACCACGCAGTATGTGATTGCAACCGCTAACGGGTACAACTCCAGCGGCTTCGGAAAGCAATACTGCGCGTATCATAGCTACACGACTTCAAGCTACGGCGACATCGCATATACCAACCTGCCGTATATCACCGATGCGGGCACGAGCTGCGGCGCGAACTTCAATGGGCTCGGCGCCAATGCCGGCATCACCATTGTCGAGGGTCACGAGGCGGCCGAGACGATGACCGATCAGTTTCCGAGCACCGGCTGGCTCGATTCCAGCGGCTCCGAGATCGGTGACAAGTGCGCTTGGATCTCATCTGGGCAGGGCGCGTCGGCTGATGTGACGTTCCCGGACGGTCAAAACTATCCGGTGCAGTCTCTGTGGAGCAATGCCTTCGACGGTGGCACAGGGGGCTGCGTTCTGTCGTACTGACGAGCCGGCCGGACGGCTAGACTCAGGCAAGCGCCGGCGCGATGCACGGGGCATCGCCGGCGCTTTCTGCACGCTTGAGCTGCCCCCAGGACGGTCATCACTGGCGTCATGCCGTTGCTCTGAGCAACCGGCGGAGGATGCCGCCGCCCTGCATGTTCATGGTTCCCGTGCACGATCCCGCGCATCGGGGTTGCGCTGGCCTGCGGCGAGGCAGCGTTCTCCTACTGATCAAGCGCCTCGCTATTGTCTAGGACAGTTGCGCGAACGGACAGGCGCCTCTGTTGGCAGGGCCACAGCCGCATCCTCAGGGGCAACGCGCGGCGGCCCATTCGATCAGCGACGTGCCCAAGACCCCCGGAGCCGCTTCGCGACGCCTCGGCTTGCTGATCCGATTATGCGGGAGCGCTCTGGTAATCGGCCGGCGCGGTGCGATCGGTGCCGGCTGCAATTCCAAGCGCGCGGAACACCAAAGTCAACGCGACCGCAACCACAATGTTGACGACGACCGCCGTGACGGCGATGTAGGTCGGCACGACCGTACCGAGCAGGTGCAGCGGGTATACGGCTCCCTTGAATCGCAGCAGCGCCTCCATCCACGTGCCCAGCACCATGCCCACGAGCCACCCCACAGCGAGCGCCCAGCGGTGGAACCAGCGGGTGTACAGGCCGAATGCCAGCGCCGGGACCGTCTGGATGATCCAGATGCTGCCGAGCAGCTGCAGGTTGATCGCGTAACTCGTCGGCAGCGCAATGGCAAAGACCAGCGCGCCGAATTTCACCACCAGCGAGACCACCTTGGCCTGTCGCGCCTCCTCCGGGCCGGAGCACTCAGGGCGCAGATACTGGCGGTAGATATTGCGCGTCCACAGGTTGGAGGCGGCGATCGACATGATGGCCGCCGGCACCAGCGCGCCAATGGCGATCGCGGCGAAGGCGACGCCCGTGAACCAGCCGCTGAAGCTCTTCATGAACAGCGCCGGCACCGCGAAGTTGTTCGAGTACTGGCGGAAATACCCCGCGAACTGCGGCAGCTTATCCACCCCGGCAGCGACGGCCATGAAGCCGAGCAAGGCGATCAGGCCCAATGCGAACGTGTAGGCCGGCAGGAACGCCATGTTGCGCGCCACGGTCCTGGGGCTGTCGGCCGACAGCGTCCCCGTGAGTACGTGTGGATAGGCGAACAACGCCACCGCCGAGCCGAGCGCGAGCGTCGCAAACGCGCTGTAGCTGCCGAGGCTGCCGGCCGCAGGCTTGGCCAGCATCACCTTGGCCGCCGGTACCGCGGCGAAGATCTTGCCGAAACCGCCGAGCTCCCTCGGGATCACGATCACCGCCGCGATCACCGTCACATAGATCAGCAGATCCTTCACCACCGCGATGAGCGCCGCGGCGCGCAGGCCGCTGGTGTACGTGTAGGCGGCGAGCGCCGCGAAGGCGATGACGAGCGGCAGGTCGCCCTCCCAGCCTCGGGTCGGCAAGCCGAGCCCCGCCAGCACCACTTCGATGCCCACGAGCTGCAGCGCGATGTACGGCATGACAGCCAGGATGCCGGTGACCGCCACGAGCAGACCCAGCAGCGGGCTATCGTAACGGTCGCGGACAAAGTCCGCCCCTGTGATGTGATTGTGCCGATGCGCCACGCGCCACAGCCGCGGCAGCACGGCAAAGACCAGCGGATAGCAGATGATGGTATACGGCATCGCGAAGAAGCCGATGGCCCCGGCGCCGAACACCAGGGCCGGCAAGGCAACGAAGGTGTAGGCGGTGTAGATGTCACCGCCCAGCACGAACCAGGTCACCCAGGTGCCGAAGCGACGCCCGCCGAGGCCCCACTCATGCAGCTGATCGAGATCGGCCCGCCGCCAGCGCGCGGCATAGAATCCGAGTATGCTCACCCCGGTCACCAGCAGCAGAAAGACGATCAGCGCGGATCTCTGCACGGCCCGCCTCTCAAATCACATCACGCGTCTTGAAATAGACGAAGGCCGAGCACACCACGCTCCCCGGTGCCCATGCCAACAGGTACCAGTAGAAAAACGGCAGGCCGAAAAGCACCGGGTGCGCGTGCGCGAACCACGGCACCCACAGCGTCGCGATCAGGGGCACGACGAGCAGCAGCAGCCACCATCTGCGCGAATTCGCCCGCCGCTCAGCAGCTGCATTCATGATCTCGCCCCCAAGATGAGGTCGATCGCCGACGGCCAGCCCGCGCGAGACCGGCGCCTGAAAATCGCGCAGCCCCCAAGATTCGTTTGCCGCTGAGGGCCTGGCAGCCAATGCCGTTGTTTGTGTTGCAGGGTACCACGGAGCGGTTCGAGCTCCAACCCGCACCCGGGCGGCCGTCCTGAGGTCTTGCCAGCCACTGAAGGTGAGTTGCCGCAAGGAAAATGGCCCGTGCTCGAGAAGCACCTTGGCGCTCGAAAGGGAACGGGCGACGTGAGTCGAATTTGTCGAGCGGACAGGCGGCAGTTGCGCGAGAGATCATCATGGTCGGATGACACTCCCGAAGTCCTCGCGCAGAGACACCCCGCCGGCGGCTACAGGCAAGCCGGTACCGCAAGACCGATGCCGATCTCAATGAGCAGCCCCGGCGCGATTTCGGCCGTCGCGAAGCACCGCATCCGCATCGCGCTGCGACCGCCCCCGATGTATGGGGTGGCTCCGAGGCCATCTCGCTGCGCCAGTGAGCGCGCTCGATCGGCTGTCAGCACGCCGCTTGCCTATCGCTCGAACGTTCCGATCGCCTCCGCGAAGGCCATTGCGTGCCGGCGTGCGGCCGCGACCACGTCCTCGGCGCGCGCGCGGGCCGGAAGTCCGAGGTCGGCCACATCGAGGGCAAACAGCTCGAAGTGATAATGATGCGGGCCGTGGCCCCGCGGGGGCTGCGGCCCGTCGTAGCGCACGTTGCCGAAATCATTCGTGGCCGTGCGCATCGGACCGGCGCGACCCCCCGAGCCCGCCCCTTCCGCCAGCCGGTGGATGTCCCGCGCAATATTGTAGACCGCCCAGTGCCGGAAAGTGCCCGTCGGCGCATCCGGATCCTCGACCACCAGCGCATAGCTCCTGGTCCCGGCGGGAGCGCCCCGCCACTCGAGGGTCGGGGACACGTTGTCGCCGTCGCGGCTGAATTTCCCGGGGATCGCCCCTTGACTCGTAAAAGCAGGAGTGGTCAGTGTGAGTGACATGGTGTTCTCTCCTCGGCAATCGAGCGGGTAAAAAGCCGGGCGGCATGCCGCTCAGGACGAACCTCGGACGCTACGTGCCGCCCAATGTCGAATCTGCTGCAGCTCGACAATCCCTGCGGCACCCCAACCGGCAACGCCCGCCGGGATCCGCGGACGGAAGGCTTCGTCGAGCGGGTACGCCTTGCAGCAAGCTCCTCACCGGGGATCGCGCGGGCGAGGCTCATCATCCCCGTCTCGGTCGGCTCGAACCTCTCGCCGAACCTCGACTCCAGATACCGCTCGAGGCTCTCCGGTGCCACCGGCATGTCCTTGGATAGCGCGCTCGACCCCGCCTCGGCCCGCGCCATGGGCACGGCACGATTGAGCAGACAGACGTGCAACACGGCGCCGGGCTCGAGCCGCCTGCGCTCCCTCACAACTGTCGCCGTTCGCGGAGGATACCGACCGAGCGCCTTGCCTTTCCCATAAGCATTGAGCCCGGCGACGAGCCGGCCCATGGTCAGGGCCTCCTCGCGCTCGAACCCGACGCCATGCGCCACAACTGCGGCCCACAGCGTGCGGACCGGCGCGCCACTCACGGTGACTTGCCTCGCAACGACGCTGCCCACGGGCGCCTTCCGGGTCGAATCGCAGACGTGCTTAGGTTTCACGGCCCGTGCAGCCTGCCACATTTAACTTCAGACACCCATTCGAAATTACCGAGACGGGAGAATGTGGGTCATTGTGTCGCCTTTGTCCGGCGCAGGCGCCGGAGGCGTACGGCGCTCCCTTCGTTGCGGGCGCTATTGTGTTGTAATAGAGTACAAAGCAAGAAGGGCAAGTGGTGGTGCGACCACCCTTGCGCCAGTCTACAAATGCCGGCCGCGGCCTCCCGTCGGGAGCCGCACGCGCCGCGCCCGGGGGCGAAGGAGAGGACACGTGAAGAAGCATTCCATTCTCGGCGCGGCCGCTGTGCTGCTCGCCGCCATCGCGGTGCCGGCCCTTGCGGCCGCAGGCTCGCCGAAGGGTCACGGCGGCGGGGCGAGCGGCGTCAAGCCGCCCAAGGCGCGCAGTTCCATCACCCACGGCGTGGTGACCGTCGAGGGACATCGCATCGGCTACGAGGCGAAAACCGGCATCCTGCTCCTGAAGAACAGGGAAGGTAAGCCGATCGCGAGCATGTCCTACGTCGCCTACTTCGAAAGCGGCGTGCGCGATGAGCAGAACCGTCCGATTACGTTCTTCTACAACGGCGGTCCCGGCTCCTCGACCATCTGGCTGCACATGCTCGCCTTCGGACCGAAACGCGTGGTGGTCGGCAGCGGGACCTTGACGCCGCCCGCACCGTACAAGCTGGTGAACAACGACTACAGCCTGCTCGATGCCACCGACGAGGTGTTCGTGGACGCTCCCGGCACCGGCTTCGGCAGAGTCATCGGCAAGAGCGACGGCGGCGCAGGCAAGCCCTCGGACGTCTACGGCATCGATCCGGACGCGCACGCCTTCGTGCAGTTCATCACGCAGTTCCTGACCCGCAACAATCGCTGGAACTCGCCGAAGTTCCTCTACGGTGAGAGCTATGGCACCACGCGCTCGGCGGTACTCGTCAATCTCCTGGAACGGGACGCCGATGTCGGTATCAACGGCGTGGTACTGCAGTCCGCGATCCTGAACTTCAACATCAATCTGGATTTTCCTCAGATCGATCCGGGCATCAACATCGGTTACGCGCTGGGACTTCCCAGCTACACTGCAACCGCGTGGTACCACCACAAGCTCCCGAATCAGCCGCCGGCGCTTCAGCCCCTGCTCTCGCAGGTCGAGCAGTTCGCGATGGGGCCGTATCTCACCGCACTCAACCTGGGCAACCAGCTCGACTCCGCGACCAAACAGCAGATCGCCGAGAAGCTGCACGCATACACGGGCCTGCCGACGGCCTACTTGCTCAAGGCCGACCTCAGAGTGCGAGGCGGCCAGTTCCGCCAGCAGCTGCTCGGCGATGATGAGGTGACCGGCCGGCTCGATTCCCGCTACAGCGGGCCGGCGATGGATCCTCTCGCAGAAAGCGCCACTTACGATCCGCTGAATTCGGCGATCGCTGCGCCGACCGTCGCCGAGTTCAACGGTTACGTTCGCAACACGCTCGATTTCGGCAAGCACATGACGTACAAGCCCGGGATCAACGTATTCATGCAGTGGAGCTGGAAGCACAAGCAGCCCGGCGCGCGCTTCCAGCTGCCGTTCACCCCGAACGTGATGCCGGACCTCGCCTCGGCGATGAAATTCAACCCCGACCTGAAAATCCTGCTGCTCGGGGGCTACTTCGATCTCGGCACGGCGTTCTATTCGGCCGAGTACGAAATGCACCACCTCACGATCCCGGCGACGCTGCAGAAGAACATCAGCTACGACTTCTTTCCGTCCGGCCACATGATCTATCTCAATCCCAAGGTGCTCAAGCCCCTGCACGACAGAGTGGCAAAGTTCATCGAGTCCAATTACGAGGCGCAGTAAGCGCCGTTCCTAGGAAGCACCGAGAGGCCCAGAACGGGCCCCTTCGTCGAGCGCCTGAATGATGCAGCTGCTATCTTCAAAGTAGCACGCCGACAGGCGTCCGATCCATGGCGCTCAAGTTTCTCCCGCTCATCTGGTTCGGTATTACGAGGCATCCCGGCCGAACTCTGCTGACCTTCCTGCAGATTGTGGTTGCCTTCGCCCTGTTTGGCGTCTTACAGGGCATGAAAACCGGCGCACAAACGGCTATGGCGAACTCCCGCGCCGACCTTCTCGACGTACGTCCTGCCGTTTCCGGTTCCGGACCGCTGCCGAGTGCGTACCTCGCTCGAATCCGATCCTTGCCCAACGTCAAGCTGGCGGTGCTGTTGAACGGCTTCTCGGCGACATACCAGAATCCGTCGCAGCACATTTACGCGCTTGCCCTCGATCCCGGCAAGCAGTGGCAGGTTCTGGCCCCTGATATATTCAAGATCACGCCGCAGGCCTTGAATGCACTCGCGACCCACCGAGATGGAGTCCTGGTGACTCGGGCACTCATGAAGAAATACGGTTGGACACTCGGCTCGCAGGTTCCGCTCATTGCGACGGACACCCTCCAAGCGACCGGCTCTGCCGACTGGGCATTCGATGTAGTCGGCACGTATTCGCTTCACCAGGTCGGCTCGCCTGGCGATATGGTCGTCATCAACAACGAATACCTTGATGGGGCTCGTGCCTCCGATAAGGGTACGGCGGTCCATTTCGTGGTCCTGGCCTCTTCCCCCTATCGAGCTGATGCCGTTGCCCATGAGATTGATTGGACGTTCGCGAACTCTGCGCATCCGACGCGCACGCAGTCCTACCGCGATAACGCGGAGCAACAGATGCGCGCTATCGGTGACCTCGGCTTCGTCATTCGAGCAGTCGTCGGGGCCGTACTGGCAGCCATGCTGCTTTCGAGCGGGACAATGATGATGCACTCATTTCGGGACCGGATGCGAGAGCTGGCGATGTTGAAAGCCATGGGATATTCCGGCTTTCGAGTGCTGACTCTGATTCTTGCCGAAGCCACGACCATCTTTCTCGCGGCCGCAGCGCTCGGATTGGGAACCGCGACCATGGCGTTCCCGTTCGCGGAGCAGGAAGTTCCAGGCCTATCGATACCACCGGCCGTAGTTGCGGCGGGCATTGCAGGTGCGGTGGTTCTCGCGCTGCTGAGCGCCTCAGTACCCGCGGCCTTTGCAGCCCGACTGGAAATTAAGACATGCAGTTGACCGTGTGTTTGAAACTAAACCATGTCAGCTCTCGGGTCGGCATTCCGGGCAGCCGTGCAACCTGGCGACCGCGGAGAGCCGCCTTGCGCGGGCGAGATCGAGAGCCGGCGCGCGCGCTAGCGGCGGCCGGCACTTTTTCACAACAGGTGATACACCATGAGTTACGTTGAATTTCAGTCCCGCCTCGCTGCGCAGATTTTCCGAGGTCTCGCGGCCGGCCTTTCTACGACCCTCACCGGCGCGCAGATCACGAGCCTCGCTGCCTCCTCGGCGTCTGCAGCCGCGGCAATCCTCGCGGCGCTCCCGGTCGGCACGGCGGCCCCCGGCGCGGTCGAATTCCAGGCCGAGCAGGCTGCGGCGATGTTCTCCGGGCTCGCCTCGGGGCTCGACACGATCACTCCGACGCAGATTGCCAGTATCGCAACGTTGGCTGTCAGCTCACTGACTGCGGTGCAGGCGGCGGTCAACTCGGCGATCGGTGCGACGGCAACGTTCCAGGCCGTGACGTTGCAGAGCCGCACGGCGGTCCAGGTGTTCGCGGGACTCGCGCAGGGCCTCTCGACAATCACGCCGACGCAGACCAGCACCATTGCGGGCCTCGCTGCGACGGCAGCCGGTGCGATTCAGGCGGCAGTATGACCCGGTTAGACGTGTTGCGCGCTGTGCTGCACGCACGGTGGTATTAACCGAGCCGCCTGCAGCGCACGATGTTCCTGCTCGGCGGCGTGCTCGCGCTGCCCTTTCTCAAGCTGCCGCCCAGGGAGTGCTAGATGCAAACCATAATTGACTCGCTGTTCCTCGAACTCGGGATTGACGTTTCGAGATTCAGCGCCGATCAAAAGAAGGCGCTCGAAAAGATCAAGCAATTCGAGTCGCAGACCAAGCGCTCGGCCGAAAAATCTGCGGGTGCCGTCAAAAAGGTAGGAGCGGCATTCAGGGACTTGGTCGACGAAAGCTCGATCGGCGCCTCTGCGCGCCGGCTCGACACGATGGCCGTCAAGCTCAAGACGCTCGGCCAAGCCGGCCGCGTCTCAGGCGGCGTGACGGGCGGACTCGGCATGATGGCCGAGGGGCTCGGGATGCTACTCAGTCCGGCGACGCTGGCGCTGACCGCGGTCACGGCGCTCGGCGCCGGAGTCTGGGATTTTGACAAGAAGATGACCGCGGCGAACGCCACCATTTTCCGTCAGGCGCAGCTCTCGGGGATGAGCGCGAAGAACTTGTGGGCCTGGGGCGAGGCGGCCAAATCGGTCGGTGCGTCGCCTGGGTCTATCGCCGGCGGCATCGCCGGCCTGCAGACCGCGGTGACCGGAATGGGGATCGGTGCCGGGAATGCAGCCGCGCAACTCGTCGCGCTGTCGCGCCTCGGCGTCGGCTATAACTTCCAGGGCGGCGTCGATATCAAGAGCCTGTTCGAGCGCGTGCACCAACTCGCCAAGAAAAACAACTACCAGAATTTGGGAGCACTGCGCGCGCTGACGAGTCCGGTAATGAATGCCGCGATGTTCGAGTTGGCGACGAGCCCGACGTTCAACCCGGACAATCTGCAGGCGCAAATCAGGCGCATGGAGCCGCAGAGCTTCGGCAAGATTCTGGCCGGAGCCGTCGAGTCCCAGGAACGCCTCGGGCTGCTCAGCGCGTCGAAAGACACACTCATGCAGCGAGCCTATGGCGCAACGCATAACGTGTTCGACGCTATGGCGGTTGGCATCCAGCAGCTCGTCGGATATGTCAGCGCGATCTGGAACTTCATCGCGCATCCGGCCAAGGCGCTGCATCACGCCGAACACCTCGCGCACGCCGTCCTGCACGGCGCTGAGAAGGGCTGGAAGGCCGGCGGCATGTTCGGGGCGCTCCATGGTGCCGTCGAGGGCTATCACGGCGCGGTGAACGCCTCAGTGGGCCGCAGCATGATGCCCATGGTCAAAGCGTTGATGGAGCAGGGACTCTCCCGCAGTGATGCCGAGGCCATGGCTGGCAACTTCATGCAGGAGTCGAGCCTCAATCCGTTCGCGCGCAAGGGCCAGCACTTCGGCCTCGCGCAGTGGGATCGGTCACGCCAGGCGCTCGCGCGCCGCAACGGCTTCGACCTCTCGACCGAGAGCGGCCAAGTCGCGTTCGCGGCATGGGAGCTGAAAAACACGCCCTATGGACGCCAAGCGCTCGTGCGCATGCGTGCTGCCAAGACGCTGCGGGGTAAAACACTCGCACTCGATGCCTTCTTCGAGCGCTCGGGTGAAGTCGCGTACAGGGGCGGTAAGTACGGAATCATGGGGGTGCAGAGCCTTGGCGCCGTCATGAACCGCCTGAACTATGCCCGCGATGCGCAGGCGGCGATGCACTACGCGGCGATGATCCACAGCGCTGCGCACGCCAGGCCGCACACCATTCACAGCACGACCACGCATCACACCCGCATCGATGCTGTGAACGTCGCGACTCAGGCCACGGACGCAGAGGGTATGGCGGCGGGCGCTCGCAAGGTGCTCTCGATGCACCCGATGATCACGCCGACCGCGCAGCATCAGGTGACGCTGTCCTCGCACGGGATGGCGGGCTGAGATGCGTAAACGTAACGCCGGCTGGGCACGGCGCGCTGCCCGCAGATGGCGCGCGGAACTTGCGGCCGAGGGGCGGCTGGTTCGCAGCCCGCACGCGAGCACTGGGCGCAATGATGGATGGGCGCCGAGACAGAGCGAAATCGTGCAAGTGAGGCGGTTGTGGAAGGAGCGGCCGTGCTGATCGAGGCGAGCGGGCCGGACAGCGCGGACCCAAGCACGCATTTTGCCGCGTGGCTCGCCGAGCGCCTGCGCGAGCGCGCGCCCGAGTTTTTATCGGCGCTTGAGGGTCTCTCGCAATGCCCGGACTGCGCTGTCTTTGATCGCCTGTTTCTGGACTTCGATGTCCGCGCGAGTCAGTCGGTGCCCGCAACCTTGGCAGACGGCCGCGAAGTCGGGACTCTGTACCTCGTCGCTGTCGTACGCGAAAGTTGTCCCGCCGCACTTCGGGCAGTCTATAGAGGTCTTGGTATTCACGATGCCGGCTATGCGCCCGCGTGACTGCGATCGTCGCGCAGCGCCCGGCGCACGGCTTTCGGCTCGCGCTCCATGATGCGCAGCAGCGTCTGCGCGGGCCCCGTTGGTCCGCGGCGCCCCTGCTCCCAGTTCTCGAGCGTGCGCTTGCTAACGTTCAGGAACGTGGCCATGTCGGCCTGGGACATGCCGAACTTCTCCCGTACGGTCTTCACGTCGGGGGCCGAGAACTCGCGGCGGGTAAGGGCGCGCGGATGATCGCGGTACGCCTCGAGCCCCGCTCGAATCTCCTCAAACAGGTTTCGCTTCGTAGTAGCCATGGATAGCCTCACTTCAGGGTCTTCACGAGCACGCCGAGCGCCTTGCGCTCCTTGGGCGACAGGTCGGTCACTTCCGACTTGCGGTAGAGCGTGAGCAGCAGGATATGACCGCGCGCGGTGATCCAGTAGTAGATCACCCGCAGGCCGCCCCGCTTGCCCTTGCCGTCCACGGCCCAGCGCACCTTGCGCACACCCGCGGCGCCAGGGATCAAATCGCCTGCGTCAGGGTTTGCCATCAGCGCCGCTTGCAGCAGCCCGTACTGATCGTCATCGAGGTAGCGCTCGCGAATCTGCTCGAACGCCTCAGACTCGATAAAGATCATGGGCGCTACTATACGCCAATGGCGGACAAAGTAAACGGATCGTGGACGACGGCGCCAGGAACCGCGTCACAGACGAAAACCCCGCCCGAAGGCGTGTGGGGAGCGTGATAGGCAGCCGGATTGTCACCTAGGCAGACTTGGCTGCCTCCTTCTCGATTTCCCGAGCGAGTCTCACCGCGTCTTGCGCGACGCTGGTTATCTGAGCGCTCTTTTGGGCGGCAACCTCGCTCAGCGGCCTCCCCGCAACGATGCCTGCCGCGATGCGGGACGCTATCTGAATGAGTATTTCGTCAGGCATTTGTGTTCCCCTCGTGCTGTTCGATCGTTCGCTGCACCCCGGTGGGCGTGCAGTCCCGGGCGACGATAGCGCTGCGGAGACGGGCGCCACAAACGAAAACGCCGCCCGAAGGCGGCGCTCTCGCGGGCAGTCAATGCCCGTCAGTCGCGCTTGCCGCCCTCCCGGCCCGTTCCATCGCAGAACTCGCACGCCGCGTCCTCATCGAAGCCGGACCCGCCGCATTCAGGACAGTGCGCAGGCGGTGCCAGGGCCGGCTCGATGACGAGGATGCCGCGATCCGCATCGAACCGCCCGACTATGCCAGCCTGCGCGAGCGCGCCGCTGAAGGCCATCAGGTTCACGCTGCCGGCGATCGCGGCCGGCACCTCGAGCGCGCTCATGCCTCCGCCTCAAGCGCATGGCGTAGCGCGACGATATCGAGCGGCTCATTCAAGGCCCGCGCCTCGCGCCGCGCGATCGTCAGGACCCCATTGTCATTGCACTGTGGGTCACGCAGCACGGTGGCGAGCAAGTTCTGCAGTTCCCGGGCGCGGTCCTGCTGGTCTGCGAGGTGCTGCGCCAAGGCTTCGGGCAGCTCGGCATCCAGCGCATCGTGCGCCTCGGCCGCGCCAGCATAGCGGGCGTTGCGGTCGGCCTCGGCCGCCCATTCCTCCATGCGGCTATGGAGCGCGCCGAGATTCTCGACTGCGTCGTGAAGGACGATCACGGCGCCCTGCAGCGGCTCGGGCACTGCCTGGAGGTCGAACAATACCCCATCGGCGCAGCGCAGATGGCTGACGAGATTGAGCAGGCGCTCGAGCAGCCCATCGAGCTCGAGAAAGGCGGGAGGGCTCGGCGCCTCGGCGGCGGCGCGGATGATGGACTCGGGAAGGGCGGGAGCGTCCTCGATCAGCGCCGACTCGAGCGGCTGGCTGTGGGTGGGGTGACGCGAGCGGCGCTCGGCGGCGCTGGAAGCGGTAAGTTTGGTAGCCATGACTGAACCTCACACGTTCGGTTGCGGTGAGCCGCTCGGCCGTGGATCAGACACGGCCCGGGCGGCGCTTGTGGCAGCGCCGAGGCAAGAGGCAAGTGAGTGTCCGCCGGTCGCCCTTACTGGGCACTTACTGCGGATTGCGGTGTTAGGCTTGTTCGCCTAAATCTTTGATTTATTGGAGCGGGAAACGAGGCTCGAACTCGCGACCTCAACCTTGGCAAGGTTGCGCTCTACCAACTGAGCTATTCCCGCACCGCCAGGCGAGCCGGCATTTTAGGGGGCGCCGAGGCGAAGTCAAGGCAC
>JAKAXA010000011.1 GCA_021816775.1 Pseudomonadota bacterium
CTTCTTCCTTATTTTCAGATGGTTTAAGAATTGCATGTTCCGAGGTCCTGAGGCTGAAGTCTGAGTGGATGCCGCCGCGCCGCCGCTCAGCGGTTCTCGCCGGCCGCAAGCGGCACGGGCGCCACCTCGCGTGCGGCGGTCGGCGCCGCTGCGGCCACGGCGCCCTGCGGCGCGACCGCCGAGCCGACCAGGCGAAAGCGCGCCAATGTCGCGTTCAGGTCACGCACCTGACCGCTCATCACCTGCGAGGCGGAAATGGTCTCCTCGACCAGCGCCGCGTTCTGCTGCGTGATCTGGTCCATCTGCATCACGGCACGATTGACCTGCTCGATGCCCACGGATTGCTCGCGGGACGCCGCGGCGATTTCCGCGACAATGTCGGAAACTTTCTTCACCGACAGCACTATCTCTCCCAGCGTTTGGCCCGAGTGGGTGACCAGTTGAGAGCCGTCGGCAACCTTGGCGACGCTGTCCTGGATGAGGCTCTTGATTTCCTTGGCGGCAGTTGCAGAACGACCGGCGAGATTGCGCACCTCGCTCGCCACGACTGCGAAGCCACGGCCCTGCTCACCGGCCCGGGCCGCCTCGACCGCCGCATTCAGCGCGAGCAGATTGGTCTGGAATGCGATCTCATCGATCACCCCGATGATGTCGGCGATCTTCTGCGCCGATTCGTCGATGCCGGCCATGGCGCCGACCGCCTTGTCGACGACAGCGACGCCCTGTTCGGCCTGATCGCGGGCGGCGAGGGCGAGCTGATTGGCCTGTGCGGCGTTATCGGCGTTCTGCTTGACCGTGGTGGTCATCTCCTCCATGGAGGAGGCGGTCTCCTCCAGCGAGGAGGACTGCTCTTCCGTGCGCGACGAGAGGTTGGTATTGCCCGTGGTGATCTCCTCGGCTCCGAGCGAGATCTCCCGCGCAGCTTTCTGCACGTGCGAGACGATCTCCGCGAGGTTGTCGGCAAGCCGGTTCACGCCGGCGCCGAGAGTGGCGAAGAAGCCGCGCTTGTCCTCGAGCGTGATGCGCCGAGTGAGATCATCGCTGGTCACCGCGCCGAGCACGCCCTGCATTTCCTGCTCCACCCGCACTTCCTGCGTACGCTCCTTCATCTCCATCACCGTGCCGAGCCGCGCGCCATGCTGATCGAGCACCGGATTGGTCGTGACGCGCAAATGCAGGCTGCCATAAGTGCGCTCTTCCACACGCTCGCTGGTGAGCGTATCGAGAGCGTGTCGTTCGGCGGCCGGCGAGGTCGACAGGCTCTCGAGCCCGGTGCCGTGCAGTGCCGCGGCGTCGAAGCCGGCGAGGACACCGCGGAAATTGGCGGCATGCTCCAAGAAGCCCGTGCGGGCGGATTCGTTGAGATAGATGATCTTGTGCGCGGCGTCGGCCAGTAGCACTCCCGTGGACGCCTTATCGAGCGCTTGGCGAATGCGGGCGTTCTCGGCGGCGACCAGCCGCTCGTTGTCGAGCTGCGTGCGCAGCTTGTCCTGCATCGAGGCGAGCGCGCCGAGCACCTGACCGAGCTCGTCGCGGCGAGCGGTGTCGATCTCGCTGTCGTAGCGGCCCTCGGTGATGCGATCGAAGACCGTCACGACCCGGCGCAGCGGGCTCGTCAATGCACGCTCGGTGCTCCAGGTGAACACATGAATCAGGGCGATGGCGAGCAGCACGAGCGCGAGGTTGAGCTCACGCTCCGTGCGCAGCGACGTCACGCGCGCGGCGAGCGTGCGTGAGGCGGCCGCGCCACTCGCGCCGAGCAATTTGGTCAGCGTGGCGCTGGCTCCGGCGCCGGCGCCGTAGAGCGTCGCCGCCGGGATCTTCACCTTGCTGGCATTGAGGATCTGGCTGGCTATGGTCTGATAGAACCCATCCGCCTGTACGAGTGCGCTGCGCAGTGTGCGCGCGAGCGCCGACCGCGATCGCGCGGGGGCCTGGCCGAGCGCATCCTCCATCGAGCCGAACGCCGACTGCAGGCGGCTGTGCGCAATTTGGATGCCCATGCGGTCATCGCCGCCCAGATAGCCCTTGGAGGCTGCATCGACCGCATAGCGGCGCAACGCCGCTTCCGCTTCGATTGCCGCGGGCGCGTACTGCGTGGCGATCTCGAGGAGGCTCCGGGTGTCCTGATCGGGATCCGAGGTCGTGAGTGAGCCGGCTGCGACCGCGTTGCGCAGCCGGCCGAGCCGGCCGAGCAGGCTCTGATGCGCGGCGGTCAGCTGGTCTGTCGTCATATGGACCGTGCCGGCAGCCAGCGTCCGCCACTGTGCCTGGATGGCACGCAGGTTCTGCCGTACGCCGTATTGCTCGCCCAGCTTCGTGTCGAGATGTGCCAGGCGTGCCAGTGCGGCATCGGCTTGCATTGCCGCGGCCTGCACCCCCGGCTGCTGCCCGGCAACGCCGCTCGCCAGTACGAAGGAGCGGCTCTCATGCGCGACCACGGCCGCATCGAAAGCGCCGATGGCACGCAGATAGCCGCTCCCGGCGAGCTCGGCGCGGGCCTGGCGGAGCGCGCCGGTGGCATTGCTCAGATAGAAGAGCCCGACGAGCGTGGCCGGCAGGCTCATGGCCGCGATCAGCACGGCGAGCTTCTGCCAGAGTTTGAGCTGTTTGAGTGTGAAGGTGCGCATAGGGATCAACCTCCCACGGCCCGACGCAGCGGCACGCCCTCACCGGCATTCGCGCGCGAGAGTCCGTGCAGGCGGTAGCGCGCCATGTTCCGGTCGAGCGCCTCGGCCAGGGCGGACATGTTGCGCGCGGCGGTAGTGGCCTGTTCGACCAGCGTCGCGTTCTGCTGGGTGAGCTCATCCATCTGCATTACGGCGCGGTTGACCTGCTCGATGCCCGCCGATTGCTCGCGCGAGGCTGCGGCGATTTCCGCGACGATGTCCGAAACCTTCTTCACCGAGGCGACGATTTCCTCGAGGGTCTGACCCGACTGAGTGACCCGCGAGGAGCCATCCTCGACCTTGCGGACGCTGTCCTGGATCAGGCCCTTGATTTCCTTGGCAGCGGTGGCGGAACGGCCGGCGAGGCTGCGCACTTCGCTTGCCACAACGGCAAATCCGCGACCCTGCTCACCCGCGCGCGCGGCCTCCACGGCTGCATTCAGCGCCAGCAGGTTTGTCTGAAAGGCGATTTCATCGATTACGCCGATGATGTCGGCGATCTTCTTCGAGGACTGATTGATGTCGGACATCGCGGCGATCGCCTGGTTGACGATCACCCCGCCGCGTTCCGCCTGGGCCCGCGCCGCCACCGCCAGCTGATTTGCCTGTGCGGCGTTGTCGGCGTTCTGCTTGACCGTCGTCATCATCTGCTCCATCGAGGAGGCCGTCTCTTCGAGGGAGGAGGACTGCTCCTCGGTACGCTGCGAGAGGTTCTCGTTGCCGGTGGAGATCTCATCGGCGGCGCGCTTGACGTCACCGGCCGTCGACTGGATGCCATGCACGATTGTGCCCAGGTTCTCGATCAGCGCATTGACGCTTTCGCCCATTGCACGAAGTTCGTCGCACGCGTTGCGCATGTCGAGGCGGCGCGTCAGGTCACCGGCAATGCTCGCCTCGACCGCCTCGCGCGTCGCGGTTAGCGCGGCTTGCAGCTGACCGCGCAGCGCGCTGTGCGCGCGACTCTCGTGCGATTGCGAGTCGCGCTCAGCGGCCAGTCGCGCGCGCTCCTGCTCGGCGTTGGCGCCCTCGGCGCGCAGCCGGGAGCGCAGGGCCTCCAGAGCGCTGGCGAGTGGGGCGAATGCGGCGGCGGACGTTGCGCTCGCCGGACCTTCGAGGTGCCCCTCGGCGAGCGCCTGCGCGATGGCGGTGGCATCCGCTAGCGCCGCCTGCGCAGAACGACCCAGGACATACGCGAGAGCACCTCCGCAGAGCAGCGCCGCGCCGATGAGCCCGAGTGCGAGCGGCCGGGTCGCGCCGCCCAGGATGGCGCCGCCGAGCGTCAGCGCCGCAACGGCGCTGAAGCCGAGCGGGAGTTGCGCGGACAGCGGGAAATGATTCGGACGGTTCATCACAGGTGCTCCGTCAGGCGGCATCGGCGGCCATCGCGTCACCGTCCTCGCCGCCGGCGATGGCGCTGAGATCGCGGCCGATCAGCCGGTCGATATCGAGCAGCACCACCATGCGCTCGGCGATCGAGACCAAGCCGAGGAGGTAGTCCGTGGCGCCTCGAGCGCCAAGCTCTGGGGCCGGCTTGACCTCGGCC
The DNA here is from genome assembly GCA_021816775.1 of Pseudomonadota bacterium. Taxonomy (GTDB): domain Bacteria; phylum Pseudomonadota; class Gammaproteobacteria; order Steroidobacterales; family Steroidobacteraceae; genus 13-2-20CM-66-19. The sequence continues at coordinate 4,213 of JAKAXA010000011.1, forward strand.
GCGTTGACATCGACGACGTCCGAGACGCCATCGACCACGACGCCGAAGTCGCGACGCCCCGCGGAGGTCACGACTGACATGACGATGATGACGGTGATCGCCGTATACTCAGCGCGCTCAAGCGCAAAGCGCATGCGCAGGTCGACGATCGGCACGATCGAGCCGCGCAGGTTCAGCACGCCGAGCACGTGCGGGGGCGCGTGCGGGATCTTGGTGACCGCAGACCAGCCGCGGATCTCCTGCACGCGAAGGATGTCGACCCCATAGGTCTCCTCGCCGAGCACGAAGGTCAGCACCTGGCGCGATTCGCCGCCGCGCTGCTGATCACCAGGTACGTTTGCCGACATTGCTATGACTCCTCGCTCGCGCGAGCCTCACGCCGCACGGCGCATCGAGGCGACGCGAATCAGGCCGGGGACATCGAGAATCAGCGCCACCGAGCCGTCGCCGAGGATGGTCGCGCCGGAGATGCCCTCGATGTGCCCGTAATTGGTTTCCAGGGATTTGATGACCACCTGCTGCTGGCCGAGCAGATCGTCGACGAACAGTCCCACGCGACGCCCGTCGCCCTCGGCGACCACCACCAGCCCCTCGTGCAGGGCGCGCGTGCGCGGCTCGACGCCGAACACCTGGTGCAGGCGGATGACGGGCAGATAGTCGCCGCGGAACGAGAACACCTCGCCCTGGCCGCTCAAGCGGCTGACGCTGCCGTTCTTCAGCTGCATCGACTCCACGATGGAGATCAGCGGCACGATATAGGTCTCGGTGCCGACAGCCACCGACTGGCCATCGACGATGGCAAGGGTCAGCGGCAGCGTGATGGTGAAGCGCGAGCCGCGGCCCGATTCGCTGCTCACTTCGATTGCGCCGCCGAGCGATTTGACGTTGCGTCGCACGACGTCCATGCCGACGCCGCGACCGGACACGTCGGTGGTCTTCTCTGCGGTGGAAAATCCCGGCAGGAAGATCAGTTCGTAGATCTCGGCGTCCGACAGCGTGTCGTTCGCGCCTACCAGACCACGTGCGCGCGCTTTGGAGAGAATGCGGGCCTTGTCGAGGCCGCCGCCGTCATCGCTCACCTCGACGGCGATGTTACCGCCGCGATGCGCGGCATCCAGGTGGACGGTGCCGGCGGGCGGTTTGCCCGACGCGATGCGCGTCTCGGGCGGCTCGATCCCGTGGTCGATGCAGTTGCGTACCAAGTGCACGAGGGGGTCGCCGATCTTCTCGAGCACCGTCTTGTCGAGCTCGGTCTGTTCGCCGGTGAGCTTCAGCTCGATTTGCTTGCCGAGGCGGTGCGCCAGGTCGCGCACCATGCGCGGGAATCGACTGAAGACGAAACTGATCGGCAGCATGCGCACGCGCATGACGCTCTCCTGCAACTCGCGCATGTTGCGCTCGAGCTGGGCAAGGCCCGCGCGCAGCTGCTCGGCCTGGGGACCCTCGAACTGGCCACCGAGCTGACTCAGCATCGCCTGCGTGATCACGAGCTCGCCCACGGTGTTCATCAGCTCGTCGATCTTGTCCACGCTGACGCGGATCGATCCGGAGTCCGCATGAGCGCTCATCGACGGGTCGGCTTTGACCGTATTCTCCGGCCGCGAAGCTGCGGCGGACGCCTCCGGCGCAGGGGCGGCGCTCGGCGGCTCCTGCGAGGCAAGCGGCGCAGGCGGCGGCTCGAGCGCGACAGGGGCCTCGGCCGGCGATGAGGGACTCGGCGGCACTTCGACCGCCAAGTCGCTCGCGCCTTCGGGCAAGCGCGTGACCTCGAGGTCGCAGTCGCCTTCAGCCCAGTCGAACACCTGACGGATCGCCTCTTCGCCGACCTCGCCCGGCAGCTCGAGCGTCCAGGCGAGATGGCAGTCCTGCGGCTCGATGTCCGTCAGCGGCGGCAGGTTCTGTGCGTCGATCTGCACGCGAGTCTCGCCAAGCTCACTGAGCTCGCGCAGCATGCGCAGCGGATCGTTGCCGCGCGCCAGGAGTTCGCGGTACGGCCGGAAGCGCACCTGCCATCGCGGTGCGGCGGAGGCGGCAGGCGGCTGCGGTACGGCGGCGGTCGGTGGCGCCTGATTCTTGCGCGCGATGATCACTTCCAGGTCGAACTGCAGGTCCGAGACACGCTGCGCATCGATGGGCTGCTTGGCCTGCACGGCGCGCAGCATGGCGCGCATGACATCGACTGACTTCAACAGGACTTCTGAGACGTCCTCGCTGACAGGCATGGCGCCGCTGCGCAGCTCATCGAGCAGCGTCTCGAGACTGTGAGTGAACGAGGCGATTTCCGAGAATCCGAACGTCGCGCTGCCGCCCTTGATGGAATGCGCGACGCGAAAAATGGTGTTGATGAGCTCCGGATCGGGCGCGCCGATGTCGAGTTTCAGCAGCGCAGCCTCCATGGCGTCGAGCGCCTCGAAACTCTCTTCGAAGAACGCGCCGTGGAACTGGGTCAGATCGACCGTCATTGCGGCTCCCCGCCGAGCGAGAGCATCGAGCTCATTCCGAGCACTCGTGCCGCGCTTGCCATGGCCGCGGAGACGGCGTGCCACTCGACCGCGCGTCCGGCCAACCGGCGGTCGCGGACGAACGCCGCGAGCAGCTGCAGCGTGGCGGTGTCGATGCGCTCGACGGCACCCGCGTCGAGCATCACAGTCCCCGCCTGTGCCGAGAGAGCGCACAGGGACTTCTTCAGCGCCATTGCGCCGGCGAGCATGCACTCCTGTTGCAGAGCCAGCGGCTTGCGCCGTACGGCCTGGCCGCGCGTGGCGGCGGCAACGCGGGTCTGACGGCCACGCGTCGGCTTGCGGGCCGGTTTCGAGCGAGGACGGAGCTTCATAATCAGCGTAGCTATCGGCGGGCCGGAGGCGCCCTTGAGTGCTGTCCTAGGAAGCTTGACGCAGTTCCGGTCGTGGCGGCCCGTGCAGCCGCCGCACGAGCTCCGCCTCCGAGCGCGTCAGGCCGCATCCGGATACGAGCTCCTCGGCGCTTGCGCCGCCGCGGGCCAGTCGGATGGCGATCTGATAGCCCTGCGGTCCGGGCGGCACACTCGCCGTGCGCGACTGCGGCTGCTCGAGCCGCTCGGCGAGCTGCGCAACGCGTTGATCCGTCGAGGCGAGCCGGGAGCCGAGGTCCGTGAGTTGTTCGAGCAGCGCGCGATTCTGGGCCATGACTTCCTCGGTTTGCCGGCGCGTCGCGCGGCGCCACCCGGTGAAGGTCACGGCCGCGAGGGCGAAGGAGAACACCAGGAACACCGCCCGTCCCAGGATGAGGAAGAATTCGATGTTCGACAGATTCATGACGGCCATGCCGCTGCTCCTGTGAAGTCGGTCACAAAACGTGGCCGCGCTCGGAAAGGCGACGGGATTCCGCCGTCCCGGAGCGCGCCCACACCGGACCGCTGCAGCTTCCGTGCCAGTGCTCGGCGCTAACCGCCCGTGCGGGGCAGCCAGGCCGGATCGGCATGCCGGCGCAACGTGTTCGAGAGGATCACCACCACGACGCGGCGGTTGGCTTCCCGCCCCGCGGCGGTGGCGTTGCTGGCGATGGGCCGCTGATCGCCAAAGCCGATCACCGCGAGGCGGCTCGGTGCGACGCCGTGTGCGGAGAGCACGTGCACGACACTGCCGGCGCGCGCGGCGGACAGCTCCCAGTTCGAGGCGAACTGGACCGTTCTGATCGGCACATTATCGGTGAAGCCTTCAACTCGAATCGGATTGGGGTAGTGGGTGAGCACACCGGCCAGGCGTTTGATCGCCGCGATCGCGCTCGGCGAGAGGTGCGCGCTGCCGCTCGGAAAGAGCAGATCAGTGCGGAACTGAACCTCGATCATGCCCGGTGTGCGGTGCATCATCACCACATGGCGGCGCATCAGCGCGGCCATCGCGCTGTCAACGCGAGCGGCCAGGCGGGGCAGCATCGGATCCGGCAACGTCGCCGGTGGCGGCGAGCTCACATAGGCATGAGCTTGATGCTTCATGATACGGGTCTGCACCAGGCGCGTGCCGATCACATTGCCCGGTCCGGCGCGTTTGTGGCCTATGGAGATCGGGTCGATCGCGCGCGGCTGGCCCCGAAAGGCCGCGTACAGCGAGTTCGACAGGACCCGGTACTTGCCGGCGTTGACCGACGAGATCGAATACATCACGACGAAAAAGGCAAGCAGCAGCGTGAGCAGATCACCATAGGGGATGGCCCAGCGCTCGTGGTTGACGTGCTCCTCGTGGCGTCGGATTCTGCGCATGCGGCCGGTCCTAGTGCAGATAGCCCTGCAGCTTTGTCTCGATGGAGCGCGGATTCTCGCCCTGAGCGATGGCGAGCATGCCGTCGATGATCATCTCGCGGAATTGCGTCTGGCGGTGAATGACGCCCTTGAGTTTGGCCGCCACCGGCAAAAAGAACAGGTTCGCGAAACTGATGCCGTACACCGTGGCGGTGAACGCTGCGGCAATGCCGTGCCCGAGGCGGCTCGGATCGCTGAGGTTCTGTAGCACGGCCATCAGCCCGAGCACCGCGCCGATGATGCCGAGGGTCGGCGAATAGGTGCCTGCGCTTTCAAACACCTTGGCGGCGGTGATATCGGCGTTTTCGCGCATGTTGACGTCGACATAGAGTGTGTTACTGATGTTCTCGGGCTCGCTGCCGTCGACCAGCATCTGCAGCGCCTTGCGCGTGAATTCGTCCGGTTCCTCCTCGATGAGCGGCTCGAGGCCAAGCAGCCCCTGCTTGCGCGCGGTCTGGCTCCATTCAACAATCTTGTCGATCAGATGCCGGCCATCACGTGGCGGCGGGCGCATCACCCACGGAAAGATGCCGAGCGCGCGGCGCATGACCGGCAGGGGGGTCTGCACGCAGATTGCCGCGATCGTCCCCCCGCCCACCACCACCAGCGCCTCGAGCGACACCAGCGCCATTACTCCGGCACCGCGCAGGAGCGCGCCGACCAGCACGGCGTTGACGGCGAGCACCAGTCCGATGATGCTCAGGATGTCCATCGCCGCACCTTACATGCCAAGCCCTGACAACAGGGCATCCACGTCAGTCTGGGCGGATGCAACATCTCCCTTGGTGACTCCTGGTATTGCCGGTCCGCAACCGATGCTCGTGTTCTCGCCGAGCGTCGCGTGTTCGACCTCGCCTCCGGAAAGAGCTGTCAGATCGCCAAGCGTGCGCTCGAGTTCCGCAACCAGCTTGATGACGCTGCGGATGATCTGCCCGGTCAGGTCCTGGTATCCCTGCGCGAGCAGCACGTCCGCCAGATTGCGACGAATCTGCTCGGAGTCGGCGCGGGCCGCGGGCAGGAACGCCTCGATCGCCCGCACCAGCGGCAGGAAGGCTTCGACCGAGCGCGTCACTCCCTCGAAGCCGGCCGCGGTCGCGGCGGGTCGTTCGCGGAACGCGCTGAGCGCATCGAGCAGCGCACCCGCCTCGCGCGCGGTACGTTCCGCGAGCGGCCCCGAGCGCTCGACCAGGTCGAGCGTACGGTGCGCAGCTTCGTCGGTCATGTTGATCACGTGAGTCAGACGCGCGCGAGCCCCGGGGATCTCGTGCTCCGCGATGTCCGCCAAGCGCGACTCGATGCTGAAGCGCTCGAGCGCCTTCTGCAGATCGCCGGTGAGCTTGCGGATCTCGCCGAGCATCTTCGGCTCGCGCATGTGGACGATATGGTCCACGGCGGTGAAGAACGCGGACTCATCGCTGCGCTGGAATGCCTCGTCCATGGCGTCGAGGCACGCGCCGTACTCGCCCTTCAAAATGGTGAAGTTCGACATGGCGGCGTCACTTTCCTGCCGCGCCCAGGATCTTGTCGAGCTTCTCCTTGAGAGTCTCGGCGGTGAACGGCTTGATGACATATCCGTTTACGCCAGCCTGCGCCGCCTCGATGATCTGGTCGCGCTTGGCCTCGGCGGTGAGCATCAGCACCGGCATCTTGGCGAGGCGCGAGTCGGCGCGCACCGCCTTGATCAGATCCAGGCCTGGCATGCCGGGCATGTTCCAATCGGTGATCAGGAAGTCAAAATTGCCCGCCTGCAGCATCGGCAGAGCGGTCTTCCCGTCGTCGGCTTCCGTCACGTTCGAGTAGCCGAGATCGTGGAGGAGATTCTTGATGATGCGCCGCATGGTCGAGAAATCGTCGACCACCAGAAATTTCAAATCTTTGCTCACTGCCTGCCTCGCCTCGCTGTTTCGGCCGCCTGCGGGCCGTCGCGCCATTCGCTCAAACGCGCCTTCAACCGGACCAGCGCCTGCCCATGAAGTTGGCAGGCACGCGATTCGGTCACCCTCAGCACCGCACCGATTTCCTTCAAATTCAGCCCTTCGCTGTAATAGAGCGACATCACCAGTCGCTCCCGCTCCGGCAATCCGTCGATGGCCCCGACCAACGCCTGGCGGAACTCCTCATCGGCGGTCTCGAGGAAGGGGTCCGCCTCCCCGTCGATTGTCACCGCCGCATCATCGAGCGCCGCAAGGCGGCAGCTCGCGGCGTCCTTCACGATCGCGTGGTACTCCTCGAGCGACACGCCGAGCCGAGCCGCGATCTCCAGGTCGCGTGCATCGCGACCGGTCAGCCGTTCGATCTCCTGGACCGCCGCGGCCACTGCGCGCGCCTTGCGGTGCACCGACCGCGGGGCCCAGTCGAGCTTGCGTAGCGCATCGATCATCGCGCCGCGGATGCGAATGCCGGCGTACGTCTCGAAACTCGCGCCCCGATCGGCAGCGTAGTTCGAGGCCGCCTCGAGCAGCCCCAGCATTCCGGCCTGCATCAAATCGTCGATCTCCACCGAGGGCGGCAGGCGCCCTGCCAAGTGATAGGCGATGCGCTTGACCAGCTCCGCGTGCCGGGTGACCAGGTCGGCCGCGTCGGCAGTCGTCTTCATCCGCCGCGGTGCGCCATAGGCGCTCGCCGCGTTCACGGCACCACCGCCAGCTTCGCTGGGCTGCGCTGCACCAGCCGCTCCACGAAGAACTCGATATTTCCGCGCGGACCGGGAGGTACTGGCCATGTATCGGCAGCATCGGCCAGTTTCTTGAATGCCCGCGCCGAGCCGCTAGCGGGATATGCGTCACAGACCGGGCGCTGCTCGCGGACGGAGCGGTGCAGATACTCGTCCTGCGGGATCTCGCCGGCGAACTCGAGCACCACGTCGAGAAAGCGCGTGGTGACCCGCTCGAACCGCTCGAACAGCTCGCGGCCGGCGCCGGGGCCGGATACCCGGTTGGTGAGGACCCGAAAGCGGCCCACGCCGTGATTGCGGCTGAGGACCTTGATGAGCGCGTAGCCGTCGGTGAGCGAAGCCGGCTCATCGCAGATCACCACCAGCACCTGTTGGGCAGCTTGCGCGAACTGCAGCACTCCCTGGGCGATGCCGGCGGCGGTATCGATGATGAGTACTTCGATCTGGGCGGCGAGCGAGCTGAAAGCGCGCACGAGCCCGAGGTGTTCGGCCGCGCCCATGCAGGCGAGATCGGCCGCGCCGGAGGCCGCAGGTACGACCTGGAAACCCTGTGGCGCCCGGATCAGCACCTCATCGAGGGTGCGCTCTCCGCTGATGACGTGCGCGAGCGTGTAGCGGGGTGAGAGTCCCAGAAACACATCGGCATTGGCGAGTCCCAGGTCTCCATCGAGCAGCACGACGCGTTTGCGCTGGGCCAGCGCCGTGGCGAGATTCACCGAGACGCTGGTCTTGCCGACGCCGCCCTTGCCGCCGGTGACGGCAATCACCTGCACGGGCTGTGCGAGCGCGTTGAGTTTCGCATTGTTGATCAAGCTGAGCTCAGGTTTTGGCATGGGCAAGCTTTCCAAATCGTCGTCGCAGGAGATCTTCATCGGCAGTGGCGCCGCTCGACTTGGCGAGCCGCACGGCCTGAGTGACCAGCTCGAGGGCGCGCGCCGGCCGCAAGTCTTCGGGCACGCGCTGCCCGTCGCTGACGTACGAGACTGGCAGCCGCGCGCGGATCAGCGCCGAGAGCGCGCCGCCGAGGCTCGCCGCCTCGTCCATCTTGGTGAGCAGGCAGGATGCCGGCTTCAGCGCGGCACAGCGCTGTATCGTCTCCTCCAGCGCACCGGCCTGGGTACTCGCCGCGAGCACCAGCGCCGGCTCGAGCAGCGGGGCGCAGGAGGCGAGCACGGTGAGCCGAGCCTCGAACTGCCCGTCGCGCACGCTGGCGCCGGGCGTATCGATCAGGACCAGGCGGTGTCGGTTGAGGCGCGAGAGCAGCTGCGGCAACGCCTCGAATCGTTCCGGCACGTGTACCGGCACGCCGAGCAGCTGCCCGAGGGCGTGCATCTGATCCTGCGCGCCGATGCGCACGGTATCGGAGGCGACGAGCGCCAATTCCTTCGGCCCATGGCGCAGGATCCAGCGCACCGCGAGTTTGGCGAGCACGGTCGTCTTGCCGACGCCCGTGGCGCCAATGAACGCGACCCGACCGCCGCTGTCGAGCCAGCGGTCCCCGGTGACGAGCAGATACTGGGAGAGGCCGGCGACGGTAAACCGTCGCCCTTGAGTCAGATCCACGCCGGCCGGCAACTGTCCGACGAGGTGATCGGCCAGATCCTGCGCAACGCCGATTTCGGACAGCTCGCGCAGCAGCTCGACGTGCACCGGATTGCGCCTCGAGCGTTCATTCCACGCGAGCTGTGCCAGCTGCGACTCGAGCATCCGCCGCAGCGTCTTCAGCTCATTGCCCATGGCCTCGGCCGTGGCGTTGCCAGGCGGGGCGGTGAACGCTGGCGCGGCGGCGTTCGTGAAGGCCGGCGCCGCCGTGACGCGCAGCTCGGCTGGCTCGGCGGCGCTGTCGAGGCGCGCGGCGTCGAAGTCCACCGCCGCGGTGACTTCCACTCCTTGCGGTCCGCGCCGCGAGGAGAGTATGACCGCGTCCTCGCCGAGCTGCTCGCGGATCGCGCGCAGCGCCTGGCGCATGTCGGGAGCCGTGTGTCGTACGATCTTCATGGATTACCTGCCGACCGCGGTAACGACGCGGACCTTGCGGTTGTCGGGTATTTCATTCCAGGCCAGCACGTGCAGGTTGGGCAGTCCGCCGCGCAGGAATTTGGCCATGGGCGAGCGCAGTTGCGGCGGCACGAGCAGCACCGGTGCGGCGCCGGCCGCTTCCTGCTGCTGCGCCGCTTCGTTGACGCGCTGCTGCAGCCGCTCGGCGAGCCCCGGCTCGAGTCCGGCGCTGTTGGCGCTCGCCGTGAGCGAGCCCTGCAGCAGCCGTTCGAGATCCGGCTCGAATGTGATCACCGGCAGTTCCGCGGTGACGCCGGCGATGTCCTGCACGATCTGCCGCCCGAGGGCGATGCGTACCAGCGGCAGCAGCACTGCGGGGTCCGGGGAGCGCGGCGCATGTTCGGCGAGTGTTTCCATGATGGTGCGCATGTTGCGAATGGGTATGCGTTCGGTGAGAAGTCCCTGCAAGACGCGTACCAGCGCGGCGAGCGGCAGCACGCGCGGCACCAGGTCCTCGACGAGCTTCGGGGCGGTCTTCGCCAGAGCGTTAAGCAGCTGCTGCACTTCTTCGTGACCGAGGAGCTCCTGCGCGTGGGATTGCAGTATGAACGACAGATGAGTGGCGACCACCGTGCTCGGGTCCACCACGGTGTAGCCGAGCGCCTGGGCGTGATCGCGGTTCGCCGGCTCGATCCACACCGCCTCCATGCCGAAGGCCGGATCGCGCGTGGCGATGCCCTGCAGTGGACCGAAGACCCGGCCGGCGTTGATCGCGAGCTCGCGATCGGGGTAGACGGTGCTCTCGCCGACCGGTACGCCGTGCAGATTGATGCGATAGACGTTTGGAGCGAGGTCGAGATTGTCGCGGATGTGCACTGCCGGCAGCAGGAAGCCAAGTTCCTGCGAGAGCTTGCGGCGCACGCCACGCACGCGGCCGAGCAGGTCCGCGCCCTGGCCCTTGCTGTCCACGAGCGAAACGAGCCGGTAGCCGACTTCCAGGCCGATCGGATCGACTGGCCGCACATCGTCCCAGGACAGATCGCGCGATTCTGGCGCGGGCACCGCGGGTTTGGGCGCCGCAGGAGCCGCAGCGGCGCTCACGCGTCGGCGGTGCACGAGATACGCGCCGCCGCCGAACACGCTCGCCATCAGCAGGAAGACGACATTCGGCATTCCGGGGATCAGGCCGAGCGCCCCGAGGAGGCCGCCGGCGACCCCGAGCGTGCGCGGATTGCCAAAGAGCTGCTTGCTGAGCTCCCCGCCCATGTCCTGCGGGCGGGACATGCGGGTGACGATGATCGCCACGGCGGTCGACAACAGCAGCGCCGGGATCTGCGCCACCAGGCCGTCGCCGATGGTCAGCAAAGTATACGTGTGCAAGGCGGCGGTGAGGGCCATGCCGTGCCCGAGGGTGCCGATTGCGAGGCCCCCGATGATGTTGATCAGCAGGATCAGGATGCCGGCGATCGCATCGCCGCGCACGAACTTGCTCGCGCCGTCCATTGAGCCGTAGAAGTCAGCCTCGGCGCGTATTTCGGCGCGCCGCACGCGCGCCTCATCCTGGGTGATCAGCCCGGCGCCGAGATCGGCGTCGATTGCCATCTGCTTGCCCGGCATGGCATCGAGGGTGAAGCGGGCGCTGACCTCGGACACGCGGCCGGCGCCTTTGGTGATCACCACGAAGTTGATGATGGTGAGAATGATGAACACCACCACGCCGACGGCGAAATTGCCGCCCACCACGAATTCCCCGAACGACTCGATGACGTGACCGGCCGCGCCCGGGCCGGCGTAGCCATGCAGCAGAACCACTCGGGCGGAGGCTACGTTCAGCGCCAGGCGCAGCAGGGTGGCCAGCAGCAGTGCGGTCGGGAACACGCCGAACTCGATGGGTCGCGAAACGTAGAAGACGCCCATCACGACCACGATCGACAGCGCGATGTTGAACGTGAAGAGAATGTCGAGCGCTATCGGCGGCAGCGGCAGGATGACCATGGCGAGCACGCCGAGCACGCCCACCGGCACGCCGATGCCAATGCGCAGCAGATCACGCAGGGAGGGAAGCGAGGGTGAGGTGGCGGTCGCGGTGCTCATGGATCAGTGTCGGATGGCTTCGATCGAAGGGTCGATGACGGGCGGCTCGGGCGGCAGCTGACCGACCGCGCGTGCCGCCTTGAGTCGATAGATGTAGGTCAGTACCTGAGCTACCGCGACGTACAGCGCGGAGGGAATCTCCCCGCCGATCTCGACGCTGTGGTAGAGGGCGCGCGCCAGGGGGGGCGCCTCGAACACCGGCACAGAGTGCTCGCTGGCAATCTCGCGGATCCGCGCCGCGATGAGATCGGCGCCCTTGGCGACCACGCGCGGGGCGCGCATGCGGCCTTCGTCGTAGCGCAGCGCGACCGCAAAGTGCGTCGGGTTGGTCACCACGACGTCCGCCTTCGGCACCTCGTGCATCATGCGCCGGCGGATCAGATCGCGCTGTGCGCGGCGCACGCGCGACTTGCTTTCCGGCGAGCCCTCGCTTTCCTTGAACTCCTCGCGAATCTCCTCGCGCGTCATGCGCAGTTCCTTGTGGTGCCGCCAGAGCTGCCAGGGAACGTCGATCGCCGCGATCAGTCCGAGAGTCGCGGACATGATCAGCAGCGCATCCGCGACCAGCCGCACGGCGTCGGCGAGCGCGCTCGCAAGCGGCTCATTTCCAAGCGCGAGCATGCGGGGAGCCTGGCTGCGCAGCACCAGGAAGGCCGTGCCCGCCACCAGGAGAAACTTGGCGAACGCCTTGCTGAGCTCGACGGCGCCGCGCAGCGAGAAGAGCCGGCCGAAGCCGGCGATCGGATCGAGCCGCGTGAAGTTCGGCGCCAGGGCCTCGAAGCTGAAGTTCCAGCCGCCGAGCGCGAGCGGCGCGGCGAGCGCCGCCACCACCGTCAGTCCGAACAGCGGCGCGCAAGCGATGAGCGCGTGCAGCAGCTCGTTTGCGGCCGTGGCGAGCGCGAGACTCGGGTCGCGCAACTGCGCACCGGACAGCTCCAGCCCCGAATGCATCAGCCGCGACAGCGCTGCGCCCATGCTCGCGCCGAACATGCGCAGCCCTGCCCCGGAGATGAGCAGCATCGCCGCGGTGCTGAGGTCGGCAGAACGCGGGACACGGCCTTCCTTGCGCGCCTCATCCAGGCGCTTGCCGGTAGGTTGTTCTGTGCGTTCCTGGTCGGTATCGGCCATCGCTCAGGCTCCGCTCAGCGTGCGCAGCAGCATGAAGGCCTCTGCGAGCAGCCGCACGAACCCGGACTCCACTACCGGGAGGCTCACGATGATCACGAGGAGGCCGAACATCAGGGAGATCGGCAGTCCGGTGGCGAAGAGGTTCAGGGTCGGGGCGGCGCGGCTGACGACGCCGACGGCGAGGTTCGCGACCAACAGCGCCGTGATGCCCGGCAGCGCCACGGCGAGCGCCCCGGAGAACAGCACTGAACCCCAGTCGACCACCGTCCAGAAACCCTTCGGCCCGAAGCCGGCCGCGCCGACCGGCAGGGTACGAAAGCCGTCGACCAGAATCCGGATCAGTGCCGTGTGTCCGTCGAGGAGCAGAAACAGCAGCGTCACGAGCACCGTGTAGAGCTGTCCCAGCGCCGGGGTGCCCGCGCCGTTCAGCGGATCGAGGTTGAACGACAGCGACAGCCCCATGCTGTTGGCGATCATCTGGCCGCCGAGGGAAACGGCCTCGAACACGAGTTGCAGGCAAAATCCGAGCGCTACTCCGATGATCACCTGCTGCACGGTGATGAGCACGCCGGCGCCGGAGAGCAGCGCAACGCCGGCCGGCAGCGGCACGAGCGGTGCGATCAGCAGCGCGATGGCGCCTGCGAGGACGATGCGCAGCTGCGCCGGCACCGTCACCGCGCCGAACACCGGCGCGACCATGAAGCACGAGCCGACACGCACGAACGGCCAGAAGACCGACGCGATGCCGTGCTCGAGCTGTGCGGTGGTGATGGTGATCATGAGCGCGGCCGAGGTCAGTTGATCAGCTGCGGGATGCTCATGATGAGCTCGCGGGTGTAATCGACCATGGTTCGAAGCATCCAGGGCCCGGCCATCGCCATCACCAGCGCCAGCACCAGCAGCTTCGGAATGAACGAGAGCGTCATCTCGTTGATCTGGGTGGCCGCCTGGAAGGCGCCGACCACGACGCCGGTGATCAGCGCGGCGAGCAGCAGCGGCGCCGACAGAGTCAGGGTCAGCTCGAGCGCGCTCGTGCCGAGAGTCATTACCGTTTCTGGGGTCACTCGGGCGTTCTCCGTCAGTGATAGAAGCTCGCAGCGAGCGAGCCCATGACCAAGGTCCACCCGTTCACGAGCACGAACAGCATCAGTTTGAAAGGCAGTGAGATCATCACCGGCGAGACCATCATCATGCCCATGGACATCAGCACGCTCGCCACCACCAGGTCGATGATCACGAACGGGATGAACAGCAGAAAGCCGATCAGGAACGCGGTCTTCAGCTCACTGGTGACGAATGCCGGCACCAGCACCGACAGCGGCACGTCGATCGGTGCGGCGTAACCCTTGCCGCCGGCGATGTGGGTGAATACCGCAATGTCGCTCTCGCGGGTCTGGTGCAGCATGAACTGCTTCACGGGCACCTCGGCGCGCGTCAGCGCCGCGCTCATATTGATCGTGCCGGCGGAATAGGGCTGGTAGGCCGTCTGATCGATCTGCCGAATCACCGGGGACATCACGAAGAACGTGAGGAACAGCGCCAGACCGAGCAGGACCTGGTTCGGTGGCGTCTGGCCGGCACCGAGCGCCTGGCGCAGGATGCCGAGCACGATCACGATGCGTGTGAAGGCGGTCATCATCAGCAGGATCGCCGGCAGCAGCGTCAGCGCCGTCATCAGCGCCAGTACCTGCAGCGTCAGCGTGTAGGTCTGGGTGCCCGCGTGGGTCTGAACGCTGAATGCGGGAATGCCCGGTGCGGCGCACGCGACCGCCGGCAGTAGCGCAAGCAACAGGAGGGGCCAGATTCGGCGCAGTCGGCTCATTTTCCGATGCCCCGCTTCAGCAGAGCGGCGAACGAGGGACGCGCGGCCGGGCCGCTCGCGCCGGCGGGCTTGCCGAGCTCGAGGGGCTGCGCGAGCACGTGCAGCGTGTTGACCTGGCCGGGGGTGACGCCGAGCAGAATCTGCGCGTCGCCGACCTTCAGCAGGACGGCGCGCTCTTTGGCGCCGAGCGGCATGCTGGCGAGGATCTCGAGCGCACCGGCTGCGCGAGTGCCGAAGGTGCGCATGCGCCGCGCCAGCCAGGCGAGCGCGAAGATCGCCGCCAGGACGGCGAGCAGCGCGAGAGTGACCGAGGCGAGTCCACCGGCGCTGACCGCGGGTGCGGCGCTGCCGGCGGCCGGGGCGGCGAACAGATGACTCATTTGAGCTTGCGCAGGCGTTCGGCCGGGCTGATGACGTCGGTGAGACGAATGCCGAAGCGCTCGTTGACCACGACCACTTCGCCATGCGCGACCAGCGTGCCATTGACGTACACGTCGAGCGGCTCGCCGGCCGTGCGGTCAAGTTCGACCACCGAGCCCTGATTGAGCTGCAGGAAATTTCGGATCGGGATGCGGGTGCGCCCGACCTCCATCGACAGTGTCACCGGCACATCGAGGATGACTTCGAGATTGACGTCACGGGCGCCCTGGTCGCCGCCCTCGTCGGTGAGATCGTGAAATTCGGCCGGCTCGGCCTGGACATTGGCGTTCATGGTGGGGCTCATTTGCTGTTGGCGGAAAGCGGTTGGGCGGGGGCTTTGCTGCGGCGGATGGGCTCGTCGATCTTCACGGCCTGATGGCCGCGCGAGGTGCCGAGGGTCCCGCGAAAGACCGGCACGTCCTCGGCGCTCATGGTGACTTTGCCGGTGAAGTCGCAGGGCAGGACGTCGCCCGGCTTGAGGTTGAGCAGCTCGCCGAGCGACAGCGAGGTGTGCCCGACCAGGGTGGTGATGTCGAGCTCGGCATCCTCCATTTCCTCGCGCAGCGACTGCATCCACCGCCCGTCCTTCTCCATCCGGTCGCTCGCGACGCCCGCGTCGAGCACTTCACGCAGCGGCTCGATCATCGCGTAGGGCATGGTGACGTAGAGGTTGCCACCGCTGCCGTCGAGGTCGATGTGAAACGAGGTCACTACGACGATTTCCGACGGCGAGACGATGTTGGCGAAATGCGGATTGATCTCCGACTGCAGGTATTCGAGCTGCAGATCCGCCACGTGCGACCAGGCCTCGTGCAGGTCGGTGAAGACGCTGCGCAGCACCAGATGGATGATGCGCTGTTCGGTGGCGGTGAACTCGCGCCCTTCGATCTTGGCGTGCCGGCCGTTGCCGCCGAAGAAATTGTCGACCACGGCGAACACCAGCTTCGGATCGAGCACGATGAGCGCCGTGCCGCGCAACGGGTTGAAGCGCACCAGATTCAGACTGCTCGGCACCTGCAGGCTGTGCACGAACTCGCTGAACTTCTTGATCTGCACGGCGCCGACAGCCACTTCCGGCGCGCGGCGCAGCAGGTTGTACAGGCTCACCCGGCTGAGGCGGGCGAAGCGCTCGTTGATCATCTCGAGCGTGGGCATGCGCCCGCGCACGATGCGCACCTGATTGGCGAAGTCGTAGGTGCGGGCCTCGCCGGGCGCCGGAGCCGGCTCGGTGCTCACCGCGCCGGTGTCGACACCGTGCAGCAGCGCGTCGATTTCTGCCTGATCGAGTATCTTCTCGTTGCTCATGGGGTTGTGGCCGGCGGGACGGCTACTGCATCACGAAGCTGGTGAAATAGATGGCGGCGACCCGATTGGGATGTCCGCCGGCATGGGCGACCACCTTGCGGATCGCCTCGAGCACGGCGGCGCGCAGCTGCTGCTTGCCGGCCTCGCTGGCAAGGGTCGCGGCCTGCTGGTTGCCAAGCAGCAGCAGCAGGTTGTTGCGTACGATCGGGTCGTTCTGATCGATCAGCTTCAGCGTCTTCGGGTCGCGCGACATCACCTGCATGGTCACCTGCAGGTAACGCACCTGCTGGCCGGCTTGGAAATTCACGACGAACGGCTTCAGCGCGAGGAAATGCGGCGGACCGGAGGGGCGCTTGGCGAGCTTGCCGTGCGCTGCGGCGGTGGCGTTGCCGTGCATCAGCACAAAGCCTCCTGCGGCGGCGGCGCCGACCACCACGACGGCGAGCGCGATGGTCAGCCACAAGGGCATGGCGCGCTTCTTCTTTGCGGGGGCTGCGGCGGCATCCGCTGCTGCGGCTTCGGGTGCGGTGGTCATTGTTCGTGCGACTCCGGTGCGTCAAAGGCTGTGCGCACGGGCGGGTGCAATGCTTGTGCCACGCGCCTCAAGAGGCGCTTAACCATCTGACTCGAAAGGAATTCCGCCGGATCGCGGACTGTGAGAGACGTCACACGCCAGGTGCGGCGTCGAACTTCCGGCGCCGCGGCTTCGCACGCGTGCCGGGCGGCGATGGTCACCGGTGTGCCTGTCGCCAAAAGTAAACAACTTGGAGGCGGGTCACAGAAACCGGCTGGGCGGATGGGCACAGTACGCACCCGACGGGCAAGGCGAACACGGCTTCATGAGTGTCAGCTACCCGCAAGAATAAACATCCAAGAAGCGGGGAGCATGATGATGGCAAGCGAATGTGTCGCGGACGTCGCCTATGAGCAGGATGATCGCGCTGTGGGCGTCTCGGGCGCGATGCAAGCGTCCGGCGGCGATGGCGCGCGCCTGCCGAGTGGTACGTCGCCCGCCATCCGCGCAGTCATCGGATTGATCCGCCAGGTCGCGCCGTTCGATTCGACCGTTCTCGTTCTCGGGGAGTCCGGCACCGGCAAGGAAGTCGCCGCACGCGCCATCCATGATTTGAGTCCGCGCCGCAATCGTCCCTTCGTGGCGGTCAATTGCGGGGCGATTCCGGCGGATCTGCTCGAATCGGAGCTGTTCGGGCACGAGAAGGGCGCGTTCACCGGCGCGATCGCCGCCCGCAAAGGCCGCTTCGAGATCGCCGACGGCGGCACGCTGTTTCTCGATGAGATCGGGGACATGAGTCCGCCGATGCAGGTGAAGCTGCTGCGGGTTCTGCAGGAGCGCGTGTTCGAGCGAGTGGGCAATCACACGCCCATCCGCTGCAACGTGCGCATCATCGCGGCCACGCACCGCAATCTCGAGGCCGCGATCGCGCAGGGCACGTTCCGCGAGGATCTGTTCCACCGACTGAACGTCTTTCCGATCGAGATGCCTGCGCTTCGCGAGCGGCGCGAGGATCTGCCGGCTCTTGTGAGCGAGTTCACCACACGCAATGCGGCCGAAGGCCGCGGCACCGTGCGCTTCTCCGCCCGCGCGCTCGCGGCGCTCGGCGCCTATCCCTGGAGCGGAAACGTCCGCGAGCTGTCCAATCTGGTCGAACGGATGTCGATCGTGCGCGCCGCGCAGACGGTCGAGATCGCCGATCTGCCGCGGAAATACCAGCCGCCGCCGGACTGGGTGTGCGAATCCCCGATGCCTGAGGCGCCATCCGACCGCCCCTCGCCGATCGCCGAGCCGCCGCTCAGCGACGCCGATGCGCTCGCAATGCTGGAATCCGGGGTCAGCTTGTCCGACGCTCCAGATGCGTGCGCTCTGCCCGAGCAAGGCATTGACCTGCGCGAGCATCTGCTGTTGATTGAGCGCGCGCTGGTGCGGCAGGCGTTGAGCCGCGCCAACGGCACCGTGGCTCAGGCGGCCCGTCTGCTCAACCTGCGGCGCACGACTCTGGTCGAGCGACTGCGCAAGCTCGGATTCAGCGCGAGCGCGACGGAAGTTTGACGCCGCCCGCGCGGCCTATTGCCGCGCACGTGACACGGGTCACGTTTCAGGAGCCGATTGACGCCAGGCACGGCAATTGCATTCCCCCATCCCAGCGTCCCTGTGTTTGGGGGAATCGATGTCCGAAGATCACGCGCCACAATCCACCGCCGGCAACGCCATTCACGGCGCGCCTGAGCCAGTCGCCTGCGCGGCGAGCTCGCAGCGGCTCCTAGAGCTCGCGCGCCGCGTCGCCGCCAGCGACTGCACGGTGCTGATCTGGGGCGAGTCGGGCACCGGCAAGGAGGTTCTCGCCCGCTATATTCATCGCCGCTCGCTGCGCGCCAAGGGGCCGTTCATCGGCGTCAATTGCGCGGCCATCCCGGAGAACATGCTCGAGGCGATGCTGTTCGGCTACGAGCGTGGCAGCTTCACGGGCGCCCATGCGGCGCATCCGGGCAAGTTCGAGCAGGCGCAGGGTGGCACGCTGCTGCTCGATGAGGTGACCGAGATGCCCCTGGGCCTGCAGGCGAAGCTGCTGCGCGTGCTGCAGGAGCGCGAAGTCGAGCGGCTCGGCGGCCGCGAGACCATCAGCCTCGATGTGAGGGTCATCGCGACCACCAACCGGCGGCTGCGCGAGGAGGTCGCCGCAGGGCGCTTGCGCGAGGATCTGTACTACCGGCTTAACGTATTTCCGCTCACGATCGCGCCATTGCGCCTGCGGCGCGACGACGTCCTGCCGCTCGCCATGCAACTGCTGACCGCGCATTGCCGCCCCGGACAGCCGATTCCGGCGCTCAGCGCCGAAGCGGCGCACCGGTTGCTCACCTATACCTGGCCGGGCAACGTGCGCGAGCTCGACAATCTGCTGCAGCGGGCGCTCATTCTGCTCAACGGCCCGGTGATCGGCGCCGGGCATATCCAATTCGAGCTGGCGAACGAGGCGCCGGTCGGCATGAGCGCACCGCCGCCGGAGAGCGCGCCGAGTTCGCTGGTCGGCTCGCTCATTCAGGCCGAACGTGAACTGATCCTCGATGCGCTCAAGAGCGGACAGGGCAACAGACGCGAAGCGGCCGAGCGGCTCGGCATCAGCCCGCGCACGCTGCGCTACAAGCTGGCGCGCCTGCGCGAGGCGGGCGTCGAAGTTCCGGCGGCTTGAGGAGACCCCCATGAGCCAAATGGCCATCGATCAGGTGCTGGCGCAGATCCGCGCCATGTCCGGGCAGGTGCGTCTCGATGCGCCGCGCCCCATGCCGCTGGCGGGCCCCGGTCAGCCAAGCGCCTCGGGCGCGAGCGGGCCGAGCGAGTTCGCCTCGATCCTCAAGCAGGGGATCGACGCGGTGAATCAGAGCGAGCAGCGCGCCAACGAGCTCGCCGGTGCATTTTCGCGCGGCGTGCCCGGGGTGTCACTGCCGCAGGTGGTGCTGCAGATGGAAAAGGCAAGTATGTCCTTTCGGGCGCTGACCCAAGTGCGCAACCGTCTGATCAGCGCCTATCAAGACATCATGAACATGCAGATGTAGTGAGTCGACATGGCTGCCGAATCCACTGCCTTGCCCGTCGCGCCGGCTTTGCCGGCGAGCCTCCGTCCCCTGCTGCTGCTGATCGGCATCGCGGCCGCTGTGGCCGCGGGTGTCTGGATCGTGTTGTGGTCGCGGGGCCCGACCTACAGTCTCCTCTACGCCAACCTCTCGCCGCAGCAGCAGGCCCAGGTCGTGCAGGCGCTGCAGGGCGCGCAGATCCCCTTCCAGCTCGACCCCGCCACAAACGGCGTGGAGGTGCCCGCCGAGCAGCTCGATGCGGCGCGCCTGAAGCTCGCCGGGCAGGGCGTCACGCAGGGCGACAGCTTCGCCTCGCTCGATAAGGGCTCGGGGTTCGGTGTCAGCCAGTTCATCGAGAATGTGCGCTATCAGCACGCGCTCGAGTCCGAGCTCGCCCACACCATCGCCAGCATGCAGCAGGTGTCGGCCGCGCGCGTCAATCTCGCGGTTCCGCGGCAATCGGTTTTCGTCAGCGATCAGACCGCCGCCAGCGCCTCCGTTTTCGTCGAGCTGCGCGCCGGCAGCGCGCTCGGTCCGGAGCAGGTGCAGGCCATCGTGAATCTGGTCGCCTCCAGCGTGCCGGATCTCTCGCCCACGCATGTGACCGTGGTCGACCAGAACGGCCAGCTGCTGTCAGGACTGCAAGGCAACAGTCCCTACGCCGAGGACGAGCACAACTACGACATGGTGCATCGCATCGAGAGCGATGACTCGCGACGCATCGTCGCGCTGCTGACGCCGCTGGTCGGTCCCGGCCTGGTGCGTGCCGACGTGGTCGCAGAGCTCAACCTCGGCACGAGCGAGCAGGCGCAGGAACTGTACAAGCCCAACAGCGAGATCGTGCGCAGCGAGCAGATCTCCGAGCAGCAGAGCGGCGCCGGCGGACCCGGCGGTGTGCCCGGGTCGCTCTCGAACGAACCGCCGGCGCCGGGCGTGCTCGCGCCGCCGGCGCGGAGCAAGCCGGCGGCGAAAGGTGCAAACAACGGCAATGCGGCCGGCGCACAGACCACTGCCAGTGCGAAGAGTGCCGGGCGCGCGACGCCGAGCGCGCAGAGCGCGGTGAAGGGCGCCGTCGAGCCGGTCGGCGCCGTCGCCGGTGGCGGTCACGTCCTGTCGAGCGACATCACGCGCAACTACGAGATCGACCGCACCCTGGCTTACTCCCGTCATCCGCCCGGGCAGATCCGCCGCCTCACGGTCGCGGTGCTGGTCGGGTATCGCTCGGTCAAGGGCGCCAACGGCATGGTGAAGCAGGTGCCGCTGTCGGCTCAGGAGCTGGCGCGGGTGACACAGCTGGTCAAGAACGCGGTCGGCTACAACGCCGCGCGCGGCGACAGTGTCAGCGTGGTCAACGAACCGCTCGATCTGCCGCGCCCCGCGGGCGGACATTTCGAAGCCTCACCGCTGTGGCAACGGCCGATCGTCTGGAGCCTGCTGAAGCTCGGCGCGGGCCTCATCGGGGTGCTGGTGCTGGTCCTGGCCGTGCTGCGCCCGCTGGTGCGCTCGCTGCTGACGCCGATGGCCCGCCCGGCCGCCGCGCTCGCGCAGATCGGCGAGGAGGGCGCTGGAGGGCCCGGCCCGCAGGCTCAGAAGGCGGCGGTGGTGAAGGCGCTCTCGCACGAGCAGCAGCTCGCCAACGCACGGGCCATGGTCGGCCAGGATCCCAAGCGCGTCGCGCAGCTGGTGCGCGGCTGGGTGGGCAACGATGAATGACCGTAACGCCAAGGAGTCTCGCAGCGGCACCGAGCGGGCCGCGATCCTGCTGCTGACGCTCGGCGAGGGCGAGGCGGCCCAGGTCCTGAAGCACATGGGCGCCAAGGAAGTGCAGCGCATCGGCGCGGCAATGGCGCGCCTCAGCAACGTTTCGCTCGATGAGGTGCAGGGCGTCATATCGGAGTTCACCGCGAACGTCGAGAGCCAGACCTCCGTCGGCGTCGGCGCCGATGAGTTTCTGCGCAAGGTGCTGGTCGATGCGCTCGGAGCCGACAAGGCCGAGAGCATCATCGATCGCATCAGCATCGGTCGCAGCACCAAAGGTCTCGAGGCGCTGAAGTGGATGGATCCTCGCGCCGTCGCGGAGCTGATCCGTCTCGAACACCCGCAGACCATCGCCATCGTGCTCGCCTATCTCGATGCCGATCAGGCCGCCGAAGTGCTGATGCTGCTGCCCTCGACCGTGCGTTCGGAGGTCGTCGCGCGTATCGCGCTGCTCGATGGCGTGCAGCCGAGCGCGCTCAGTGAGCTCGACGACATCATCGAGAAACAGTTTGCCGGCAAAACGTCCGGCAAAACGTCCGTGCTCGGCGGCGCCAAGGCAGCCGCGAACATCATCAACTTCCTCGAGCCCAGCCAGGAATCGGCACTCATGGAGCAGGTCGCGAAGAGCGACGAGGCGCTCGCGGCACGGATCGAGGAGCTGGTCTTCGTCTTCGACAACCTGATCGACGTCGATGACCGCGGCATGCAGGAGCTGCTGCGCCAGGTGCCGAGTGAGCAGCTGCTGCTCGCCCTGAAGGGCACCGATGAGGCGCTGAAGGAGAAGATCTTCAAGAACATGTCGCAGCGCGCCGCCGAGATGCTCAAGGACGATCTGGAGGCCAAGGGTCCCGTGCGTCTATCGGAAGTCGAGGCCGCACAGAAGGAAATCCTCAAGCTCGCTCGCAAGCTCGCCGAAGCCGGAACGATTGTTCTCGGCGGAAAAGGAGAGCAGTTTGTCTGAACCGCGTCCCCGTTTGGGCGAGAGCGCGACGATCGAGCGCTGGCAGCTGCCCGAGGTCAGCGGGCCGGTCATCGGCCTCGCCGAGTCACGGCGCCGCCAGGATAACGAGTTGCATCACGCAGTGCAGCAAGCCGAGGCGCGCGGCTACCAGGCGGGCCTCGAGCGCGCTCAGGGCGAGAACCGCGCGCGCCTTGCGGCGCTCGAGGAGCGGATCCGGCGCATCGATGCGGTGATGGGGGCGCTCGCCCGCCCGCTCGAGCAGCTCGATGCCGATGTCGAGGGAGAGCTGGTGCAGCTCGCTCTGGCGGTCGGCAAGCAGCTGGCGCGGCGCGAGCTGCGCATTGAGCCGGCACAGATCATCGCCATCGTGCGCGAGTCGCTTGCTCAGTTGCCGCTCGCGGCCCGCGAGGTGCGCGTCCACATGCATCCCGAGGACGCCGCGACGGTGCGCGAGCACCTGTCCACGGGGGCCGGCGATCGGGTCTGGACGCTGGTCGAGGATCCGACGTTCAGCCGTGGCGGCTGTCTCGTGCAGGCCGAGTCGTCCCGCGTCGATGCCCGCCTCGAGAGCCGTATCGCCGCCATCGCCGCCAATGCATTTGGCGACCAACGCACGGCCGAGCGCGCCGACTCCGGGGAGACGGCATGAATCCGCTCGAACCGCGGCGTGCCGCAAACTGGCGTGCCGGACTGCGCCGCAGCCTGCTCGCCGTGCAGCAGACCGAACGGCCGCCGGTGGAGGGTTCCCTCACCCGTATGGTTGGCTTGACGCTCGAGGCGGCGGGCTGCCAGGCCGCAGTGGGCGATTACTGCGACGTGATCGCCGGCAACGGGGCGCGCATCGAATCGGAAGTCGTCGGTTTCGCCGGCGACCGTCTCTTTCTCATGCCCGCCGGCGATGCCCACGGGCTGGGGCCCAACGCGCGCGTCATTCCGCGCCAGCACGCCGGCACCGTTCAAGTCGGCGCGCAGTTGCTTGGCCGGATCATCGACGGCAACGCGCAGCCGCTCGACGGGCTCGGGCCTCTCGGCTGCACCGAGACGGTGCGCTTGACCGGCCGTCCGATCAATCCGCTCTCGCGCCAGCCGATCTGCGAGCCGCTCGATGTCGGCATCCGCGCAATCAACTCCCTGCTGACGATCGGTCGCGGTCAGCGCGTCGGTCTGTTCGCCGGCAGCGGCGTCGGCAAGAGCGTGCTGTTGGGGATGATGGCCCGATACACCAGCGCGCAGGTCATCGTGGTCGGACTGATCGGCGAGCGTGGCCGCGAGGTCAAGGAGTTCGTCGAGCGCATCCTCGGTCCGCAGGATCGCACGCGCGCGGTGGTGGTGGCCGCGCCCGCCGACGCGCCGCCGCTGACTCGTCTGCACGGCGCGTGGCTTGCGACCGCGATTGCCGAGTACTTCCGCGATCAGGGCGCGAGCGTTCTGCTGTTGATGGACTCGCTGACGCGCTTTGCGCAGGCGCAGCGCGAGATCGCGCTGGCGATCGGCGAGGCGCCGGCGACCAAGGGGTATCCGCCATCAGTGTTCGCGCGCATGCCGCAGCTGGTCGAGCGCGCCGGCAACGGTCCGCAGGGCTGCGGGTCGATCACCGCCTTCTACACGGTGCTTACCGAGGGCGACGACCAGAACGATCCGATCGCCGATTGCGCGCGCGCCATCCTCGATGGGCACATCGTGCTCTCGAGGCGTATCGCCGAAAGCGGACACTATCCGGCAATCGACATCGAGGCGTCCGTAAGCCGCGCCATGCACGAGATCGTCGCGCCGGCGCATTTCGGCGGCGCCCGGCAGTTGCGCCAGATGCTCTCGACGTACCAGCAGCATCGCGATCTGGTGGCGATCGGCGCGTATCAGCGCGGCAGCGATGCGCGGGTCGATCAGGCCATCGGCCTGTGGCCGCGGATGCAGCATTTTCTCCAACAGGACGTGCGCGAGCGCGTCGATTTTGCCGCGAGCCTCGCTGCACTCGATGCCGTGCTCGCCGAAGAGAAGACATGAAGAAGACACAACGCATCGACATGGTTCAGCGCGTGGTCGATGACCACGAGCGCCGCAAGGCCGAGGCGCTCGCGGTTTGCGAGCGGCGCGTGCACGAGGCGCAATCGCGCCTCGATGAGCTCGAGAGCTATCGCAACGCCTACCTGCATGATTTCGCCAAGCGCGCGCAGGCCGGTCTCGACGGCGCGGGCGTGCGCGAGTATCAGGTGTTTCTCGGCCGCCTCGAGGAGGCGCTGCATCATCAGAACCAGATCCTGACCCAGGCCGAGCTGACGCGCCGCGCGGAACTGGAGAGCTGGCGCAGCGCCGCGCGGCGTGCGGCGGCAGTCGATACGCTCGCCAAGCATTGGCGCGCCGAGGAGCAGCGCGCGGAGGATAGGCGCGATCAGCACGAGAGCGATGAGCGCTCGCAACAATCCTGGAGCCGTGGGAGTCACCTTCGTGTCACCTGAAACCGTACTCGCCGTCGGGGCGGGCTCGTCACCCGCTCCGTCCGCCTCGCCGGCCTCGCTCGCCGCGGGCGGCTCCGGCGGCTCGTCCACAGGCGGCACTGGCGCTGGCTTCGGAGGCGGACCCGGCGCGGGCGTCTCCGAGGGGCCGGCGGGCGGCGCTGCCGAGCGCTCCGTGCAGGGCTCGAGCGCTGAGCATGGCGAGCGCGCACTTCGCGGCGAGATCCACAAGCGCGTGGGCAAGGCCCCCCGAGGGCGCGCAGCGCAGCCGCCGACGCCATCGCAGAGCGAGAGGCAGACCGGCAAGAATTTCTCCCAGACACTGGCGCAATCGCTTGCCTCGCCGCCGACGGCGCCGACGCCACCGGTGGCAGCGCCCGTGACGGCGCGCGCCGGCAGGCCGGCGAAGGCCTCAGCCGAGCACTCGACGGACAAGGCGCGCAAACTCGATCCGGTCAGCTCAGCGATGGCGATGGTGCGCGAGGCCGTTCCGGTCGCCTCTGCGACCTCGATTGTGCATGCTGGCGAGAACAAACGGCACGGCGCGATGCAGACGGTGCAGGCGACGCACGCGGATGCGGCAAGTGCGACGGTGAATCAGAATGAACAGCCCGCGCCGCGGGCCGCGCTGCCCGCACAGGCGGCAGGTCAGGGCGCCGGTGCGTCCCGGAGCGCACCGGCCCAACAGGTCAAACCGGCCCCGAGCAGCGTCAGTGCCCTCAACAATGCCGCAGTGCTGGCTGCCGGTCACCTTGCCGCCGGGCCGCATGCCGGCGCGCCTGCTGCCCCGGCAAGCGCGACGCTCGGCGAGCCGGTCGGCTCGAGCGGCTGGACCCGGCAACTCGGTGCGCAGTTGACGTGGATGGCGCGCCAGGGCATTCAATCGGCGTCGCTGCAGGTCTCGCCACAGCATCTGGGTCCGGTGCAGGTGAGCATCTCGGTCCAGCATGGCCAGGCGAGCGTGTGGTTCGGGGCCGCACAGGCGCAGACCCGCCAGGCGCTCACCCAGGCGCTGCCGGAGCTGCACGCGATGTTCGCCAGTCAGGGGCTCGCGTTGACCGATTCGGGCGTCTCGCATGATGCCCCGCGCGACCCGCGCCGCGCGGCCCGGCAGGGGACTGGCGCTAGCGGCGAGGTCGGCGCGCCGCAGTCCGGCGCAAGCGCGTCGAGCGGCGCGCTCGAGGGCGTCGGGCTGATCGACACCTACGCCTGACGGCGATCTCAGCGGCTCTCAGGACTTGCGATTCGGACTGTGCCGGCCGGCGATCTGGCGGCGATGACGGCGGAAGGCGATCTTGGCAATGACGGCCGCAAGCGCATCGTCGAGCGGCTCGAAGCGCACCTTGACCTCGCCGGCAGGCGAGACGGCCCTCACCTCGCCGGGCAGGCGCAGTGGCTGGGCCACGCACTCGTGCAGATGAATCTCCAAAAGGCCGTGCGCACCGGTCTCCGGCAGCGTCCCCGAGGCGCGCCAGATGGCCCCGCGGGCGTTGAAGCGCAGCGGCGCAGCGGGTGGCCGTGGCCGGTTCAGCGCCAGCAGCTGACCCACGAGCCCGAGCAGCAGCGTCATCTTGCGGTCCAGGCGCTGGATATCCGCCGCGAGCGGCGCGTTCTCATCGGGCTTGTCGATGACACCGTGATCCTCGAGGGCGTCCCACGCCTGCAGTACCTGCAGGTTGCGCTCGGCGAGGCTGGCCGCCGCCGCCGGCTGCGGCGGCTGGCTGTGCCAGCGCACCGGGAGCACGTCCTGGAAGGCCAGCTCCTCGTAGAGGACGATGGTATCGGCGGTATCGTGGCTATCTAACATAATCCGGTCGGCGACCCGATCCCGCGATGGCGTGCGCGGCCGGCTCAGCCGGCATTCGGCAGCGTGCTCACCCGGGCCGGGTTGTTTGCCTCTTCATAGAAGAATCGGCGTACGCGCATGGCTTGCTCCAGCCGGCCCTTGCGCACGTACGTCTGATAGAGCAGATCCTTCATCACCTCGAGCAGCACGCCCGCCTCGTGGCTCTGCAGCAGCGGGATGCCGGGCCGCGGGTCGGAGGCGATGCCGAACAGGACGCTCCTGATCTTGGCGAACATCTCCGGCGCGAGCGCGGCAAGCTCACGCACGTCGTTCAACGCGTCGAACAGCTTCAGTTTGCCGGCCTCGCCGAGGTCGGCGAACAGGGCCTGCGCGGTGCGCCGGCACATCGAGGCGAAGGCGTTGTAGGCGCCGCTCGAGAAGCATGCGAGCGCCTCCTTGAACAGCACTTCCACCTCTTCCGGCAGATACATGCCGTCGAATCTCTCTCGCGCCCGTTCCACTTCGGTGAACTGCGGCGAGAGCTCCACGCGCGCCGGGGTATAGGCGCGGACGGTGAAGCGCAGGAAAATGGGCGCCAGGCACGCATCGCAGCGCAAGACGATGCCGATCTGCGCGGGCCGGGAGGCCTGCAGCTCCTGGAAGCGCGGCACGGCGGTGGCGGTGATGTGCGCGAGCACCTGGCAGTGCGGGCACAGCAGCACCAGGCGCTTGCCCTGGTCGTGAATCAGACGGCTTTCCGCATCGATGTGAGGCATGGCGGCGTTGCGCTGCTGTTTGTCTGATAGCCACTGCCGAGACGGCAATTATAACCCAGGACCGGCTGATTTGCCCCGCGTGCCGCCCCCGGGCTGGCGTTGGCGCTTATCCGCCCGATTTACGCGCCACCCCGCCGCCGATCAGCCGCGCCAGATCCAGCAGCACGCGCGGCAGAGCGATGTCGCTGCGGGCGAGCAGATAGCGAGTCTCCCAGTGCGGTCCGAAGCGCTCGAAGTAACGGCGCATCTGCTCGAAACGTTCGAAATGCTCCCCGTGGGTGAACATCAGGCGGCCGGCCCGCTGCCACGCCGGCGCAAGCGGGTCGCGCTCCAGGCCCTCGAGCGGCACCATGCCGAGATTGGCCCAGTGATAGCCCTGCGAACGTGCCCACAACAGCGTCTCGATCAGCAGGTAGCTCATGGTGCCGATCGGCACATCGGGCAGGAGTCGAATCAGGTCGAGGGCGATTTCGCGATGGTTGGCGGCCGGCCACAGATCGGCGAACGCGACCGGCTCGGCGCCGCGGCGCACGATGGCGAGGGGAAAGTGGCGCAGGTAGCGCGGCGAGAAAAAGCCGGCCGAAAAGCGTCGCTCGCCGGTGGCGTGGCGTGCAAGCCAGGCGTCCGAGATCGACCTCAGCTCGGCCAACAGCGGTCCAGGGGCCGGCGCGGCCTGCACCTGGAAGGACAGCTCGGCACGGTGCGCGTACTGCACGAGGTGGCGCAGTCCGGCGCGCTCGGCGCCGTGCAGCGAGAAGTCCGCAAGCAGCACCAGCGCCTGCGCGCCGATCGGCTGCGGCGCCAGGCCCAGGTCCTCATAGGCGCTCAACCACTGCGTGCCGGTCTGATAGAACACCGGCTGGCCGCCATGACGGTCTGCGATCTGACAGAACCGCCACAGCAGCTCCTGGGCCCCGGCGCGCTCGCCCACCGGATCGCCCAATGCGACCCAGCTGCGCCCGGCCACCTGGTAAGTCAGCAATGCTTCGCCGGATTCGGCGAACAGCAGCCGCTTGTCGCCGGTGAGCGCTGCATTGGCCAGCGTCTCCTCGCCGCGCTCGATCAGCCGGCGCGCGCGCGCCAGATCCGCACCGCTCGCGGCGGCCGGCTCCGGCGGGGCCGGCCGCAGGAGGTTGGCCGTCAGATAACCGGCGGCAAGCGCCGCCGGCACGAGTCCCCCGCGCAGCATCCGTCCGTACGCCAGATGGGCGCCGTCGGCCCACCAGGGCGTCGCGCCGTGGTGGGTCAGCAACCCGGCCCACACGGCAAGGACAATCACGCTGCCGACGGCCGTGATCCACACCGGCGTGAATCGCTCATCGATGATGGCCGTCGGGCGGTAGAAGGCATCGCGCCCGAGCCACAATACCGCCAGCACCAGCGCGAGCAGCGGGGCTTCCTCGACGAGCAGCCCCTGCGCGAGTGAGGTCGCCATGGCGAGCAGCAGCAGCCGGCTGGCGAGCTGGTAGGCAGTGCGGACCCGCCGGAACAGCGCGCGCGCGAGCAGCAGCAGAGCGACACCGCTCACGCTCGCGACCAGGCCGGCAGCGGCCGACACCGCCGGCGGCAGCGCGCGCCTGAGCAACGGCAGGAAAACCTCAACCGGCGGCCACATCACCGCCACGATGAGCAGCGCGCCGGCGAGGAACACCAGCGAGCCGGCGATCTGCGGGGCCACCGGCGTCACGTAGGTCGCGGCGCGCTCGCGGGCGCGCGCCAGATTGCCGCGCCGCGTGTTGAGCTCCTGGTACGCGAACAGCGCCGCGCCGACCAGCAGAGGCGCCAGGTAATACACCGCGCGGAAGGCGAGCAGCGCGCCGAGCACCGAATCGGTCGGCGCGGTGTGCAGCGCGAGCAGCATCACCGTTTCAAAGACGCCGATGCCGCCGGGCACGTGGCTCAGGATGCCGGCCGAGAGCGCGATCGCGTAGGTGCCCATGAACGGCACCAGCCCGATGTGCGCCGCGCTCGGCAGCAGCCACCACAGCACCGAGCCCTCGATGGTGAGGTCGGTCATGCTGAGCAGGATCTGGCCGGCACCGAGCCCGAAGCCCGGCGCGCGCAGCGCCCAACCGCGAATCTCGATCGCGCGGCGCGACAGACCTGCCCAGAGCACGTAGGCGCAGACCGCCCCCAGCAGCGTGACACCGGCCAGGCGCAGCCAAGGAGCGGGCAGGTGCAGGGCTGTCGCCGCGGCCGCCGGCGCAAGCGCGAGCGACAGTCCCACAATCGAGGTCAGCCCGAGGGCGATCGAGAGGCTGTAGAAGACCGTGATGGTCGCCACTTCCACCGCCGTGATGCCCGCCGCGGTGTACAGTCGCAGCCGGATTGCTCCGCCGGTGAACGCCGAAAAGCCGAGGTTGTGGCCGAACACCGCGGCGATGAACGCGGTGAACATGACACGTCCGTAGCTCAGCTGCTTGCGCACGTAGCGCAATGCCAGCACATCGTAGCCGCTGATCAGACAGTAGCTTGCGGCGGTCAGCGCCAGCGCGGCGAGCACGTGCATGCGCGGGATGCTGCGCAGGTGCGCGAGGACACCCGCCAGGCTCATGCGCGCGAGCTCGCCGTGCAGGACGTAGCCCACGGCGGCGAGCACGATGAGCGCAGCGAGCGGGCCGAGCCAGCGCAGCAGCTCGAGGGCGCGGGATCGGCTTGCGCTCGAGCGTGCGGCCGGAGGGCTTGCCACTAGCGGCTCCCGACTCCGTGCACCGCGACTGCTGTGCGTCGCGGACGCTGCGTGTTGGTATGCGGATCGGGCTTACGCACGGCGCTGCATCGGGGCCTCAGCGCGTCAGCGGCTTGTAGCGGATCCGGTGCGGCTGCGCGGCCGCATCGCCCTTGCGCCGCTTGAAGTCCTCCACGTACTCCTGATAGTTGCCCTCGAACCACACGACCTGCGAGTCGCCCTCGAAGGCGAGAATGTGGGTCGCGATGCGGTCGAGAAACCACCGGTCGTGGGAGATGACGACCGCGCACCCGGGGAAGTTCAGCAGCGCCTCCTCCAGCGCGCGCAGCGTCTCGATGTCGAGGTCATTGGTCGGCTCATCGAGCAGCAGCACGTTGGCGCCGGCGCTGAGCACCTTGGCGAGGTGCACGCGGTTGCGCTCCCCGCCCGAGAGCTCGCCGATGGTCTGCTGCTGTTGCGTGCCCTTGAAGTTGAATCGTCCGACGTAGCTGCGCGAGGGTGTCTCGTAGTTGCCCACCTTGATCATGTCGAGGCCCCCGGAGATCTCCTCCCAGACCGTCTTGCGGTTATTGAGCGACTGACGCGATTGATCGACATAGGCCAGCTTGACGGTCGGACCGATGCGGATCTCGCCGGCGTCGGGCTTCTCTGCGCCCGTCAGCATGCGAAACAGCGTCGTCTTGCCCGCGCCGTTCGGCCCGATGATGCCGACGATGCCGCCGCGCGGCAGGCTGAAGGAGAGATTGTCGATCAGCAGCAGCTCGCCGAAGGCTTTGCGCAGGCCCGTCACTTCGATCACCTGATCGCCGAGGCGCTCGCCCGGGGGAATGTAGATCTCGTTGGTTTCATTGCGCTGCTGGAATTCCCGCGAGGCGAGCTCCTCGTAGCGCTGCAGGCGCGCCTTGCTCTTGGCCTGGCGCGCCTTGGGATTCTGGCGGACCCACTCGAGCTCGTGCTCGAGCGTCTTGCGCAGCGCCTCGCGCTCGCGCTCCTCGCCGCGCAGCCGCTGCTCCTTCTGCTCGAGCCAGGAGGAGTAATTGCCGTGCCAGGGGATGCCGTGGCCCCGATCGAGCTCGAGGATCCACTCGGCGACGTTGTCGAGAAAGTAGCGGTCATGGGTGACCGCGATGACGGTGCTCGGATATTGCTCGAGGAAGCGCTCGAGCCAGGTGATCGACTCGGCGTCGAGGTGATTGGTCGGCTCATCGAGCAGCAGCATGTCCGGGGCCGACAGCAGCAGCCGGCACAGCGCCACGCGGCGCTTCTCTCCTCCGGAGAGCGTGGCGATCCTGGCTTCCCATGGCGGCAGGCGCAGCGCATCGGCCGCAATATCGAGCTTGCGCTCGAGCTCCCAGCCGCCCGCCGCATCGATCGCATCCTGCAGTTTGGCCTGTTCGGCGAGCAGACTGTTCATCTGCTCGTCGCTCATCGGCTCGGCGAAGCGCTCGCTCAGCTGGTTGAACGCTTCGACCAGTCGCAGCGTCTCCCCCACGCCCTGCATGACCGTCGCGCGCACGTCGCTCGCCGGATCGAGCTGCGGCTCCTGCGGCAGATAGCCGATGCGGATACCGGCCTGCGGCCGGGCCTCGCCGTCGATTTCCGTGTCGATGCCCGCCATGATCCTCAGCAGGGTGGACTTGCCCGCGCCGTTCAGGCCGAGCACGCCGATCTTGGCACCGGGAAAAAAGGACAGACTGATGTCGCGGAGGATGACGCGCTTGGGCGGCACCATCTTGGACACCCGATTCATCGTATAAATGTATTGGGCCATGCAATCTCTGCAGCGGGTGGATGAGGCGAGCCGGGCACAGGGTTCGCCCGGGGGCCGGCATTATCGCGCGAGCGCGGCGGGCTTGGGCAGAGGGTGCGCGGGGGGGAGCGGGGGCCCCGGCTGGCGGAAATCTGCCCAGAGCCGGTCGCTTCGGTACAATTCGCCCGCCCGCCGCGCCGGCTTCGCTGCGCGCGCCCGGGGTTCGCGCCCATCAGCAGAGGCTTCGCATGTTCGCAAAATCCCAGGATATCCGCAGTTTTGACCCTGAGCTCGCCCGGGCCATCGACGGCGAGCGGCGCCGGCAGGAGGAGCACATCGAGCTGATCGCCTCGGAAAACTACGCCAGTCCGCGCGTGCTCGAGGCGCAGGGGTCGGTGCTGACCAACAAGTACGCCGAGGGCTATCCCGGCAAGCGCTACTACGGCGGGTGCGAATACGTCGACATCGCCGAGCAGCTGGCCATCGAGCGCGCCAAGAAGCTCTTCGGAGCCGCCTACGCCAACGTGCAGCCGCATTCGGGCTCCCAGGCCAATGCCGCCGCCTACTTCGCGTTGGTGCAACCCGGCGATCCCATCCTCGGCATGAGCCTGGATCACGGCGGACACCTGACCCATGGCGCGCGCGTGAATTTCTCCGGCAAATTCTTCCGCGCCGCACAGTACGGGATCCGGCCCGACACCGGGGAGATCGACTACGAGCAGGTGGCGCGCCTGGCCGAGGAGCATCGCCCCAAGATGATCATCGCCGGGTTTTCCGCCTACTCGCGCGTGGTCGACTGGGCTCGTTTCGCCGAGATCGCCAAGGGCGTGGGGGCGTACCTGGTGGTGGACATGGCTCACGTCGCAGGCCTGGTCGCCGCGGGCGTCTATCCCAGTCCGTTGCCGTATGCCGACGTCGTCACCACCACGACGCACAAGACACTGCGCGGCCCACGCGGCGGAATGATCCTGGCGCGGGCCAACGAGGACATTCAGAAGAAGCTCAACTCGCTGGTCTTCCCCGGTACCCAGGGCGGACCGCTCATGCATGTGATCGCGGCCAAGGCGGTGGCACTGCTCGAGGCGCTGCAGCCGCAATTCGTGGACTATCAGAGGCAGGTGGTCGCCAATGCACGCGCCATGGCCGCCCGTCTGGCGCAGCGCGGATACGATATCGTTTCCGGCGGCACGGACAATCACCTGTTCCTGCTCAGCCTGATCGGACGTGACATTACCGGAAAGGACGCCGATGCAGCCCTCGGCAAGGCGAATATCACGGTCAACAAGAACGCCGTGCCCAACGATCCGCGGCCGCCGTCGATCAGCAGCGGCCTGCGCATCGGCACCCCGGCGGCGACCACTCGCGGTTTCAAGGAGGCCGAGGTTGAGCGCGTGGCCGATCTGCTCGCCGATGTGCTCGATGCGGGTGGAGAGGCGACGGTGATCGAGCGCGTGCGCGGCGAGGCGCTCGAGCTCTGCGGCCGCTTCCCGGTGTACGGGAAGGTGTGAGCGGACGGGGATCGCGGACAGTCAGCCATGCATTGTCCGTTCTGCGGTCACGTCGAGACCAAGGTGACCGACTCGCGTCTGGCGAGCGACGGCGGGCAGATCCGTCGCCGGCGCGAGTGTCTGGCCTGCGGCGAGCGGTTCACGACCTTCGAGACCGCGGAGCTGGTCATGCCGATGGTGGTCAAGGGCGACCGGCGCCGAGAAGCGTTCGACGAGTCGAAGCTGCGCGCCGGCATGGAGAAGGCGCTGGAGAAGCGGCCAGTGGCGCGCGAGGCGATCGATGCGGCGGTGAGCCGCATCACCCATCGGGTGCGCACGCTCGGGGAGCGGGAAATGGCCTCCGGCGCGATCGGCGAGCTGGTCATGGAGGAGCTGCGCCAGCTCGATGAGGTGGCCTACGTGCGCTTCGCCTCGGTGTATCGGCATTTCGAGGACGTCGAGGCATTTCACGAGGAGATCCGCAAGCTGCGCGATGCGCGCGCGGGGCGGCCGGCGCGAGCGCGCAAGCGCGCTCCGGCATCCGTCGCGCAGCGCGAGCAGCTGTCGCTGCTGCCGCCGGAGACGCCGCCCGAGCGCGGCGAGAACGGCGAATCCGAGTGAGCGGGGCGCATGTTCTCGCAATTTGACCGGGACGCGATGGCCCGCGCGCTCGAGCTGGCGCGGCTCGGTCTCGAGACGGCACACCCCAACCCGCGCGTCGGCTGCGTCATCGCGCGGGATGAGCGCATCGTCGGGGAGGGCTGGCATGTCCGCACTGGCGAGCCCCACGCCGAAGTGCATGCGCTGCGCGCGGCTGGCGCCGCTGCGGCTGGAGCGACGGCATACGTTACGCTCGAACCGTGCAGTCACCACGGTCGCACTCCGCCGTGCGCCGCAGCCCTGCTGGAGGCAGGCGTTGCGCGGGTCGTGTTCGCGGTAGCGGACCCCAACCCCCAGGTCAACGGCGAGGGCGCCCGCATGCTTCGCGCGCACGGGGTACGGGTCGAATCGGGCCTGCTGCAGGACGAGGCGGCCGAGCTCAACGCCGGGTTCCTCAAGCGGATGCGCACGGGGCGCCCATGGGTGCGCGTGAAGCTCGCCATGAGTCTCGATGGGCGCACCGCACTCAGCAACGGCGACAGTCACTGGATCACCGGGACGGCAGCTCGCGAGGACGTGCAGCATTGGCGCGCACGCAGCGGCGCGGTCATGACTGGCATCGGCACCGTGCTCGCGGACGATCCGCGTCTTGACGTACGCCTGGCCGCGGCGCCCGGGGCGCCACGGCCCCCGCTGCTGCGCGTGATCGTCGATTCGCGGCTGCGCACGCCGCCAGCGGCCCGCCTGTTCTCGATTCCGGGGGAAGTGCTGCTCTTGAGCACGCGCTCGCGCGGGGACGAGGGCGAGGATTACGCCCGGCGCCACGCCGCTCTCGCGGGGCGCGCCACGCTCGAGGCCCTTGATGCCGACGGGCATGCCCATGTATCGCTCGAGGCTGCGCTTACGCTCCTTGGCCATCGTGAAATCAATGAGTTATGGGTCGAGGCCGGCCCGCGGCTGGCCGGCGCTCTGCTCGCCGGGCGACTCGTGGACGAGCTGATCGTGTACCTCGCGCCGAGGCTGCTCGGGCCGCAGGGCCGGCCGCTCGCGGAGCTGCCTGCGCTCGGGCAGCTGCAGGAGTCCCCCTGGTTTGTCATCATGGATTCGCGGCAGGTCGGAACGGACCTGCGGTTGCGCTTGCGGCCGGATCAACGCTGAGCAACGGGGAGGGGGATCCGTGTTTACGGGAATTGTTCAGGATGTGGGGCGCGTGATCTCTCGCGAGAAGCGCCGCGGGGATGTGCGCATGGGATTTCTCTGCGAGCGCCTCGATCCCGCGGGTCTGCGGATCGGGGACAGCATCTGCGTGCAGGGATGCTGTCTGACGGCAGTGGGGGTGCAAGGCGGCAGTTTCCTGGCGGACGTCTCGCGCGAGACGCTGCGCCTGACCACGCTCGGGGAGATGCAGCCGGGGGCGCGCGTCAACCTGGAGCCAGCGCTGAAGATGGGCGATCCGCTCGGCGGCCACCTGCTCACCGGACACGTCGACGGGCTGGGGCAGGTGGTGACGGTCAACGATGATGCGCGCTCGTGCATCGTGGATATCGCGGTGGCCGACGACGATCTCATGGGCTACATCGCCCGCAAGGGTTCCATTGCCGTGGACGGGGTGAGCCTCACCGTCAACATGGTGCATGACGTCATATTTCGCGTGAATCTCATTCCGCACACGCGCGACGTCACGACGCTGGGGCGGCTCGAGCCCGACGACTTCGTCAATATCGAAGTCGACCTGATGGCCCGTTACGTCGCGCGGCTGCTCGAGAGCGCGCGGGCCGAGCAGGAGGAGTCCTGATGCGTCTCGCCGCGCGGCTCGTGCCGGCTGTCGCGCTGTCGCTCGCGCTACAGGCGGCCGCCGCGGTCCCGCCGCGCATCGGCCAGCCGGCCCCGCCGCTGATCGTGCGCGAGTTCAGCGGCCGGGAGTTCAATCTGGCGCGCGAGCGCGGCCGCGTCGTGTTGGTGAGCTTCTGGGCCACCTGGTGCTCTCCCTGCCGCGCGGAAATGCCGGTGCTGCAGAGTTTCTACCGGCGCTACCATGGTCGCGGGCTTGAGCTGATCGCCCTCAGCATCGATCGGTCCGCCAGCCTCGCGCGCGTGCGCGCCGCGCTGGGCGGCTTCACCTATCCGGCGGCGCTGGCCCGCGCGGCGCGGGCCGATGGATTCGGCGAGCCGCTCGCCGTCCCGATGACCTATGTCATTGGTGCGCGCGGGCGGGTGCGCGCACGGCTGCTCGGTGGCCTCACGGGGGTCACGCGGCGGCAGCTCGATCAGACCGTGTTGCCGCTGCTCGCCGCCGCGAGGCGCCGCTAGGGCGCGCTCGGGGGCGGGGACCCCCGGGGGCAGCCGCCCCCACGGTATACTAGAAGGCCCTACGCACCAGGCGTGTCCCATGTCCAAAGTCCTTCCCCTCTCCGGCAAGGCCCCGCCGTCGGGCGCCACGCTCGACAGCGTCGAGGAGATCCTCGCGGACCTCAGGGCCGGACGCATGGTCATCATCATGGACGACGAGGATCGCGAGAACGAGGGCGATCTGATCATGGCGGCCGAGTGCGCGACTCCCGAGTCGGTGGCGTTCATCATCCGTCACACCAGCGGGATCCTGTGCGTGCCCATGGAGGAGGCCGGGCTCGAGCGGCTCGATCTGCCGCAAATGGTCATGAATAACAGCGAGGCGCACCGCACCGCCTTCACCGTCTCGGTGGATGCGCTGCAGGGCACGACCACCGGCGTCTCCTCGGGTGACCGGGCAGCCACCATCCGCGCGCTGGCCCGACCCGATGCGCGCGCGGCCGATTTCGCCCGGCCCGGGCACATCTTCCCGCTGCGCGCGCGCCGCGGGGGAGTGCTGGTCAGAACGGGGCATACGGAGGCCGCCGTCGATCTGTGCCGGCTCGCCGGGCTGCAGCCGGTCGGCGTGATCTCCGAGCTGATGAACGATGACGGCTCCATGGCGCGCCGCGAGGACCTGCACGCGTTCGCCGTGCGCCACAACCTGAAGATCGGCACCATTGCCGACCTGATCCGCTACCGCCTGCGTAACGAGCGCTCCATCGTGCGGCTCTCGGAGCAGCCGGTCGAGACCGAGTTCGGCGGATTTCGCCTGTTCGCATACGAGGATCGCGTCGGCGAGGAAGTGCATCTGGCGCTGGTCAAGGGGACGCTCGAGGGAGCCGAGCCGCCGCTGGTGCGCGTGCATCTGGCCGACCCGCTGCGCGATCTGCTCGGCATCCGGGCCGACCCGCTCGCCTGGACGCTGCGCGCCGCGATGCAGCGCATCGCGTGCGCCGGCAGCGGCGTGATCGTGATTCTGCGCGAGCGGGAGGCGCCGCACGATCTGCTCGATGCGGTCCGATCGCTCGGCGCGCCGGCCGAGGCCGACAGTGCCGCCCGCTCGGGCCGCCGCGACGGCGAGGTGCTCAAGACCTTCGGCATCGGCGCGCAGATCCTGAAGGATCTCGGCGTGCGGCGCATGCGGGTGCTGTCGGCGCCCAAGCAGATGCACGGCATCTCGGCCTTCGGCCTGGAAATCGACGGCTATGTCGGAGAAGACGCTTGAGCGGTGCGCGGCTGCTCGAGGGACGGCTCGAGGCACGCGGCCGCAAGGTCGCCGTCATCGCCGCGCGCTTCAATGATTTCATCGTCGCGAGCCTGCTCAAGGGCGCGCAGGCGGCCTGGGTGCGCCACGGGGGCGAGTTGGAGGACCTGCTCGTGGTGCGGGTGCCCGGCGCGTTCGAGCTGCCGGTGGCCGCGCGCAAGCTCGCCGCGAGCGGCCGGTACGACGCCGTGGTGGCGCTCGGGTGCGTCATCCGCGGCGGCACGCCGCATTTCGAGTACGTCGCCGGCGAGTGCGCGGGTGGCTTGCAGCGCGCCGCGCTCGAGACGCTGGTGCCGGTCATCTTCGGCGTGCTCACCGTCGAGACGGTCGAGCAGGCCATCGAGCGGGCCGCGACCGGCGAGGGCAACAAGGGCGGCGAGGCGATGGAGGCCGCGCTGGAGATGGCGGGCGTGTTTGCCGAGCTGGGTTCCTGATGGCCGTGCAATCCTCGCCGCGCGCCTTCTCACGGCAGCGATCCGTGGCGCGCAAGCTCGCGCTGCAGGCGCTGTATCGCTGGCAGATCAACGAGTGCCCCTGGCAGGACCTGGTGCAGGAGTTCGCCGCGGCCGAAGACATGCCGCGTGCGGACCGGGAGTATTTCCGTGAACTGCTCGAGGCGATCTGCGCCTCGCGTGCGGCGCTCGATGAGCGGCTCGCCCCGCTGATCGATCGCGTGCCGGCGCTGCTCGACCCGATCGAGCACGCGGCGCTGCTCATCGGCCTGTATGAGCTCGCGCACCGGCCTGATGTGCCGTATCGGGTGGCGATCAATGAGGCGGTCACGCTGGCGAAACGCTTCGGGGCCACCGACGGGCACAAGTACGTCAACGCCGTGCTCGATCGGGCGGCGCGCGAGCTGCGGCCCGAGGAGCACTGAGGCGCGCCCCGGGGCGCCTCGGCGCGCATGGCCCTGTCGGAATTCGAGCTGATCGAGCGTTATTTTCGCCGCTGCGGCGCGCCCCGTGCGGATGTGCGCCTCGGGGTGGGCGACGATGCCGCGCTGCTCGATTGCCCGCCCGGCACGGAGCTCGCCGCAGCGGTCGACACCCTGGTCGAGGGGGTGCATTTCCCGCGCGGCTGCCGCGCCGACTCGATCGGGCATCGCGCGCTCGCGGTCAACCTCAGCGATCTGGCGGCGATGGGCGCGCGTCCCGCCTGGGCGCTGCTCGCATTGACGTTGCCTTCGGCCGAGGAGCGCTGGCTCGGCGAATTCACGGCGGGATTTGCCGCGCTTGCGCGCACGCACCAGGTCGCGCTGGTCGGGGGCGATACGACGCACGGGCCGCTCGCCGTCACGGTCACGCTCCTGGGGCATGTTCCGGCCGGTGCCGCGCTGCGGCGCAGCGGCGCTGCCCCCGGGGATGCGCTGTTCGTGTCCGGCACCCCGGGCGATGCGGCCGCGGGGCTGGCGCTCGAGCAGGGGCGCCTCCCCGCGCCCGCGAAGCCCGAGTACCTGCGCGAGCGGTTCCTGTTTCCGACCCCGCGGGTGACGCTGGGTGAGCGGCTGCGCGAGTACGCGAGCGGCTGCATCGATGTGTCGGATGGGCTGCTCGCCGACGCGCTAAAGCTCGCCGAGGCGAGCGGCTGTGGCTTGGAGCTCAGCGCCGCGAGCCTGCCGCTGTCGGAGCCGCTGCGCGCGCTCGGGGCTGAGCGAGCGCGCCAGTTCGCCCTCGGCGGCGGCGATGATTACGAGTTGTGCTTCACGGTGCCGATGCAGCGGCTCGAGCAGCTGCACGCGGCGCTGCCGAGCGGGCCGTGGGGCTATACGCGCATCGGCACGATGCGCGCCGAGCCCGGCGCCCGGGTGATGGACGAGGAGGGCGAACTCTCACTGCCGGCCGGCGGCTACGATCACTTTTCGAACCCGTAGTAGGCCTGGATTATGTGAAACCCGCCCGACGCGCCCGTCGGCCAATCCATGGGACGCATCACAGCGCGCTCGGGCGGCGGGACCCTATCCTGCGCGCTGCTTCACCAGCCCCCGCGAAATATGCCCGCTCACGCCCCAGGACCCGCCGCGCTTGCGCATACCGCTGAACGGGGTGTACCCGAGCGAATCGGCAAATACGAGGTCATCAAGGAGGTCGGCCGTGGCAGCACCGGGGTGGTCTATCTGTCGCACGACGCCTATTACGGGCGCGACGTGGCGATCAAGGTCTACAACGTCGACACCGGCGCGAATGATCAGCGTGCGCGCGCGGCACGCAAGATGTTCCTGTCCGAGGCGCATCTGGTCGGCATGCTGCAGCATCCGTACGTGGCGCCGATCTTCGATGCGGGTGAGGAGAACGGGCGCTGCTACATCGTCAGCGAGTACGTGCACCACGCCCGCACGCTCACCACCTACTGCCGTCCGGACAACCTGCTGCCGCTGAACGATGTCATCGAGATCATCTTCAAGTGCGCCAAGGCGCTGCACTATGCCCACACCCGCGGCGTCATCCACCGCGACATCAAGCCCTCGAACATTCTGCTCACCCAGGAAGGCGAGGTCCGCATCATCGACTTCGGCATCGCGCTCGTGTCGGACGCGGACATCTCGCGCATCGAGGGCATCGCCGGCAGTCCGTCGTACATGTCGCCGGAGCAGGTGCAGAGCCTGGAGCTGACCGCGAGCTCGGATATCTACTCCCTCGGGGCGGTGATGTACGAGCTGCTGACCGGCACCCGGCCGTTCCGCGCCGGCAATCTGCAGAAGCTTCTGCACCAGATCGTCTACGCCACGCCGCCGCCGATTCACAAGGTGCGTGAGGACGTGTCCGAGGAACTCGAGAACGTCGTGGTCACGGCGCTGCAGAAGGATCCGGTCAAGCGCCAGCGCAGCGGGCTCGAGTTCGCCGCCGAGCTGGCGCGGGTCCACCACCGGCTGCGCCAGAGCAATGTGCGCCTGGACCTGCAGGAGCAGTTCGGGGTGCTGCGCCGGCTGAAGTTCTTCCACGAGTTCTCCCACGGCGAGGTCAGCGAGGTGCTGCGCGCCAGCGCGCTGCAGCAGTACGCCCTCGGCGAGGAAATCGTCCGCGAGGGCGAGCTCGACGACCGCTTCTACATCCTGGTCACGGGCCGCTGTGCGGTGGAGCGCCGTGGCGAGCAGATCGCCACGCTCGAGACCGGCGATTGTTTCGGCGAGGCCAGCTACGTCCCCGGGGCCAAACGCACGGCCACGGTGCGGGCGATCGACGCGGTGACCGTGCTGAGGGTCAGCGCGACGCAGCTCGAGCAGGTCTCGGTGTCCTGCCAGCTGCGCTTCAACCGGGTGTTCCTGCGCAGCCTGATCGGACGGCTCCAAGGCGAGTCGCGCTAGACGGCACCGCGCACCGGTGCGGCGCGATCTTGGGCCCCGCGCGGCCGGGCTGCGGCCCGGAAAGTGCCGGCCGGCGCCCGCCGGTCCGCTCATCCCGTCGCGGGGCTCGCCCCTTCGGCGCCGACACCGCGCCTCGTGCGATGCATCCGCTGCCGCCGACTCGGTCGTTGCTCAGCCGCTGCGGCCGGGCATGGCGTGCTGTAGGCTAGCGCGCCGTGCACATCCTGCTCATAGAGGACGACGTCGAGGCGGCGAAGTTTCTCGTCAAGGGGCTGCGCGAGAGCGGCTATGCGGTCGACCATGCCGCCGGGGGGCGCGAGGGGCTGGAGCGGGCGCTTGCCGGCAGATTCGATCTGATCGTGACCGACCGCATGCTGCCGGCGATCGATGGGCTGGAAATCATCCGCCAGCTGCGCGCTGCGGGACTTGCCACTCCGGTGCTGGTGCTGAGCGCGCTCGGCACCGTCGATGACCGGATCCGCGGCCTGAAGGCCGGCGGCGACGATTACCTCACCAAGCCGTTCGCATTCGATGAGCTGCTGGCGCGCATCGAGGCGCTGCTGCGCCGCCGCGCCCGCGGCGGCGAGGCGTCCCACCTGAAGGTCGCCGACCTGGAGTTCGACCTGCTCACGCGCCGCGTCACGCGCGCCGGACGCGGCATCGATTTGACCGCGCGCGAGCAGAAGCTGCTCGAGTTTCTCATGCGTCGCGCCGGGCAGGTGGTCACGCGCATGATGCTGCTCGAGGGGGTGTGGGATCTGCACTTCGATCCGCAGAGCAACGTGGTCGATGTGCACATCAGCCGGCTGCGTCAGGCGGTCGACCGCGGTTCGGAACGGCCGCTCATCCACACCGTACGCGGCGCCGGCTATGTGCTGCGGGAGGAGCCGTGAGCCGGGTGCGGCCGCGCGGCCTGTTTCGCACCACGGCCTTCCGCATGTCGATGGGCTACACGCTGCTCGTGACGCTCGCGGTCGGAGTGACCCTCGCCAGCACCTATCTGCTCACTCAGCGCATTCTGCGCGACAACATCGACCTGATCATCGCCACCGAGCTGAACAGCCTGCAGGACCAGTACGTCCTGCGCGGCATCCGCGGGGTGACGGCGGAAATCAATGTGCGCATCGACAGCTGGGGTCGGATCGGCTCGGTGTACATGCTGGCGAATCCGCGCTTCAAGCGCATCGCCGGCAACGTGACCAACTGGCCGTTCGACGGCGCCCCGCGTGCGCCCTGGCCGGAATTCCGCATCGAGTCGATAGAGCCGGGTCAGCGCTCGGTTCACCCGGTGCGAGCGGCCGTGCGTCATCTGCCGAACGGCGACTGGCTGCTGGTCGGCACGGACATGTCGCAGGCCGAGCGCTACGCGGATGCGTTCCAGGCCGCCACGTTCTGGGGAATGGGCCTGTCGGTCCTGGTGGCGGCCATAGCCGGGTTTGCCTTCAGCTTCCGGCTGAGCCGCCGCGTCGGGGATGTCACGGACACGTGCGTGCGCATCATGAGCGGCGACCTCGCGCGGCGATTGCCCGTGGCCGGCAGCCGCGACGAGTTCGATGCGCTCGCCGTGTCGGTCAACCGGGTGCTCGACCGGCTAGAGGAGCAAACCCGGACGCTGCGTGCCACATTCGACAGCGTCGCGCACGATCTGCGCGCGCCGCTGCAGCGCCTGCGCGCGCGCATGGACGCTGTGCTGCGGCTGCCGGATCTGCAGCTCGGCATGCGCGAGCCGGTCGAATCGTCCCTGCGCGAGG
The DNA here is from genome assembly GCA_021816775.1 of Pseudomonadota bacterium. Taxonomy (GTDB): domain Bacteria; phylum Pseudomonadota; class Gammaproteobacteria; order Steroidobacterales; family Steroidobacteraceae; genus 13-2-20CM-66-19. The sequence goes on from JAKAXA010000011.1 coordinate 46,425, forward strand.
TCGATCGCCTGCAGCGTACGCTCGCCACGTTGCTGCAGATCGCGCTCGCCGAGTCCGGTGCGCCGCTCGCCTCGGTCGCGGCCGTGAACCTATCCGATCTGGTCGGCGAGCTGGTGGAGCTGTTCGAGCCGGTCGCGCGCGAGGGTGGCCTGACACTTGCCGCAACGCGCAAGGAGCGGCTGTTCGTCGAGGGCAACCGGCAGCTGCTCGCGCAGATGATCAGCAACCTGGTGGAGAACGCCCTGAAGTTCGTGCCGGCCGGCGGGCGGATCGATCTCGGCGTCGAGCGGCACGGTGCGGTGGCGCGACTGACGGTGAGCGACAACGGTCCGGGTCTGCCGCTCGAGCAGCGGCGCCAGGCCGGCCAGCCGTTCGCGCGGGTCGGCGGGGCGGGCGGCGGGCTCGGCTTGCTGCTGGTGGGGGCGATCGCCCGGCTGCACCGCGCGCACTTCGCGCTCGAGGACAACGAGCCGGGACTGCGCGCGGTCGTGGAGCTGCCCCTGTTCGAGGGCAGCGGCGCCTAGCGCGCGATATTCACGGCCCTTTGCGCTTGTCGCGCTCGATCAGCGCGTAGGCGGAGTGATTGTGGATGGACTCGAAGTTTTCCGATTCCACCACGTACGAGACGATGCGATCGTCTGCATTGAGCCGCGTGGCCACGTCCCGCACCATGTCCTCGACGAACTTCGGGTTGTCGTAGGCCCGCTCGGTCACGTACTTCTCGTCCGGGCGCTTCAAGATGCCGTACAGCTCGCAAGAGGCTTCCTGCTCGGCGATCTCGATGAGCTCCTCGATCCACATGTGATGGTTCAGCTGCGCCGTGATCGTCACGTGCGAGCGCTGATTGTGTGCGCCGTAGTCGGAGATGCGCTTGGAGCACGGGCACAGGCTTGTCACCGGCACGATCACCCGCACCCACAGGTCCGTCACCCCGTCGTGCCGCTCTCCGATCAGGCTGGCACGGTAATCCATCAGGCTCTCGACCCCGCTCGCCGGCGCCCGCTTCATGATGAAGTAGGGGAAGGTCATCTCGATGTGACCGGTATCGGCCTCGAGCCGCTGGGTCATGCTCTCGAGCATGCCGCGGAACGATTCGACGGAGATCTCCCGCTCGCTGTGCAGGATCTCCACGAACCTCGACATGTGCGTGCCCTTGAAATTGTGCGGCAGGCTCACGTACATGTTGAACGTGGCGATGGTGTGCTGCTCGCCTGCGGAGCGGTCCTTGACCCGCACCGGATGGCTGATGTCCTTGATGCCCACCCGGTTGATCGGCAGGTGGCGGGTATCGGCGCGCGACTGCACGTCCTCGACCTCAGCGAGGGCCTTGCGGGTGGCCTTGGCCTGCTTGGCGGAATCATTCATGCAATTAAGCCTACAGGATCGGGTCCGAATTGACCTATACCGATCGGGATATGCGCTCGCGGGCCCCTTGGCAGGCCGCAGGCGAGCGGCGGCTCTACTCAGGCGCTGCCGACGGAGCGGATCGGCTCGCGCGTCTGCAGCGACCACCAGCGCTCGATACCGGCGCCGAGGCTCGCCGCGTCGAGTCCCGCGGCGGCGAGGCACGACTCGCGCGAGCCGTGCTCGATGAAGCGGTCGGGGATGCCGATCTGCATCAGCGGCACGCTCACGCCCTCGGCAGCGAGCACCTCTGCGACGGCCGAGCCGGCCCCGCCCTGCACGGCGTTCTCCTCGATGGTCACGATGGCGGCGTGCCCGCGGGCGATCTCGAGGATCAGCGCCTCGTCGATGGGCTTGATGAAGCGCATGTTGACCACGGTGGCATCGAGCCGCTCGCCGACCGCGAGCGCGCTCTCGAGCAGGGGCCCGAAGGCGAGCAGCGCGAGCCCGCTGCTCCCCTCTCGCTTGATCTCGGCCTTGCCGATCGGCAGCGCGCGGAACGCCTTCTCGAGCGGCACCCCCGGGCCGGTGCCGCGCGGATAGCGCACTGCGGCCGGGCCCTGCACCGTGGTGGCGGTGTAGAGCATCTGCCGGCATTCGTTCTCGTCGGCCGGGGCCATGATGAGCATGTTGGGGATGCAGCGCATGTAGGACAGGTCGTAGCTGCCCTGGTGCGTCGCGCCGTCGCTTCCGACCAGTCCCGCGCGGTCGAGCGCGAAGACCACCGGCAGATTCTGCAGCGCGACGTCATGGATGAGCTGATCGTAGGCGCGCTGCAGGAACGTCGAGTAGATGGCGACCACGGGCTTGAGTCCCTCGGTCGCAAGGCCGGCGGCGAAGGTCACCGCATGCTGCTCGGCGATCGCCACGTCGAAGTAGCGGTCGGGGAATCGCTTGGAGAACTCGACGAGGCCCGAGCCCTCGCGCATCGCCGGCGTGATGCCGATGATGCGCGGGTCGAGTTCGGCGATGTCGCACAGCCACTGGCCGAAGATCTGCGAGTACGAGGGGCCCCGGGCGGCCTCCTTGAAGATGGTGCCGCTCGCCGGATCGAACGGTCCCGGACCGTGCCACTTGATCGGATCGGCCTCGGCCGGCGCGTAGCCCTTGCCCTTGCGCGTGACGACGTGCAGGAACTGCGGACCGTGCAGCTTGCGCACATTGCGCAGCGTGCCGACCAGCGCGCGCACGTCGTGCCCGTCGAGCGGGCCGATGTAGTTGAAGCCGAGCTCCTCAAACAGCGTTCCGGGCAGCACCATGCCCTTCAAGTGCTCCTCGGAGCGGCGCGCCAGCTCCCAGACGGTGGGCATCTGGCGCAGGACCTTCTTGCCGCCTTCGCGCAGCGTTGCGTAGAGGCGCCCCGAGAGCGCGGCGGTGAAGTAGTTCGACAGCGCGCCGACGTTCTCGGAGATCGACATGTCGTTGTCGTTGAGGATCACCAGCAGATCCGCGGGGAGCGAGCCGGCGTGATTCAGCGCCTCGAAGGCCATGCCGGCGGTCATGGCGCCATCGCCGATGACGGCCACCACACGCCGGTCCGAGCCCTCTCGTCCGGCCGCCACGGCCATGCCGAGGGCGGCGCTGATCGAGGTGCTCGAGTGGCCGACGCCGAAGGTGTCGTACTCGCTTTCGCTGCGGTTCGGGAACGGGGCGAGCCCCCCGTGCTGCTTGATGGTGTGCAGCCGATTGCGCCGCCCGGTCAGCACCTTGTGCGGGTAGGCCTGGTGGCCGACGTCCCACACCAGCCGGTCGTGCGGGGTGTCGAAGACGTAATGCAGCGCGATCGTCAGTTCCACCGTGCCGAGGCCGGCGGCGAAGTGCCCGCCGCGCGTGGCGACGGTCTGGATCAGGAACTGGCGCAGCTCCTGGGCCAGCTGCGGCAGTTGCGTTTCCGGTAACCGCCTGAGGTCGGCGGGCAGCTCGATCCGCTCGAGCAGGGGGTAGCTTTGCGGCTCGCTCATCGGGGGCAGTTTACACTGCAGAGGCGGCACTAGGCCGTGTGTTGCGATTCGACCACATTCGGGGAGAGAAATTCACTTGGCCGCAGCGCCGGCCGTCTCCGGGCCTTCCGGTACGGAAAAGGGCTCGATTTCAGGCTGCCCATTGCGCTTCATCAGGATCTCGACCCGCTGCTGAGCCGCTTTGAGGGCGTTCTGGCACTGTCGCGTCAGCTCCACGCCACGCTCGAACACGCGCAGCGCCTCCTCCAGCGGCAGGTCGCCGTGCTCGAGGCGCTCGGCCACCGTCTCCAGCTCCGCCAGCGCCTGCTCAAATTCGGGGACCTTCTGATCGGCTGCCACGCCGGACTCTCCGTCATCGCCGCGGCACAGCGTCGCGGGGGGGGAACGCACGGGCGCCACCTTATACACTGCCGGATGATGTGGTCAATTACGATTGACGGGCCGACCGCGTGCGCTTAAAGTCTTGGGCTCAGTTAGAACCAGTCTAAATCGGAGAGCGGCATGAACCTCAAAGGCAGCAAAACCGAGAAGAACCTCAAGGACGCGTTCGCGGGCGAGTCCCAGGCCAATCGGCGGTATCTGTATTTCGCAGCCAAGGCGGACGTCGAAGGTTTCAACGACGTTTCGGCGGTGTTCCGTTCGACTGCCGAGGGTGAGACCGGTCACGCGCACGGTCATCTGGAGTATCTGGAGGCCGTCGGCGATCCGGCGACGGGCCTGCCGATCGGCGACACGAAGCTCAATCTCAAGGCAGCGATCGCCGGTGAGACCCACGAGTACACCGACATGTACCCGGGGATGGCCAAGGCGGCCCGCGAGGAGGGCTTCACCGAGATCGCCGATTGGTTCGAGACGCTCGCCAAGGCCGAGCGCTCGCACGCCAATCGCTTCCAGAAGGCTCTCGACAACCTGTAACGCAAACACGCGCGGCGCACGCGGCTCGCCTCGGGGCGGCCCCGTGCGCCGTGCGACGGACGGTTCCGTTCGCATGAGCACGAGTCCCGGCACATCCGGCGGCGCCGGTCGCGAGGGCAGCCTCGAGGCCCCCAAGCGCCATCCGCTCGAGTGGCGCAGCGAGGCGTTCTACGACGAGGCGGCCGTGCAGAAGGAACTCGAGCGCGTGTTCGAGATCTGCCACGGCTGCCGGCGCTGTTTCAGCCTGTGCAACGCCTTTCCGACACTGTTCGATGCGATCGACGCGACGCCGACCGGCGAGCTCGAGGCCGTTGAGCGCAAGGTCTTCTGGCAGGTGGTCGATCACTGCTACCTGTGCGACATGTGCTTCATGACCAAGTGCCCCTACGTGCCGCCGCATCCCTGGGCCATCGATTTCCCGCACCTGATGCTGCGCGCCAAGGCGCTGCGCACGCGCAAGGAGGGCCTCAGCCTGCGCAACCGCGCGCTGGCCGCGACCGAGGCGGTCGGGCGCATCGCCGGCATACCGGTCATCGTGCAGGTCGTCAACGCCGTGAACCGCTCGGCCGCCGGCCGCGCGCTGCTGTCCAAGACCCTCGGCGTCGATCCCACCGCACCGGTGCCGCCATACCATTCGCGCACCGCGCGCAAGCGGCTCGCACGCCTCGGCACCGTCGCGTCCGCGGCTGCTGCTGAGGCACGCGCCACGCCGCAGACGACCGGCAAGGTGGCGCTGTTCACCACCTGTTACGGCAACCGCAACGAGCCCGAGCTCAACGAAGACCTCGCCGCCGTGTTCGGGCACAACGGCATCGCGCTCGCCCTGCTCGCCGCCGAGCATTGCTGCGGCATGCCGCGGCTCGAGCTCGGGGATCTGGAGGCCGTCGCGCGCCTGAAGGAGCAGAACATTCCCCAGCTGCTGGCGGCGATCGACGCCGGCTTCGACATCGTCGCGCCGATTCCCTCGTGCGTGCTGATGTTCAAGCAGGAGCTGCCGCTGATGTTTCCCGAGGATGCGCAGGTGCAGCGCGTCGCCAAGCGCATCTTCGATCCGTTCGAGTATTTGATGCTGCGCCATCGCGCCGGCGCGCTGCGCACGGATTTCAAACAGCCGCTCGGCAAGGTGAGTTATCACGTGCCGTGTCATCTGCGTGTGCAGAACATCGGGCTGAAGACCCGCGACGTTCTGCAGCTCGTGCCGGGCACCACCGTCGAGCCCATCGAGCGCTGCTCCGGTCACGACGGCACCTACGGAGTGAAGAAGGAGTTCCGCGCCGCCTCGGTGAAGATCGGCCGGCCGGTGATGAGCCGGGTCGAGGCCAGCGGCGCTGCGCACTACGCCAGCGACTGCCCGATGGCGGGTCACCAGATCGAAAGCGGCCTCGCCTCCGGCGCCGCGCCGGAGCATCCGCTGCGGCTGCTGCGGCTCGCCTACGGCCTGTGAGCGCCGCTCGCGAGGATCCCGTGCAGAAACTGACTCCCGCCGACCTGATGAGCCTCGAGCGCTACGCGCGCGAGCGCGATGCGTTCCGCGCGCGGTTGCTCGAGCACAAGCGCCATCGCCGCCTCGCCGTGGGGCCAAACCTCACGTGGTGCTTCGAGGACCGCCTGACGATCCAGTACCAGATCCAGGAGATGCTGCGCACCGAGCGGATCTTCGAGCCGCAGGGCATCGCCGATGAGCTGGCCACGTACAATCCGCTGATTCCCGACGGCGCGAACTGGAAGGCGACGCTGCTCATCGAATTTACCGACGTCGCCGAACGGCAACGGCAGCTGACGCTGCTGAAGGGCATCGAGCGGCGCTGCTGGGTGGAGGTGCGCGGACACACGGCCGTGTACGCCATCGCCGATGAGGATCTGGAGCGCGAGAACGAGGAGAAGACCTCCGCGGTGCATTTTCTGCGCTTCGATCTCACGCCCGAGATGATCTCTGCGCTGCGCGGCGGTGCGCCGCTCGCCGCCGGAGCCGATCACGAACGCTACCGCCACTGGGTGAACCCCGTGCCGGAGGCGGTGCGCGAGGCGCTCATCGCCGATCTCGCCTGAGACGCCAAAGTGGCGTTTTCCGGCGCGCCGTGCTGTAAGATTCGCGGCCCCGGGCCTTTCAGCCCGCGTGAGAGTTGCGACCGAGCACGATGAGCCAGTCCTATACCGCCTCCGATATCGAGGTGCTGAGCGGCCTGGAGCCGGTGCGCCGCCGGCCGGGGATGTATACACACACCTCGCGGCCGAATCACCTGGCCCACGAGGTGATCGACAACAGTGTCGATGAGGCCATCGCGGGCTTCTGCAAACAGATCGACGTGACGCTCTACCGGGACGGCTCGCTGCAGGTGGCCGACGACGGCCGCGGCATGCCGGTCGACATCCATCCCAAGGAGAAGGTGAGCGGCGTCGAGCTGATCCTCTCCCGGCTGCACGCCGGCGGCAAATTCTCCGACAAGACCTACACCTTCTCCGGCGGTCTGCACGGCGTCGGCGTCTCGGTGGTCAATGCGCTCTCGAAGGAGCTCGAGTGCCGGATCAAGCGCGGCGGCAAGGAGTACGCAATCGGCTTTCGCGACGGCAAGCTGACATCCAAGCTCGCCGTCGTCGGCACCGTCGGGCAGCGCAATACCGGCACGACGGTGCGGTTCTGGCCGGACCCGCAGTTCTTCGATTCCGACAAGTTCTCCGTGCCGCAGCTGAAGCATACGCTCAAGGCCAAGGCCGTGCTGTGCCCGGGGTTGCGCATCAGCTTCACCCACGAGGCCACCGGCGAGCGTGACGAATGGTTCTTCAGCGGCGATCTCGGCGCCTATCTGCTCGAGGAGCTCGGTGAGCGCGAGCGGCTGCCGAACGAGCCGATCGTCGCGCAGCGCGAGCTCGAGAGCGACATGGTGAGCTATGCGCTCGCCTGGGCGCCGGGCGCCGACACGGCCTTCGGCGAGAGCTACGTCAATCTCATTCCAACTCCCGAGGGCGGCACGCACGTCAATGGCCTGCGCGCCGGCCTTGCACAGGCGGTGCGCGAATTCTGCGAATTCCGCAACCTGGTGCCGCGCGGCATCAAGCTGACACCCGAGGACGTGTGGGAGCGGGTCTGCTACGTGCTGTCGGTGAAAATCCGCGAGCCGCAGTTCGCCGGGCAGATGAAGGAGCGGCTCGGCTCGCGCGATGCGGCGGCGCTGGTCGAGGGTTTCGTCCGCGACGCCATGGCGCTGTGGCTGAACGGCCATCCGGACGCCGGGGAGCGGATCGCGCAGTTCGCCATCGCCAACGCCCAGGAGCGCGCGCGGGCCGCCCAGCGCGTGGTCCGCAAGCGCATCGCCGGCGGGCCGGCACTGCCCGGCAAGCTCGCCGACTGCGCCAGTCAGGATCCGCGCCGCGGCGAGCTGTTCCTGGTGGAGGGCGACTCGGCCGGCGGCTCGGCCAAGCAGGCGCGCGACAAGGACTTCCAGGCCATCATGCCGCTGCGCGGCAAGATCCTGAATACCTGGGAGCTCGAGCCCGGGGAGATCGGCGCCTCGCAGGAGGTCCACGATATCAGCGTGGCGCTCGGGGTCGAGCCCGGCGCGCATGATCTCAGTCAGCTGCGCTATCACAAGATCTGCATCCTCGCGGACGCCGATTCCGACGGGCAGCACATCGCGACGCTCCTGTGTGCGCTGTTCCTGCGGCACTTCCGCCCGCTCGTGACCAACGGCCACGTCTACGTGGCCATGCCGCCGCTGTATCGCATCGACGCCGGCAAGCAGGTCTACTACGCGCTCGATGACGCCGAGCGCGATCAGATTCTGCGGCGCATCGAGAAGGACAGCCCGCGCGCCAAGCCGACCGTGACGCGCTTCAAGGGACTCGGTGAGATGAATCCCGCGCAGCTGCGCGAGACGACCATCGATCCGCGCACGCGCCGCCTGGTGCAGCTGACCATCGACGCGCGGGACGAGACCGAACAGCTGATGGACATGCTGCTCGCCAAGAAGCGCTCGGGCGACCGGCGCGAGTGGCTCGAGCGCAAGGGCAATCTCGCCGAAGTACAGGTCTGAGGGCGCGTATGGAAGATCAGGAGCTGAATTTCGAGGGCATCGAGCGCCAGGCGCTGCGCGTGTTCACGGAAAAAGCGTACCTCGATTACTCGATGTACGTGATCCTCGATCGCGCGCTGCCCTCGATCGGCGACGGCCTGAAGCCCGTGCAGCGGCGCATCATCTACGCCATGAGCGAGCTCGGCCTCTCGGCCGCCTCCAAGCACAAGAAGTCCGCACGCACCGTCGGGGACGTGATCGGCAAATTCCATCCGCACGGCGACAGCGCCTGCTACGAGGCGATGGTGCTGATGGCCCAGCCGTTCGCCTATCGCTATCCGATCGTCGATGGGCAGGGCAACTGGGGCTCGCAGGACGACCCGAAGTCGTTTGCGGCAATGCGCTACACCGAGGCGAAGCTCACCGGCTACGCGGAGGTGCTGCTCGGGGAGCTGGCGCACGGCACGGCGGACTGGACGGCGAACTTCGACGGCACGCTCGAGGAGCCGGTGATCCTCCCGGCGCGCCTGCCGAACCTGCTGCTCAACGGCACCTCCGGCATCGCGGTCGGGATGGCGACCGACATCCCGCCGCACAATCTGCGCGAAGTGGCCGCCGCGTGCATCCAGCTGCTCGAGGAACCGGAGGCGAGCACCGCCGCGCTGATGAAGCACATCAAGGGGCCGGACCTGCCCACCGGCGCGGAGATCATCTCCGCGCGCGCGGAGCTGAAGGCCTTCTACGAGAGCGGCGCCGGCTCGTTCAAGGCGCGTGCCACCTACCGGATCGAGGACGGCAACGTGGTCATTACCGCGTTTCCCTATCAGGTCTCCCCGGCGCGCGTGCAGGAACAGATCGCCGAGCAGATGCGCGCCAAGAAGCTGCCGATGCTCGAGGACGTGCGCGACGAGTCGGATCACGAGAACCCGGTGCGCCTGGTGCTGGTGCCGCGCTCGAACCGCGTGGATCTCGTGGAGTTGATGAACCACCTGTTCGCGACCAGCGATCTGGAGCGCAACTATCGCGTCAACCTCAACATCATCGGGCTTGACGGCCGGCCGCGCGTGCTCGGCCTGAAGGCCATTCTTGCCGAGTGGCTCACCTATCGCATCGCCACCGTGCGGCGCAGGCTGCAGCACCGGCTCGAGAGAGTCAGCCGCCGCCTGCACATCCTCGAGGGACTGCTGGCGGTCTATCTCAATCTCGATGAGGTGATCCGCATCATCCGGCGCGAGGATGAGCCGAAGCCGGTGCTGATGAAGCGCCTGAAGCTCTCCGACGAGCAGGCCGAGGAGATCCTCAACACCCGCCTGCGCCATCTCGCCCGGCTCGAGGAGATGAAGATCCGCGAGGAGCAGAAGAGTCTCGCCGCCGAGCGCAAGGAGCTCGAGGAGCTGCTCGCGAGCGACGCGCGGCTGAAGCGCCTGGTGGCCGCCGAGATCCGCGCCGACGCGGACAAGCACGGCGATGAGCGCCGCACGCGCATCATCGAGCGCGAGGCCGCCCAGGCGATCGACGAGACGACGCTCATTCCGAACGAGCCGGTGAGCGTGGTGCTCTCAAGCGGCGGCTGGGTGCGCACGGCCAAGGGTCACGAGATCGATCCGCGCACGCTCTCGTACAAGAGCGGCGATGCGTACCAGGCCATGGCGCGCGGGCGCAGTCTGCAGCCGGCGGTGTTCATCGACAGCACCGGGCGCACCTACTGCCTGCCGGCGCACTCGCTGGCCTCGGCGCGCGGCCAGGGCGAGCCGCTCTCGGGGCGCCTCAACCCGCCGGACGGCGCGAAATTCGTCGGCGTGATGATGGGCGAGCCGGAGGATCTGTGGCTGCTCGCGAGCGATGCGGGCTACGGGTTCGTGGCGCGTCTTGAGGATCTGATCACCGAGCGGCGCGCGGGCAAGACCGTGCTCAACGTGCCGGCCAACGCGCTCGCACTGCCGCCGGCGCGGGTCTCGGCCGCGGATGCGCTCCTCGTCGTGGTCAGCTCCGAGGGCAAGCTGCTCGCCTTCCCGGTGAGCGAGGTGCCGCAAATGCCGCGCGGCAAGGGCAACAAACTCTACGACATTCCGGGCAAGAAGGCGGCCGCGCGGACGGAGTTCATCGCCGCCCTCGCGGTGGTGGCGCCGCGCGGGTCGCTCGAGGTCTGGGCGGGCGAGAAGATGCGCAGCCTCTCGTGGGCGGATCTGAAGGACTATCGCGGCGAGCGCGCGCACCGCGGCGCTGTGCTGCCGCGCGGATGGCCGCGCAGCGTCGATCGGCTCGAGGCGCTGCCGCCGCAGTAGGGCGCGTTCACCTCGGCGGCCGCTCGCCTTCCTGCAGCACCACATCCTCGGGGGCGTTGACGAAGTACCCCTGGATGAACTCGACGCCGAGCTGCCAGAGCACCGCCATGGTGTTGGCATCCTCGACGCGCTCGGCGACGGTCTTGATGCCGCGCTTGCCCGCCTCCTCGGTCAGCGCCCGCACGTGATGCTGCAGGTCCTTGTTGCGCGCCAGCGTCTGCACCAGCGCGCCGTCGATCTTCACGAAATCGAGCGGCATCGATTCGAGCAGTCCGAACGCGTTGGTGGGCGAGCCGAAACTCTCGATGGCGAAGCGAAAGCCCCAGCGGCGCAGCCTGTCCGCGAGCGCGCGGGCCTGTGGGTTCGAGACCGCCATCGTCTCGGGGATCTGGAAGCACACGGTTCTCGGGTCGGTGCGCGCCGAGCGGATGTGCCCGTCGAGCCAGGCGACGAACGAGGCATCGCGCACCGTATCCTTCGAGAGGCGAACGAACAGGCACTCGGGGCGGCGTTGCGCCGCGAACGCCAGGGACGCCCCGACGACCCAGCGGTCGATGTTCTTCAGCAGATCGTTGCGCTCGGCAGCCGGCAGAAACTCCCCGGGCAGCACTTCCTTGCCGCGAGGGTCGACCATGCGCAGCAGCACGTCGAACATGCGCGCATCGCCGCCGCGCAGGCTCGCCAACGGCTGCATGGCCAGGTGGAAGCGGTTCTCGAGCAGCGCGCTCTTGATCTGTTTGACCCAGGCCTCGTCGTAGGGCGTGTCGGGCGCGCTGGCCGCGCCTGCGGCAATCGCCTGATTGCCGCCGCGCCGCGCGCCCCGCGACCACGCCTCGGCCGCAGCCGCGATCACGACGTCGAGATTCTTCGCCATGCTCGGCACGGGCGCGAGCCCCACCGTGCAGGTGAGCGAGACGGACTTCGCGCCGCAGCGTACGGAGCGCTTGGCGGTTTCCTGCACAAGCTGGGCGGCCCACACCTGCAGATCGCGATCGTTGCCGCGCTCGAGCAGAGCGAGGAAGCGCACGCCCCCGAAGCGGCCGGCGATCTCCGTCGGATGCAGTGCGGCGCGCAGCTGGGTGGCGAACTCGCCGAGCACCGCTTCGCTGGCGCTCGCGCCGACCGCGCGCTCGACATCCGCGAAGCGATCCAGCTTGATGAGCGCGAGGGCGCGCACGCCGCCGGGGCTGACCGCCTCCAGGCGCTGCGCGAGCGCGCGCAGCAGGTCAGGCCGATGCAGCAGGCCGGTCGTCTGATCGCATTGCACGGCCTGCTGCAGATCCTGCAGCAGCTTGCGCTCGTCGCGCGGCTTGGCCGGCAGGGTCAATCGCACGCACGGCTGGCCCTCATGTTCCCCGAGCGAGAGAGTGAACTCGGCGCCGAGCACGCTGCCGTCGGGGCGCAGTGCGCCGGCCTTGAGGGTGTGGCCGCTCCAGCGCCCCTGCAGGCATGCCGCGAGCGCGCCTTTGAGCGCCGCGCGGGAGGCTTCCTCGAACAGGTCCATCACCGGCTGGCCGATCACCCCCGCCCCGGGGCCGAACAGCTCGAGCCAGGCCGGGTTGGCGTCGACCGCGATGCCCTCCTGCACGTGCATGATCGCATCGGCCGGCCGATGCGCGCGCGCCAGCAGCGGATCGTGCGCGGCGTGCGCGGATTCGACGGTCGACTGCAGCGCGCGCTCCAGGCGCGCCGAGCGCAGCTCCCGCCCGATCACCGCAGCGAGCCGCTCGGGCGCGTCGAACGACACCGCATCGCGCGCACCGGCGCGCATCGCCGCTGCGATCACGGTTTCATCGACACGGGGCGCGAGCACCACAATCGGCAGCCAAGGCGCGACCTGGTCGCGCAGCGCGACTACCGCGGCTGCCTCGTGCCCCGGCTCGGCCACATCGATGACGAGTTCGGGCTTGACCCGGGTGAATGCGTCGTGCAGCGCCTCGAGGGCCGCGATCCAGGCGCACTGCACCGGCAGTCCCGCGCCGCTGAGAATGACGTTGAGCTGATCAACGACTTTCCGCGAGGCGCAGCGGACAACCAGCACAATCGTGTTCTCGGCCAAGCTCGACTCCGGAGGGGGCTGCCACGCGGCGTGATCAGCGTCATTCTAGCGGCGCTCGGACGGGGTGGAGCAGCTGCGGGTCTCATTATGTGCACTTGCGCACAGGCTCGAGCGCACGCGCGGGCGTGGCGTTTTCATCGCCCGCCGGTGATCGGAGTCAGAACGGTCTTGGCGGCGGCCCCGGGGAATTCCCGCACCAGACGCGGCACGAGATAGCCCGGCAGACGCGCCGCCAGCGCGCCGGCGAGCGCGCGCGCGCGCTCATCGGGCACGAGGAAGTGCGCCGCGCCGCGCACCCGGTCGAGCGCATGCAGGTAATAGGGCAGCACGCCCGCGGCGAACAGCTCCTGCGAGAGCCGCGCCAGCACCGCGGCCTCGTCGTTGATGCCGGCGAGCAGCACCGTTTGGTTGAGCAGCGTGGCGCCCGCGGCGCGCATCTTCGCGCAGGCCTCGCGCAGCGCGGCATCGATTTCGTTGGGGTGATTGATGTGCAGCACGAGCACAACGGGCACTGTGCTCGAGCGCAGCCACTCGGTGAGCCCCGCATCGATGCGCGCGGGCAGCACCACCGGTTGGCGGGTGTGCACGCGGATGCGCCGCACATGGGGAATCTGCGTGAGCGAGCCGGTGAGAGCGCTCAGGCGCGCGTTGCTCAGAGACAGCGGGTCGCCGCCGCTCAAGATGATCTCCTCGAGCGAGGGATCGGCGGCGATCGCCGCCAGCGCCTCGCTCCAGCGCTCGCCCTCACCGTGCTGTGCCGCGTAGGGAAACTCGCGCCGGAAGCAGTAACGGCAATGCACCGCACAGGTCTCGGTGGCGATGAGCAGTGCCCGGCCGTGGTACTTCTGCAGCAATGCCGGGGCGCGCTGCGCGGCGCGCTCCTGCAGAGGATCGGCGCCGAAGCCGGGCGGCTCGAGCAGTTCCTCGGCCACGGGCAGAACCTGGCGCAGCAGCGGGTCCTCGGGATCCCCCCGACGCATGCGCGCCACGAAGCTGCGCGGAACGCGCAGCGGGAAAGACGTTGCGGCCCCCGCCGAGAGCGCCTCCGGGGGCAGACCGAGCGCCTCGGCCAGCTCCTGCGGGCGGGTGATGGCCTCGGCGAGCTCCTGCTGCCAGGAGGCGGGAATCTGGCGGGGTCGGACCGATGCCGGTATCATACGCGGCCCTTTAATCGGAGAGGCCGCGCATTGTGCCGCTCCGGCAGCGAGAAAGAAATGGCCAGCTACACCACCGCCGAAATCCGCTCGGGTCTGAAGGTCCTGCTCGACGGCGATCCCTACGCCGTGGTTGAGAACGAGTTCGTCAAGCCCGGCAAGGGCCAGGCCTTCAACCGCATCAAGGTCCGCAACCTCAAGACCGGCCGGACCATCGAGAAGACGTTCAAGTCGGGCGATTCGCTCGAGGCGGCCGACGTGGTCGACAGCGAGATGCAGTACCTCTACCAGGACGGGGACTTCTGGCACTTCATGGTGCCGGACAGCTTCGAGCAGTACACCGCGGGCAAGGCGGCGGTGGGCGAGAGCGCACAGTGGCTGAAGGAGGGCGTCACCTGCATCGTCACGCTGTGGAACGGCGAGCCGCTGGTGATCACACCGCCGGCGCACGTGGAGCTGAAGATCGTCGAGACCGATCCGGGCCTGCGCGGGGACACCGCCACCGGCGGGCAGAAGCCGGCGAAGCTCGAGACCGGCGCCGTGGTGCGCGTGCCGCTGTTCATCGATCAGGGCGAGGTCATCCGCATCGACACGCGCAGCGGCGCATATGTCTCGCGCGCCAAGCAGTAAGCGCGAGGCTCGCCTCTAGCGCGCAGCGCCCTCGAAGCGGCTGGCCGCGAGCATCACGCGCGCCAGGCGCTCGAGGCCGCGCCCATCCTCCTCATCGAATCGGCCCGGCAGCGGGCTGTCGATGTCGAGCACCCCGAGCAGCTGTCCGTCGGCGATGAGCGGCACGACGACCTCCGAGCGCGAGGCGGTATCGCAGGCGATGTGCCCGGGAAAGGCATGGACGTCACGCACCACCAGCGTCGCGCGGCGCTCGGCCGCCGTGCCGCACACGCCGCGTCCGAGGGCGATGCGCACGCAGGCCGGCTTGCCCTGAAACGGCCCGAGCACCAGTTCCCCGCCGCGCAGGAAATAAAATCCCGCCCAGTTGATCTCCGGGAGCGCCTCGAACAGCAGCGCGGCGGTGTTGGCCGTGTTGGCGATGGCATCGCTTTCGCCGGCGAGCAGCGCCTCGAGATCGCCGGTGAGCTCGGCGTAGCCGGCGCGCTTGTCCTGAAAATCGTACCGTTTGCTCGTGTGCTCCATGGGAACCTCGCAATCAGGCGCGTTCGATGGGGAAGGACAACACGTCGTCGATGCGTCCGGCGCCCTCGGCCAGCATGACGAGCCGATCGAACCCGAGCGCCACGCCGCAGCACTCCGGCAGCCCCGCCTCGAGCGCCGCGAGCAGCCGCTCGTCGAGCGCGGCGGTGCAGAGCGCGAGCCGCCGCCGCTCGGCGATGTCGTGCTCGAAGCGTGCGCGCTGCTCGCGCGCATCGGCGAGCTCGTGAAAGCCGTTGGCGAGCTCGATGCCCTCGCAGTACAGCTCGAAGCGCTGCGCGGCGCGCCGGTCCGCCGGATCGAGCCGGGCGAGGGCCGCCTGGCTCGCCGGATAACCGTACACGAACGTGAGCGCGCCGCGTCCGAGCTCGGGTCCGACCCTGACGCTCATCAGCAGCTCGAGCAGCTCGTCGCGGTCGTCCGAAGCACCCGTGAAGCCCGCCGCCCGCGCCGCGGCCGTCAGCTCCTGCATCGAGGCGCTGAACGGATCGATGCCCAGCTGCTGCAGGAACGCCTGCCGATAGCTCACGCGGGTGCTGGCGCGGCCGCCAGCGCGAGCGCCAAGCAGTTCGCGCACCAGCGCATCAACCTCATCCATGAGCGCATCGAGCGTCCAGCCCAGCCGGTACCACTCGATCAGGGTGAACTCCGCGTTGTGCAGCCGGCCGCGCTCGAGGCCGCGCACGACGTGACAGATCTGATAGATGTCGCCCACGCCGCCGGCGAGCAGCCGCTTCATGGCGTATTCGGGCGAAGTGTGCAGGAAGTACTGCCGCGCGGACCCGCCGGTCGCATCGGTGAAGGTCACCCGCGCGGAATGAATGTGTACGTCGGTCACCGGGGCGTTGACCACCAGCGGGGTGTCCACCTCCAGCACGGCGCGCGCGGCGAAGAAGCGTCGCGCCGCATCGAGCAGCGCCGCCCGGCGGCGCAGCATCGCGACCGTCGCGCTGGCGCGCCAGTCTGTAACCTGCGGGCCGCCCGTCATGGTCATCCGCGCCCCGGGACGCTCAGGAGCCGGCCGAGCGTCTGGCCGGCCCGGATGCTCGCGCCCGGGCCGAGGTCCGTGCGCCACTCGGCCGCCTGCGGCGGGAGCAGCAGGATCACGGTGGAGCCCATGTTGAAGCGGCCGAGCTCGGCGCCCTTCGCGAGGCGCAGCGGCGCGCGCGCGGCGGTCACCGGCAGCTCGGCGAGCTGCCGGGCCGCGCGCGGGGCGACATCGCCGTGCCACACCGTGCTCATGCTGCCGACGAACAGCGCCCCGACCATGACCAGGCCGAAGGCGAGCGGTCCGTCCTCAAAGAGCAGCACCACCCGCTCGTTGCGGGCAAACAGCCCGGGCACCGCGGCGGCCGTCGTGGCGTTGACGCTGAAGAGCCGCCCGGGGACAAACCAGGCCGCGCGCAGCTCGGCCTCGAGCGGCATGTGGATGCGGTGATAGTCGTAGGGTGCCAGATACAGCGTCGCGAACGACCCGCCGCAGAAGCATCGCGACCATTCCGGGCGGCCGGCCAGGAGCGCCTCGACGGTGTAATCGTGCCCCTTGGCCTGCACGATGCGCGAGCCCTCCAGGCGGCCGATCTGACTGATGGTGCCGTCGACCGGGGAGGCGAGGGCGAGCGGATCGGGCGCGCACGGACGGGTGCCCGGCCGCAGCGCGCGCGTGAAGAAGGCGTTGAAGGTCGGGTAGCTGTGCGGCTCGGCGTTCAGCGCATCGCGCATGTCGGGATGGAAGTGACGCACGAACGCGCCGATCAGCGCCCGTTTCAGCGGTCGGGCATCGCTGCGCGTGAGGCGCAGGACCAGTCGGGAGAGAAAATGCTGGGGCAACAGGTGCTGCAGCGCGACAAACAGGCGTGCGCGCAGGGTCGGTGAGTCCGTCACGCCTGTCATGAGCGGCTCCGGGGATCAGCCGCTCGTGAGCAGCCGCTCGGCGCTGGCGCGCAGCGCGGCGGCGAGCCGCCGCCCGTCAACGGGCGGCGTGAACACCGCAACCTCGCGCCCACGCGCATCGAGCAGAAACAGCGCCACGGTATGCTCGAACGTCTTGCCGCCGCCGGGCAGCGCGATCCGCCCGCGCGCGACGCCGAGGCGCGCGGCGAGGCCGCGAATCTGCGCCATGGGCCCGGTGAGGCCGATGAACTGCGGATCGAACCGGCGCAGAAACTTCGCGAGCACCGGCGGCGTGTCGTGCCGCGGATCGATCGAGACGAACAGCACCTGCAGCGGCACCAGCGGCACGCGCTGCTGCACCCGCGCGAGCAGGGCGAGCGTGTCGGGGCATTCGTCCGCGCAGCGGGTGTAACCGAAGTACATCAGGGTCAGGTGACTGCGCAGGTCGGCGCGGTGGAACGGGCGACCGCGGCTGTCGGTCAGCGCAAACGGGCCGAGCGCCCGCGGCCGCGGCAGCCAGGTCCCGTAGGCGGGCACGGCTGCGTGGCTGTACCGCGCGACGGCCAGCCGGTACCCTGCGAAGCCGGCGCCCACGCACACCAGCGCCACCAGCGCCCAGAAGTAACGAGAGGACATGCCACAAGTATCCCACAGCGAGCCCGGGCGCGCCCCGCGCGCCGTGCGCGTCTCGGTGCGGCGGCTGATCGAGCAGGGCGCCACGCGGCTGCATCGGGCCGGCGTGTTCTTCGGTCACGGCACCGACAATGCCTGGGACGAGTCGGCCGCGCTGGTGCTGCACGCGTTGGGCCTCGCACACGCCGACCCGTCTGTGTATGCCCGGCGCGTGGGCCTGCGCGCGCAGCAGCGCGTGCGGGCATTGTTGAGGCGGCGCATCGAGGAGCGCATCCCGGCGGTGTATCTGACCGGCGAGACCTGGTTCGCCGGACTGCCGTTTTACGTCGATGCGCGCGTGCTCGTGCCGCGCTCGCCGATCGCCGAGCTGATCGAGCGGCGGTTCGCGCCGTGGCTCGAGGCAGGCCGGATCAGCCGCGTGCTCGATGTGGGCACCGGCTCGGGCTGTATCGCCATCGCCTGCGCCAAGGCGCTGCCCTGGGCGAGGGTCGACGCGCTGGACATCTCGCCGCAGGCGCTCGAGGTTGCCGCGCGCAACGTGCGCCGCCATCGGCTCGGACGGCGGGTGCATCTGATACGCTCCGATCACTTCGCGGCCCTCGGCGCCGAGCGCTACGATCTGATCGTCTCGAACCCCCCGTATGTCGGTGCGCGCGAATTCGCCTCGCTGCCGCCGGAGTACCGTCACGAGCCGCCGCTCGCGCTCGCCGCCGGCCGCGCCGGACTCGATTCGCTCCGCGTGCTGCTCGGGCAGTCGCGCCGGCACCTGCGCCCGGGGGGCGCGCTCATCGTGGAGGTGGGCAACACCGAGCGGGCCGTGCAGCGAGCGTTCCCGCGCCTGCCCTTCGTGTGGCTGCAGTTCGAACGCGGCGGCGGCGGCGTGTTCCTGCTCGGGGCCGAGCAGCTGCCGTATCCTGCGGCGCGCAGCCGTACCGCCCGGGCGGGCGCATAGTACACTCGGCAAGCCGCGCCCGGCCCCGGACGGAATCGAACCGTGCCGCGGCTGCGCGCGGTGCGATCAGGGGTGCCTCATGTCCGGCAACACCTTCGGCAAACTGTTCACGGTGACGACCTTCGGCGAGAGTCACGGCCCGGCGCTCGGCTGCATCGTCGATGGCTGCCCGCCCGGACTCGCCCTCAGCGAGGCGGATGTGCAGGCGGATGTGGACCGGCGCCGCACCGGCACGTCGCATTTCGTCAGCCAGCGCCGCGAGAGCGACCAGGTGCGCATTCTCTCGGGCGTGTTCGAAGGGCACACCACCGGGACGCCGATCGGCCTGATCGTCGAGAACACCGACGCGCGCTCGCGCGATTACGAGAAGATCAAGGACCGCTTCCGCCCCGGGCACGCCGACTACACGTACCAGCAGAAGTACGGCACGCGCGACTACCGCGGCGGCGGGCGCTCCTCGGCGCGCGAGACGGTCATGCGCGTGGCCGCCGGCGCCATCGCGCGCAAGTATCTGGCCACGCGCCTCGGGGTGCGCATCTACGGTTACCTCAGTCAGATCGGCGCGCTCTCGCTCGAGCCGCGCGATGTCGAGTTCGCCTACCGCAACCCGTTCTTCTGCCCCGATCCCGAGCGCATCGAGGCGCTCGAGGCGCTGATCTGGGAGCTGCGCGCGGCGGGGGACTCCATCGGCGCGCGCGTCACGGTGGTCGCGGCCGGCGTGCCGCCCGGGCTCGGCGAGCCGGTGTTCGGGCGTCTCGATGCCGATATCGCCGCGGCGCTGATGGGGATCAACGCGGTCAAGGCGGTCGAGATCGGGGCCGGCGCGCACTCGGCAAGGCAGCGCGGCAGCGAGCATCGCGACGAGCTCACGCCGGAGGGCTTCGCGAGCAACAATGCCGGGGGAATCCTCGGC
Source organism: Pseudomonadota bacterium (assembly GCA_021816775.1). Taxonomy (GTDB): domain Bacteria; phylum Pseudomonadota; class Gammaproteobacteria; order Steroidobacterales; family Steroidobacteraceae; genus 13-2-20CM-66-19. The sequence goes on from JAKAXA010000011.1 coordinate 65,771, forward strand.
GGGATTTCCTCGGGTCAGGACGTGGTGGCGCATCTGACCCTCAAGCCCACCTCAAGCATCCAGGTGCCGGGGCGCACCATCGATATTGAGGGGCGGCCGGCCGAGATCGTCACCACCGGACGGCACGACCCGTGCGTGGGCCTGCGTGCCACCCCGATCGCGGAGGCCATGCTCGCAATCGTGCTGATGGATCACTACCTGCGCCACCGGGCGCAGAACGCCGATGTCCGCTCGCCGACCCCGGATATCGCCCGGCGGGGGGGCGCGAACTGAGGGCGAGCGGGGTGCGGATCAGCGAGTCTACGAAGCGCGACACAGTTTGCCGGGCCAGAATGAGTAAAGATCCCCCGGCGTGCAAGGCGGCGGCGCTGCGGGTCGGCGCCGGCCGGTTTGGGGTTGCGAACCGATTTAAGTTATATTGCAGCCCGCGCCGGATGCGTCTGCGAAATGCGACCATCCGATTGTTTTTATAAGGGGTTTTGTTCACCGATGCCGTTCGGGGTGAGGTCAATGATCGCCAAACGCTCCAGTCTGGTGATGGCGCTGCTGCTGGCGTTGCCGCAGGCGGCGCTGGCTCTGGGCCTCGGGAATATCCATCTTAAGTCGCATCTCGACCAGCCGCTCGATGCCCGCATCGATCTGCTTGATGCCACGCCGGGGACCCTGCAGAGCCTCACGGTCGGACTCGCCTCGCGTGCGGCGTTCACCAAGTACGGGTTGAACTGGCCGTCCTACCTGGACGGGGCGCGGGTCGAGGTCACCCATGGCGCCGGCGGCCGCATCGAGCTGCATCTGACGTCGCAGCGGCCGGTCACCGATCCCATTCTCACCCTGCTGGTCAAGGCCAGCTGGGATCGCGGCGTGCTGTTCCGCGAGTACACGATTCTGCTGAACCCGCCGGTCTACGTGCCGAGCGCGAGCCAGCCGCACCACGTGGCCATTGCCGCCCCTGTGGTGGGCAATGCGCCGCGTACGGGCACCCTGCCCGGCGCAAGCGCCCCGGCGGTGAGCCCGCCGGCAACGGCGCCCGCTGCGGCCGCCGCGCTGCCGCATTCGGTGCCGGTGCGCCCCGGTGACACGCTGTCGGGCATCGCCAGCCGCTACAGCGGCAGCGGCATGAATTCGGGGCGCACGCGCCAGTGGATGGTGGCCATCTATCAGCGCAACCCGAAGGCCTTCGCGCACAACATGAACCTGCTGCGCGCCGGTACGGTGCTGCACATTCCCGGCTCGAGCGCGGTCGCCCAGGTCTCCTCGGCCTCGGCGTGGCAGGAAGTGAACCGTCAGGACAGCGCCTGGCGCGCCAGCCAGGGCGCAGGCGCGTCGGGCCGGCTGCGCCTGGTGGCCCCGCAGAGCTCAGGCGCGGCGGCCGGCACCGGCGGTTCCTCGGCCCAGCTCGGTGCACTGCAGGCGAAAGTGCGCTCGCTGCAGAGCCAGCTGGCGCAGGAGAAGCGCCTGGTCCAACTCAAGAGCACGGCTCTGGCGGCGCTGCAGGCACGGGTCGCCGCCGGCAAAGCGGCGCCTGCCCCGGCGGCCGCTGCGAGCCCCGCGGCGCGGCCGGCTGTCCCGGCGCGTCAGCCCGTGACGTTCCGTCCGTCGGCTGCCCCCGCTGCGGCGCACCCGGCCGCCCCGAGCGCGCTGGCGCAGGCGCTGCGGCGGTACTGGTGGGTACTGAGCCTGCTCGGCCTGCTGGTGGTCGTCTATGTGCTCGCCCGTGTGCTGCGCGCCCGGCGTGAGAGTGCCGCCGACGAAATGCTGACCGAATCGGCCGACACGGGATTCGCGCAGAGCGCCCCTGCGTCGATCGAACCGATGAGCGCCCCGTCACGCCACGGGGACGCCATCGATGTGCGCGAGACGACGCACGAGCAGCCGCGCCTGGTGGTGAACGAGTCCGCCTCGCCGGTGGTTGCGACGCACGTCGCGGCCGATCAGACCCTCAGCAGCGAGACCGCGCTCAATCTGGAGCAGGGCGACCCGCTGGCCGAAGCCGACTTCCACATGGCCTACGGCCTGTACGATCAGGCCGCCGACCTCATCCGAATTGCCATCCAACGCGAGCCGGAGCGGCGCGATCTGAAGCTCAAGCTCCTCGAGGTGTTCTTCGTCTGGGGGAACAAGGATCAGTTCATCGAGATGGCGCACGAGCTGGGCGAGTCGCGTGATCGCGCGCCGGCCGGCGAGTGGGACAAGATCGTGATCATGGGGCGCCAGCTGGCCCCGGACGATCCGCTGTTCGCCGGCTCGCAAGTGAGCGGCGCGGCTTCTCGGGACGTGGATCTGGATCTCGAGGGCGGCCAGGGCCGGGTCGATTTCGATCTGATGGGCGGGGCGATGCACGCCGGCCACAGCGCCGCGGCAGGCGGCACCGGCAGCACCGGTTCGTTCGACCTGGACATCGGGGCGGCGCTCGGCGAGGAGCCGGCCGCAGGCGGAACCGATCTGAATGCGACGGTGCCGGATCTGGAGAAAACCGGCTCCGAGACCGGCGTGACGCAGGAGATGGAGCACCCGTTCGATGCGGCCCCGGCCTTCGAGCCGATGGAACCCACGGTCGAGCAGCCGGCCCTGCATATGGGCGCTCAGGCTGCGCTGCGTGAGAAGGTCGAGGCCCTGAGCCAGGGCTCGGATCGCACCGCCGAGCTGGCCATTGACGATCTGGGCCTGGATCTCGGGGCGTTCGAGACCACGGTCCAGCCGGGCCTGGCGGCGGATTCCCCGACGCTGGTCGCCGGGCTCGACGAGCAGTCGCGTGAGGTGCTGGCGGCCGCCGAGGAGGCCGAAGCGGGCAAGCCGCCGGCCGCCGCGCCGACGACCGGCACCACGAGCGCCTGGCAGATCGATGAGCGGGAACTGGAGAACCTGCTTTCCGAGGAGCCGGCCGCCGACGGTCACGACACCTCCGAGACCTCCCGCCTGAGCACGCTCGAGTCGGCGGGAGGAGTGGATTTCGACCTCGGCGGCGGCGAGCCGCCGGTCAAGCCGCAGAGCGGCAACGGCCTGGATTTCGACATCGGCTCGGCGACGTTGACGCATGCGGATCTTGGCAGCACGCGGGACTCGCCCACCGCCGAGCATGAGATCGCCGACCTCGAGCCGGTGACGATGAGCGAGGTCGGCACCAAGCTCGATCTGGCCCGAGCCTACATGGACATGGGCGATCCGGAGGGGGCGCGCAGCATCCTCGAGGAAGTGATGCACGAGGGCTCGGACGCGCAGCGTCAGGAGGCCGGGCGCCTGCTGGAGTCGCTGCCCGGCTGATGCCTCGCATCGCGTTCGGGCTGGAATACCAGGGCGGCGCCTACGTCGGGTGGCAGAGCCAGCCCACGCGCCCGAGCGTGCAAGGGTGTGTCGAGGCGGCCCTGGCCAGGGTCGCCGACGGGCCGGTGAGTGTGGTGTGCGCGGGCCGCACAGACGCCGGCGTTCACGCCCGCGGCCAGGTGGCCCACTTCGATACCGCAGCCGCGCGCAGCATGCGCGCCTGGGTACTCGGGGCCAACGCCGCGCTGCCGCGCGACATCAGCATCTCGTGGGTCCAGCCGGTACCGGCGCACTTCCATGCGCGCTATTGCGCCGAGGCGCGCACCTATCGTTATTTCATTCTCAACCGCCGCGCGCGCTGCGGGCTGTTTGCGCGCCGGGCCACGTGGGTGCACCGGCCGCTCGATGAGGCGGCGATGGCGCAGGCGGCCGTCCTGCTCGAGGGCGAGCACGACTTCAGCGCATTCCGCGCCACGCAGTGTCAGGCGAAATCGCCGGTCCGCCGGCTCGAGCGGCTGACCGTGCGCCGTGACGAGGCGTGGCTCACCATCGAGGCCACCGCCAACGCGTTCCTGCATCACATGGTGCGCAATATCGCGGGCCTGCTCATTGTCATCGGCAAGGGCGAGGCCCCGCCCACGTGGGCCGCCGAGGTGCTTGTCGGCCGCGACCGGCGCTTGAGCGCGCCCACCGCGCCGGCCGAGGGGTTGTACCTGTGGTCGGTGCGCTATCCGGAAGCGTTCGGCCTGCCCGAGCCGCTGGTCGGGCCCGGGCCGTGATGATCGGCTATCATCGCCCGCTGGCGGCCTGACGGATGTCCTATGTCCTGGTTTGAGAAGATCATGCCCTCGCGCATCAAGACCGAGCGGCGCACGCGCTCAGTGCCCGAGGGCCTGTGGATCAAATGCCCGGTTTGCGACGCGGTGCTGTATCGCGCAGAGCTCGAGCGCAATCTCTATGTGTGTCCGAAGTGCTCGCATCATATGCGCATCGGGGCGCGCGAGCGGCTCGACGTGTTTCTCGATCCCGGCACTGCCCAGGAGATCGCCGCGGGGATCTATCCGGAGGACCCGCTGAAGTTCCGCGACAGCAAGCGCTACAAAGACCGCCTGGTGCAGGCGCAGAAGACCACCGGGGAGGCCGACGCGCTGGTGGTGATGAGCGGCACGCTCGAGACGCTGCCGCTGGTGGCGTGTGCCTTCGAGTTCCAGTTCCTCGGCGGCTCGATGGGCTCGGTGGTGGGCGAGCGCTTCAAGCGCGCCGTGGATCAATGCATTGCCGAGCGCAGGTCGCTCGTGTGTTTCACCGCGAGCGGCGGGGCGCGCATGCAGGAGGCGCTGTACTCGTTGCTGCAGATGGCCAAGACCGCCGCGGCGCTGGCGCAGCTGAAACAGGCGCGGCTGCCGTTCATTTCGGTGATGACCGACCCGACCACCGGCGGCGTGTCGGCGAGTCTGGCCATGCTCGGGGACCTCAATCTCGCCGAGCCGCGCGCGCTGATCGGCTTCGCCGGCCCGCGCGTCATCCAGCAGACGGTGCGCGAGACGCTGCCCGACGGTTTCCAGCGCAGCGAATTCCTGCTCGAGCACGGCACGCTCGACATGATCGTCGATCGGCGCGAGCTGCGCACACGCATCGGCGCGCTGCTGCGGCTGTTGCTGAACAAGCCGGCCGCCGCGGCGTAACGGGCGCGCGCGGCGCCAGCCCGGCCGCAGCGCTGAGGCCTACATGAGCGAGTCACTCGAGTACTGGCTGGCGCGGCAGCAGGCGGCGCACCCGCACGCGATCGATCTGGGGCTCGAGCGCGTGGCGGCGGTGGCACGCCGGCTCGATCTGACCCGGCCCGCGGCCACCGTGATCACCGTGGCCGGCACCAACGGCAAGGGCTCGACCGCAGCGCACGCCGAGGCGCTGCTGTTGGCCGCGGGCGCCTCGGTGGGCCTGTTCACCTCGCCGCACTTCATCCGCTACAACGAGCGCATCCGCATCCAGGGCCAGGAAGCCGACGATGCCAGTCTCGTGGCGGCATTCGAGCGCATCGAGGCGGCGCGCGGCAGCGAGACCCTCACGTTCTTCGAATACAACACGCTCGCGGCGCTGTGGCTGTTCGCCGAGCGCGGCGTGCGCTTCGCGGTGCTCGAAGTCGGCCTCGGCGGGAGGTTGGATGCGACCAATCTCATCGATGCGGACGCCGCGGTGCTGTGCTCGGTGGGGCTCGATCATCGCGAGTGGCTCGGCGAGACGCTCGATGAGATCGGCGCCGAGAAGGCCGGCATCTTCCGGGCGGGCCGCGCCGCGGTGCTCGGCACGGCACGGATGCCCGCGAGCGTGTATGCGGCCATCGAGCGCCTCGGCGCCCGGCCGGTCGTGGCCGAGCGCGATTACCGCTGGCGGATCGGCGCGGACGGACGCTGGAGCTATGAGGGCGCGCAGCTGCGCCTTGAGGATCTGCCGCCGTCGCGGCTCGAGGGCATCATCCAGTACCGCAACGCGGCCAGCGCGCTCGCCGCGATCGAATCCTTGTCGGGCGCGCGCTCGGCCGCGGACGCCCATGCCGTGCTCGCGGCCCTCGATGCGCGCACCACGGGCGCCGCGCTCGGCGCGGTGCGCCTCGCCGGGCGCTTTCAGGTGGTGCCCGGGGAGGTCGAGTGGATTCTCGACATCGCGCACAACCCGCCAGCCGCGCAGGTGTTTGCCGCGGAGCTCGGCCGTCGCCCCTGTCGCGGCCGGACGCTCGCGGTGGTAGGCATCCTCGGGGACAAGGACGCCGCGGCGATCGGCGCAGCGCTCGCTGCGGCGGTCGAGGAGTGGTTCCTGTGCGCGCTGCCGGGTCCGCGCGGAATCGGCGCCGAGGCGTTGGCCGCACGGCTCGCGGCGGTGGCGCGCGCGCCGCGGCTGTTCGGCTCGGTGGCCGAGGCGTGCGCGGCGGCGCAGCACGCGGCGCGCCCGGGCGATCGGGTCATCGTCTGCGGCTCGGTCTATACGGTCGGACCGGCGCTGCAATGGCTTGGGGTATACTCCGCCGCGTGAAAGAACGACTGACGGGCGCCGTCATTCTCGTGGCGCTGATCGTGTTGTTGGTTCCCGAGCTGCTGACCGGACCGCCTCGGCTGACATCCGCGAGCACGCCGCCGGGGCGGGCAGGGGCCGTTGCGGCGGTCGCCGCATCGGCGCCGGCGCGCTCCTACACGCTGCCGCTCGGCGCGGGGGCCGATGCGCGCATGGCGTCGATTCGGGATGCCGAGCAAGCTCCGGCGGCTGCCGGGACGGCGCAGGCGGGCGCCGCGCCAACGCTGGCGAAGTCCCAGCCGGCCACGGCTCCCCCTGCTGTGACGTCTAAGGTGAAGCCAGAGCCCGAGCCGCCGCCGCAGGCGGCCGCCGCCATCCGCCCCAAGGCCAAACCGCTGCCTCAAGAGCGGGCGGCAGCCCGTGCGGCCGTGGCGCCGGCGCGGCGCACCCGGCACGCGACATCGGGGGCCCAATGGGCGGTGCAGCTGGGGGTCTTTGCCTTGCGCGGCGACGCCCTGCGGCTGGGGCAGCGGGTCCGCGCCCGGGGCATCCCGGTGCGGATCACTCCCCTGCACATTCGCGGCCGGCTGCTCTGGCGGGTCGCGACCGGGGCGGTGAGCGGCCACGCGGCCGGGCTTGCCCTGGCCCGGCGCCTGCGGGGGCTGGGTCTGAAGGGCGAGCTGCTGCGCCAGTGACACGATCGCAAGCGGGCATTCCTGGCCTCTTGTACAATCCGCGCCCCCGGGAACCGTCCGACTGATGATGCGCCTACCGTGGCCGCCGCACAGCGACACCCTTGCTCCATCGGCTTGGCGAGGCGGGTGCGGCGTCTCACGCGCAATGCACGCGCGGCAGCACAGGGACCGCCCAGCCTTGCCCCGACCGGACGCGCCGGCATGAACACCGCCGATTACCTGATATGCGCCGCGATCATCCTGTCCGCAGTGGTGGGGGCGGTGCGCGGCTTCCTGCGCGAGGCCATCGCGCTCGTCACCTGGCTGGTGGCGCTCGTGCTCGCCTGGCATTTCGCCCCGCGCCTCGCGCCGCACCTGGGCGGGCTGCTGGCCGCCTCCGGGGTGCGCATCTGGGCCGCGCGCGTCATCATCGCCGCGCTCGCGCTGCTGGTCGGCATGGCGATCGGCGCGATCATCGGGCACTTCGTGCGCCTGTCGATCTTCAGCGGCACGGACCGTTTTCTCGGCTTTCTCTTCGGCGCGGCCCGCGGCGCGGTGCTGCTCGGGGTATTCGTCATCCTCGCCGAGCTGCTGCACCTTGATACCGGGGGCTGGTGGCGCCATTCAATGCTGATCCCCTACGGCAAGTCGATCGCAGGCGGGCTGAGGACGCTGGTCGGTGCCGGGCGGCTGTGAGGTAGGTTATGTGTGGAATCGTCGGGCTCGTCGGCACGAGCGCGATCAATCAGCGCCTCTACGATGCGCTGACCGTGCTGCAGCATCGCGGCCAGGACGCCGCCGGCATCGCCACCAGCGGCGAGAGCGGGTTGTGCGTGCGCAAGGCGAGCGGGCTGGTGCGCGATGTGTTCCAGCAGCAGCACATGCTCGAGCTCAAGGGCAACGCCGGCATCGGCCATGTGCGCTATCCGACCGCCGGCTGTGACGGCGCCTCGGAGGCCCAGCCGTTCTACGTCAACTCTCCCTACGGGATCTGCCTGGCGCACAACGGCAATCTGACCAACGCCGCCGAGCTCGCGGAGGTGCTTACCCGCGAGGACCGTCGCCACCTCAACACGGGCTCGGACTCGGAGGTGCTGCTGAACGTGTTCGCCTCCGAGCTGCAGCGCATCGGCACGCCGCGCGTCACGCCGGCGGATGTGTTCGCGGCGCTCGAGGCGGTGTACCGGCGCTGCCGCGGGGGCTTCGCGGTGGTCGCCATGGTCATCGGCCACGGCATCGTCGGGTTCCGTGATCCCAACGGCATCCGTCCCCTGGTGCTCGGTGAGCGCGACACGCCGCACGGCAAGGAGTGGATGCTCGCCTCCGAGAGCGTGGCGCTCGACATTCTGGCGTTTCGTCTGGTGCGCGATGTCGCCCCGGGCGAGGCGGTGCTGATCGACGAGGCCGGGCGGCTGCATTCGCATCAATGCGTCGCGAGCTCGCGCCACACGCCATGCATCTTCGAGTACGTCTATTTCGCGCGCCCGGACTCCAAGATCGACAATATTTCGGTGTACCGCGCGCGCATGCGCATGGGCGACCGGCTGGCCGAGAAGCTCCTGCGCGAGCGGCCGAACCACGACATCGACGTGGTGATCCCCATCCCCGACACCAGCCGCACCAGCGCGCTGCAGCTGGCGCAGCGGCTCGGCCTGAAGTATCGCGAGGGGTTCACCAAGAACCGCTACATCGGCCGCACCTTCATCATGCCGGGTCAGCAGCAGCGGCAGAAGTCGGTGCGCAGCAAGCTCAATGCCATCGACCTGGAGTTTCGCGGCAAGAACGTGCTGCTGGTCGATGATTCCATCGTGCGCGGCACCACCTCCGCGCAGATCATCGAGCTGGCGCGGGAAGCCGGCGCGCACAAAGTGTATTTCGCCTCGGCGGCCCCGCCGGTGCGCTATCCGAACGTATACGGCATCGACATGCCCGCGGCCCACGAGCTGGTGGCAAGCGGGCGCAGCGTCGAGGAAGTGATGCGGCTGATCGGGGCCGACTGGCTCGTCTATCAGGATCTCGATGATCTGATCGCCGCCTGCCGGCACGAGGACTCGCAGATCGAGGAGTTCGACACCTCGTGCTTCTCCGGCCAATACGTCACCGGCGATGTCACGCCGCAGTACCTGGAGCGTCTGCAGCGCGAACGCTCGGATGAGGCCAAGCAGCGCGGCCGAGGTGCGCTGAAAATCGTCCACGGTGGCTGAGCGCTCGACAGCCGGCGATGCGCGTCGCGAGCTGCTGATCGAGCTGTTTCGGGCGGGGCTCGCCCGTGTCGATGGGCGCCGCTGCGTGCGTGAGGCGCTCGCCCGCGCCGATGCGGGGCCGGTCTGGGCGGTGGCGATCGGCAAGGCGGCCACCGCCATGGCGCTCGGCGCGCGCGATGCGCTCGGCGCCTCTCTCGAGCGGCTGCTGGTGGTGAGCCCCGACGGTCACGGCGCCGAGGCGCTGGTCGCGACGCCCGGTGCCGAAGTGCTCGAAAGCGCCCATCCCGTGCCCGATGAGCGCTCGCTGCGCGCCGGAGCGCGTCTGCTCGGCTGGCTCGATGCGCTGCCGGCGCGCGTCCAGCTGCTGTTTCTGATCTCAGGGGGCGCCTCCTCACTGGTGGAGGTCCCCATGCCCGGGGTCACGCTCGAGCAGCTCGCGCGCCTCTCGCAGCGGGGGCTTGCCGCGGGCCGCGACATTGTCACGCTGAACGCCGAGCGGGCGCGCTGCTCGCAGATCAAGGGCGGGCGTCTGGCCGCGCGGCTCGGCGGCCGCGGCGGGCGGGCGCTGCTGATCTCCGACGTACCGGGCGACGATCCGGCCGTCATCGGCTCAGGAATTCTCGCGCCGGCGCCGGACGGGGACGCCATCCGGCGCGAGGTGATCGCCTCGGTCGACATGGCGATGGACGCCGCCGCCGAAGCTGCGCGCGCGCGCGGGCTGACGGTGCGGCGCGCCACGGGCAGATTCTCCGGGGACGCAGCCCGGCTCGCGACGCAATTCACGCATGAGCTGGCGCTCGGTGAGGCGCAGGTGCGCATCTGGGGCGGGGAATCGACAGTGCAGCTGCCGGCGGCGCCCGGACGCGGCGGGCGAAATCAACACCTGGCGCTCGCCGCGGCGCGGCTGATCGCCGGCTATCCTGAACTGGCTCTGCTCGCGGCCGGCACCGACGGCATCGACGGGCCGACGGACGATGCCGGCGCGGTGGTCGACGGGGAAACCTGCGGGCGCATCGCCGTGCTCGGCCTCGATCCGGACGAGAGCCTGCGGCGCGCCGATTCGGGCACGGCGCTCGCAGCCGCCGGCGCGCTGCTGCGCACCGGACCGACCGGCACCAACGTCGCGGATCTGGTGATCGGCGTGAGGCGCGCGCTCGAGCCCCGGGGTTTGTGAGCAATTGTAACGGTGGAGCCCGTCAGAACCGGTGCGGCTCTGGCGCTCCCGCGCTGCGCTCCGGTATCGTTGGACGCACCGGAGTACGCCATGGCCGAGCATCCTCACCTGTTGATCGTCGATGACGACCGCGAGATCCGCTCGCTGTTGAGTCAGTATCTGGAGAAGGAAGGCCTGCGCGTGACCGCGGTGCGCGACGCGGTCGAGATGCGCCGCGCGATGGAGCGCGCACACTTTGATCTGCTGGTGCTCGATCTGATGCTGCCCGGGGAGGACGGGCTGTCGATCTGCCGCGAGCTGCGTGCCCGCTCGCAGCTGCCGGTGATCATGTTGACGGCGCGCGGGGAGGATGTCGACCGGATTGTCGGGCTCGAGCTCGGCGCGGACGACTACGTCGCCAAGCCGTTCAATCCTCGCGAGCTGCTCGGCAGGATCCGCGCCGTGCTGCGCCGCAGCGCGCACGCCTCGCCTGACCCGGATCCGCAGTCCGTCAAGGCATTCGCGTTTGACGGCTGGCGCCTCGACACCACGCGCCGCACGCTCACCGGCGGCGCGGGCGAGGTGTCGCTGAGCGGTGCGGAGTATCGCCTGCTCGCGGTCCTGCTGTCGGCCGGCAACAGGGTCGTCACCCGCATGCAGCTCGCGGAGCTGCTGCGCGGGCGGGAGGTCGACCCCTTCGATCGCAGCATCGATGTGCGCGTCAGCCGACTGCGGCAGATTCTCGGGGACGATGCGCGCTCGCCGCGCATCATCAAGACGGTCTATGGCCAGGGTTACGTGATCGGCGTGCCCGTCACGACCGAGTGAGTGAAACGCAGGTTCCGTGCATGCACCTTCGCTTCTGGCCGCAATCGCTGTTCGGACGGCTCATCGCTGCCACCGTCATCGGAGTGCTGCTCGCCCAGACGGCGAGCCTTTACCTCGTCGCGCGCAATGAACAGCGCGTCGTGACCGAGGTCACCACGCGCCTGTGGGCGCGTCGGATCAGTGAAATCACGTTCATGCTCACGCAGCTGCCGGCGCGCCAGCGCGCGCTCGTTCTGCGGCGGCTGCAAGCGAACGGTGGCCCGGGTCCCATCGGCCCGATGCGCTGGCGCGCCGGGGGCATGTCGCTGCGCGCGCCGCTGCCGCCCGGGCCGCGGGCGCCGCGGCGGCGGCGCTGGCTGTTCGTGCATTGGGCGATGCGTCGCCGAATCGCCTCGGGATTGCATATCCGCCTGCCGTTTCCCTCCGACTCACCGGCCTTGCTCGTGCAGCGGCTGCACCACGAGCTCGGCGGCGCGTACCGAATCGGTCTCGTGCCGGCGATTTCCGCGACTCGCGCCGTCATCCGCGTGTCGCCGCCGTTGCCCGGTCCGCTGGGTCAGGGAGCCGGGTTTTACGACGTGCGGGTGAGCGGGCCGGGCACCCCGGCGCTGCTGTTCCGCGTCGCACGGATCTCACGGTCGGTGCCGCTGCCGCCGCGTCTGCTGCTGAACCTCACGCTGCTCGTCGTGGTGCTGATAGCGGCGCTGTATGTTGCGACACGCGGGATCACGCAGCCGCTGTCGCGCCTGGCGCGTGCGGCAGAGACGATCGGCCGCGGCAACCGCGCGCCGCCGCTGCCGGAGCAGGGCGCTCGCGAGCTGCGCGATGCCGCGCGAGCTTTCAACACCATGCAGGAACGGCTGCATCGCTACCTCGACAGCCGCACGGGGGTGCTGGCGGCGATGTCGCATGATCTGAAGACGCCGCTGACGCGTCTGCGGCTGCAGGTGGAAACGCTGATCGACGATGCGGCGCTGCGCGCTCGCCTCGGGCGCGAACTCGATGAGATGGAGAGTCTTGTGCGGGGCGCGCTCGCGTTGTTTCGGGGTCTGGACGAGCAGGAAGCCATCGAGCCGATCGACCTCGACGCCCTGATCGAATCGGTGCGGCACGGGTTTGTCGAGATGGGGCACGAGGTGAGTGTCATCGGACATTCGGCCGGGCCGTTTCCGGGGCGGCCGCAGGCGCTCAAGCGCTGCCTGACCAATCTGGTCTCGAACGCGGTGAAGTTCGGCGAGCGCGCGCACATCGAAGTGCACGACGGCGCGGCGCTGCGCATCGTGGTGAGCGATGAGGGTCCGGGTGTCCCACAGGAGTCCCTGGAGCGGGTCTTCGAGCCGTTCTTCCGCCTCGAGTCTTCCCGCAATCGCGACACTGGCGGGACCGGCCTGGGCCTGAGCATTGCGCGCGATGTCGCCCAGGCGCACGGCGGCACGCTGCGCCTGCGCAACCGACCGCAGGGCGGACTCGAAGCCGAATTACGCCTGTCCCGGCGCTGATCTCAATTGCTACATTTGCTTACGGCGCTTTCCGCCCGCGTGTCTACACTGTCCTCAGGGTCATTCGTTGACGGAGGACGGTCCATGAGACGAGTTCTAGTTTTCCTCGCGCTCGCGGGCGCGGCGGGCGTCGCGCTGGCGCAGACTCCGGCGCCACAGCCGGCACAGGCCTGGGGCGGCAGGGCAATGGTCATGCGCATGCAGCGCATGGAGCAGTGGCGGTTGCATCAGCTCACGGTGTTGCTCGATCTGAGCGCCGCTCAACAGCAACAGGTCAAGGCGATCATCGAGCAGCAGCACGCCACGATGCGCGCGAGCATGGAGCAGGTCATGCGCGCCATGCGCGAAGCGCGTCAGGCGCATCTGGCGGCGCGGCGGGAAATGATGGCCAAGATGGCGCGGGTGCTGAGCGCCGCTCAGATGGAGAAATTCAAGGTGCTCGTGCCGCCGCATCCGAAGTTCTGGATGCACCGCATGGGACGGCCTGGGATGGGCATGGGCATGGGCATGGGGCCGCGGGGCATGGGCGCGCCCGGCAGCCCGCCGCCTCCGGGTCCGCCGAGCCACTGAGCGCGAGAGGTCCTGCTCCGGTGAGCGCCCGTGCGGCTCATCGGGGCAGGGCGCGCAGTTCGTAGCGGCCATCCTGGTACGAGAGGCAGCTGCCCTGCTCGTACCACGCGCCGAGCACAATGCGCTGCACGGGCTCGCCCCCGATGAGCGCATCGTGCACCCCCGGCCTGTGCGTATGGCCGTGGATGATGCGCCGCACACGCGCTGCCCGAAAGGCTGCCTCGACGGCCGTGGCGTTGACGTCCATGATGCGGGGCTGCGCGCGCGCGGTATGCGCGCGGCTACCGGCCCGCGCCTCATTGGCGAGCAGCTGCCGCGTGGTGATCGGCAGCGACAGGAATCTACGCTGCCAGTTGGCGCTGCGGACAATCGAGCGCAATTCCTGGTAGGCGTGATCGTCCGTACACAGCGCATCGCCGTGGGTCAGCAGCACCCGCTCGCCCCCGAGGCGCGCCACCACCGGATCCGGTAGCAGCCGGCAGCCGGTGCGCCGGGAGAACGCCTCGCCGAGCAGGAAATCCCGATTGCCGTGCAGCGCGAAGCAGGCCACGCCGCCGGCGGTGAGCGCCGCCAGAGCATCGAGCACCGTGCCGTGCTCCAGCGCGTCATCGCCGATCCAGGATTCGAACAGATCACCGAGGATGTAGAGCGCATCGGCGCCTGTGGCCTCGCCGGCCAGGAACTGCAGGAATTGCTGCTCGGCCGCGCCCGCGGCCGCATCCAGATGCACGTCCGAGACGAACAGGCAGCGCTGCGGCGCATCGAGAGGCGGCGCGGCCCACTCCTCCGTCACGGCTTCGGCGGCGTGCCGGGGGGGCTTTCCGGGGGGGGCGGGGCCTTGGTCTTTGAGCCGCTCGAGCCCGTCGTGCCGCCCGCTGATCCGGTCCCGCTGGTGGATCCCGTCCCGCCAGCCGTACCGCTCTCGGTGGCCGACCCGGCCCCGCTCGCCGGCGCTGCCGCAGACGCGCCGGATTGTCCCGAGGGCGCAGCTGCGGCGGACGGGGTGGCGGGTGGGGCGGTGCTCGCCGGCGAGGTACCCGGCTGCGACGGCGTGACGAGCGTGACGCTCTCGATCACCACCGGCTTCAGTGGCGCTTCGGACTTGAACGGCCCAAATGCGCCGGTCGGCACCAGGCCGATCTGCTCGACCACGCTCATGCCCTGGATCACCTTGCCGAAGACCGTGTAGCCCCAGCGGGTCGGCAGCGGGTCGAGTTCCGGATTGTCGACGAGATTGATATAGAACTGCGAGGTCCCGGAATCCGGATCGATGCCCCGGGCGAGCCCGACCGTGCCGCGCTGGTTCTCCAACCCGTTGCCCGACTCATTGACGACGGGTGGACCCGTGGGCTTGAGGGCGTAAGGGGCTGTGGACTCGTGCCCGCCGCCCTGGATGACGAAGTTGGCGACCACGCGATGGATGAGCGTGTCGGTGTAGAAGCCGGTCTCTACGTAGCGCAGGAAGTTCGCCACCGTGAGCGGCGCGCGGTTGGGCCGCAGCTCGATGACGAACGAACCCATGTTCGTGGTGACGCGCACATCGGGGTTCGGCTGCGCAGATTGCGCGGGCGAGGTGGCCTGTGCAGCGGCCGGCGCGGCGCGCAGCAGGCCCGGAGCGATGGCCGCGAGCAGCGTTGCCGCGGCGATGAGCGCGCGGCGGCGCGGCCAGGTGCAGTTCCGATCGAGCATTTGATCTCCCAGCGACTCGCCCAGTCGCGCCATCTTAGCAGCGCCCGGCCAAACCCCGTACTATTGCCGGCCATGGCAGAGATGGACCGCACAAACGGCCGGACGTTCGCGCGCGGCGCGACCCGCTTCGCCCCCAGCCCGACCGGCGAGCTGCACCTCGGCAACGCGCGCACCGCACTCTTTAATTTTCTGCTCGCCCGCCACGGAGGGGAGCGTTTCGTGCTGCGGATCGAGGATACCGACGCCGCCCGCAGCCGCCCCGAGCACATCGATGGAGTGCTCGCCGATCTGGCCTGGCTCGGCCTGGAGTGGGACGCAGGTCCCGGTCGCGAGGATGCTCTCGGCCCGTATTTCCAGTCGCAGCGCGCTGCACTGTACGCGCGCGAGTTCGCGCAGCTCGAGCGCCGGGGCGCGCTCTATCCGTGCTATTGCACGGCGCTTGAGCTGG
The DNA here is from genome assembly GCA_021816775.1 of Pseudomonadota bacterium. Taxonomy (GTDB): domain Bacteria; phylum Pseudomonadota; class Gammaproteobacteria; order Steroidobacterales; family Steroidobacteraceae; genus 13-2-20CM-66-19. The sequence goes on from JAKAXA010000011.1 coordinate 81,106, forward strand.
AGGTTGCGCGCCGCACGCAGCGGGCCTCGGGACATGCGCCGCGCTACCCGGGCACCTGCCGGGAGCTCACCGAGAGCGAGCGGGAGCGCAAGCGTGCTGCGGGGTTGCCGGCCACCCTGCGCTTTCGCGTGCCGGGCGGACGGCGCATCGAGTTCACCGATCTGGTGCATGGGCCGCAGAGGTTTCTCTCGGACGACATCGGCGATTTCGTCGTCCGGCGCGCCGACGGCTCGGCGGCATTCTTCTTTTGCAATGCCGTGGATGACGCCAGCATGGGCGTGACACAGGTGCTGCGCGGGGAGGATCATCTGGCCAACACGCCGCGCCAGCTGCTGATTCTCGAAGCGCTCGGCATGCCGGCGCCGTGCTATGGGCACATCTCGCTCATCCTCGGGCCCGACGGCGCGCCGCTCTCGAAGCGCCACGGCGCAGCGAGCGTGCGCGAATTCCGCGCGCGCGGCTATCGCCCCGAGGCGCTGGTGAATTACCTCTTCCGGCTCGGGCATTCGAGCCCCGAGCACGGCCTGCTCGAACTCGAGGGCCTCGCGCGCGCCTTCGACACGCATCATCTCGGCCGCGCGCCGGCGCACTTTGACGAGCAGCAGCTGCGGGTCTGGCAGAAGACGGCCGTCCACCGGCTCTCGGGCGCGCAGGCGCGCGCATGGCTCGGTTCGCGCATTCCGCCGGGCGTCGGCGCGGCGGACGCCGAGGCGTTCAGCGCCGCGGTACTGCCGAACGTGGTGCTGCCCGAGGACGCGCAGCCGTGGGCCGAGATCGTCTTCGGCGCGGCGCCGGCGCTTGATTCAGAGGGCGAGGCGATGGTGCGCGAGGCCGGGAGCGCGTTCTTCGCGGCGGCGGCGCGAGCCGCGGCGATGAGCGGCAATGATCTGGCGGCGATCGCGGGGGCCGCACGCGCCGCGAGTGGCCGCAAGGGTGCGCAGCTGTACCGGCCGCTGCGCCTCGCCCTGACCGGTCTCGGCCACGGTCCTGAGCTCGCGCCGCTCCTTGCGGCGATGCCGGCCGGAGAGGCCGAGCGGCGCCTGGTCCGCTTCGCGTGAGTGCCGATGCCGGCGCGGACCGTGCCATTGAATTGAAATGACAGCCATGATTCGAATTCACAACTCGCTCACCGGAGAGAAGCAGTCGCTCACGCCCATTGTCCCGGGCGAGGTGCGCATGTACGTCTGCGGCATGACGGTGTACGACTATCTGCACATCGGCCATGCGCGCATGATGATCGTTTTCGATGTGGTGGCGCGCTATCTGCGCCACAGCGGCTACCGGCTCACCTATGTGCGCAACATCACCGACATCGACGACAAAATTATCAAGCGCGCCGCCGAGAACGGCGAGCCGATCGAGGCGCTGACCGGCCGCTTCATCGCCGCCATGCATGAGGACTGCGCCGCCCTTGGCATCGTGCGGCCGGACTTCGAGCCGCGCGCCACGCAGCACGTGCCGGCCATCATTGCCATGGTGCTGAGGCTCATCGAAGGCGGCTACGCCTACGTTGCGCCGAATGGCGATGTGATGTACGCAGTGGCGAAGTTCCCCGCCTACGGCCGGCTCTCCGGCAAGCGCCTGGCGGATCTGCGCGCCGGAGCGCGTGTCGAGGTGGACGAGGCCAAGCGCGACCCGCTCGATTTCGTGCTGTGGAAACACGCCAAGCCGCACGAGCCGGCCTGGGACTCCCCGTGGGGGCGCGGCCGGCCGGGCTGGCACATCGAGTGCTCGGCGATGTCGGTCGAGCTGCTCGGTGCGCATTTCGACATCCACGGCGGCGGCATGGACCTGAAGTTTCCGCATCACGAGAACGAGATCGCGCAGTCCTGCGCGGCCACGGGCGAGCGCTTCGCCGAGATCTGGATGCACAACGGATTCGTCAACATCGACAACACGAAGATGTCGAAATCGTTGGGCAATTTCTTCACCGTGCGCGAGGTGCTGCCGACGCTGCGTCATCCGCAGGTGCTGCGCTACTTCGTGCTCTTAAGTCACTACCGCGGCCCGATCAACTATTCGCTCGAGCAGCTCGAGCAGGCGGACGCGGCGCTGCAGCGGCTATACCTGGCGCTGCGGGGGCTGGCGGAGGCAGCGCCGGCTGAATCGGCGCACGTGGGGCAGTTTCAGGCGGCGATGGACGATGACTTCAATACGCCGGAAGCGCTGGCAGTGCTGCAGACGCTGGCCCGCGAGATCAACGCCGCGCGCGATGCCGGCGAGCACGCGCGGGCCGCGGCGCTTGGCGCGCGGCTGCGCGAGCTGGGTGGCGTGCTGGGCCTGCTTGGGGTTGCGGCCGAGCACTGGCTGCGACTCGGCAAGCCGGATGGCGCCGCGGCGGCAACCGGGCACTTGCCCGCTGCGCCGAGTGATGCGGACATCGAGCAGCGCATTGCGGCCCGAACCGCGGCGCGCAAGGCTAAGAACTGGGCCGAGTCGGATCGGATCCGCGACGAGCTGGCCGCCGCCGGAGTGGTGCTCGAGGATAAGCCGGGCGGAGTGACCGACTGGCGGCGCGCGTAGCCGCGGCTGTCTCAGCGCGCCGCTTCCGCGCGGCGGTGGAACGCTTCGAACGTGTTGTGCATCAGCATGGCGACCGTCATCGGGCCGACGCCGCCGGGCACTGGCGTGATCCAGCCGGCACGCTCGCAGGCGGACTGAAACTGCACGTCGCCTGTCAGGTGGCCGTTCTCCAGGCGATTCATTCCGACGTCGATGACCACCGAGCCCGGTTTGACCCACTCGCCGGGCACCAGTCCCGGCTTGCCGACCGCTACAACGAGGATATCGGCCTGGCGGACCTGCGCGGCGAGATCGGCGGTGAAGCGGTGGCACACGGTGGTGGTGGCCCCCATCAGCAGCAGCTCGAGAGCCATGGGCCGCCCGACGATATTGGAGGCGCCGACGATGACCGCGTGCTGGCCCTTCATGGGCGCACCGATGTGCTCGAGCAGCTTGATGATCCCGTACGGGGTGCACGGCCGGATGAGCGGGATTCGCTGCGCCAGGCGCCCGACGTTATAGGGGTGAAAGCCGTCGACGTCCTTGGTGGGGTCGATGCGCTCGATGACTGCCGTGGACTGAATCGGGTCCGGCAGAGGCAGCTGGACCAGGATGCCGTCGATGGCCGGATCACGGTTGAGGCCGTCGATGAGGGTGAGGAGCTCGATTTCCGAGGTCGAGCGGGGCAGGTCGTGCGCGACGGACCGGATCCCGACTTCCTCGCAGGATTTGCGCTTGTTGCGCACATAGACATCCGAAGCCGGATTGTCGCCGACTTTCACCACGGCGAGCGCCGGGCGCCGACGGCCGCGGGCCACCGCCGCCTCGATGGATGCCCGCACCTGCGCTTTGACCTCGCCGGCGAGCTTGCGCCCGTCAATTACCTGAGCCGTCATCGTGCGCCTGAACCTGAGCTCTTCCGCAAAGCGCGCATTCTCGCATATCATGCGGTGCCGCCTGGGCATTCCAGCCGCAGCGGCACCGATCGGGGCATGGCGCAGTCTGGTAGCGCATCTGCTTTGGGAGCAGAGGGTCGGGAGTTCGAATCTCCCTGCCCCGACCAATACTTACGAAGGGACGCTCAGGACTTTAGTGTCCGCGTTTGTGTCCGCTTTCGGATCGAGGGCTTTGCTGAGACTCAGCCGTAGGGATTTTTTGAATCTCGCACCTCGAGGCAGGAATCGGGCGCGCCGCCACTGCGCCCTGATCGGTGTCGAGTGCAGGACGGGCTCCAAACGATTATGGGCAATCCGGTGGGGCGGTGTGTCATGGACTGAGGCTCTTGCGCCAGTCCGGCGCGCAGTCGGATTCCCCTGCAAGCCGTGTTGCCTGCCCCACATGGTGTGCAGCGGCGATCGGAGAGCGGCGGTCTTGGAGGATGACGAGCGGGAAAAAACGATTCCTCAGCAGAATCTGTGGGTGAGTTCGGGCTCGGGTCGCGCGCCAAGTTTATGATAGAGCGTACTTTTGGCTCTGTAGGTTCGAAAGCCGTACGATCTTCTGAGATCGGCTTTCAACCGGTTGTTCAATCCCTCGATGGCGCCGAGGGCGACCTGTTCGCGAGCCTCGAACCCGTTGAGGATGAGGGGTTTGTGAGCGCGCAGCATGCGGGCGATCTTCGTCATCGGCTCGACGCGCGAGCGCATCGCCGCCGTGCACCACTGCTCGAGGAACTTGCCGGCCCAGGCCGCCGAGGCGTACTCCCAGAAGAAGTGGAACTGTTCCTTGAGCAGGTAGGCACGCACGGTGCGCAGGTGGCAGGCGAGCAATTCCTGGAGCTTGACGGTCTGGCGGGCGGTGAGGTTCTCCACGCGCTTGAGCAGACACCAGCGCGAATGCTTCAAGACGAGGGAGCTTTTCCTTTGGCAATTGCGGGGGCGCACTTCACGGGTCTCCTTGGCGCGCACCTCGTCGATCGCCTGGTTCATCTTGGCGGCGATGTGATAGCGGTCGAGGATGTTCAGCGCCCCCTTGGCCCGCTCGGCGATCACGTTCAGGTACGGCTGCCACATGTCCGAGCATATGAAGCGGATTTGGGCGCTGCGCTCAGCGCCAAGCCACAGGAAGAACTTGCGCAGGCTGGTCTCTTCGCGATGCTCGGCGACGAACAGCAGCCGTTTCATCCCCTGGTTGATCTGGTAGACCAGGGTGAGGAAGCGGCCTTTGCGCCAGTGGATCTCGTCCACGCCGCAGGCACTGATGCCGCTCAAGTCCATGCGGGCACGGCCCCAGTCGACGGCCATTTCCACCGAGCGGAACACGCTCTCCCAGCTGGTTTTGAAGGTTCGCGAGACATCCTGCCAGGACAGCAGCTTTGCCCAGGAGGCCAGGAACCAGGCGAAACTCGCCGTCAGCGGGCGTTTGCCCAGCGCCCAAGGCAGATGCTCCACGACGATCCCGTGCTCTCGGCACCGCACCCGCCGCGGCGCGTAGCGGAAATACGTCGGGACACCCCACAGCGGCACGAAATGAAACCGTCTCTCGGGCAGACGGTCGTAGCCGGGCGAGGGCTTCTGGCAATGCGAGCAGGCGCCGCGGGACCGCTCCCGGGCCCGCAGGAGGATCTCAATCCGCGGCACACGCCCCTCGATCAGGTGGCTCGACTCGTACACGAAGCCCTTCAGTCGCTCGACGTGGTTCAAGAGAGTCTTCAAGACAAGATGCATCGGCAGTTCCGTTCGGCGAAACTGCCACCATGGGAATTTTCCGCAGCAAGGTCAAGTCTGCGAACGCGCCCGCCGCCGAGGTTCGCGCATGCCCGAAGTGAGGCAGCACCTCCCTCAAGCGCGTCCTCGCCACCCACCCCGTGCACCTCACCGGGAAACTGGCTGGCCGCCGCGTCGATGTCTACCGTGTCGAGATGGACAAATGCCGCAGTTGCGGCACCCTCACCCCGACCAAAGAGGGCAACGCGAAGATCAAACGCTGCACCAAGACGGGAATCGAGTTCTTCCGCAAACAGCTACGCTGAGCGGGGCGCCACACTTACCGTCCTTTCCTCTTGCGCATCTCCCGGACGCGCTTCGTGGCACATCCATGTGCCAAGACTGAACCGTGTTCAAGCCAACAATTTCACCCACAAATTCTGGGGACGAACCCGCTTTGCGCATATGCTCCAGAGCGTGCTGCTCGCGCTCGGTCAAGGTGTCTGCTGTCGTCATTGCTCGCCTGCACGTTGGCGACACATCGCCGCGGGGACACAGCTTGAGGGAATCAGATCACGCTCGAAAAGACGGGGTTATCGGAGTGCTCACGCACAGACAGCAACAGGCGAACGCTGGTGAGTGCCGCCACCGGATCAGGTGCGACTACCCACATTTGGCGACGCACGTTCGACGACTCTGAGGAGCAGGCTGGGTGCGTCGAATCCCTGTTTCCGCAGCGTTACTTTCAGGTCGGCGCCGGGCGATTCTCCGGTGAAATGACGAGCATCAATCTGGACGGGGTGCGGCTTTTCCGGGAGCGTGTCAATCGGCGCCTCATCCAGGAAGGTATGATGAACGTAGCGAACATTTCCTGGATTCAGGGCCGCACGGGTCTGTTTCGCTGCAACGGCATCGGCCTCGAACCCGAAGGGGTCATGTTTTACGGAGAGCGTGCCGAGTTCGAGGTCGTCCTGGATGCGTGCGAGATTATCGGCGTCGCCATCGCGCCCGAAGCGCTCACGAGCCACAGTGAGGGAGCAGCCGCGACGTCGGCTAGCGTATCAGGCGGCCTCCGTTTTGTGTCAAGGGTCCTGGCCGCCCCTCTATGTCGAGCCGTGTCGCGGGCGCTCTTGACTGCGGATGTCAGCGGCAGTGTGCAGATGCCGTACTGGCAGACGCTGCGCCAGGAAATCCTCAGCTTGGCTTTGCCGATTACCAATCTGCCAGAAGCTGCGGATCTGGGTCGTTCTCGCCAAACCCATGCGCGCGTCGTCCGGTCGGCGAAGCGCGCCATCAATTCGGATCTAACGCACGCACTGGGAATTTCGGAACTCTGCCGCGTGATAGGCGTATCCCGCCGCAACCTGTTTTACGCATTCGATGCGGTGCTGGGCCTGTCACCGCACCAGTACCTGCAAACGGTTCGCCTGCACGCGGCCCGACACGCATTAAAGCATCTCAAGGCAGACAAAGGCCGCATCAGCGATCTCGCCTGGGATTGCGGCTTCTCGAAGCCCAGCCAGTTTGCCGCTGACTACAAGCGCCGTTTCGGTGAGTTACCGTCGGAAACGACGCCCTGCCCCCCCTCCTGACGCCCGGCCGATCCCTCCTCGGCCGGTACCGGCGCCGCTGCGCATAGGGCGCCGACGTCCGTAGCGACGCCGTTTTGCACTTTTCGGGTATCTGCGGTGCGGGTCGCTTCGTACACTTCCCGGCGAGCCGACACGGCGTGGTCCAGGCGCAGGTCCACACCTGAATGGCCGCGCGGACTTGCGCGCGCGGCACAGGAATTAGTGCCCCTCGCCTTCCGGAGAAGCGGACATGTTAGATGGTTTTGTCGTCAAATCTCTGCCCCAGACTGGTGCTCCCAGCGAAGAAATCCAGGAGCGTCTGACCAAGATTTGTCTGGACGAGCCGTACGCGCATTTTGCAAGGGCCTTCCGCGGACCCGAGGACGTGCAGAGGCTCGCACAGTGGGCGTTCGACCGGTTTTTCGCGGACAACGGTTTTTTTTCGCTGTACGCACCCTACATGCGGGAAATCGAGCAGGAAGTCATCGCCATGGGCGTGAGTTTGCTGCATCCGGAACACGACTCGACGGGCAACTTTACTTCTGGTGGCACGGAGAGCAATTTCTCAGCGATACACGCCGCCAAGGAATGGGCGCGTGAGCGACGGCCTGGCGTAAAAAAGCCGAATGTCGTTGCGCCCCGCACCATACATCCGAGCTTCCACAAGGGTGCCCGCTATCTCGATGTGGAGGTAGTCACGACTGACTTCGATACCAATGGCCGCGGCATCGCGGCCAACATCGCCAACGCGATCGACGACAGTACGATCATGATTGCCGCTTCGGCACCCTCCTGGGCGTACGCCAATATCGATCCGATACCCGAGATTGCAGAGGTGGCGCACGATGCGGGGCTATGGATGCACGTCGATGCGTGCATCGGTGGCTACATATCGCCCTTCCTCGAGAAACTCGGCAGAAACCTTACTCCCTGGGATTTTCGAGTGCCCGGCGTGATGTCGATATCGGCCGATCTGCACAAGTTCGCTTACTGTCCGAAGCCGGCATCAAGCATTTACTGGCGGCACGTCGAGCTGCAGAAACATCACTATGTCGAGGTGAATGACCCGTTTCTCGGCCCCTACAAATTGGCCGGGTTTTCGGGTTCAAGGTCCGCCGGGCCGATTTTCGCGGCGTGGGCGGTCATGAACCACCTCGGAGAGGACGGTTACCTGCGCCTGACGCGCCGTCTCATGGACATCCAAGCGCGCATCACGCGGGAATTGGGTGCGATCGGTGGCCTGAGGGTGTGGGACGTGGATGTCATGCCGTTGCATTTCAGCTCCGACAGGACGCCCACCGAAGCGATTTACCAGGGATTGCAGGAGAAGGGCTGGATAATGCTCGGCCGGCTGAATCCCTCGGCCATCACCCTGCCGATTGATCCTAGCCTGACTGACGAGGACCTCGAGAGGCTGCTCAGCGACCTGCGGGAGGTCGTCGATCGCCTCGGTCATGCGGCTGCACCCAAGGCAGGCGATATCCGCTATGGATAGCCTTCGTGCCGTGGACGCTCGGCTTCAGAGCGAGCAGGTGCGCGCCGGGCTTGCGACTTGCACTGCGGGTCGAGCGCACCGGGATGAGCCTCGCAATCCCGAAGCAGGGCAAGTTGTGCAGGCTCGGAAGATCCGCTGGGGTCGTGCCGAATCCAGGCGTGCGCGTCGGCCTTGTCGTGCGGCCTGCGCCCCACGCAATCGACCCGACCAACGATCGCGGGAAGCGCCACAAGCCTTCTGCCGGCATCGCAGGGAGAGATGAGGCGCGCCATCGAGACCCGCTCGCTCAAGGGCGGGGACGCCGACTCCTCGGGCGACCCCCTGGCACTGGACCATGGGCGCACGGACGAGCGGCTGACGCGCCGAAAGGGCGCAGGCACGAATGAAATATGAGGCAAACAATCATGTCGCCAGGCTATGAAGTGGGGATGAGGCACGAGTGCGGCATTCCGGCGGTTCTCGCGTTGACCGCCATTGCGGTCGGTCTGTGGTGCTGTCCTGTGCGGGCACACGCCGCGAAAATGGACGGCCCGGCGCCGTTCGGCGCGCAACAATCCGATCGGCTTCATACCGTCGTCGTGACCGCGGAGCACTGGCACGAGAAATTGCAGGCAGTGCCGATTGCCGTAACGGCATTGACCGCAGACGCTCTCAGACAATCCGGCATCGAGAGCACGCTCGGGCTGCAGCAGGCAATACCGGATTTCGTGATGACGACAAACGCCACGATGGGGCAGATCTATCTGCGCGGCGTCGGCACGGACATCATAAATGAGGGCACTGACCCAAGCATCGCGGTCTATCAGGACGGGGTGTATCAGGCACGGGCCGCCGACTCCATTGCCGAACTGTACGATGTCAAACGCGTCGAGGTAGTTCTCGGACCGCAGGGCACGTTGTACGGGCTCAATGCGGCGGCGGGCGCCATCAGAATCATCACCAATGATCCGACCGACCGATTTCAGGCCGATGCGAGCGCGCAATTTGGCAATTACGACCACGTTCGCACGACGGCCATGGCGAACCTTCCGGTGTCCCGACGCGTCGCGCTGCGTGTTGCGGGCTTTTACGATTACCACGAGGGATTTTCGCAGTACCAGTACATTGTCGGAAAGAGAGACGACGGCGTGGATGCCTGGGGTGCCCGAGCGAAGCTGAGCATCAGGCCGACACGAAACGTGGTGTTCATTCTCACGGGCGAGCATACGGACGATCGGAGCACGCGGAACATGGCGCCCGTGGTGGATCCAAGCCTGTTCTCCCCCGCGATTGATGTGTTCGGTGCAAAGCCGTACGTCAATCCACGGGATGCCCAGAACAACCTTGCGGACGCCGCCGACGTGACACAGTCGAAGATCTACGGAACTCTCGTGTGGGAAGGAAACGACGTCGAATTGAAGTCTCTGACCTCATATGAGCCAACTGTCAACAACATAAGCCAGCTCGATGTGGACGCCACGGACATCAATTTTCTGTGGGATTCGCTGTACGAACGCTCGGACGCCTTTACGCAGAAGCTGCAGCTGAGATCGACTGCGCATCGGGCGCTGCACTGGGTTGTCGGCCTGTTCTATTTGCATGAAGCCGCATCGCAGATATTTCCGATCCGGGTAAACATACCGGTCATTCCCGGACCGAAGCCCGATGCACTCATGAGCTACGACACGGCGATCTTTACGCACGCCTATGCAGCCTACGGACAGACGTCCTATCGCATCGACAAGATTCGCCTGACTGCCGGCGTGCGCTATAACTATGAGCGAAAAAAGTCGGGGTTCCATGAAGCGATCATCGATCCGTATAACTTGCTGTCGCCCTCCGGCAGCGCAATGGTGACCAACCCGCAGAGCAGGGGCTGGGGCGCATGGACGCCGCGGTTCGTTATTGGCTATTCCGTCAGGCGCGACGTCATGATGTACGTAAGCGCATCGCGCGGTTTCAAGAGTGGCGGGATGAATCTGGAAGGGTCCGGAGAGGTCTTTCAGCCGGAGACCTTGTGGGATTACGAAGGCGGAATCAAGGCGACATGGTTCGATGACCGGCTACGCACCAACCTGGACGCGTTCTACTATGATTACCGGAATCTTCAGGTCAGCGTTTTCAATGGCGCGGCGTCGGTGGTCACCAATGTGCCAAAATCGCGCATGAGGGGATTCGAGGCGAATCTGACTGGGCTGCCAATGCCGGATCTGCAGCTTGATCTGCACTTAGCTCTGCTCGATGCCCGCATCGGCAGATTCAGTACGCTTAACCCGAATACGGGTTTGGTGCAGAATGTGAGCAATAACACGCTGCCGCGCGCTCCGAAGACGGCGCTGACCGCCGGAGTTCAATACACCGTACCGTGGGTTCATACGGGGCGGCTCACGATGCGCGCCGACATGAAATATCAGTCCAGGATTTATTTCACCTATTGGGATAGTCCGGGAGTTGATCAAGGAGGCTATTCGCTGTTCAATACGCGCTTGAGCTATCGGATCGGCAACGGCTCGTGGTCCGTGGCGTTGTACGGCAACAATCTCAGCAACAAGCTGTATCGGGCGAGCGTCGTGCAGTCGCAGTCGCAGATCGGCACGCTGCTGTTCTGGGGCCCGCCGCGGACATTCGGCGTGGAATTCCGATGGCGCCATGTCCGCGGAGAATGAGAATCGATCCCCAGGACGGACAGTTAACGGGATTGGGCGGCTGCTTCAGGGGCGAAAACGGAGATCGAGGTCGTGCAGGCTCGTGGCGGGAGATCATCTGGTGCAGCCGCACCTGTAGTGCGAGTCGCGCCTGCGGCATCGCGCTGGTCCGTGCTCGATCCCGAGTGTGCCGCAGCTTTTTCTGTCTGGTTCCGGCTGTGCCGGCTTGGGAGACGGGTATGAAGCTCTGTGAATATGTGACCTATGACGCGCTGGACCTGGCCGAGCTAGTCAGGAGCGGCGAAGTGAGCGCCGAGGAATTGCGCGATGCGGCGCTGCTTGCCATCGAGCAGGTCAATAGTGAGCTCAACGCGGTAATCGGCCTCACACCGGACGAGACGGAGCGGGCGCTGCGCGGTCGCGCCCGCGCAGCGCCATTTTCCGGGGTGCCTTTCCTCCTCAAGGACATCGGCGCCCATATGGCCAGTGTGCCGAGCGAGCTCGGCTCGCGCTTCGCGAAGGGGCTGACTCCGCCGACTGACACCGAGCTCGCCGCACGCTTCAAGAAAGCAGGACTAGTGACCGTGGGGAGGACCAACGTGCCAGAGTTCGGCGACAATGTCTCGACCGAGTCGCTGCTTTACGGGCCCGCGCACAATCCGTGGGATCTTTCACGAAGCACCGGCGGATCGAGCGGCGGCGCTGCGGCCGCCGTGGCGGCCGGCATCGTGCCCATGGCCCATGGCAACGACGGGGGTGGGTCAATCCGCGTGCCGGCGGCCTGCTGCGGCGTGTTCGGCATGAAGCCCAGCCGCGGGCGCAATCCGGCCGGACCGCAGTACGACGATCTAATTTTCGGTCTCGGAGTGGAGCATGTGCTGACACGGACCGTGCGCGACAGCGCCGCGATGCTGGATGCCACTCATGGCGCCGATGCGGGGGCGCGCTACCTGCTGCCGTCACCCGAAACCACTTATCTGGCGGCGTGCGAACGGGACCCGAAGCCGCTGCGCATCGCGTTTTCCGTGAAGCCGTCTGAAGGCGCGCCCGAGATCGATGCGCTTTGCCAGCAGGCCGTGCTCGAGACGGCCAGACTGTGTGAGAGCCTGGGTCATCACGTGTTCGAGGGTGCGCCGTATATCGACCATGACGAGGTCTGCGCCATCTTCCGTGACGTTGCCTCGCCGTTTATGACGGCATCGTTGAGGACGCTAGCCGAGGCCCTGGACAAGGAGGTCACGGCGGATGAGCTTGAGTCCACGACCTGGGCAATATTTACTCATGGCGATCGGATGAGCGCCGCAGAATTTGCTTTCGCTATCGGCAATGTCAACGCGGTGAGTCGCAAGCTCGGGCAGTTCTTCACGACCTGCGATCTGTGGCTCTCGCCCGTTCTGAGCAGGCCGACGGTGAAGCTCGGGGTGCTAGATGCTAATGAAAAGGGTCTCGATGCGTTCCAATGGGTGAGGAAGATGATGGATTACGCGCCCTTCTGCGCGATGTTCAACGGTTCGGGTCAGCCCGCGATGTCCGTGCCCCTGCACCAGACACCCGACGGACTGCCTGTCGGGGTGCAGTTTGCAGCGCCATTCGGGGACGAGAGCACGTTATTTTCGCTGGCGGGCCAACTGGAGCGTGCGCGTCCCTGGGCTGAGCGCCACCCGGAGGTCTTCGTGCGATAGGTCACCAGCGAGGACGCGGGTCTGCTCAAATGCTGTGGGGGGGGATCTACGCGGAGGAGAACCTGAATACGAGATGGCCGGAAAGCGAGCCGGCCGTGGTTCAGTCGAGAGCACGGAGGTCTCATTGGCACGGCGTCTCCGCCGCTGCCGCGCTCTGAGTGAAATCTCCCGCTGGCAGCCCGTTCACGCCGCCTACCGTACCGCAAACGGAAAGTGGTGTTCAGCACCACCGGCTCAGCGGCCGGCAAGAGGGAACGGGTTCGCCGAATATTTACAAATAGGCTGACGGGAGTGGCATCATCCAAGGGGTGCAAGCCCAAGTGCCGCAAGTGCGGACTCGTTGCGCGGATGAGGGCTTGTTCGAGGGCGGGAGCATGCGTTGTACGACACAATTCGTAAAGGTGCGCGACAGCTTGCGCGGTGCAGGCAGGATCTGGCGGCGGCGCAGCGCGAGTTCGCGTGGCCGGCATTGGAGGAGTTCAATTGGGGGCGGGACTACTTCGACGCCATCGGCGCGGATGACGATCGGATTGCGTTACGCGTCGTGGACGACGCCCGCGGCGACGAGGCGCTTGCTATTGCTGAGCTCCGCTACTGCGGAGAGCCTGATCTCGGCTGAGGCGTGATGCCTCGCGCAACCAGGGCGCGCCGGCGCTTAGGCTCGGCTCAGTCCGACATCGATACGCCGGTCGGCCGCCGGCGATGCGGCGCAGCCAAGGTCGAGCTGTGGTGGTCGCGCGTAGCAAATAACCCGCCATCCGTCAATTGGTCCGACGAACAGCCGTAATTGGCCGAGTCGGTGGGATCATGACCGGTGTGCAGGATGTCACTTGGCACCAACAAGGGACGCGGTTCTGCGATAGGGGGGCGTCATGAGCGCCACGAAGCGATTCATCGAGACACGAGACCGGCTGTTGCGGTTGCGGGAGGATCTGGCCGCGGCGAGGCAGGAATTCGAGTGGCCGCAATTCGATGAGTTCAATTGGGCGAGAGATTACTTCGATGTGATTGCCCGCGACAACGACCGGCCGGCGCTGAGGGTTGTGGATGATGGGGGCCATGGCGAGACGCTTTCCTTTGAACATCTCGCTCGCCGCTCCTCGCAGGTGGCCAACTGGCTGTCCGGGCTCGGTGTGGGGCACGGCGACCCTATCCTCGTCATGCTCGGGAACGTGACGGCGTTGTGGGAGACGATGCTTGCGGCAATCAAGATCGGGGCGGTGATCGTTCCGGCGACCACGCTGCTCGAGCACGAGGACCTAGCCGATCGCATCGCGCGGGGTGGTGTCAAGACGGTCGTGACGCACTCACGATTGACGGACCGGCTGGACGGAATGGATGGAGCGCCGATTCGGATAGCGGTCGGGGAAGAGGTGCCGGGATGGCTCGACTATGCGACCTCCTGGCAGGCTGAGCGGCGGTTCGTCCCCTCGGTCAACACCAAGGCGGACGATCTGCTGTTTCTTTACTTCACCTCCGGAACCACCGCCCGTCCGAAGCTGGTCGCCCACACCCAAGCGAGCTATCCCGTCGGACATCTTTCGACCATGTACTGGCTGGGTTTGAAGCCCGGCGACGTCCATCTCAACTTGAGCTCACCGGGCTGGGCCAAGCATGCCTGGTCGTGTTTTTTCGCTCCCTGGAGCGCGCAGGCCTGTGTGTTGGCCTACCAGTACGAGCGGTTCGATCCCCCCAGGTTGTTGGATCAGCTCGTCCGCAGCCGTGTGACGACTTTCTGCGCGCCTCCTACGGTCTGGCGCATGCTGATCCAGCAGGACCTGCGGCGCTGGCCCGTGGCCTTGCGCGAGGCGGTCAGCGCCGGTGAGCCGCTCAACCCGGAGGTCATCGAGCAGGTTCAACGAGCCTGGGGCCTGACGATCCGCGACGGCTATGGTCAGACCGAGACTACCGCTCAGATCGGCAACTCCCCCTGTCAGCCCGTCAAAGCCGGCTCCATGGGCCGGCCTCTGCCGGGCTATGAGATCGTGCTGCGCGACCCGGAGGGGCGAATCGGGGAGGAGGGCGAGATTTGCATCGACCTTTCTCGGCGTCCCGCGAGTCTCATGTGCGGATACCTGGACGATTCGGAGCGCACCGTCGAGGTGATGCGCGACGGGTACTACCATACGGGCGATGTGGCCTCGCGGGATGCCGACGGCTATCTGTCCTACGTCGGCCGGATGGACGATGTGTTCAAGTCGTCCGATTACCGGATCAGTCCCTTCGAGCTCGAGAGTGTCCTGGTCGAGCATGCGGCGGTTGTGGAAGCCGCCGTCGTACCGAGCCCCGACGCGCTGCGCCTGGCCGTACCCAAGGCATTCGTGACACTTGGGGCCGGACACCTTGCCGATGCGGATACGGCGCGCTCTATATTCGAGCACGTCCGCGCGCGTGTCTCTGCCTACAAGCGAATCCGGCGGCTGGAGTTCAAGGCGCTTCCCAAGACCATATCCGGCAAAATCCGCCGCGTGGAGCTGCGTAACGCCGAGCTGGCGCGCGCCTCCGGTGGGCGCAATGCCAACGAGTTCTGGGAAGAGGATTTCTCGGAGTTCTCGGCCGGAACGAGGCGTTAGTCCCGGAGACGCCCGGGTGACGGTCGGCTCGCCATCGGTGGTCAAAATGAGCGTGCAGCAGCAAGACCCGGAATCCATCGTGCTGATCAGCACGGAGGCCGCCGGCGAGCAGGCTGCGGCAGAGGCCATTGCCACGCAGCTGCCAGGCGGGCAGGACGGATTCACGACCCTGTTCTGCTGCGGTCGGTACGATCTGGGTAGGCTCGGCCACGGCTTGAGCGCGGCAGGTCATGACCGCGTGGTCGCGGCAGCCTCCAGCCGCGCGATCGGACCCGCCGGATTCCTCGCCAACGGCATCACGGGATTCCATCTGCCGGCCGGTCGTTTCAAGGTGGCGGATGCGCTCATCGAAAATGTCGCCGAATTCGGCCTGCCTGACGCACGGCACGTGGTCCGGTCGCTGCTGCGCCGCCTGAGACACGCCACGAACGCCGAGTGGCCTCATCTGTTCGCCATGGTTCTAGTGGATGCCGAGCCGAGGTGCGAGGAGCGGCTCGTCGCCGCGCTCGGCACCGAGCTGGGGGGCGTGCCCCTGGTCGGCGGCTCGGCGGGAGATGTCTACTTCAATCCTTTGGGGCAGATCACGACCGCAACCCGTGTGCTGCATCAGCGCCGCGCAGTCCGCGGAGGGGCCGTGTTCTGCATCGTCGCCGGGCGCGATCCGGTGCTGGCGCTCAGCCATCACAATTTCGTGCCGGGCCGGCGGCGGCTCGTGGTGACCGACGCCGATCCGGAGAGGCGGCTCGTGCGCGAGATCGACGGACGAAGCGCCCTGAAGGTCTACGCCGCGGCATGCGGCCTGAAATCCGTGCCGAAGGACGCGCGCGTTCTTGCCCCCTTTCCCCTGATGATCAAGGTCGGCGGCCAATACTTCCCTCGCGGGATGCAACGCATCTATGAGGACGGATCCATGGAATTCGCCTGCGCGATGGAGCCGGGGCTCGTGGTCGCCGTTGCGAAGCCGGTGGACATGCTTGAGCGGTTGACCGGGACCTTTGATACCCTGAGCAAAGCGCTCGGCACCCCGGAACTCGTCATAGGCTTCGATTGCGCGGCGCGCACGGGGAGCATGGAACGGCACGGTCTGTCAACGGCCGTATCTGGCCTGTTCGAGAAGCACCGGGTCGTCGGGTTCTCCACACTTGGAGAGCAATTCAATACCATTCACGTGAACAACTCCTTCACTTGCCTGGGCGTGGCTCAAAGAAAATAGCGGCGGGCGAATCATGTCCATCTTGGCCACACGCCGAAATTCCAAACGTGCGGATCTCGAAAGGCGGCTCGCGCGGCTCAAGGAACAGAATCGGGCACTACGCAAGACCGTTCAAGCCTTGATGGCGCGCGTCGAGCGGGAGGTGGACGCGCAAGGTACGTCGTTTTCCTGGTTCCAGGCCGCGGCAAAGCTCGAGGAGGCCATCCGCCAGCGCACCGAGCAGTACGAGATCCTCAACGCGCGGCTCTCGCGGGAGCTCGAGTCGCGTCGCGACATCGAGCTCGCCTTGAAGCAGGCGAAGCAGCGGGCCGAGCTTGCCGATCAGAGCAAGACCCGCTTTCTTGCGGCGGCGAGTCATGATTTACGTCAGCCGCTCAATTCAGCGGTCCTGTTTCTCGAGTCCATCGACGATGACGCCCTGTCGAGCGGCGACCGCGCCTTGGTACATCGCTCGCGACTGGCGCTCGCCTCGCTGAACAACCTGTTGGCAACTCTGCTGGACGTGGCGCGGCTCGACTCGGGAGGGATCGAGCCGCAACTGACCGATTTTCCGGTCTCGGCCCTGCTCGACCGGCTGGGTCCGGAATTCCAGGCGGTGGCGCGCGCGGCCGGGATCGAGCTGCGCATCATCGCCAGTCACGCACGGGTCCATACGGACCTGCGCCTGCTGGAGACCGTATTGCGTAACTTAATCAGCAACGCCATCCGCTACACTCCTCGAGGCCGGGTGCTGGTGGGATGCCGGCGCCGCCCAGACGGCCTCATGATCTGTGTTTACGACACGGGAGTCGGGATCGAGCGCGAGCACCTGAATGCGATCTTCGACCCGTACTACCAAGTCCCGCACAGCACCCGGCCCGATGGCGTCGGGATTGGACTCGGTCTGTCGATCGTCAGCAGGATCTGCCAGATGCTCTGGCTCCGCCGGGTGCTGCGCTCACGGCCGGGCAAGGGATCGCTCTTTGCCGTAATCGTTCCCTACGGGGCGGCTTCGGCGGACTCGCCCGAGGATCTTGCTTGGCCGGGCGTGCGGCGGACCAAGCTTAGCTCCCGTCCGCCGACTGTGGTCGTCATCGACGACAGCGCCGAGGCCCTGCTCGGCATGTCGGCGGTGCTCGAGAAGTGGGGCTGCCGGCCGGTCACGGCGACCACTGCAAGCGACGCCGTGGTGCAGCTCATATCGGCCGATCTTGAGCCTGACCTGGTGATCAGCGACTATCATCTTGCCGGCAGTCTCAAGGGCGATGCGGCGATCGCGCAAATCCGCCGGGAATTCGACCGCTCGCCGGCGTCACTGATCATGACCAGCGATCCGGATCCAGCGCTGCGCGAACGGCTTCAGAGGCGGGGGTTCCGGGTGCTCGACAAACCGCTCAACGTCGCAAAGCTGCGGGCCTTCATTGAGCGCCTGATCGGCTGAGATGCCAGTGAGGGCGACCGGTGGGTTTCGCGCCCGGGCGCAAACGCCCTAGTCGCTTAGGAGCCTGCGGGCTGCATTGGCCGCCTGCGTTCGGTTCGATACCCCGAGCTTTCTGAAGATCGCCGACACATGCGCCTTGACCGTGATCTCACTGATCTCGAGGTCGCGTGCTATCTGTTTGTTGGACAACCCCTGGGTCAGCAATCTGAGCACCCGTAACTGCCGCGAGGTGAGCGGCTCGCCGATCGGGTCGGCGGGGGTCGAGCCGAGTGACATCGAATGGCGCAGCGCCGCCGCCGCGGGCAGGTAGGTTCCGCCGGCCATGACGAGGCGAATGGCGTGCACGAGCACATCGCCGGGCGCTGATTTGGGAACATAGCCCGCGGCGCCGGCCAGACGCGCTTCGCTCATCGTCGCGGGGTCGTCATTGCCCGAGACGACGATGATGGGAGTCAAAGGCGCGGCGCCGTGAACGTATCGCAGGCAGGACAGGCCGGTCGCCCCCGGAAGGTTCAGGTCGAGCACGATCAAATCAAAATCGGAATCGGACGCGACTTGGTTCATCACCTCGTCCTGGCAGGCAGCCTCGGCTACGTGGGCCCCGCTGCAGGCCCGCGGCAGGATCGTCTGCAGGGCCGCCCGGTACAGCGGATGGTCGTCCGCAATCAAAACCCGTTTTGCCTGGTCGGTGAGCATCGCGCTGCCGTATGTCATGGACGCACGGGACAACAAAGGCTATGAACCTTTTGCATCATACCAAAGTATCCCCTGCCACCGCCCAATGGCTGATGGCTACGGGCGCCAGCTCGGGGATACTGCGGTGTACAGGCGCACGAACGCTTGGCAGATCGGATCGATGGCATTGGGCGAACCAATGCGCGGCCTGTGATCGCGGACACCCATCTGCGCCGACTGAATTGGGGGATGCATGATAAGCATGGCACGGCCTCGTTTCCGCCCGACCTGGGCGATCCTCGGCATGGCCCTTGGAACGTTTCTCTGTACCGGGCGCTTACAGGCACAACCGGCGCGCCCGCAGGCGCAACAGCCGGCCGCGTCGGCCGTCGATGCGGACCCGCCGGCTGTGCAAGCGACTGCATCGGTCAGCGTCCCGAGTGGCGCTCTGCAGGAGGTCGTGGTCACGGCCGAGCGGGTCGCTCAAGACAATCAGCGGGTGCCGGCCTCCATGAACGTGCTGACGTCGAGCAGCCTGAGCCACCTGCAAATCACTACGCCCCAGGATCTCATGACGTATATCCCACAGCTTCAGGCGAACGCCATCGCCGGAGAAGCGACGCCCATGTATTCGATTCGCGGTGTCTCGATGATGGATTACAGCGTGGGCCAGCAGGGGCCGGTGGAGGAGTACCTAGACCAGGTTCCGCTCGAGAGCCTCGCGCTCAGCGGTGGCCTCAACCTCTTCGACACGCAGCGCATCGACGTTCTGCTCGGCCCGCAGGGCACCCTTTACGGACACAACGCGACCGCCGGCGCGATCAACTTCGTCACCCAGCCGCCGACATTCCACGATTCAGGATACATCGCCCTCGGCGCCGGCAATTTCCGCTTCAGGGAGGGAAAATCAGCGCGGTTATGCAATGATTGGGTCCTTGCACTTCTTCACTATCCGGGTCTTCCCCCCTTCCGTAGACTTGCGTTGAATCGAGTCACGATCCACGCGGGGAGGGGAGCGGCGTAATCCGTGCGCCTGTTGCGCACGGTCTGCCTTCCCACCGCTCACCTGCCCACGAAGGACACATGCTCGACGGGTTCATTGCCAAGTTGCTGCCGCGAACGGGCACTCCCCTTGATCAGATCAAGGAACACCTCGGCAAGATTTCACTTCGCGAACCGTACGCCCATCTCGCACGCGCGTTCCGGGGACCGCAGGACGTGCAGGATCTGGGCAAGTGGGCATTCACGCAATTTCTGTCCGACAACGGCGTTTTCTCTCTGCGTGCGCCCTACAGGCAGCAAATCAAACAGGAACTCCTCGCCGTGGGCGTGAGCCTGCTCCACCCTGAAAAGAACTCCACGGAAAATTTCACCTCGGGCGGAACGGAAAGCAACTTTTCGGCCATACACGCCGCAAAGGAATGGGCGCGCGAGCACAAGCCGAATGTCGGAAAACGCAATATCGTTGTGCCGCTCACCATACATCCGAGCTTCGACAAAGGCGTCCGTTGTTTGGACCTCGAAATCATCACCACCGACCAGAACGAAAATAGGCGGGGAATCGTCGCGAACTTCGCGAACGCGATCAACGACGACACCATCATGATCGGGGCCTCGGCGCCCTCCACGCCCTACGCGAACATCGACCCCATACCTCAGATCGCTGCTGTGGCCAGGGAAGCCAGCCTATGGATGCACGTCTGCGCGTACGTGGGAGTGTGTATTTCACCATTTCGCGAGAAACTCGGCACTACGCCAACTCCCTGTGACATCCCAGTCCCCGGAGTCATGTCAATATCCGCCGATCTGCACAAGTTCGGGTACTCCGAAGCCGGCGTCAACCACTTTCTGGCGACATGCCGATCCGCAGAACTACCACTACGAACAAGTCCGTCACGAACGTCTTCGGCCTCTTCTTTGAACAATTTCCACCTTGACTCAATAAGCCGCACGCACGCTACGGCAACCTATTGGAGTTCAAAATGAGCACCCTCTCTCTGGTATCCACGCATTTCAAGTCTGACTACTTTCTTCCGGAGAAAGGGCTGTCTCGAGACGCCGTGCGGCGACATATAGACCGAATGATCGAGATAGATCCGCCGGAACGTTCCGGGCTGATGTCTATATATTGCAACAGGGGTTTGGATGAAGGCCACGAGGTTATGCTTGAGGCGTTCTCGAAGGTCTACAAGAAAAATAATCTCGTCACTGCGCTCATGCCCGGAATGAAGCAAATCGAGGAGGAACTGCTTTCCATGTCCGCCAATCTCCTCTCGGGCGGCGAAAGCGGAATCGTCGCCAACATTACCGCCGGAGGCAGCGAGAGTATCTTCTGCGCGATCAATACTGCGCGTGAATGGGCCAAGGCAACCAAGCCGCAAGTTACCGCGCCGGAATTCGTGACCCCATATTCTGCGCACGCAGCTCTTAATAAAGCTGGTCATTATCTAGGCGTTAAGATCAAGCGAGTTCCGGTCGGGGCCGATTACCGATCTGATATGGAGGCCATCAAATCAGCGATTGGACCTAATACCATCGGCCTATATGCGTCTGCCCCGAACTGGCCGTACGGCACTTACGACCACATTTCCGAGTTTGGGAAATTGGCCCTGCGTCACAACCTTTGGCTGCACGTGGACGCGTGTGTCGGCGGCTTTGTCGCGCCGTTTGTAAAGAAGCTTGGATACCACGTTCCGCCGTGGGATTTCTCCGTACCGGGCGTCACATCGATTTCGGCCGACTTGCACAAATTTGCTTACGCCATGAAGCCCGCATCGGTCGTCGCCTACCGTAATCTCGAACTGCAGCAAGAATACCATTATGTGAAGGTGACTGAGTGGCCAACGATAGAGTACTCGTCGCAGAGCGTTCTAGGATCGCGCTCGGCGGGACCTGTCGCTGCCGCGTGGGCCATGATGCATTTTTTGGGAGAAGAGGGATATTTGCGTCTTGCGAAACAGATGATGGAAGAAAAAAGGCGGCTTGCAAAAGGAATAACCGCCATTGGCGGTTTGAAGGTCATCGACACAGAGCTGATCCTACTTTCCTACGCATCAGAAGACGATAAGGTTTCCATCATGGAGATTGTCGCAGGCATGGAACAGCTCGGATGGGTACATTTTGGAACCCTCCAGCCGCCGATGATCCAACTTGTCATGGAATCGAAGGCGGAGCCGTATATAGAGGCTTACCTGAAAGATCTTTCCGACATTGTCGGGCGGATCCGGCAAGGAGAGAGGTTCGGTGAGGGCGATCTCCACTACACCCGATGAGTTACATATATAGCATGGTAATTGCTGCGCCGCCGCAACCAGTTTTTCAATGACTGCCCCCAAAATCGGCGCTGGCAAGGTTCGGCACCGCTCCGCGCAGTTCGCATTAAAAAAAGCCGTGATAACACCTGCATCTTCGCTTCAGAGCCGTGGACTGAGACAGGCGGTCCAATGACGGCTGTTCAGGCCGGCACAACGCTACGCTTTCTGCGGCGTCAGCGGTATGACAGACCTTCCTCTTTCAACCCGAGAAACCGAGGATCCTACCGATGGCATTCACCATAAAGTCACGCACTCGCGCTCTGAAATATCTGGCACTGGCACCAGTCGTTGTCGTCGCGCTCATGGAAGGTGCGCTGGCGGCGCAGCCGGCCGCTCAGGGGCCTGTTATGCTGCAGACGATCACCGTCACAGCAACCCGGGAACGGACCACGGTTCAGACGACTCCAATCAGCATCACAGCAGTCACTGCGGCCCAGATCGCCTCCAGGGGCCTCGTGAGCCTAAATGGCCTGGTGCGCTCCGTACCTGGGCTCGCGATTCGCGACACCGGTGGCCCCGGGGAGGAAGAGTATGAAATTCGCGGGCTGAACTCCCAGGGCGGCAACTCCTCCATGGTGGGTGTCTACTTCGGCGAGATACCGCTATCGACGGCAATGGGTTCTCAGCTCGGCAAGAACATCATGAGTCTTGGCCTGTACGACGTCCGTAGGGTGGAGGTGCTGCGCGGACCACAGGGAACGCTTTACGGCTCGAGTTCCATGGGTGGGACCATCCGGGTGCTTCCCGCGCTGCCGCGACTGAACAGCTTTTTGGCGAGTACCGAAGAAGTACTTTCCGGCACGGCGTCCGGCGGGAGTATCAATCATCAGGAAAACGGTATGGTGAACATTCCGTTGGGTCATACAGCTGCCGTGCGACTGGTGGGCACTTTCAGTGACGACAGTGGCTGGATCCAGCGCCGAGTCGTACAGGATGGTGCAGTCGGCGTCGACTCCGGTCCCTTTCCGGACGTGAGTCGTCCCGACAATTTCTATACCGCGCCGCTGCAGGAGACTCTAGAGGGCGTAAACACTACCCGAATCGACTCGACTCGTGTCGAGCTGCTCTGGAAGCCGCTGCAAAATCTCACGATTGAACCCACCGCGATGTATCAGTTGGTAAGGCAGGGAGCCCCACCCGCTGTTGATGTGAACGGCAGTCCGACTCACCCGACGACGCCCCAGATTTTGGCGCATTGGGAAATCTACGACGCGCCGGAACCACAAACGGACAGCTTGAGCTTCGGCAGCTTAAAGGCTGTCTATCAGTTTCCGGCGATGTCGGCGACGTTTGCAAGCGGATTCTGGCACCGAAATTTTATTGATTTGCAGGATGCCACGGAACAAGTCGCCTCCGCGATCGAAATTCCGGTCTACGACGCCGCCGCCGGCGGCATAGGCCCGGTTATGAACATTGCTGGCACCGGAACCTACGAACAGGATTACAGCAGGCAGGTCTCAGAGGAGTTTCGTCTCAACTCGACAGCTCCCGGGTCCCTGCAATGGGTCGCCGGTTACTTCTATCAGGATTTGTATTCTGCAAACAATATCTCCTCGCTTGCCCCACAGGCGACCTCGATATTGGGCGGTCCCAATCTGTTCGTCGCCGCGATGCCCGAGGTCCTTGTTCAGAACGCGTTCTACGGGCATATATCATGGCGGATCTACCGTCACCTGGCGGTAGCCGCCGGTTTTCGTCACTACCACTATAGCCTTAGCGGTCGATCCAGTCAGATCGGAGCCTTCACTGTTTCCGCTGCACAAGGGAATGATGTCCCATATAACCACGCAGCCTCGTTTGCGGCGAGCGGAAGTGCTCCGAGTTTTACCCTGACGTATGATATTGACCCCGAGCATATGGTGTATCTGAGGGCAGACAAGGGGTTTCGGCTCGGGGGGCCAGACCCGGCGCCGATTCCGGTAGTCGCGGCGAGCAATACGAACCCGCTCCTGGGAGCCCAGGTCGCCAACGAATGCGCGCTCCAGGCGAAACTGCTGGCTGCGACGACTTGCAGCGCAAACATATTTCTCCAGGTACCAACGACTTTCGGCTCTGACTGGCTGTGGAGCTACGAACTCGGCGAGAAGTCCTCATTTTTTCACCGCCGGTTAATTGCCAATCTTGACGCATACTTGGAGGACTGGAACAATCCTCAGATGGCCACTGACATCGCCGGAAACTTCTTGATGGCCAATGGCGGCGACGCTCGCATCAAAGGCATAGAGGGTCAGCTGGAGACCCTTCTCCCTGCGGGATTCGAACTGGCATTGAATGCCAGTTACATTGATGCAAAATTCGTTCAAAGCAGCGCAATCACGGGATTTTCCGCCGGCACGCAGATCCCCGATACCCCGAAGGTGTCCGGATCTGTGGTTCTGAATTGGACTCATTACCTTGAAAATGACCTCACATTATTCAGCTCGATCGAGGACGATTACACTGGCGCGAGGTCCGATTTGCCCTACGGCGTGACTGCCACGCTGCAAAACATGAATCAGGTTTTGGTTCATCTTGCGTCGTACAACATTGCAAACGTCCGGCTAGGTATTCGCGGGCAGCGCCGTGGCGGCGATCGCTGGACCGTTGCGGTTTTCGCGAATAACTTCACGAACAATATCGTGCTGCTAGACCCGCAGCCGCAGATTACTCTGCAGACGGGGGCGTTTACGCGCTATGTCGTCAGCCAACCTCTTACTGCTGGCATTGATGTCGGCTATCAATTCCACTGAATCGCGGCGCGGTGTCTGCGCATTTCGGCGTCAGACTCAAGATAGTGGCCTGGAACTGAAGACATGGTGCGACACACTACCGTCCCAACGTTATTCGGACAAAATCAGCTGGTTGGCGCTACTGCGTTGGTTTGGGACCTCTACGGAGAGCGTAAGCAATTGATCGAGCGAGGTTTTCTCAAACAGGCTCAAGCTCAGAATTTGTAGGATCTCATGCATCGACGCCTCCAGCTTCAGCCGCTTTTGTACGATCGCCACGAGCACGTATGTGCACACGGCGATCCAGATCTGGCTCTTGACGGCGTTCTCCGAGGTGCCGAAAAACGTCTTGGTCCGCAGGTGCTGCTTGAGCCATTTGAAGAACAGCTCCACTTGCCAGCGCATCTTATAGAGACGACAGACCGCCAGCGGATCGAGGTCCAGATGGTTGGTGATGAACACCAACCTCTTGCCGGTCTCGGGATCTCTGAAACGGATGCGGCGCAGCGGCTTCGGGTATCCCTGTTTGGAATAGAAGACGGTCAGCGCGATCGTGTGGTCGCAGATTACCCCGGTGCTGCGATCGGTCTTGCGCCAGGCGAGTCGTTTGAAACGCATGCCTCGTTTGGCACGAGTCACGAAGAACGCGCCTGCCTGATCGAATCTCGCCACTCGTTCGGAGTCGACGTAGCCGCGATCGAGGATATAGAAGGAGCCGGCCTCGAGAATGAGCTGGTCGAGAATGTTGACGTCGTGGAGCTTGCCGTCACAGATATGCAGGAAAGTCGGGATGTTCCCGCGCAGGTCGAGCAGAGTGTGGAGCTCCACCGCCGCCTTGGTCGAGCGGAACGGCGCCCACGGAAACAGCGACAAGGACAGATCGATAGTCGTCGAGTCGAGGGCGTAGACGGTATTGTCGGGCTGAAGGCCGAGCGGTTCGCTGGCATAGAGGTCGCGCGCAGTGCGGATCAAACGTTGGGCAAAATCGACATAGATGCGCCAGTCGCGCGTCGCGTTTGCATTCGCGAGGGTGTTGCGGGCCATCCCACCGCGGATGCCCATGTGATAGATCTTCTCCGGCTGAGCGCGCAGGCATGCCTCGATGTCGCGCAGACTCTCCCGGAAGGTCAGCTGTGCGAACATCATGACCAGCAGCTGATCGAGACACGAGAAGCTCTTGACCTTGTGCTGCCCACCGTAGCGCGCCACGCAGCGACGGAAGGTATGCAGCGGCAGCTGCTCGATCAGCTGGGCGAACACCAGCTTGCCGGCGAACATGGTGGACCTCGACTCCGAAGGACGCCGAAGGTTCGCTAAATGCCCGAATCGAGTTCAAGTCGATGACACCCCAACAAGGCCGAAACCGCTATGTACATCAGCTACTCATGGCCTCCGCTCCAACAAACGTTGGGACAGTAGTGGGTGCGACAGGTTCTTAAATCTGTCACGACATCGGGGAAGAGCCATTGTTCAGGTGGCGTGCCGGCGAACGATGTACTGAAATTGCAATGCGACCTCACAAAATTCGACCTTTTGCCACTCATTAACTGACGACTCATTTCATCGGGTTGAGTTGAATGCTATCGTCTTCACCGGTCTCCGCGGTTTTTCCGGACATTCAGTTTTACGGCGTCCAACCTGAGAGTGGGCTGCGTCGTAACGCCAAAGCCGGAGATTTCGATCTGGATGGGCCTCAATGTTCATTGTCAGCCTTATTGGATTATGTGGCGACGTTCTATGTCTTTTTTCCATGTGGCATATAACTCCTGTTTCTCTTCATCTGTGATAATTTGTTCTGTAACTCGATACAGCTGCATCACGAATCCTGATTAAAGGCATCGCCGCGAAGTTAATTTGATGTACAACCTGATCAAAGAAGCGTAGCACCTTGTTTTCGAGACAACAGGAACACCTCATTGAGTCGACGCAAGCTGGGGCTGGCGGTCGAGGAGGTACCGTCGGCGAGATATTGGTCGATCGTATGGCGGCACCTGACCGAGTCGCTGTGTCAGGAGCTGTTTACGGCCACACGAGAGCGCGAGCGATAACGAAAGTGGACGCTCTATGCGTTGGTTTGGTCTTGGATTGCGCTGCTGCAGAGCCGCTATGGCAGCCAGACGGGCGCGCTGCTGGAGGCACGGGCGGGCTCGGCGCTGTTTCCGCCGGTCGATGCCAGTCCGGAAGCCTTCTTGTAGAACGTTCAGAACGTCCGCCCGGCGTTCTTCCAGAACGTTTTCCGTGCCTATACCGCTCGGCTGAAAGCCGAGGGGCCCGCGACGTTCGAGCGGGAGCTGCCGCGTGATCCGAAGATCTTTCCCGAGGTGTATGCCGTGGATGGCTCGCGGCTGGAGAAGGTGGCGCGCATGCTGAAAGTGGCGCGCAAGACCACGAAGGCCATCATTTCCGGCAGCTTGGAGGTGGTCTACGACCTGCGGCGCGGGGTGATGCACGAGTTGCACTTCGATCCGGATGGCTGCGTCGGGGAGATCACGATGTTCGAGAAGGTGCTGCCGTCGATCCCGCGTGGCGCACTGATTCTCAACGACCGCTACTACGCGAAGCCGAAGATCTGGCGGCAAGCCGCCGCGCAGGGAGTGTGGATGATCAGCCGCCTCAACCGCACGGTGAAGAAGCGTGGTCTGGCGGTGAACGCGCAGTTTCGCAGCTCCTCCCTGTCCTACGACGACTGGTTGGTGGAGATGGGCGGCAGCCAGGCGGGCACTTCGCCTGTACAGCTTCGGTGGGTGCGTATCTGGGGCCCGGGATTCGATCGGACCCTCATTACCAACGTGCTCGAGCCTGAGCGCCTGACGCCGGAGCAGTTGATGGCCGCGTATCGGCGCCGCTGGAGTGTGGAGCGCATGTATCTGGCGATGAAAGAGGTTCTCGAGCTCAAGCACCTGTACAACTGCTCGCCCGCTGCCGTCGGCCAGCAAGTCTACGCCACGGCCATTCTATACAACACTTTGGGGACCTCGCAGGCGCAAATCGCCGCCACCGCCGGGGTAGCGCCGGAGATCTTGTCGGTCGACAGACTCTTCGCCACCTTGATCGAGCACTACATCAAGGCGACCTGCGTCGCCCTGGGCTCCGAGGTCGAGTGGGAGCGAGTGCACGCAAAGCATCCCCGCATCACTCGCCCGGAGGCGCTGCTCGATCCACCCTGGCTGCGAGTTCGCATCAGAAATCATCTGTTGGAGAAGCGCAAGGAGGAACGGAAGAAACGGCGCTTCTGTGCCGGTCGGGCTCGCGCGACATCATACAACTTGATACCGGGTGCCAAGAAAGTACTCCACAGTTAACTCGGCGGCAATGCTGATTAGAGGCCAACCTATGATGTTCTTTTCCCTGCATGATAAGGTTGCCGTCGTTACTGGCGGAGGCTCTGGAATTGGCTTGGCAACGGCACGCCGCTTTGCTGCAGCCGGCGCGAAGGTTGTCATCGGCAACCGAAGCGATGGTTCATCTCTCGCCGAAGGCTTCGGTGCCACCTACGTACGAACAGACGTTGTTCGAGAAGAAGACATCGCACATTTGATGAAGTGGACCGTAAACCACCATGGGAGAATTGACGTGCTCGTCAACAATGCTGGATTTGGACAGGTTGGTCCGACGGTATCGGAGTGGACGAGGGAGGACCTCAATGCGCATTTGCAGCCAAACGTTCTTGGCGTGGCCTACGGAATGAAACATGCGGTACCGCACATGCACCGCGGAGGGTCCATCATTAATGTGTCTTCCCTTGGCGGCCTGATGGGACTGCCCGGCTATGGCGCGTATGTGGCTTCAAAGTTTGCCGTAATTGGCTTGACCAAGACGGCCGCCATCGAACTCGGACCGCAGGGGATACGGGTGAACTGCATCTGTCCGGGAACCATTGACACACCCATGAATCAGCGCGGTGGCGCGGACGCGGAACTGGAGGCCGTAAAGATCGCCGCCCCGCTGGGTCGGATCGGCAAGCCGGAAGAGGTTGCGGCGCTGATGCATTTCCTCGCTGCAGACGATTGTGGGTACGTGACCGGAGAGGCGATCACTATTGATGGTGGTTGGCTCGCCGGACCTTCGATCGCCCTGTTCGAACGTCTGGCCTCCAGTTCCGGTCAATAGCATCACGGCAGGACATCCGCACGGCTCCCCGCAGATTTTGCGCGAACGTCAAAATGGTATTTTTCTTGGGCCGCACAAATTGGCACAATCTCCAAAAAATCGTCCAGGACTTACCGCACTATTCTCATTGACATGCCCCCGTACTTGAAGCGCAGATCCTCACGAGGCCCTGTGTTACCCAACCCCCATCATGCCGTGAGTGACCGGGACGCCGATCGGGTCGGCCCTCGTATGGCAGGGCCCGGACGCCTAGCGGCCGGCGCTGCCCGTTGAGCGAGCTCGGAGGTCCGCGACGTGTCACCGACTAAGAAGAACCCCTGGTTGCTGATCAGCGTTCTGTGCCTCGCGGCGGGCGTCTCCAACGTTGATATATTCGGCATCAGCTACGTCACGCCGTTTATCCAGAAAAGCTTGAGCTTCGACAATACCCAGATCGGACTGCTGCTGTCAGGCTTCTGGCTGACGTTCGCGATTTCGAATTACATCACCGGAGCGGTGGCCGATCGCCACAGGAACCACAAGGCAATTCTGCTCGTCATGCTGTTGCTGTTTGCCTGCTTCTCGGTTTTGCCGGCGTTGACCTCGATGTTTTCGACCTTGCTCGCCACGCGCCTGTTGATGGGCGTTTTTGATGCCGCAGTCTACCAGTTACCGCAATCCATCGTGGTCCTGGAAACACCCGCCGAGCGCCACGGCCTCAACATGGGCATCGTGCAGAACCTGGGCGGCGCCTTTCTCGGCGTGGTGGTTGCGCCGCTCTTGCTGGTGAGGCTCGCACAAGCCTTCAGCTGGCGCTCGGCCTTCCTCGTGGTGGCACTCCCGGGACTGGTGTGCGCGGCGCTCGTGGCTCGAGTCGTGCCCGGCCGGCGGGATCGTCCGGACAGCCCGCTGCCGGTGGCTCGGGACCCGGACCGCGGTGAGGCTTTGGGCCTTGCCCAGGTTCTCCGGATCCGCAACGTCTGGCTGAGCATGGTAATTTCCTGTTTCATCGTCGGCTACATGACCATCGGCTTCGGGTTCCTGCCGCTGTATCTCATGAAAATCGATCATTTCGCGGCCGCGCGCATGAGCATCGTCATCAGCATCATGGGGCTCGCTGGTGCGGTGCTGGGCGTGGCCCTTCCGGCAGCATCGGACCGCATTGGCCGCAAACCCGTCATGATCGTCTCGAGCGTACTGGGGATGGGCGCGCCCCTGGCCGCGTTGTATTACACCGGTCCGCTCGCCGTGCTCGGCGCCTTCATGTTTATCGGCGCCGCCCTCATCGGGGCAGCGCCGCTCACCTATGCGACGATCCCCTGCGAGAGTGCGCCAGCCGAAACCACATCGACCGTGATTGGCGTCATTCTAGCCGTCAGCGCCATCGTGGGAGGCGTTGCAGGGCCTTCGGTCGCGGGCTGGAGCGCTGATCGCTGGGGACTCGCCGCGCCGCTCTATCTGGCAGTCGTGTGCTGCGCGGTCTCCACCGTGCTGTGTACGGCCTTGAAGGAAAGCACTCCTCGGAAGAACAGCCGAGAGAAGATCGCGGGCGCACCGCCGGGAACTGAAGGCCGGTGTGACGCCCCGAGCCGCGCAGCTTCATCGGGTGTCCCATCCCGAGGTCCTCGATCAGCTGCGGCCACTCCAGCTGCAGCATCCACGGCGGGTCGGCCCGCTCGGGCAGGTGCGCCGGGGAGCCCTTGAGCCCATCGCGGATCTCCCGCACGGTGGTACGCGAGCAGCCCAGTGCCCGGGCAATCTCCCGGACCCCTCGGCCCTCAGCCAGACGTCTTTGGATCTCTTCGTATCGAGCCACGGTCAGTCTCCTGTGCTTCATCCTCCCGAACCCCCGAGTTGCCGTAAACGGCAAGGATACGGGGCCAGTGCGGGAGGCTCGTCTTGCCCAGAACCGCCGCCAG
>JAKAXA010000082.1 GCA_021816775.1 Pseudomonadota bacterium
ACTGTCGTACCTCTAGATGACTCGTCCTTTCTATTCCACACATCTTCTGAGGACGAGCGCGTGAGAAGTTGATGAATGAGGGGGTCGCAAGGTTATCCGTTACAGAGATGCCGGCGGAAGTCGGTGACGAGGGGGTATACCCAGACGCTCTTGATGGGCTCGGCATTTCGATGCAGTCGATCGAGTTTGCCGCGCCCCTGAGTGTCGCCGAGGTACAGCCAGTTGGCGGCCTTGTAGCAGGTGCCGATGAAGCGGGGTTTCTCGACGAAGGTCTCCAGCAGCACTGGACGATAGGCGTAGCGGGCGTGCCAGTCATCGGCCAGGCGGCGGCTGATGAGGCCCAGAGCACGCGAAGCGAGATTGCGACAGCGGATCCAGGGCAAGATGAGGAAGCGAGCGTTGTTGATGATGAGGTGAAGGTTGCGCTCTCGCTGCTCGCGCGTCCAGCCGATGAACTCGTCACGCGGTTGAGTCTTCCAGGCGCTCGCCCCAAAGGAAAGCAGAGCAACCACCTCGCCGGCTACGCGCACGAAGTAGCGCAGCTGTGCGCCGGGCATGGGTTGATGACCGAGATAGTGGTGCCGCTGGATGTAGGCGTTCCACAGCAAAGACTCACGCTTGTGTCCGACCGGATCGATCGTGAGCCGAGCCAGATCCACTGCCGGCACGCTCGAGGGCTCCAGCACTGCCCGCTCGATCTCAGGGCGAGCAAGGTACGGCGGCGGCTTGGCGTTTCTGGGCGGCGGCAGCCTGATCAGTCCGTCGGTCTGCATCCGCAGCAGCGCCACGCGGCAGCTCATCTCCTTCAGGCGCCCATCGGGGCGGCGCCAGCCGAGCCGCTCGCAGACCGCTCGCGAGAGCTGCGCACGATTGAGCGGCGGAGTGGCGCCGAGCAAGGCGCGGATGAGTTCGAGCTCCTCGAG
The DNA here is from genome assembly GCA_021816775.1 of Pseudomonadota bacterium. Lineage (GTDB taxonomy): Bacteria > Pseudomonadota > Gammaproteobacteria > Steroidobacterales > Steroidobacteraceae > 13-2-20CM-66-19. Next base: position 924 of record JAKAXA010000082.1, read on the forward strand.
CGTGAAGGGGCGTGCGCAGTAGCGCATAACTCAGCTCGAGTCGGTGAGGCCCAGCGCCTGCTTGTGCGCGCGCAGCACCAGCACGTCTTCGTACAGACGCATCCACCCGCGCCACAGCACCGTCATGCCCGGCTCTCCGTCGCACTTGCGCCCCAGGTGACCACCGACGCGGCCGATCAGACGCACCACCTCGCGCAGTGCCGGCGGTTTGGCCGGCGGCAGCGCCTTGTGCACCCGCACGTGCAGCGCCTCGATCTCCTCCTTCGAGAACACTTCCGTGGCGGGCAGGTCCGGCTGCACGCGCGCCAGATACGCCACGTGCATCAGGCGTGCGCCGATGATGCTGAAGACAGTCAGATACCGGGCCAGACGCTCGCCGGTCTCGAGCAAACAGTCCTCAACCTTGCAGCCGGACTTCAAGACCTTGTGCCATGTCTCAATCCCCCAGCGCTTCCCGTACCACTGCACCTTCTCGCGCGCCCCTTCGAAGTCCACCACGGGCAGGTTCGTCAGCAGCACCCAGCTGACCGCTTCCTGGCCCGCAGGCGGAGCACTCTCGGTCGCTCCAATCACCCGCACGGTGATCGGGTCTGTCGAGCCGGAATCTCGGGCGTGTCCTCGCCGCTGAGGTGGCTGGATCGTAACCTGCGCCACCTTTACTTCGATTACGGCAGTGCGGGCTTTGCGCTTGCCGTTGCCGGGAATCGCGACTTCCAGGCTCCCCAGCACCGGGGCTGCGGCCAGCGCCTCGATCATCGTCTCCCACCCCGCGTTCTCCTCGGGCACGAGCTTGCGGTCGCGGCAGGCACGAATCACATACCGTGCACCGAGCTCCTTCGCAGCGGTGAGAAACTCAAAGAAATCCGACTCCCGATCCGCGATCGTGACGACCTGCACGCCCTTCGGGACCCGAGCCATCGTCTCACGCAGTGCGAGCAGCCACTTCGAGCTCTCTTTCTCCTCGATCGCCGTGCACTGAAGACGCAGGATCTTCTCGACGTACTCCTCCTCGGGAACTTCCTCACGCGCCCAGATGCGCTGGCTCAAAAGCCCGAGCGGTACGCCGCTGGCCGTAAACGCCAGCGCGTTGTGCATGATCAAACCTCGATCATGCGCCTCGTTGCTCTTGCCGATCGGCCCCAGGCCCCGGGTCTTGGGGTGCTCGCCGTAGGAGAAAAACACCGTATCCTGCGCCACCAACACGGGCCCGCCGCACGCTACAATCCGCTTGGCCGTCGCTGCGATATGCGGCTCGCGAATCGCCTCGGGACTGGCCTTGTCGTTGTCAAAAAGTCGATATGCCGCCTGCGTGCTCGCCCAATCCCCACAGGCCTCGTTGATCGGCGAGGCGGGAGATGTCCCGAGATACTCAGCGGTTTTGATCAAGCGACGATCCAGGCGTTTGTCCCCGAGATCGACACCGGAGAACTCCTCGCGCAGCCACTCGACCGACCCGGTGCCGGCTTCCATGATAGCCTGCACGTCGGGATCAACGCATCGCGATGTCTTCCGCGCCTCGCTCAAACACCCTCCGTCTTGCCGTGCAACGCGGAGGAGACTACCAAACCGTTTCGTCTGTGTCCAGCCCAGCCCTCAGGAGAGGGCCGGAAGGCTCAGAGATGTGTGGAATAGAAAGATGTACGTTCATAACAGGGAGAACTGGATGTGAGCCAATGTTTCCGAGGATCTTCTCCGCACGCTCACGAGCGTGAATCGAGCTCATGTCCCCGACAGCACCGATGGTGACGGGGCGGCCGCTGGTATACTGAACGGTGTAAGACTTTTCTCCGGACGGCTGAACCCTCAGTCGGAACCCGCGGAGGTCGCGGTCGACGAGCTCGAATGGCTTCGGCTTCGGCCGGACGGCCGAGCTCGACAAGAGGCGCGCGCCGATGGCGGCTTTCACCGGAGTCGATCCTGCGCCCCGCAACGTCCTTTCACCAACGTACTTGCAAATGGCCGCCGACTTCGCAAGGCAATCCGGGCTGTCGCGGCGCCAATTGGGATGGAATCAATGCAGGGTATCTCTATACCTTCCACGAAGTCCGCTCGGACTCCAACCCGCGATAGACGACGCCGCCCTTCATGACGAAGTCCACTTTCGCCGTGACACCGATGTCCGCTATCGGGTCCCCGGGCATGGCGACGATGTCGGCGAGCTTCCCAACGGCGAGCGCACCAATGTCGCCCCGCCCGAGCAGCTCGGCTGCGACGCTGGTTGCGGCCTTCAGTGCGCGTACCGGTCCGACGCCTGCCGCCACCATGGCCTGAAATTCCAGGATGCCGTGGCTGAACGGGAACATGCCGCAGTCGGTGCCGTAGGCGACCTTCACCTCGCTCTTCGCAATCAGGCGCTGGGACTCGACGATCTGTCCGTTGTCCCGGCTGAACTTCCATACCGCTTGGCAGGGCAGCGTGTGGGCGTGCAGTGAGTGCAGATCTTCCTGGGTCATTTGCATCGTGGGCACCACCCAGGTGCCGGCCCTCTCGGCCATCGCAATAGCGTCCGCATCGATCAGATACGCGTGCTCGAGACTTCTGGCGCCGGCGCGGATGGCCTGCATGCAGCCTGCGGCGGCGCCGGTGTGCACCGCCACCGGCATTCCCAGCTGCCGCGCCGTCGTGACCAGAACATCCATTTCGTCATCGAACCAGGTGAGGCGTGCCGGATCGTCGCCAGGGCTGAAGTAACCTCCGGTATTCGTGGTCTTGATCCAGTCGCTGCCGAAAGTGTGCTCGCGGCGCACCAGTGCCTTGATGCTGCCCGGATCGTCCGCGATCGCGGAGACTGGCAGATCGG
>JAKAXA010000056.1 GCA_021816775.1 Pseudomonadota bacterium
CCGTGCCGCAGTTCCCGATCCTCAATACGCCCGTGCGACCCGATCGCCCTGCCGAGCGCGAGACCCGTCGCGATGGATCGACCGGAAATCTCCGCGCGCCGAATGGCGTCCGCGGCAACCGCCGGTCCGGTCGTGGTCAGCAGGGATCGGCACGCGGATCGGGTGGGGGCGAACGTCGGACTGAAGGACACGCAGCGCAGCGCTCTCATGCTCCGCACCGCAGCGAGCCGCGATCTTCTCAGTCTGCCCCCGGTCATTCGCGCGGCGGTGAGCACAGCGGCGGTCGGCGTGCCGGTGCAGAGCCCCGTTCTGGGCGCGCGACACCCGAGCCCGAGCGCGCCGGCGGGTCGTGGCGGCGCGCTTAGACGGGTGCCTGGGCTTGGCGGGCCGACTTCCAAGGTCGGCCCGCGACCCTTCATTTGCTGCGCAGCCGACGGCATAGCGCGAACGCCACGCCGTGCGAGCGGCGCCTGCGGCGCGATGCCGCTACTGGATCGAGATTTCCTTCGGTTTCTTCTGCTCGGCCTTCGGAATGTGCACGCTCAGCACACCGTCCTTGGCCTCGCAACGGATCGCGTCGGCCTTGATGTTGTCCGGCAACGAGAACGAGCGGCTGAAGCTGCCGTAGTAATTCTCCACCCGATGATACTTCTCGGTGCTCTCTTCCTTGTGCTGCTTGCGCTCACCCTGGATCGTGAGCACGCCGTCGGCGAAGGTGACTTTCACGTCTTCCTTCTTCATGCCCGGCAGATCGGCGCGCACCATGTACTCCTTGTCGGTCTCACTGATGTCTGCGGACGGTGACCATTCGACGGTCACGCCGCCATCCCCTTCCAGGGCCAGGCGCGAGCTACCACCGAGCCGCGGCATCATACGGTTGAACAGGTTTTCGACATCCGCGAACGGATCCCAGCGAACGAGGCTCATGGCGATACTCCTATATGGCTGCTGTGACGATGTCCCGGCGGGACGATCTAGTATTTGGGGAGTGCGCCGCCCGATGTCATTCGGTCATTTACGTATCATGGGCATTGGCGTCGCACGGCGCAGTTTCAGGTAGCGTCTGTGCTTCCCCGCCGCACCAGGACGAGTTGCCGATCGGAATGTCGAAGCAGAACGCCGGCAACGGAGCGCGCGCGGACGTGCGCGACCCCGTCGGCTTGAGCCATTTGCGCAGCGTCCGCGCGCGACGATCAACATGACATCACACATGACATCGTGCGCGAAGGCGAAGCAGGGCGTCCGACGGCTGTTAGAAAGTCCCGTCTGGCCTGTTGATCGGGGGCCGCGGATGGTTGATCATACCTACAGGGAGAGGGTGCCCGACCTCGAGGGTGCCTGCCGGATACGCTGCTATCCGACCGCGCGCCAGCGCCCTGTGCTCGCGCGGCTCTTTGGCGTCTCGCGCCGGGTGTGGAACGGGGCTCTGGCGCGGCGCAGCTCGGCCTACCGGTGCGAGAAGACCCGGCTCGACTGGGTGGCGCTCTCGGGAATTCACTCAGTTGCGCCACTCGAGCGAGACAGGCTGGCTGAGTAAGCTGCCGCGTGAGCCGTTCAATCAGGTGCTGCGGGATCTGGAGAGGGCGTACGAGAACTTCCGGCTCAAGGATGCGCGCCATCGCTATTACGTTTACGCCGTCGCCCTATAGGGAGAGTCACAATTGCCTGCGCGGGACGACGAAGGCGGGTAGCCCCGTCGGCTGTCCTAGCACGATGATCGAAGTTCTCTGATGGGCGGGCAGCCGACGAGAGAGGCGATGATCTCTAGTGCGGCAACCACGAGCGTGCCGTGCTCGCCCGGGCCATGGCCGCGGCCTTTGTGGGCCGGCCGGACGCAGGTGTTTCGCGCCCATGTTTCCAGCGTATCGGCACCCGCGGCAGCAGTCACGTCCTCGTTGGCGTCGCCCCTGTGAACGGTGGCCAGGAACCGCTTGATTCTGGGGTTGGGCCGCGGTTTTGAGATGAGCGCCCGAGTGTCGAGGCAGTTGACACTGCCTCTCTCATCGTCTTCGGATTTTCCCCTCAATACGTCGCTCTTCTGCGCGTCGCCGCGCAGCGGCGATGCAGTCTGACCGGCCGTTCAGGCCGGGCAGAGATCTACCGCTGCGATTGGATGCCTCGGGGGTGTCCGCATCTGCGCGCCCCGGGTGCGGTTTTTTCTGCTTCGGCTATGCTGAAGGCGTGAGACGCACATAGACGAAGGCCCGGGCAGTTTGATTGGCGTCGAACCCCGGGCCCTCGGTGCGCAGCGCCGTCGGAGGCAGCAATCCTTCCCCTACCTCTGCGACTGGCTGCGTATCGCCCGCTCAGTGGGCGCGGTACCGGCGTAGCCAGCACCTCGGCAACCTCGCTCTGCACTTGTCATCGTCCTGCGGCGAGGAGTTGGCTCGCCCACAGAACACCAATGTTGGCATAAACCAACGGTTATGCACATAAAACACGTCGGCAAGCCACCGATCCGTCATCGAGAACTGCCTCTGCCCCCCAAATCCCGCTACCCGGAGTGATCTGTCCCAACATCGCACCGTTCACGAATGATGCGGGCTAAATCGAGCACCGAATGGCGGCGTTCTGCGGCCCACCCAATGCTGCTGAGTTCCTCGCACTGCGTCGCCCGGCGAGCAGTATAGATATCGAGCTCTACAGTGGTATTGCGGCTAATCCGCGGGTGTCTTATGATACACATCCTGAGGTGTATCAATGCGTACCAATATTGTGCTCGACGATCGGCTCGTCAAAGAGGCCATGCGCCTGTTGAATGTGCGGACGAAGCGCGAAGCCGTGGATCTCGCCTTGCGGGATTACGTAACCCGAAGCAAGCAGCGGGACATTCTCGAGTTGCTTAACGAAGGGTTGATTGCACCGAAGTACGACGTTCGAGCGGTCCGGCGGCGAATGACGCGTGATCCTGGTTGACTCGACGGTCTGGATCGATCTGCTGCGTAGTCGGGAAACGATCCCGGTCGCCCGGCTCCGGCGACTCCTTGACCTTGGCGAGGCAGCCGCGGCCCCGGTTGTAGTGCAAGAGATATTGCAGGGGGCTGCAAATCCTGCGTCATTCCGCAAGCTGCAGAAGTACTTCACGGGAATCCCGCTCCTAGGCAGCGGTCGTATCGTCGATCTCCACGTAGCTGCGGCGGAGCTTTATGCACGCGCCAGGTGGCACGCCATCACGCCCCGCAGTCCTCACGACTGCCTCATTGCCGTCACAGCCATCGGGGATGACGTGCCGCTGCTGCACGATGATCGAGACTATGAGCATTTGGCCAAGGTGGAGCCGAGACTCAAGCTTGTGCCATGCAAATGAAGGAAGTCGCCTTGGCTATGGGGTGCGCGAGCGAATATTCTCGCGACGTGAAGCGCGGGTTCTCGTCCGGCTCAGGATGTCCATCCGACCGCGCCCGTCAATCTTGACCAGTCGCCATCCCTGGGGCCTGACGACATTCCAGTGAGCGGTTGCTGAAGCTCTGCGGCACGTTTCTGTTCCCACGGAATCACGGCGGCACTGCTGAGATGCGGACGGAACGCTGACGTGATCAACTGGGTACAACGTAGCACACTAAGCGGAACCCTTCGTCATGACCACCGGCACCATAACGGTTCGCCTCAACCTGGTGCGCATGCGCAACCTCCTGGCGGTCGGATTCACGTAGCAACGAGCACACCATGCGCGAGTCTGAGGGTAAACCAGGGACCACAGTCATCCAACCGAGGACATTCGGCAGCGAGGATCTCGGGCGGAGCGCCCCTTTTCTGACCGGAAGATGTGATCGATCGCCTCCGATGGATCAAGAACGGCCTCGCGCACCGGGTTTTTCATCAGCCTGCTAAGAGCGGGGCTCGTGCATTTCGTGCAGTCGATCGGTCGTCTCCTCCGCGCCTGCCGCCTGTGCACGCCCGAGGTCCTGGACTAAAAGCCTGGGGTAGCGGGGTCTCGCCAGGATGCTCAGGGTCTCTCAGGACCCTGAGGAGGCGCTCCGCGCCGCCCTTGCGAGGCGGCACCGGCGCCGGAGAAGTCAATGCGGCGGGAGAAGATGTGGCACCACAGTCCCGACGGGCAGCTACGGTCCGCGCAGGGTGACGAACTCCCCATCATCCCCCCTGGTGATTCCGTCCGCCCGGGAGGGCGGGCTCTGGCCAGGAAGGGGGCTGAGGGCATGGGGGCGGATCCCGGCGCTCAGCTCCTCGATGCGTTCGCGCGCGGCGAGATCGACCGAGCTGAGTTCGACCGCAGGATTCGCGAGAATCTACGAGCGACCACAGTGCGGCGGCGTGCTGGCCGGGCTGACAATGTCCTCGCATGATATGGACTGAGAACGAATCGTTGGCAACAGCCGCCTCTGCCATCGTCACCGCGACTTCCACGCGATTGCCGCACTTGCCGACCCGGCGAGAGGGATTATCTCGGTCGAAGTGAAACCCGCTGACCGGCACCAACCATTGAATTGAGCGAATGTGTAATCGTAACCTTCTGGCGTCTCGATCAGCATATTGAGCGACATCAGGAGGCCGGCTGCGTTTTGGCGCCGCGCATCGTCGATGATGTTTTCGATCGCGATGAAGGCACCGCCCTCCGGCAGCGCGGCATATGCCTTACGGATCAATTGTTCCTTGATCTCGGTGCCCCAGTCATGCAGGATGTTGCCCATGGTGATGACATCAGCGTGAGGGAGATCCTCGGTCAGGAAATTGCCGCTCCGTGCCGTGATTCTTTCGCCGAGACCAGCGGCCGCGATCCGCTTGCGTGCAAGGTCTGTGACGGCGGGCAGGTCGTAGGAGATGCATGTGGCCGAGATATGCCGCCGTGCGATCGCGATCGACAGAGCGCCGCTCGCACCGCCGGCATCGCAGATCGTCGTGAAGCGGTCGAAGTCAAATCTGTCCGCCAATGCGATGAAATTAGCTTGTTGCACCGCGGCCATCGCTTCGAGGAATTCTGCCAGGCGCCGCGGGTCGGCATAGAGCGCAGCGAAGGTATCACCGTCTCCGCGTTGCGTGACTTCGCTCTGTGGCCGGCCGGTATGCAGTGCCTCGGTGAGGCTGCTCCACTGACGATAGAGGCGGTTATTGGCCATTTTGAGAATGCCACCGAGATAGAGCGGACTCGCCGGGTCGAGAAACGCAGCTGTATCGGGTGTGTTGGCGTAGTGCGCGCCGGGCCCGTCGCGGTCGCGGCGCAGAAGGCCGAGTGCGACCAGCGCATCGAGAAAGTCCGCGGCGCCGCGCTCGTGCAGTCCGAGGCGGTTGCGCAGGGTCTGCCCGGTGAGCGGCCCGGCCCCGAGTATCTCGAACACACCGAGTTCAACCGCACTCAACAGGGTCTTCGAGGCGAAGAAGCCCATACCGATCTGCATGATCTTCGACGGATCCGGGGGTGTCTCGAGCCTTGTCGTTTCCATATTCAGGCACCAAGGCTCTTCACGCCGAGAATCGCCGCCGCATTGGCGCCGATATGAAGGCCGATTTCCACCGTTTCCACCCGCGCGAAGCCCGCCTCGCGCAGCCAGGCGGTGTATTCGGGTAACGTGAAGGTGTCGCCACGCTCGGTATTGAGCAGCATATTCAGCGCAAACAGCAAAGCTACCGGCGGGCCGGTGCGATCCTCCTTCGGCACCAGATCGACGATCGCGACTCGCCCGCCGGGCCGCAACGCCCGGTACAGGCGGGCGAACAGCGCGCGCGAGGATAGCTCGCCCTCGGAATGCACGATGTTGCCGAGGATCGCCACGTCAAACCGATCGGTTCCGAAGTCCACCTCATTCAGGTCCCCGGCCAGGTAGTCGAAGCGATCGGTCAGTCCGGATCGGGCGACGTAGCCGCGGGTCTCAGCCAGCACCGCGGGGAAGTCATGCGCCGTGACGCGGGCTGTGGGGTCGGTCAAGGCAAGCGCGATGCCCCAAATGCCCGAGCCGCATGCAACATCCAGCACCACACGGGCTGTCGGTGCGCCATCGGTGCAGAGCGCGGCGGCGAGCCGCTCGGCCGGGGCACGATTGGCCACATGCAGGCTGCGGATCAGCATCGGAAAGAATGTCTCCGCGCGCTCGCGTCGCTCCACTGTGTCCACTGGTCGCCCGCTGCGCACCGCCTCGGCGAGGCGGCTCCAGACGTTCCAGATATCGTCGGTTTCCAGCATCGCCCCGACATAGTCCGGGCTCGAGCGCACCAGGTGGGCGCGCGCGAGCGCAGTCAGCCCATAGCGGCCCTCGGTCTTGGTGAGCAGCCCCAGCGCCGTCAACGCATCAAGCAACATACGCAACCCGCGCTCGCTCGCGTCGAGTGCGGCGGCAAGGAGGGGAACACGATCCAGCCCGTCGGCCAGGCGGGAGAACAGATCCAGCTGCACGCCGACCGCCAGCACGCGCGACGGCATCATTGCAAAGTGCATCTGCAGGAGCGACTGCGGGTCGGTGGGCGGTGGCGCTGAGTCTGACATTGTGAACCTCCTTCCGAGGTTTGGCTCAATGTGTTACTGATCGACTCCAGTCGTAGACGCTGCATCTCTGCCAAAAACGTCGGCATCTTCCGGGGGCGAGGCGAACGTGAGCATCGCAGATATTTCGCCCCCAGCCGCTCGCAAAGCATTGCATGACAGTCTCGCATCACACGCGTCCCAGCGTCCGTGCCGGGAGTTTTCCAAAAACGCGGCAATCAATCGACAGCAGAGCGGCCGGTGGGTCATGTTCTTCACCCGGCGATGCTGATGTTGCGCACTGTACCGGCGTTGTTTGCGCCGCCGTAGCGCGGCGTTCATGTTTGGATCATTACATGGCGACAGCCGCGAATTCAATCAGGGATCGATGAGAGCAGTGCAGTTTCGTGCTGGCAATTGCGGTTTATTGCGGTACGACGGCGCTATCAGTTCGTGCGCAACGAGTCGCGATACTCGCTCGGCAATAGACCAAAGAATTTCCGGAATGCCGCGATGAACTGACCGTATGAGTCGAAGCCGCAATCCTTGGCGATCACTGCGAGCGGCAAGTCCGCGCGGGCGAGGATGATTCGGCGTGCCTCATTCACGCGGCTCTCGAGAACGGTTTGCCAGAGACTGCGGCCGGTGGAGGCTTTATATGCGCGCGCGAGGTGATACGGACTGAGGCGGACAACGGCCGCAAGCTCGTTCAGCGTCAACTCCTGGCCGAGATGCGCCCTGATGTACTCAGCGAGGCGTAGTTGTTTCCATCGGGGCAAGGGCTGCGCCGAGCGGTGCGAAAGCCGTCCAGTTGAATAGCGCGTTTGAACGTGAACCGCGGTCGCGGTCAGCAGCGATTGCTCGAACAGGAGGCCGCCTACGGCTGAGCCTGCAAAACAGGCCGCAATGGATTTCAGGAGATGGCAAAGGATCAGATCCTGGTGGGGCAGGATGTGCGAGAGCAGCTCCATTGGCCAACGATCAATATCGTCACCGAGCGAGTGGGCGAGCAAAGCGGGCGCGAGCGTCAGGAACAGTCCCTGCACGGGCGCGTCCCAGCGGGTCGAGAGTGTGTCGCCGCGCGCCAGAAATCGGAAGCGCTCGGGCTCGATCAGGCCCGACACCTGCCTTCCGTTCAGCCGACTGCGAAAGCGCACCGCCTGGGCACCCAACGACAGCATCAGCACGTCCGCGTCGAAGGTGTGGGCGTCGAGACTGCCGGCATCGACCGCCCGATGCTCAAAGACGTACAGACCGGTGCGGCCGCCGACCACCAAGGGCGGCGCTGAGAAATAGGGCACGCGAGCGCGATCAGCGGTTCGAATGTAGATCCTAGGAGAGGATGGCTCAACCATGCGGCACGCTCAGGATCGAATCAGACTTCGGCCGCCGGACGGGTGCGGCTGCCGGTCAGTGTGATTCTGGACTTGGTTGCTCCAAAAGCAACTCAAGGATCGACGCGGCGCGGCACCAGCGCAGGCTCTAGCGCCACGGGAGCCGTCGGCGCGGGCTCGGCGAGCCCCCAAGAGGCGCAGCCAGGACCGGATCTTGGCGGAGGCGGGAATAAAGGCGGTACTGGTGTGCCCCCGCGCGGGACCGGCCAGGATGGGATTGCGGACCCGCGGGGGTCCGCCCCAGGAGCGCTCGCCGCAGGGGCGGAGAAGGACGGGTGGCATGATGGATGCTGCGGCCGGATGGACGAAAAGCCCACGTCCGGTTCTGCGTGGGCGGTCCGCGGCCCCTCAACGGGCGGCGGACCGCTGCTTACAAACCAGCAATTTGCCCATCCCGCAACTCTCACCCAAGGTGAGAGTTGCGAAACCATCGCGCGGGGCCTCTCAGACTGGAATTACCAGCACCGTAGTATCGCGGGCCGGAACTTTATGCACTTGGCGGGTAAAGCGTTGCCTTGAGGGTGGCTGGCCCCTGGCGGCCAATAGCGAACGTCCGAAGCCGGGTTTGACGCAAAGGTTGGCTTGCCCGCGCCGCTGCTCACCGGACTTTCTGAATCACAGATACATCAGTCCTTTATCGAGGCATTCGCCGAACGCGTTTATTGTCGCATGTTCGACGGCAACAGTGTTGGCCGAGTGCAGCTTCTGGCGCCCTGCGTGCGAAACGGGAGCAGGCAACGCAGGTTGTGGATGCGTTGGTTAGTGATCCATACCTCGACCGTCTTGCGTGGCACTGCGGGCTTGCGCAAAGCGACGAAATGCAGCCACGCCTCACGGTATGAAAGCCACAGGCGCTGGTCTGCACGGATCCCCTGCCGGCTGATCGTTCCCCCCGCAACAGGAATTCCTGGGGGAGGAAATCGCGCAGGTGGTCGCTGCCGGAGAGAGGGCTCGGACAGTACGCGATGGAGGATTGCCTCCAGCCGAGCGTCAGCCCGACGGGTGGCATTGTGCGACTCGGTTGGCAACTTATCAGCTTCAAGGACTCGAAGGTCTCGCAAGAACATGTTCCAGCTGTGTTCAATATCTTCGATCCAGAAGGCGACGCGCGCGGTGCCGCTGAGATCTACTTCGTTTCTCGCATGTGCGTCGAAATAATTGGCCGCGTCGCTTTGTAGCGCGGAGAGGGCGGCTCGTTGGGTTGGCGTGTAACTGGACGTAACGTGGGCGATAGCCTTGTCGCGCTGTGCGTCGCGATAGGTGGCTGCAATTCCTGTGCAAATTCCTTCCATGTACCCACTGGTGATGTCATCGCAGAATCCGAAGCGCGGTCGAGTGCGCAGTCTCATCGCGGCAAGCAACGTCAGATGATGAATGCGGCCGTTGATCTCTGCGGGGGCCCCGCCGGCTTCGCAGGCAAACTTCGTCGCTAGCGGCAGGTTGCGCTTCACGCCCAGGCCATTGGCGTAAATCATCGACAGTATTGCGGAACTGGCGACAGGGAAGCGATTGCCAGCTGCACGCTCAAGGTAGGCGCACTTGCGGGCGCGCACGTAGTTCGGTTTGCCGGCAAAGCCGTAGTACAGCGCTTCGGAATTGCACGACATGAGTCGAGCGGCTTGCGCGGCGCTCGGCAAGTCGGCCGGAGGGATCGGGAGGGTCGCGCTCCGCAAGCACGTCTGCTGCACCCGTTTGCTGGCGTGGAGGAAATTCCAGTCGGTTTGGGGATCGTACCTGGGAAGCCAGGGGTTTGCGGCTCGCGCCACGAACCAGGCGGGAGATCCCTTTTGCGGAGAGCTGGGAGTCGTCGCGCATGCCAACGTGCCTACGAATGAAAGAAATAGCGCAAATATCGGGCGGATCTTACTGGCTATCATCATGATTCTCTTGTCAGACCAGGTTGAAGTGTTCTTGATTCGGCGGGTCGTTGTTCGCTGATCCAATCCGAGGGGTGTTGATACGATGGTGGCATGATTTCGTAGATTGCCGTCTTCCCCGACGGTGGATCCTACGTCATGGTATTTGACAGAATCGTGTCCCGTGCCGTGGTGTATGTGGGGTGGCTCGGGTCGTTCGGACAGATTTCCGGGTGGGATAAGTGGACGACCCTGCTGAGTTGATTAAACACGGTAACGGTTCTGTCTTCAACTCTTGATCTTGGATTTTGCATCTATCGGGTCTCCTGCGTGCGGCGCCGAAGGCGTCGCGCAGTCTGCCGCCTTCGGCGGCAGAAGTCCGCGCTTGAAAAGAACGGGGGCCTGTCGGTGTCTGCGGCGCTTCGAGAGAGGAAAGTCTGCTTTTTTGGGAGGCGCGAGTAAAAGCGACCACATAGGACGCCCTGAGAGCGGCGATCATGGGGGTATCCGCTACCTCACCACCCCTCAGATTTCGATCCCGGCTGCTGCGCGTCGTCATTGCGATCCTTCAGGCCACCGCGGGGAGCTCTTCGGTCCGCGCGCCGAAGTAGACCTCATCCGGCGTTTGGTAGTCGAGGGACTGATGCAGCCGCCTGCGATTGTAGGTATCGAAGTACGCCGCGAGCTGCCGCTGCGCTTCGCGGCCGTCACGATACGCGTGCAGATAGACCTCCTCGTACTTGACCGATCGCCACAGCCGCTCGATGAATACGTTGTCCACCCAGCGACCCTTGCCGTCCATGCTGATGCGACAGCCGGTGGCCTTCAGCCGATCGAGCCAGTCCCCGGAAGTGAACTGCGCGCCCTGGTCGCTGTTGAAAATATCCGGGGTCCCGAAGCGCGCGAGCGCCTCATTCAGCGCGTCGAGACAGAAATCGGTCGTGAGCGTGTTGGAGAGCCGCCAGGCCAGCACCTTGCGGCTGGCGATATCGAGGATGGCCGTCAGGTACATGAACCCGTGGGCCATCGGCAGATACGAGATATCGGTGGCCCAGACCTGGTTCGGCCGCTCGACCGACTGCGATTGACTGGCCGTGCGATGGCGCCGTTACTTCCAGGAAGGTGGAAGGTCCTCGAACGAGGCGGCTGATCCCAGCTCGAGTCCCACCGCTGATATGAAACGACCCGTCAAGTGGTTTAGTGGTCAACGCTCTTTGTCTCGGGCCAAGCACAAGTGAACAGCAGCCGGGGCAGCTCATGTCGACGGTTGATGTCGAGTAGGCGCGAGCCATTGCTGGCCCGCGCCCCTCTGAGAACCGGACGTGCGAGTTGACCCCGCATCCGGCTCAAGCATGGACGGAGCCCCTTTCATAGGAGCCGGCGCTCGGCTGCCGTCGGAGGAGAACATCCTCGTGACGGCGGAAGACACGTTGGCAAGAGGAGTGGAACATTTTCGGGGTGGCGGGCGGGCGAGTGCTGCCATCCTGAAGTGGGACCGCCGGCTGGATGGCCCATCTTTCTTCCTCCTCGATGAGCTGACCGCATTCCGGACAGTACCCTTCTTGCTGCTGCCAAAGTCGCTTGGGCAGGCTGCCTTCCGGCAGCCCGTCCTGCATGCGCTTCCTCTTCCGCTGTGCGAAGTAGGAGTCCCAAGCGGGATCGAAAGGATTAGCGTTCGATTTAACTTTGACATGCCGGGCTATCCGAGTGCTTGACGCTGATCGCAGCGCCAGGAGTCTCGGTACGCCACGCCTATCCCAGGCTTCCGTCGCGAACACCCAATGCCGATGATCAAGGGTACGGAAGTATCTCTCCCGGACCCATCCGGCCGATTTTCGCGGGTGTCTGCGACGTGCCCAGCGCCACAGAGCTTGCCAGATGTGGTGGTCCACCCCCACGTACGTCGCCTTTGCAGCAACGTGCCGGTGGTAATTGGCCCAACCCCTGATCATGGGGTTGAGCAAATTGATCAGGGTCTCCTGCTTGGATGAGCGGTGAACCCTGATGGTCTCCCGAACGTTGTCCAAGAACGTCTTCACGTTCTTGGTCGACGGCTTGATGAGAAGCTTGTCGCCGTACTTGCGTACGTTCTGCCCGAGAAAGTCGAAGCCCTCGGAGATATGCGTTATGGTGGTCTTCGTTGGTGACAACTGAAGACCCCGCTCGGCGAGGAATGCCTCGACAAGCGGTTTGACTTCATGCTCCAGAAGCTCTTTCGAGCTTCCGGTGACGATGAAGTCGTCGGCGTACCTCAGCAACCGCACCCGGTTTCGTCTGGTGGCATTGTCTGTCCGACCGAATTGCTTGGCCAGGACCGCCTCCAGCCCGTCCAGTGCTATGTTCGCAATCGTAGGCGAGGCAATTCCCCCCTGCGGAGTGCCGGCCTCCGTTGGAAAGAGCTTCCCGGATTCCACATATCCAGCCTTGAGCCAGTCCCGCAGAACTTTCTTGTCCATCGGGATGTGGCTCTCGAGCCATCCGTGCCCGAAGTTGTCGAAACAGCCGAGAATGTCACCCTCTAGAATCCAAGACGCAGAACCCTTCCGCGCCAGTAGAGTGAACGCGCCTTCGATGGCGTCCTGTGTACCTCGATTCCGACGGAAACCGTAAGAATTCGGGTCGGCGCGTGTTTCCGCCACGGGTTCCAGTCCCAACAGATGCAAAGCTTGTTGAGCCCGGATGATCATGGTGGGGATTCCTAGCGGACGCATCTTCGAGCTTCCACGCTTCGGGATGTACACCCGGCGCAGTGGTTGTGGTCGAATATCTCGGCTATCCAACTGCTGGATGGCTTGCCATTTGGCTTCCGGGGTGGTCCAAATCTCGCCGTCCACGCCCGGTGTTCGCTTGCCATCGTTCTCCGACACTCGTTTGACGGCCAGTGCCTTGGCCGAGAACGAGTTGACCAGAAACTTTTGCAGGGCTTTCACCCGGCGCCAGTCCTGTTCACGAGTTGCCTTGGCGATACGAATCTGCAGTCTCCTCACGCTTTCATGGACCTCGGCCCAGGGTATCTGGTCCCAGCCGTCTATGTTGCGGGAGGCCGCAGAATCCGCAGCAGTCGCGGTTCGCATACTTGCTTGCCTCCTATCGAGGGGATTCGGCATATGATCTCGCCATTCCACACCACGCGGAAGTCAGCGCCCCTTTCGGGTGGAGCACGTTGTCTCCTGTCCGGGCGATTACAGCCCGGCATTTGCTTTCTCCGCGATCCTCTGCCCGCTGGTCGTTCACGCATCTTGCGATACGCTTACCCGGCCTATCCATCCAGGGGACCATCGGGTTTACCGAGTTCCACGACGATGACATGGTAGGGAGGGTGCTGTCTATCTACCGGCGGTGCAACGTCAGTGTGTCTAGAAGCGTGAAGCCAGACAGCCGACCGCAGGCCATTTTGGCTCAGGCGCATGAAGCTACTTTCGCCTGTCGAATATCACGGTAGTTACAACAGTTCACCTAGGTTCACCCTTCCACCAAGCCTAGCCCCTTATCCGCCTTGTAGCTGGCAGATTCTGTCGACGTTCCTCGCGGATCGTCGCCACCGCTCGCGCGGGGGTTCATTGTCAGGGCGCCTTAGACGGCCCCTTGCGGTGGCCGCCATAGCCCCTAGGCTATTGGTGACTGAACACCAAGTCAGTTCCGACGATCTCTCGCCGGACTGACAATCATCGTCGTGGCTTCGCGCCACTAAGAAGCATTACCTCCTCAGCGACTCTCGTCGCACCACTCTGATATTCGTGGATCGGGCGTAAGGCCCGCCATCATGGTCGTGATTCGTCGGGAGCTGCCTCGGACTAGGAACGCGGGTCCGGCCGTGCAGGCTTGTCGCATAGAAGCTCACGAGGATTCTCCTTTGCCGTGTGCGACCCCAGCCGCTGACCGCTTGTGCCTGTACCGAGCCCATCGATTTCTCGCTCGCCGCATTTCAGGCGGCGCGGCGTACCTCCTGAGGGTGATCGCGCTCGATCTCACAGCCGATCGCCCAGATGAAGCCCAGCAGCTCACGCCCGAGCGCCGTGATCACCTTCTGCTTGGTCTTGCCTTTCCCCAGGAGCGCGCGGTAGCGGCCATGCAGCCGGTGCTGCGCCCGCCAGGCGATCGCCTTGACCTCAGCGCTTGCCCCACTTTGCCGCGCTTGCAGCGCCCTGCCCAACGCGGGCAGATACCGGTAGCTCCAAGCTGCCTCGGTCACGATACGGCGCAGGTGCGCATTGCCCGCTTTACTGATCGAGCCGCGCTGGATTCGCGCACCGCTGGAGTGCTCGCGCGAAACCATGCCGGCGTAGCCCATCAGCTGTCGGGCGCCGCCAAAGCGCGAGAGCTGCCCGAGCTCGCTCACCAGCGTCACGGCCGATACCTTCGCCACTCCGCGCAGGCACTGCAGTCCCGCAATTACCGCTTGCTGAGCCGCGGGCATCGTCTCAACCGCCCCATCGATGCTGCGCTCGAGCCGCACGATGCGCTCGGCCACATGCTCGACCTCGTGCAAGTAGTCCAGCAGCGTCTCCTGCTGCGCCGCATGCTCGAAGCGCTGCTGCTTGACCCAGGCCATGTACTTGCCCGTCCAGGCCGTGGTGCCCTCGGGGGCTCGACGCCCCTGGCGCAGCAGGAATTTGCCCAGTCGATGACGCGCCCGCAGCTGATCACGCTTGGCCGCCAGGCGCGCACGCACCAAATCGCGCAGCGCCTCGTGCGCCGCATCCGGCACCCACACCGCCGTCAGGTCCCCGGCCCGGTAGCAGCGCGCCAGCTTCTCAGCATCGCGCCGATCGGTCTTCACCCGATCCCCGCTCTTCACCGGAACCAGCGTCGGGGCCACCACCTCGCACTTCACGCCCAGCTCGGTGAGCTGCCAGTACAGCACGTACCCGGTCGGACCCGCCTCGTAGCACACCCGCAGCTGTTCGGTCTTGCCGAGCTTGCCGATCAGCCGGCGCACCGATTCCGGCCGGTTCGGGATCACCCCGAGACTGCGTACCTCGCCACCGACCTCCGCTACCGCCACAGCAATCGTCTCCGCATGGACATCAAGCCCCACAAATCGTACGTTTCTCATCGCCGGCTCCCGTTCGTATGTGGCTCTGCGCCACGGTTCATACCCGATCCGCAGCGTAACCCACGGTCTGCGAATCGGGGGCCGGCCGTTCCATGATGACTAGGTTCAAGGGATTGAACGGTGTGCCAGCCGCTGCCTGGATAAATGTGGAGACTCGCGGCAGCTGAAACGCATGAAGTGTTGCTCTCGGCACAGACCTCCTGGGGCGGCGTCGCCGGACAGCTGTGGACATCGCCGTCTTCGATCGAAGCGAGCCGACGTCGTCCGTGATTCGGTGCTGGACGCGGCATGCGGTGTGCGGTGTGTCATCTGTGCCAGTCAACTCTCTTGTGGCCGCCGCAGTTTATGGAACCGGAGAACACGGAATTGCCGGCGCGATCGCGGTCTATGACGCCACGACATTGTGGTTGGAGCATGCCAGTTTTTTATTACCGCGGCCGATTGTTAGGCGGTGAGCAGTCTGTTCGGCGCCCGCGATGAGCATGTCGCTCGTCAAGAGCTGAATCCCCTGCACGTCAATGCGTGACAGCTGCCGGCTGTCTTCGCGATTGGCGGCGCGCAGGAGCGCTCTCCAGAAGGCCGGATGATCCGCCCATCGGGGCCGAAGATGGGGATGGACGTGATGGGCGATGTGATCGATGGCCGTCACTGGGAGATTGATCAGGAGTTCAACGACCGTCGCATCGAGGCCGAGCAGAATCTGAGCGGAATGCGCATCGGCGCAGACGGCGCGCCACGCGGCGATGAGGGTTGCGCGGGTGAGGGGAAGGGCGGCGTAGCGGGGGAATGCGGGGTGGAGTGAGGCTTTGCGGATCTGCCGCTCGGGATCGTGAACGATGGCTTGCCACCAGGGGGCGTTGCCGAACTCGAGATCGAGGAGCAGGAACGCGCGGTCGGCGGCTCGTTCGCGGCTCGCTGGGGTGCTCG
>JAKAXA010000057.1 GCA_021816775.1 Pseudomonadota bacterium
ACGATCAGCTCTGCCGGGCCCGGCGTCGGCTGATGACCAGCGCGCAGCCGAGCAGGCCGGCACCGAACAGCGCCAGGGTGCCCGGCTCCGGAACCGATTGGATGGTGCCATCAAAGCTGAATCCCGCATTGCAGCTCGTGGCCTCACCGCAATTGGGCGTCAGGACGGCCGTCAGCATGATCGAGTAGGGATTCGAGCTGGGCGTACCTCCACCGAACACTGTGTTGTGGTCCGTGTTGGTCAGGAGGAGCGATCCGATCTCGGTGTCGTTGACCCAGCCGGTCTGCTCGACGGTGCCCATACCGAAGGTCTGGGAATTCGAGCCGGCCATGATGAAGCCAGATGTCGGAGTGGTGAAACCCGTGTCGCTCGCGGTGATCGTGAGCGCACCGCACCAGCCCGTGGGGGTCGGGCCCGTTCCGGCGTAGGGCGAGCAGGTTGCGCTCAGGGTGCCGAGGTCCAGCGCACCGAAATAGGTGTTGGCATTCGGGGAACCGCTGGTTGCACTGGCGAACTGAATGTCCCAGCCATTGAAATTCGCGTTGCTGTAACCGATCGTATCCGAGCCCACGGGCGCGGAGAGGGTCGTCGACGAGGAGCCACTGCTCAATTGAAGCGTGACCGGCGAGGCGAACGCCGTACCGGCCATTAGCGCGCCGACCGTCGCGGCGATAAGTCCAAGTTTTGAAATACGCCTGCTCATGTCCGAACTCCATATGCTGTGGTGGTGTCTGCGCCTAGGTACTGCAATCGATGTGCCAACGACATCATAGGTAATAATATCAAGTACTTGTGGAATTCCGCACGCCGCTCAATGTGCAGACTGTAAAGATCGCCGACGCTGCTGACCGTGCCGCCAGAGGTGCCGCCGGGGCCCACCCGCTTGCCCTGAGTCTTGGCGGTCCAGCGGGCGCCGGAACGCAGCCGGTGGTGAGGTCCACGCGGCTTCCTGGCGCGCAAGCCCGCCAGCCCCATCCGCCAAGAGGCCCTCTCCAATCGGTCGCGGCAGGCTCATCAGGGTTTGGATTCCGCGTGTAAAAAATGTCGTCACGGTCGTGGGCTCGCCCAATACGGGCGGCGCGCCCGCCCGGGAGGGGGTCACCCAGCTTCACCGGTGCCATCGCCGGTGAACTCCGCCTTGCCGGTCCTCGCCTCGAGGGAGGCGGCCATGAGCCCGGGTCGTTGACCTGCGCTCGATCGCTTGCGGACGTGCCATGCCCATCCCGGTCGGGGTGCGGTCACATCCCTGCAGGCGGTGCGCACAGGCACCTCATAGGATAGGGGCCTTGCGGCGGCTCGGTGGTGCCGCGGCAGGTTCCCGCATGAAGCAGCGGGCATCGACAAGCCGGCACGCACGCAGATTCGACCGCTGAGCGCGCTCCGAACAGAATCCGCGACGCCGGGCGCGAGTGTCTGCCGGATGCGGCCGCCGGTCGGCGCCTTGGGCAATAGATGCGTCCATTCGAACAGGTTGAGAAACCCACCGCGGCTGTCTGCAAAATCCGACAATTGCGTCGGTATGCCCCGCGAGCCGCTGGCGCGTTTGGCCCAGCGCGTATACGCTCGTCAGCGGTGCGTATCTAAGGGGAGTGAGCATGCGTACACTCGTTCGTGTCCGTCTCGGCGCCACACGCTGGGGCGTGTACGCATTGGCGAGTCTGGCCCTGGCTGCCTGCGGAGGCGGGGGTGGGGCGAGCAGCACCAGCAGCACTGGTGGCGGTGGCGGTGGTGGCGGCGGCGGAACCCCTACCACCTTCAGCGTCGGGGGTACCGTCACGGGCTTGAGCGCTTCGGGCCTGGTGCTCCAGGACAACGGCGGGGACAATCTCACCGTGCCCTCGGGCGCGAGCACCTTCACGTTCAGCACGATGCTCGCGAGCGGCGCATCGTACGATGTCACGGTGCTGAGCCAGCCCACGGGCGAGACCTGTACGGTCTCCTCCGCCACCGGCACGGTCTCCGCCGACGTGACCACGGTGAAGGTCAGCTGCTCGGCGCAGACCTTTACCATCTCGGGCACCCTCACCGGGCTGTCGACCGCGGGCCTGAAGCTGCAGGATTACTCCGGCGGTGAGGTCCTCCCGGTGGCCGCCGGAGCGACCACGTTCCAATTCACTCAATCCGTCCCGTACGGCACCAATGTCGATGTGACGGTGAATACGCAGCCGTTCTGGGCAACGTGCACCGCCGGCTCGTCCAACTTCTCCGGATCGATCGCCTCCAACGAGTCCTCCGAGTCCTTCAGCTGTACGGCCGACACGGCCACGGTGAGCACCTTCGCCGGCTCGCTCACCGCCGGCAGCACCGATGCCACGGGCACCTCGGCATCGTTCTACCACCCCGACGGAACCGCAGTGGACTCCAGCGGCAACATCTACGTGGCCGACGAGTTCAACGATGAGATCCGCGAGATCTCCTCGAGCGGCGTGGTGACGACGCTTGCAGGTCAGGCGGGTGTGGCAGGCAGCACCAACGGGACGGGTACCTTGGCGCTGTTCGACCATCCGCAGGGGGTGGCCGTGGACTCCTCCGGCAATCTCTACGTGGCCGATACCCTCAACAACGAGATCCGCAAGATCGTGTGCACCGGTACGACCGCCAGCACCTGCGTCGTCAGCACGCTGGCGGGCTCGACCACCGCAGGCAGCACCGACGGCACGGGAAGCGCTGCCTCGTTCAGTCACCCCGAAGGGGTGGCCGTTGATTCCTTGGGCAACGTGTACGTGGCCGACAGCGCCAATAACGAAATCCGCAAGATCTCACCCGCCGGCTTGGTGACGACGCTGGCCGGCACGACGGTCGCCGGCAGCGCCAATGGCTCGGGAACGTCGGCTTCGTTCAACTACCCCACGGGTGTCGCGGTGGACTCGGCCGGAAACGTCTATGTGGCGGACGCCAACAACAACGAGATCCGGATGATCGACACCTCGGACGTGGTTTCGACGCTGGCGGGCTCGACCACGGCCGGCAGCGCCGACGGCACCGGCTCCTCCGCCTCGTTCTATACCCCCCTCGGGGTGGCGGTGGACTCGGCGGGCAACGTGTACGTCGCGGACACCAACAACGAGGAAATCCGCCTGGTGACGCCGAAGGGGGTAGTCACGACGCTGGCGGGCCAGGCGGGCGTCGTGGGCCATGCCGACGGCACGGGCACTTCGGCCACGTTCGACAGCCCCTCCGGCATCGCGGTGGATGCCTCTGGCGATCTGTTCGTGGGCGACTACAGCAACAACGAGATCCGCAAGATCACGCCGTGACGGCGGCGGCGGACGGGTCCCTCGCCCGTCCGCCGCCGGTCAGGCCCATCCCGGTTCCCGGGGCGGCCGTGGCCCCGAGGTGCAACGGAGCGGCCGATGCCGGTAAGCTTCCCGCCCGTGCAGTACGATCGCGCGGTGCTCGGCTACTTCCTTTCGGCCATCGCCTATGCGGCGCTGCTCGCGGCGTCCCTGACCCTATGGCGGCGCCGCCTCACCGGCTCGGGCCTGGCCGCGGCCCTCGCTGCGCAGCTCGGCTGGTCGGTGGTGCTCGCCGCTCAGGCGGGCGGGGCGCGCTTCCCGTTGGGGCTGGCGATTGCCGCCGAATATCTGCGTGATCTCGCCTGGATGCTCGTGCTGGTGCGCTGCCTCGCCGGCTCCGGGGCCTCGCGCGTGGCCCAGCTCGGGCAGCGAGCGCTCGCGGTGCTCGTGGCGCTGGTCGTGCTCGGGGCCGTCGGCACGGTGCTGCCGGGCGGTCCGGGGGCGCTGGCGCGCCAAGTCGAGCGCTACTGGCTGTGGGGCGGATTCGTGCTCGCCATCGCCGGGCTGATGCTGGTCGAGCAGGTCGCGCGCAATACCCGCTCGACCCAGCGCTGGGCGCTGAAGTACGTGTGGCTCGCCCTCGGGGCGATGTTCGTCTGGGACCTGTGCCTGTTCTCGATCGCGATGCTGCACGGCAGCTTCGCCGCGACGTTCTGGGTGGATCGCGGCATCATCAACGCGGCGCTCGCGGGGCTGCTGGCCGTGGGCCTCGCCCGCATCCCGGAATGGGAGTCCGCGGTCTTTCTCTCGCCGCGGATCGTCTTCTTCAGCGCCACGCTGCTCGGGGCGGCGGTCTATGTGCTCATCATGGCGGTGGGGAGCTTTCTGATCCGCCGACTCGGCGGCTCGTGGGGCGCGGCCGGTCAGATGCTGTTCCTCGCCGCCGGTGCCCTGATGCTGGCCGTGGCGGCGCTATCGGAGAAGTTCCGCGCCTGGTCGCGCGTGACGATCGCCAAGTACCTCTTCCCGTATCGCTACGACTACCGCAGCGAGTGGCAGAGGCTCACCCGCGCACTCTCCGTGGGGGGCGACACGCCGATCTATGACCGCATTGCCGCCGTGATGGCGGGTTTCATGAGCGCCCCGCACGGGGGGCTGTGGCTGCGGGACGCCGATGGCGGCTATGGACCGGTGGGCGGCGATCTGGCGCCCCCGTCGGCGCCGCGCGCAAGCGGCCACGCGGAGTTCTTCGAGTTCCTGCTGCGCAACGAGTGGATCTGCGATCTCGATGCGCTGCGCCTCCCGGGGCGCGGCAAGCCGGATCTGACCCCACCGGAGTGGATGCGGGAGGATCGGCGCCTGTGGCTCGTCGTGCCGCTCATCTGCGAGAACGCGCTCGTCGGGTTCGTGCTCATCGGCCAGTCCCTCGCTGCGGTGCGCCTCTCCTGGGAGGAGCTCGACCTGCTGCGCGCCGCGGGCCGCCAGGTGGCGAGCTTCCTCGCCTTCGAGCAGGCCGCCAAGCGCCTCGCCGAGGCCCATCAGTTCGAGGCGATGAACCGGCTCTCGGCGGTGCTCATGCATGACCTGAGGCACCTGATCGCCCAGCAGGCGCTGGTGGTGCAGAACGCCGCCCGCCACCGCGGCAACCCGGAATTCTTCGACGATGCGATTCTGACCATCGACAACTCCGTCAAGCGCATGACGCGCCTCATGGAGGAGCTCAGAAGCGGCGCGCTCACCGAGCAGAGCCATCGCGTGGAGCTTGGTGAGCTGTGCGCGGAGGCCATCCGGCGCTGCGCGGGGCAACCGGTGCCGGCGCTGGAGGTGCGCGAGCGCGGCGAAGTGGTGCTCAATCGCGAGCGGCTGGCGCAGGTGCTCGAGCATCTCATCCGCAACGCCCAGGAGGCGACACCGGCCGACGGATCGGTTACCGTATCGCTGCACAGGAGCGGACCGAATGCGGTCATCGAAGTGACCGACACGGGCAGCGGCATGGATGAGGAGTTCATCCGGCACCGGCTGTTCCGGCCCTTCGACACGACCAAAGGCGAGCAGGGGTTCGGCATCGGGGCCTATCAGGCGCGCGAGTTCGTGCGCAAATGCGGCGGTGTGATCGAGGTCGACAGCCGCCCGGGACGCGGCACCCGCTTCACGCTGCGCCTGCCTCTGGCGCCGGCGCTCTCGGCTGCGCAAGGAGAACCCCGTGAACTCCAAACCCACTAGGCTTCTGGTCGTCGAGGACGATCCGGGCTTGCAGCGCCAGCTGAAGTGGGCGCTCGACGCCTACGAGGTCGAGTGCGTCTCGAGCCGCCCCGAGGCGCTTGCGGCCATGCGCCGCTTCGAGCCGCCCATCGTGCTGCAGGACCTGGGGCTGCCGCCCGATCCGGACGGGGTCGAGGAAGGCTTCGCCACCATCGCCGAGTTGCTGCGCGTCTCACCCGGGACCAAGATCATCGTCGTCACGGGGCGCGAGGGCCGGGAGCACGCGCTGCGGGCCATCGGCCTCGGCGCCTATGACTTCTGCCAGAAGCCCGTCGATACGCAGGTGCTCTCGCTCATCATCGACCGCGCGCGGCGCATCCACGAGCTCGAGGAGGAAAACCGCCGTCTCGCAGCAGACCACTCGCTCGCGCTCGAAGGCGTCATCGCCGCCAGCGAGCCGATGCTCAAGGTCTGCCGCCTGGTGCAGAAGCTCGCACCCACGCAGGCCACGGTGCTGCTGCTCGGTGAGAGCGGCACGGGCAAGGAGCGCCTCGCCCAGGCGCTGCATGCGCTCAGCACGCGCGCCGCGCAACCCATGGTCGCGATCAACTGCGCGGCCATTCCCGAGACGCTGCTCGAGAGCGAGCTGTTCGGCTACGAGCGGGGCGCCTTCACCGGCGCGGTCAAGCAGACCGTCGGCAAGATCGAGACCGCCGACGGCGGGACCCTGTTTCTCGATGAGATCGGCGACATGCCGCTGGCCCTGCAGGCGAAGCTGCTGCGATTTCTGCAGGAGCGGGTGATCGAGCGGGTGGGCGGCCGGGAGCTGATCCAGGTCGACGTGCGCATCATCGCCGCGACCCACCAGGACCTGAAGGCGGCGATCGCCGCGAAGAGCTTCCGCGAAGACCTCTTCTACCGCATCAGCGAGGTGGCGGTGAACATCCCGCCGCTGCGCGAGCGCGGCGCGGATGCGATGCTCATCGCCAATTACCTGCTGCAGCAGGCGTGCAAGCGCCACGGCCGGCCCGCACTGAAGCTGGGACCGGATGCGCTCGCCGCCATCGAGCAGTATCCCTGGCCCGGCAACGTGCGCGAGCTCGAGAACCGGGTGAATGCGGCGGCCATCATGGCCGAGGGCAAGCTCGTCACGGCCGCGGACCTGACGCTGGAGCGGCAGGCGAGCGAGGGCGAGGCGGGAATTGAGCCCCTGCGCGAGGTGCGCCAGAGGGCCGAAGCCGCGGCCGTGCAGCGCGCACTCGCCGTCACGGGCGGGAACATCTCCAAGGCCGCCGAGCTGCTTGGCGTGACCCGCCCGACGCTCTACGACCTGATGGGACGGACCGGCGCCGCGCCGAAGTGATGCGCGCACGCGATCGGCGCGTGCCCGCGGAAATTCTCCTCCCTCAGCCTGCGGGGCGGCCTCGCCGGCGCAGCGCCAAGCTGAGCGCGGCGATCCCGGCGAGAAACAGCGCCGCCGCCCGGCCCTGCGCCCGGAATGCCGAAATCACCGCACCCGTCGCGCGGACCATCGAGGTCATCCGCGGTCCCGGGCGCGCCGCCGCCGCGCGTCTCACAGGCCAGATCACCGGCCAGGTGACTCGGCGGCGGGGTCACAACCTCGGGGGAGGCCGGACCACCCGATGAGCGCGGCGTGACGCGCCTCTGCACGGGAGACGTGTCTGACGCCGAGGGCTGAGCGTAGCGGCCTGCGGGAGACGGTTGGACGGCGCTGGGCGCCGAAGGGGAGGAGGACCCGGGACGCGGTGCGTGCCGATGCGCTGTGGTGCCCCGGGGATCGGGCGCGACTCGGGCCGATGGCTCGGGTCGTATCGCCGCCGCCCTCGCGAACGATCACCCGTGCATTGGTGGACCCGAAGCCGAGCACGAGAATACTCAACAGCGGCCGTACGGTCTTGGCCTTCATCGGCGGGTTCGCCTCGGGATCCTCTCTGTCGCGCGGCGCGGCGGGATCTTCGCGTGCGGCGGATCTGTATCAGCGCGGCCCACTTGTCGCAATCCGCAGTCGTCGGAGCATTGCGACCTCTGCGCGGCGCAGGCACTGCGCCTCGAGAATCTGTCACGTCGCGGGATCTTTTGTCGCATCCGTGAGTGTTATGTTGGATTGCGTGAGGCGCCGATCGCGTGAAACGGTGCGGCCCATCACGCAGTGACACTCTTGGTCAGCCGATGCCGGCACTCGGCACCGTAATCGCGACAGTCATGGTTTGACCCGAAATTCAAGGTGTTGCGCCGGGCGTCGGCGGTAGCACATCAGTATTGCGTCTCTGGCCACAGACAGGATCGGGTGTCGCCGCAACGACCGACCCGCCAGTGAACCTTCAAGCTATTGATCAAAAAGGGTTTTATATGATGGCACGCCAGTTGCATAAGCGCTGTGGGCTGCGCCGAAAGTCCTCGCCGGACGCGCAGGGCAGCGATCGGGGTGCGAGGCCCGCGGGTCAGGAGTCAACGGTATGCGTGCAGTGTCGTTCCGGTTTGTCTGTTGTGCGGTGCTCACGCTGGCACTGCTCACGGGCTGCGGGGGCCAAGGCACATCGGGCAACTCCTCCAGCGCCTCGGCGGCGCAGACCTCGACGAAGAGCATGCAGGTCTCCTCTGGGACGGCCACGGCCCAAAGCACCGTCATGGTCGGACAGTCCTTCACGGTGACGGCGCACGTGACCGGCGCGCCCCCTGGAGCAACTCTCACGTTCAGCGTGCACAATGCGCCGACGTGGATGACGTTCAATGCCACGACGGGGGTTCTTTCCGGTTCGCCCACCGCCGGTGACGTCGGCACGTATTCCAATATCACTCTCTCGGTCAACGACGGGCAGGCGAGTGCCTCGACCTCGCCCTTCTCGATCACCGTGGCGTCGGCCAATTCGGGCACGGGCAATGCCATGCTCTCCTGGACGGCGCCCACCACCAATACCAACGGCTCGACGCTCACCGATCTGGCCGGTTACCGCATCTACTATGGCACCGACCCGGGCAACCTCGATGTGGTGGTGAACGTCTCGCCGGGGGTCAACAGCTACGTCATCGAGGGTTTGACCACGGGCACCTGGTATTTCGCCGTCAAGTCTTACACGAACGCCGGCGCAGAGAGCGCTTTGTCCAATATCGCCAGCAAGATCATCAGCTGATTCACGGCCTAGGCCGAGCTTAGGGATACGCTAAAAGAAGTAAAGCGCCCGGCGGGCGCGCCAGGGTGCAAGGCCCGTCGGCCGCCGCCGTTTGCGAACTGAGAAGCAGCCCCCGGCCGGCGCGCGCCCGCCGCGTTTAAATCCGTCCCAGATCACCGCTCAGGCGGGCGGGAGTGTTCCCGGCCGCAAACTGGTAGGATAACCGGCGACCAATCGGGACGTTCGGGGCATCGGTGTCCCCGATCGGCTACGGGATTGCGACAGTCTTTGGCCAGCCGGTATCCTTTGCCCCTCAGCGCCGCGCATCGGGACGCGCGGCGTCGCGCGGCGTGCCACCGAGGTGAGAGGCCCCGCTGCACCTTCGGAGTATCGATCATGTGGAAACGGTTCGGCGTAACTCCGGTTCGGGCGCGACAGCTCGGGGTGCTGCTCACATCCCTCGCACTGGCGGGATGCGGCGCGCTGCTGACTCCCCACTACCACATGGTGCGGGCGCAGCGGGAGATGAAGGCGGGCGACTGGCAGGGTGCGGCCTTCGATCTGCGCGCCGTCATCGTCAAGGAGCCCAAGAACACCCACGCGTGGCTGCTGCTGGCGCGCCTGTCGGTCGATGCGGGCGATTTCAGCGGCGCCGCATCGGCGCTCGCGCATGCTCGCGCGGCCGGTGCACGGGGACCGAAGGTTGATGCACTGCAGGCGCGGATCTGGCTCGCGACCGGCAAGGCGCGCTCGCTGCTCGATGCGCTCGCGAATCACACGATCGATCTGCCCCAGCCCGATCGGACGCTGATGCGCGCGCGCGCGCTCCTCGCGACCGGACAGCCGGCCCAGGCGATCGGGCTCCTGCAGCCGCTCCTGGCGCGCCAGCCCACCCTCACCGAAGCGCAGGATCTGCTCGCCGCGTCCCTCGCCCAGGAGGGCAAGCTCGCCGAGGCGCTCAAGCAGCTCGAGACCGCCCAGCGGCTCGACCCGAAATCCCCCGAGCCACGGTTGCTCGCGGGCCGGGTCGATGAGTGGCTGGGGCGGTTCCCGGCCGCCGAGCAGGCCCTGACGGCATCGCTCGCACGGATGGCGCCCTCCGAGCCCATCATCCACCGCGTGACCGCGCTGATCGCCCTGACCGAGTCGCGCCTGGCGCTGGGCCGGGTCGATGCGGCCGCCCAGAGCGAGCAGGCGCTCGCGAAGCTCGAGCCGCTCGCTCCCGTAACGATGTTGCTGGATGCGCGGATCAAGCTCGCGCGCAAGGACCTGATCGGCGGCTCCGACGAGCTCGAGCGCGTCGTGGCGGACGCCCCGAACTACCTGCCGGCGCGAATGGCGCTGGGGGCGGCGCTGCTGCAGCAGGGCGAGCTCGAGGAGGCGCAGCAGCAGCTGCAGCAGGTCGTCGCGGCGACCCCGGACAACCTGGAGGCCCGCAAGCTGCTGGCGGATGTGCAGTTGAAGCTCGGCCAGCCCGGCGCGGCGGTGCGAGTGCTGACGCCCGCACTCGATGCGCCGAACCTCGACCCTCAGCTGCTGGCGCTCTACAGCCAGGCCGCCCGCAGCTCGGGCAATTCCCAGACCCTGATCGAGGCGCTGGAGCGCAACGTGCGCGCGCATCCGCACGATCAGGCGGCGGTGGACAATCTCGCGGCCGCGTACCTCAGCACCGGGCGTGCGGCGCAGGGGCTCGCGCTCCTTGAGAAGACCCCCGACAGCGGCGATCTGCGCCGCGACAAGCTGCTGATCACGGCGCTGCTCGCCACGCGTGGGTCGGCCGCCGCCGGCCGGGAGGTCGATGCGCTGCTGGCCGCGCACCCGCGTGATCCGGGGATGCTCGAGCTCGCCGCCTCGTACCTCGCCTCGCAGGACCAGGTGGTGCGCGCCCGCGCGCTGCTCGGTCAGGCGCTCTCGATCAGCCCGGAGGATCTGCCCGCGCTGATCGACCTGGCACAGGTCGAGCTGGATGAGGGCGATGCGGCCGCGGCCGAGCGCCGCCTGAGCGCGGCGCTCGGGGCGCACCCGGACGCGCTGAACGTTCGTCTGGCGCTCGCCGATGCGTTCATGCAGAGCCGCTCCTTCGCGCAGGCGCGCACCGTGCTCGAGGCCGCCAGAGACGCCGGCACCTCGCCGGATGTGCAGTTCGCACTGGCGCGGGTGGCGCTTGCCGAGGGCGATCTCGCCACGGCGAACGCTGCGCTGGACCGGGCCATTGCCGCGCGGCCCGGGCGCACCGAGCTTCTCGAGAACGCCGGCCTGCTGCTGATGCAGGCCAACCAGTACGGCGCGGCGCTCGATCGCTTCACGCAGGCCACCACGGCGCAGCCCGACAATGCGCTGTACTGGTTCGAGAGCGCGCGCGCCCAGCTCGCCCTGAACCAGCCGTCCGCGGCGCGCTCCTCGCTGATGAAGGCCGATCAGCTCCAGCCGAACTGGCTGCCCGTGGTGGGCGCACTCGCGCTGATCGATCTGCGCCAGGGCAATGCGCAGGCGGCGCTGTCGCGTGTCAATGCGCTGCTCGCGCGCGAGCCGAAGGATCCGGGCGCGCTCGCGCTCAAGGGGAATGTGGAGTTCGCGCTGCATCAGCCGGCCGCGGCGATGAGCGCCTATGCCGAGGTCCAGACACTGCGTCCGAGCGCGGCGATCGCCGTGAGGCTCTATCAGGCGCGTCTCGCCGCGCATGTGGCCGACCCGATCCAGCCGGTGCAGGCATGGCTGAAGCGCGAGCCCACCGACTGGCCGGTGCGCGTCGTGCTCGCCGATTACTACCTGCTGGTGATGCATTCGCCGCAGCGGGCCATCCCGGAGTTTCGGGCCGTGCTCCGGCAGCAACCGAACGAAGTGGTCGCGCTCAACAATCTTGCCTGGGCCCTGGGCCGCTCGGGCAATCCCGAGGCCGAGGCGCTGGCCGAGCGTGCCTACCACCTGGCTCCGAACTCGGCGGGCGTGAATGACACGCTGGGCTGGATCCTGGCGAAGAAGGGCCAGGGAGCCCAGGCGCTGCCGTTCCTGCAGCGGGCCGCGAAGCTCGCACCCCAGGACCCGGAGCTGGCCTATCACTACGCGTACGTGCTGTCGAAGACCGGCCGGCAGGCCGAGGCCCGCAAGGTGCTCTCCCGGATCCTCGCGAGCCCGCAGCCCTTCGACGCGCGGCACAAGGCTCAGCAGCTGCTCGCGACCCTTGGGGCTTGAGCACCTCTTGAGACCTTAACCACAGACCAGGGAACTCGTTTCGGATAGGCTGACATCATGTTGCGACATCATTCACGGATTTCGGGGCTGATCGCGGCCGGCGCGCTGGCGCTGTGTCTGGGCGGCGTGCCCGTGCAGGCGCAGACGGCCGCGCATGCTGTGGCGGCCAGCGCCGCCACGAGCGGCAAGAGCGCGAAGAATTACGTCATCGGGCCGGGGGATGTGCTCGATATCTTCGTCTGGCAGAACCCCGACCTGTCGCAGAAGGCGGTGCCGGTGCGGCCCGACGGGCGGATTTCCACACCCCTGATCTCCAACATCGTGGCGGCCGGCAAGACCCCGGTGCAGCTGGCGAAGGCCATGGACAAGGCGTTGAGCCAGTACATCCGCTCGCCGCGGGTGACGGTGATCGTCGAACAGGCCCTCAGCGTCCTCAGCCAGGTCCAGGTCATCGGTCAGGTGGTGCACCCCGAGTCGATCCCCTATCACGAGGGCATGACGGTGCTCGATGTGGTGCTCGCCGCGGGCGGGCTCACCCCCTATGCCGCGGGCAATGACGCGAAGCTCGAGCGCAAAGTCGATGGCCGGGTGGAGACGCTGCACGTGCGGCTCTCGAACCTGCTCAACAAGGGCGACCTGTCGCAGAACCTGCCGGTCAAGCCCGGCGACGTGCTGGTCGTGCCCGAATCACTCTTTTAGGACCCGAGGACGCGATGGCAGGCTCAACGTTGTTCGCCGACCTGGCGGGTGTTCAGGACCAGCTGCGCGGCATCTGGCGGTTCAAGTGGGCGGCGCTCATCGTCGCCTGGTCCGTGGCGCTGCTCGCCTGGGGGATCGTCTTCCTCATCCCCAACAAGTACCAGGCCTCCGCGCAGGTCTTCGTCGATACCGGCACCACCCTCAGCCAGGCCACCAAAGGGATCAGCCTCAACGACAACGTGGAGCAGCAGCTCCAGCGTGTCAGTGCGGTGCTGCTCGGCACGCCGCAGCTGCGCAAGGTCGCCACCGAGGCCAACCTCATGGCGGGCGCGATCACCCCGAAGCAGCAACAGGCGGTGGTCGATAACCTCGCCGAGAACATCCAGCTCATCCCCTACGTCAATCCCAAGACTCCGCAGGCTGTCCCGACGATCTTTACGATCACCTACGAGGACACCAACCGCGAGCGCAGCATCGAGGTGGTCAACCGGCTGCTCAACGACTTCGTCGAGGGCTCGCTGACCGACAAGAGCCGCGGCTCGCAGCAGGCCGAGCAGTTCCTGACCCAGCAGATCGCCGAGTATGGGCGGCGCCTTTCGGCCACCGAGCAGCAGCTCGCGGACTTCAAGCGGCGCCACATCGGCCTCGTGCCGGGCGAGCACGGCAATGACACCTTTGGCCAGCTGCAGACCGACAACGCCGAGCTCAGGACGCTGCAGGGAAATCTCTACGTGGCCGAGCGCAAGCGCGATGCGTTCGCGCAGGAGATGCGGACCGGCCAGCAGTTCACCTCCAGCGGCGCGCCCTCTGCGGCCAGCGGGCCGGTGGAGGGCGCGGCCCTCGACACCGAGCAGCAGATCGCCGTGGACCAGCAGCGGCTCGACAAGATGCTGCTGCAGTATACCGACCGGTACCCGGATGTGATCGCGCTCAAACAGACGATCAAGGAACTGAAGGCGCGGCAGAAGAAGGAGATGGCCGCCGCGCAGAAAGGCGACGTGGGTGCGGCATCACAGCTCGGCCTGACGGCAAGTCCCGTCTTTCTGAAGCTCGAGGAGCAGTACAACGACCAGCAGGTCGAGGTCGCCTCGATCCAGCAGCAGATCGCGAACCTGAAGCAGCAGATCGGGACCCTCGATAAGCGCATCGGCGCAGCGCCCCAGGTCCAGGCCGAGTACGCTCAGCTGACGCGCAATTACGAGGTGACGAAGAAGCAATACGATGCGTTGCTCGGGAGACTCGACAGCACGCGTCTCGGGCAGCAGGCCGCATCGACCGGGCTCGTGGACTTCCAGGTGATCAATCCGCCGTCGGCCAAGTACACGCCAGTCTCCCCCAAGCGGCCGCTGCTCATCATCGGGATGTTCTTCTTCGCGATCGGTGCAGGAATCGGCGTTGCGTTCCTGCTGCATCTGCTGCGGCCGGTGTTCGTCAGCGTGCGCCAGCTGGGCGAGGTCACCGGCCTGCCGGTCCTCGGCGTGGTGAGCATGGCGTGGGCGGACCGGCACCGCCTCGAGAATCGCCGCGCCAGCGTTCACTATGCCTTCTGGGCCGCGGGGCTCCTCGCCGCCGGCGTGGTCGTGCTCGTGCTGCAAGGATACATTTCCAACGTGGTCGGAGGGCTTCTCGCATGAGCATGGTTGAAAAGGCGCTTCGCAAGCTGCAGGAGCAGAAGCAGGCCGCGGCCAGTGCCCCCTCTCCCGCGGTGGAGCAGGGGCCGGCGCATGAGGCCGCCCCGGCTCAGGCCAGAGAAGGCGCGCTGCCGCAGCAGCCCGCCATCGTCGTGGACCGCAGCGTGCTGCGCGCCGCGGGAATCCTGCCTCCCGAGCCGGACGCAAGCGTGCTCGCGCGCCAGTACCGCAAGATCAAGCGGCCGCTGGTGGCGCGGGCCCTCGGCCGCGACGCGCCGCGCGCGCCCAAGGCCTACCTCATCATGATCGCAAGCGCCGTCGCGGGGGAGGGCAAGACCTTCACCGCCGTCAATCTGGCGCTCAGCCTCGCGCTCGAGAAGGATCTCAATGTACTGCTGGTCGATGCCGATGTGGGCAAGCCGCAGCTGAGCCACCTGGTCGGTCTCGGCCACTCGCCCGGGCTGCTCGATGCGCTGCGCGATGCGCATCTCGATGTGGAATTGCTGATCCGTCCCACGGACGTCCCAATGCTGTCCTTTCTTCCCGCGGGCACGGGCTCCGAAGAAGCGACCGAACTCCTCGCGAGCGCCCGCATGGAGCAGATCGCGGAGCTCCTCGGCCGGCACGACAGCCGGCGCGTCGTGGTGTTCGACTCCCCGCCACTGCTGCAGGCCACCGAGTCGGCGGCCCTCACACACATAGCCGGCCAGATCGTGTTGGTGGTGCGCGCCGAGTCGACCCCGCAGCCGGTGCTGC
>JAKAXA010000058.1 GCA_021816775.1 Pseudomonadota bacterium
GGGTGCGGTGCGCGGAGACCACCCGCACCTCGTAGGGTATCGCGAGCTTCTCCAGCATGTCGGCGGCCGCGCGCAGCGTCTCCCAGTCCGACGTCGAACCCATGATGATGCCGACCAGCGCTTTCATCCGTGGAATTCTACCCAAGGAGGCTGCGCAGCGCGCGAAAGAGCGCTCGGCCCGCCGGCCCCTGCGTGGCCGAGCCCGACGGCCGTTCGGCGCGCGCGGCGCGCACCAGCCGGGCCCACTGGGCGCGCTCGAGGTCCCCGCGGGCCGCCGCGAGCTCATCGAGCGCCGCCTCGCCCTCCTCGAGCAGGCGCGCGCGCCAGTGCTCGGCCCGCTTGAAGCGCTGAGTCTCCTGCGCATCGAGCGCGCTGCGCTCCGCCAGGGCGCGGCGGATCGGCTCGGGGTCGATCCGGCGCATCAGCTTGCCGATGTATTGGCGCTGGCGCGCCGCGCCGGCGCGGCTGCGGATGCTGCGCGCCGCGCGCACGGCCTCGAGCAGCGCCGCGGGCAGCTCGAGCGCCTCGAGCTCACGGTCGCGCAGGCCGATCAGCGCCTCGCCGAGGTCCTGGGCGGCGTGCGCCGCCCGTTTGCGCTCGCTCTTGCTCGGCGGCGGGCCGTCCTGCGCAGCGCCCGCCTCGGGCTCAGTGGCACGCATGGCGCGGGTGCGGTGGGAGCCAGTCCATGACTGCTACACTAGCGCATTCCGCCCGCTTCCGTGAGCACGGAGACGGGCGTGCGCGCCGGCCCGCCCGGCCGACAGCCTTCAGGACCCCGCGAGGATTGCCCATGTCACAGGCGCTCGAGCCGCATGCCACCGCCGCCACTCTGGAGGATGCCGTGCGCTATGCGCTCGAGGAGGCCGCGCGGCACGGCGCGACCGAGGCGGAGGCCGACGCGAGCGTGGGGCAGGGGCTCGGCGTGACGGTGCGTCTCGGGGAAGTCGAGACGACCGAGTACCAGCGCGACCGGGGCCTGGCGGTCACGGTGTATTTCGGCAAGCGCAAAGGCGCGGCGAGCACCGCGGACCTCAGCCGCGAGGCCGTGCGTACGAGCGTGCAGAAGGCGTGCTCCATCGCGCGCTACACCGCCGAGGATCCCTACGCCGGTCTGCTCGAGCCGCAGGCGCTGGCGCGCGATATCCCGGACCTGGACCTCGATCACCCGTGGGAGCTCGCCGCCGATACCGCCATCGACATCGCGCGCCGCTGCGAGCGGGCCGGCATGAGCGTCGATGCGCGCATCACCAACTCCGAGGGCGCCTCGGTCAGCACGCAGCGTCACACCGGCGTATACGGCAATTCACTCGGTTTCCTCGCCGGCTTCTCCGGCACCAGCCACTCCGTCAGCTGCTCGCTCATCGCGCAGCAGGCCGGACAGATGCAGCGCGATTACTGGTTCACGGCCGCGCGTGATCCGCTCGAGCTCGAGTCGCCCGAGGCGGTCGGGATCGCCGCCGGGCGGCGGGCCTGCGCGCGCCTGGGCTCGCGCAAGCTCACCACGCGGCGCGCGCCGGTGCTGTTCGCTCCGGAGATGGCCCGTGGTCTGGTGCAACATTTCATCGGAGCGATCAGCGGCTCGAGCCAGTACCGCAAGGCCTCCTTCCTGCTCGATGCGGCCGGGGAGCGCGTGTTCCCCGCGTTCGTGCGCATGAGCGAGCGGCCGCACATCGCCAAGGGCCTCGGCAGCGCCCCGTTCGACGCCGAGGGCGCTGCCACCCGCGACCGCGAGCTCATCGACGGCGGGGTCCTGCAGGGCTACGTGCTCGGCAGCTACTCGGCGCGGCGGCTCGGCCTGAAGACCACCGGCAACGCCGGCGGCATCCACAACCTGCTGGTCGGCTCGGCCGCGCCGCGCTCGCCCGAGGCGCTGCTCGGGGAGATGGGCTCGGGCCTGTGGGTCACGGAGCTGATGGGCCAGGGGGTCAACGGCGTGACCGGCGACTATTCGCGCGGGGCGAGCGGGTTCTGGGTGGAGGGGGGCGCCATCGTGCACCCGGTCCACGAGGTGACCATCGCGGGGAATCTGCGCCAGCTGTACCAGAACATCGTGGCGCTCGGCGAGGACGTCGATGTGCGCGGCACGATCCGCTGTCCTTCGCTGCTCATCGCCGAGATGACCATCGCCGGGGATTGATCCGGCGGTGCGCTGCGGCCGCGACGAGCCGCGCCGATCGATCAGAGGGCAGCCGTGACGGCGCGCACCGACCCCGCGGACGAGCATCCCCTGCTGCGGCGGCGCGACGGCGCTGACGCGCACGTGACCAACGAGGAGCTGCTCTTCGATCGGGTCTACGCGTTCGCGCTCACGCGGTTGCGTCACCAGCTGTGGCAGCACCTCAGGGCGCTCGGGTTGATGCAGGCGCTGATCCTGTGGTGCGCCGTGTGGCTCGAATGGCAGTATCCGTGTCGGGTCACCAACTGGTTCGATCCCGAGACGGCCGCGATCCGCTCGCTGCGGCTCGCCACCCTGGCGCTCGCGCTGGTCATGGCCGCGAGCATTCCCGAGGCGCTCGCCTCGTAGGGTGGCTCTTCGCGCTCTCCTATGCGCTCATGCAGATCGGCCGCCCCGCCGCTGCGCCTGGCGCTGTGGCTGGCCGCGGTGCCGTGCGAGTACGTCTCGCCGATGCTCGGCTTTGCGACGCCGGGTCTCGGGCGCTCGCGCACGCGCGAGTGGACGATCGACGGTGCTCATCTCGTCGAACGGTGTCAGCAGTTCGTCATCGTCGCGCTCGGGGAGCCGCTGCTCGCCACGGGCGCGGCACTCGCCCGCGCCGGCGCCTGGTGCCCCGCAGCGATGCGGGCCGCGCTCGCGGCATTCCTGGGGACGCTGGCGATGGGGTGGCTGTCTGTCGGCACTGCGAGCCGCGAGGCCAAGGCCGCGCTCGTGCGCTCGGGCGACCCCGGGGCGCATGGGCGTGCACCTGCGCTACGGGCACGCCATCCTGATCGGCCGGATCATCGCCGCGGCGGTGGGGGACGATGTGGTGCCGGCGCGGCCCTTCGGCACGCCGGCGCGCGCGGCGGGACCGTCCTGTATCGGCTCGGCAGCGCCGTTTACAAGCGCGTGGTGTCGGGGTGACTCGGCTGTCGCACAGCCTCGCCGCGCTCGCCCTGGCGCTGCTCGCGCCCCTGGCCGGGCGGGTCGATCTGCTCACCCTCGCGGCCCCGGATCGCCTGCAGCATTGAGGCCCGGTATCGCCGCTCGAGCGCCTGCGCATACACTGTGACGATGCGCGCCCAGGATGCCCATTCGGCTCACCGGCTGTTCGCCTCGCTGCGGCTGCTTGGCGGTCAGGCCTTGAGCCGCGCCGCCGGCGCGCCGCTGGTGAGCGGCAATCGCGTGCAGCTGCTGATCGACGCCGAGGCGCACTTCCAGGCCTGGGCGGGGCTGATCGAGTCGGCGCGTCATTACCTGCTGCTCGAGAACTACATCATCGCCGACGATGCCGTGGGGCGGCGCTTCCGCGACCTGCTCATGGCGCGAGCGCGCGCCGGGGTACGCGTGGCGCTGATCCATGACTGGTTCGGCACGTTCGGCAACGCGGGCCCCGCCTTCTTCGCCCCGCTGCGCGCCGCCGGCATCGAGGTGCGCGCGTTCAACCGGCCACGCGTGGACAGCCCGCTCGGCTGGATCGGCCGCGACCACCGCAAGCTGCTGGTGGCCGACGGGCAGATCGGCTCGATTTCCGGGGTGTGCCTTGCGGCGAAGTGGCTCGGCGATCCGGCCCGCGGCATCGCGCCCTGGCGCGACAGCGGCGTGCTGATCGCCGGCCCCGCGGTCGCCGACATCGAGGCCGCCTTCCGCGACAGCTGGGCGGGACTCGGTGCGCCGCTGCCCTTCGCCGCAGCGCCGACGCCGGCGCCGTGCGGCGAGGTGGCGCTGCGCGTCATCGCGACGCTGCCGGCGCACGGGGGGATGTACCGGCTCGACAGTCTGATTGCCGCCATGGCGACGCGGAGCCTGTGGATCAGCGATGCGTATTTCGTCGGCATTCCGACCTACGTGCGCGGTCTCGCCGCAGCCGCCGCCGACGGCGTGGACGTCCGTCTGCTGGTGCCGGGCAGCAACAATCTGCCCGCAGTCGGTGCGCTCTCTCGCGCCGGGTACCGTCCGCTGCTCGAGGCGGGCATCCGGGTGTTCGAGTGGAACGGCAGCATGATGCACGCCAAGACCGCCGTGGCCGACGGCCGTTGGGCACGCGTGGGCTCGTCCAACCTGAACCTCTCGAGCTGGCTCGCCAACTGCGAAATCGACGCCGCCATCGAGGACGGCGGCTTCGCCGGGCAGATGCAGGAGCAGTACCTGCGCGATCTGGACAACGCCACCGAGCTGCAGCTGAGGGGCCGGCGGCCACAGCCGCAGGCGCTGATCCTGCGCGGCGCGCGCGGCGGCAGCTCCTCGCGGGCGGCGGCCAGCGCGCTGCGCATCGCCAACACGGTGGGCGCGGCGATCGCCAACCGGCGCGTGTTGGGGGATTCCGAGCGGGGGGTGCTGACGGTGGCGGGTGTCGCGCTGGTGGTGCTCGCCGCGCTCGGATTCTGGGTGCCGCAGGTGCTCGCCTGGCCGTTCGCGGCGTTCGCCGCCTGGCTGGGGCTGAGTCTGCTGTGGCGGCGCCTGCGCCGCGCCCGGCGCCGCGGCGACTGACTCAGCCGCGCAGCCGCGGGCGCACCGCGGGCGCGAGAGGCAGCCTCTCGGGGGACCGATCAGGCGGGCGGGCAGCACCCGGGTGCGCTGGTCTGCGCGCGGGCGGGAGTTGCTGCAACTGCAGGGACCTTACGTCACCGCGGCTGCGGCGCGAACCGCCAGCGAGCCCGACCGGTGGGGCTGGGTATCCTGCACCGTACCCATCGAGGCCGAGGAGCTCGGCATCCGTGATCTCATGCGCCGCGGCGAGGACGTGCAGGTGCTGGGGCCTCCGGCGCTGCGGGCCCGCCTGCGGCGCACGCTTGGGCGGATGGCTGCGCATCATGCCGGTCGCGGGTGAACGCGCGGGGCGTCGCGCAGCCGGCCTCATGCGTTGCGATGCGCGGGGTGAGACTGAGTCCGAACCTGCGGGCCGGCTGGTGCCGGAGGCGCTCAAGCCCCCGAGACCCGATGGGCTTGCGAGCCCTGTGGCGGTCATTCCGGCGCGCCATGGCCGAGCGGCCGGGGCTCACCGCCCTCGTTCCCGGGTCCGCTGCGTACCGTGCGCTGGCGTCGGGGGTCCGTTCGGGGCCGGCAACACGCACGGTACGGGTATGCCGCAACGGTGATCTTTCGGCAGGGGAGGCGCCGGCCCCGCTGCGGGCGCCGCGATAGCTATGGACGGCGAATGGCCGCCCTTGCATACAGCCCCGGTGTGAACTCGAAGGACGGACCGCTGTGCGCAAAAGTTGCGTCGCAGCGCGACACCTGTGGGGCGGGAGCATGACTGCTCGGCTGCGCAGCGACAGCCGGAGCCGCATATCCGCGGCGGCTCGACCAAAAGGGGATTCTGCCGCCGGATTGAACGGGGGCTCTTGCGGCTGCCGAACCGGCAGAGGCAGGCCCGCCACCACGCTCTCGCGGTGCCAGCGGCACGGGTACTCAACGCAGCCCTTCTCGCGATAAGATGGATGTGTACAGTGCGAGATTGCGCCCAGTTCCCGAGGTGCCAGCCATGGACTCCAGATTCATCCTGGTTCTGCTTCCGTCTACCACCGGCGCTACACAGTGCCTGAACATCGCTTCGGTGATGAGCGGGCGTCTCGGCCAGAAGCTGCGGCTTGCGCATGTCGAGATCGGGCCGCGTTCGATCCTCTTGCCTTCGCAAGAACAGCTGTCGGAATACGAGGTCGAGCATCTCGCCGAGCGTGAAAAAGTTGAGACCGAGAAGCTGCGCGACATTGTCGCCGAATGGACCCGCTCGAGCGGCATCTCCGTCGAGTTCGATCTGTACAAGGGTGATGAATGGCGGGTGATGCGTCATTACCGCAAGGCGGCGAGCATGGTCGTGCTGGCCGCGCCGCATACTCAGCCCATCGGACATCGCGAGGGGCTGCGCGCGGCGCTGTTGCGCACCCGTCATCCCGTGGTGATGGTGCCGCCCGCCTGGGAGGGCGGTTTTGGGCGACGGCTGATGATTGGCTGGCGGGATATACCGCCGCTGCATCGCGCCCTCGCCGCGTTCAAACCGTTCCTCGCTGCGGCCGAGCATGTCGAGGCAGTGGCGGTCGACCCGGAAGAGACTGCCCTCGAGGGTGCGCGCGCCGCGATTGCGCCGATTGCCCCCGGGGCCAGCTATCGGGTGATTGCCCCCGAAGGGCGAAAGACGGCGGCCGTTCTGCTGGAGGCGGCTGCCGCTTATCAGGCCGACGGGCTTGTCATGGGCGCTTTCCGGCGCGGTGAGCTCTTAAACTGGCTGGTGCCCGGCACCTCGAGCCGGCTGATCCAATCGAGTGCATTGCCGCTGTTGATGCGCCGCTGAAGCGCCAGTGTGAGGCCCTACGCCTCACCTTGGCCACTACAGCCAGCCCAGGCCGCGGGCCAGCATGCTGAGCGCCACCAGCACGATCATCGGCACGAACACCTTCTTCAGGTGCACGTTGGACATTCGGTTAAGAGTCTTCGCGCCGAGCATGGAGCCCCCCAGTACCCCGACGGCTACCGGAGCGGCAATCATCGGCTCTATATCCCCGCGCTGAAAGAAGATCCCGGCGGAAGCCGCCGCGGTCACGCCGATCATGAAATTGCTGGTGGTGGTCGAGACCTTCATCGGCAGGCGCATCGCGGTGTCCATCGCGAGCACCTTGAAGGTGCCGCTGCCGATGCCGAGCAGGCCGGAAATCAGCCCTGCCACATACATCATGCCGAAGCCGATGCGCACATGCGCCACGTGGTAGGGGACGTCCTGGCGCGTGCGGCGGTCCGAGTAGGTGCCGGGCAATTTCAGCCACGCGGCCCATTTGTGGTTCTCGACGCCCCGCGGCAATTCTTCGCCGAGCCGCAGCACGAGCGGTATCGCCGAGATGAGCAAAATCACGCCGAACACGATGAACAGCACCGTATCGTTGAGCATGGATGACACCAGAGCGCCGCAGACCGCTCCTGCGGTCGTGGCGATCTCGAGAAACATGCCGACCCTGAGATTGGTCATCCGGTCGCGCACATAGGCTGCCGCAGCGCCGGAGGAGGTGGCGATCACGGACACGATGGAGGCGCCGATCGCGGTGGCGAAAGACACGTGAAAGATGAGCGTCAGGATCGGCACGATGAACACACCGCCGCCGAGCCCGGCGAGTGCACCGACAAAACCGGCGAACACGCTGCTGAGCGCGATGAAGACCAGGACGCCGAACGTGCTGTTCGACACATCCGTCAGTCCCGGCCGCCCAAGATAGGCCCCGATCCCGAAGATGCTGAACAGCAGGATCGCCAGAACGATCGCGGTGATGATGACGTAGGTGCGATCCTTCTCGATTGCAAAGGCGACAATCGACACCGCGACCCGCAACACTGGCGTAGCGAGAAGGACGAGCAGGCCCGCAGTCACGATCGCCGCCGGCTCGGCAGCCCTGAGGCCTGCGGCAACCTCCGCCAGCGTATCCGGAAAGGTCGAGGGGGGGAGTCGGCCGAGTACGCGCAGCGCGTAGTAATAACAAACGCCGGCGAGTATTACCGCGACGCTGAGGAGCACGCCGCCGCGCAGCACGCCGCTGATGATGAGCTCGGTTTTGCGGATGAGACCATCGTCGGACCCGAGATGGGTCGTCTTCTCGTTCAATGTGATGTTTGGCACTACGGTACCGGGGGTGTGTCCGAACATTTGTGTTTGAAACCGCTGGATAAATGTCTTGCCGTTGCTGCCCGTCATGATGAATTCAACCGCTCCAGCAGCGACAGTCTACTGCTGCCAAGTGTCTGAGAGAGTTAAAAATAAAAAAAGGTCTTGCCGCAAGAGCCTGCCATGGCGAAGCTGATCGATGCGGTGGGGACACCCTGGGGAGCCTCGGGGTGCTCTTTGCGCCCGATGAACAGTGCAGTCGCTCACCGAAAGCCGGCATGCCCACCGCGCAAGCGCCGCGTTCCCCGGGGCCCGTCGGTCGGTTTGCCCCGGCACACACCCCTGGGGCATCGATCTGTGCGGCGTGTTCAGCGTGCCCCGTTGAGCGGTACAGCGAACGAATGCTGCCGTCATGAATGCCGCCCAAATCAAGCGCCGCGGGTGCCTGCCAATGGCCTGCACGACGGGCCGAAACAGTAATGTCCGACCGCGAACGGGCCCGGCGCGCCCATCGCGACCCTGCGTGCACCGGCGGGAAAATCTCCC
Source organism: Pseudomonadota bacterium (assembly GCA_021816775.1). Classification (GTDB taxonomy): domain Bacteria; phylum Pseudomonadota; class Gammaproteobacteria; order Steroidobacterales; family Steroidobacteraceae; genus 13-2-20CM-66-19. Next base: position 8,292 of record JAKAXA010000058.1, read on the forward strand.
GCGAAAATCGCCACCTTGCGACCGGCACTGTTGGCACCGAAATCAGGCGTCGGCTGGGGGTGAGGCGATGCCGGAGCAGAAATGCTCGCGATCCGCAAAGCAAGACAGCATTATCATCGGGGATGCTCGGACGCGCTCTGCCTCTGGCGGCAGCCGAGGGGTCAGGGCCTCTCCGTCCGGCGCGCCAAAGGTAGAGCTTGGGACGGGCTGCTTCGCTCCCCGGCCAAGCCGAATCGGCTCGACGGCTGCAATGGCGCGCTCGAGTTGCGCCGTATTCAGCGATGTACGCTCCGCGAGGCCGGCTTTCAGCAGCGGGCTGCGCGCGAGTTCATGCAGCCGGTGCTCGCGCAGCGTCTGGGCGATCTGCTCCCGCGTGGCGCGATCTCCGGCCGGCCGTGCAAGCGGCTCGCGCACGTCCGCGCTCGGTTTCCATGACGTATCTTGATTTTGAATTGACGCTCGCATCCCTGCAGGGGCGCTCCCGTTGGCGCCCTTGAGCCGTGAGACGGCACTTTCGCTGGCGGCCACGCGGCGATCGCGGGCGTCATTCTCGCGTTTCAGGCTCATCCTGAGGGAATCGGCAGCGTATTTTCGCCTCGTCATCACATCAGCCTTGCGCGAGATTCCCCGGGGCGACAACGAGACAGGTCCTGCCGAGGCCGCCATTGGGGTTCACGAAGCCCACGATCTGCGCGGGCACTGTCCGAGTCCTTCCCCATGCAATCACTTATATCATAATACTCTAATACCTTATCTGCCAGTGTGGCGACGGCGAGGACAGCGCGGTGCGTTTCTTGGTGTGGGTGTGAGGAGCATCACGCACATGCCGGTGACGGCAAGCGAGTCGCCCTCGAAGCGCGAATTTGCACGTCAGTGCCGCAAGAGATCCGCAGCCGGGCTGGCGCCGGCGCGCCGGGCCGCCCCGAGCGGATCGGCGTCGAACCCGCGACAGTGCTTGTTCGCTCAGGTCTTGAGGCCCTGCCCGGCAGCCACCGAGACCGGCTCTGGTTGTGGCCGGGGGCGGGCAGATACCCGGTCAGCCGGCGCGTTGCCGCGGATGCCGAAAGCCGTCAATCGCCGCGGACCGCTATCCACGGAGGGATTCCGGCTCGATTCATGTGCGCAAGCCGCAAGAGCCCCCGTCGTCTGGTTCGCTCGCGGATCGGGCCCATTCTGGTCAACCGTGCAGTCAGGCATAGCGGAGCCGAAACGGCCGCGATTATGCGCAAGTCGACACCGGCTGTCGCGCCGGTGCCCAAAACGCCGAAGCCCACCTCGCGGTGGGCTTCGTGCGGTTTGGCTGGGGGACTAGGATTCGAACCTAGGTAAACGGAGTCAGAGTCCGTTGTCCTACCACTAGACGATCCCCCAAAACCGGCAAGCGCTCTGGGCGGCACGCGCCGCGGCAGTATTGAAGCCTGCCGCGGCGAGCGCTTCAAGACCCCGTCAGCGCTTGGAGTACTGCGTCCCGCGGCGGGCCTTGCGGCGGCCGACCTTCTTGCGCTCCACCTCGCGCGCATCGCGGGTGACGAACCCGGCATCGCGCAGCGGTTTGCGGTAGCTCTCGTCGTACTCGATCAGCGCGCGGGTGATGCCGTGACGGATGGCGCCCGCCTGCCCGGTGATGCCGCCGCCGTCGACGGTCACGCTGATGTCGAAGCGGCTGGTGAGCTCGAGCGCCTCGAGCGGCTGGCGGACGATCATCCGGCCGGTCTCGCGGCCGAAGAACTCATCGAGCGGGCGGTCATTGACCGTGATTTTCCCGCTGCCGGGCCGGACATACACACGCGCGGTCGCGGTCTTGCGCCGACCGGTGCCGTAGTTCAGTTGCTGGACTGCCATCGATGGATTCCTCAGATCTCGAGCGGCCGCGGCTGCTGCGCCTGGTGGGGGTGCTCGCCGCCGGCAAACACGTGGAGCTTCTTGAACATGCGCCGTCCCAGCGGGTTCTTCGGCAGCATGCCCTTGACCGCGAACTCGATCGCCCGTTCCGGGTGCTGCGCGAGGAGCTTCTCGAGCGCGATCGACTTGATGCCGCCGATGTGGCCGGTGTGGTGATAGTAGATCTTGTCGCTGAGCTTGCGCCCGGTGACGCGCACCTTGCCGGCATTGAGCACCACGATGTGGTCGCCCATGTCGACGTGCGGGCTGTAATCGGCCTTGTGCTTGCCCTTCAGGCGATGGGCGATCTGCGTGGCAAGACGCCCAAGGGTCTTGCCGGTCGCATCGACCACGAACCAGTCGCCGCGGACGCTGCCGGGCTTCGCGAAAACCGTCTTCATAAGAGCCTCTGCAGGGGGGGCTTCGATCCAAAAAGGACCCTATCCAAAGGGCCGGCAAGTCTACTGAAGGCGCGCCCGTATTGCAAAAGGCCGCACGAGGGGCTGCCGTGCGGGGCCGGGCGCCACGCAGCCCGCCGAACACCTATAATAGAAACATGGAAGCCTGCCGACCCCTCGATGCCTGCATTGCAGCGGCCGACCGGGCGCTGCGCGCCCTCGGGGCGCCCGCCCGCGCCAGCCGGCCGGTGCCCGGCGAGCCTGATACGGCCAAGATAAAGCTCTCGGCGGACGAGCGCCGCCGCTCCGCCGGGCTGATGCGGGTGAATCACGCCGGGGAGATCGCCGCCCAGGCGCTCTACCACGGCCAGGCGTTTGCGGCCCAAAACGCCGCCACCCGCGACATGCTGCTGCGCGCCGCCCGCGAAGAGGCGGACCATCTGGCCTGGTGCGCGACCCGCCTGACCGAGCTCGAGTCCCGGCCGAGCCTGCTCGACCCTCTGTGGTACGCCGGCTCGTTCGCCATCGGCGCGCTGGCCGGCCTGATGGGCGATCGGATCAGCCTCGGCTTCGTGGTCGAGACCGAGCGGCAGGTCGAGGGGCACCTCGATGGGCATCTGGGCTCATTGCCTCCCGACGATGCCCGCAGCCGCGCCATCGTCGATGCGATGCGCACGGACGAGATCGCGCACGGCGCGAACGCCAAGGCGGCTGGGGGCATCGATCTGCCGCCCCCGGTCCGTACGCTGATGCGCGCCACGGCGCGGATCATGACCGGCACCGCCTATTGGCTGTGAGCGCCGGGTGGCCCGGGGGGTTGCACGTCGCGCTGGTTTTCCCGGCACCGCGTGCGGTACGCTTTCACCCGGGGAGACAAATTAAGTAATCTTCTCCCCAAGGCCACGCGAGACGGGGGGAGCCGGTGATGGAAGAAAACGTCGTCAAGCCGCTGAGTGACATTCCTGCGATCAATCGCTTCCTCAGTTATTGCCGTATCCGCACCGTGCCCTCCAAGACGGTGGTGATTCACGCGGGCGATCTGCCGGATGTCCTCTACTACATCATCAGCGGCTCGGTCGAAGTGATGATCGAGGACGAGGAAGGCAACGAAATGGTGCTCGCGTATCTGAATCGCGGGCAGTTCTTCGGGGAGATGGGCCTGTTCTTCCAGGACCAGGCCACCCGCAGCGCCTGGGTGCGCACCCGCAACGCCTGCGAGCTGGCGGAAATGACCTACCCGCGCTTCCGGCAGATCGCCGCGGAAAGTCCGGGGCTGGTTTTCGAGCTGGCGACGCAGCTGGCGACGCGCCTCGACCGCACCAACCGCAAGCTCGGGGATCTGGCGTTCGTCGACGTGACCGGCCGCGTCGCGCACGCGATCAACAACCTGTGCGACGAGCCGGATGCGATGACCCACCCCGAGGGCATGCAGATCAAAGTGAGCCGCCAGGAACTCTCGCGCCTGGTCGGCTGCTCACGCGAGATGGCCGGCCGCGTGCTGAAGGTGCTCGAGGATCAGGGTCTGCTGCGCGCCACCGGCAAGACCATCGTGGTGTTCAACGCCCGGCCGAAGATGCGCACGCGCCCGGTCGTGGTGCCGGTCAAGCAGACCGGCAAGGGTGCTCGGCCGGCCGGCTCCGGCCAGGACGAGTGAGCTCGCGCCCTGCCGGGGCGCGTGGCGCTCAAAGCGCCGCGAGTTGCGCGCGCATGGCGCGCATCGTTTCGGCGTAGTTCGCGCTGCCGAAGATGGCCGACCCGGCCACGAAGGTATCCGCGCCGGCGCGCGCGCACTCCTGGATGTTGTCCACCTTCACGCCGCCGTCGACCTCGAGCCGTACGGCGCGCCCGCTCGAGCGGATCCGCTCGCGAATCGTCTCGAGCTTGGCGAGCGCCGAGGGGATGAAGCGCTGGCCGCCGAAGCCCGGGTTCACCGACATCACTAGCACCAGATCGAGTTTCTCCAGCGTGTAATCCAGCCAGTCGAGGGGCGTGGCGGGGTTCAGCGCCAGTCCCGGCCGGCATCCGTGCTCGCGGATCAGCTCGATGGTGCGGTCGACGTGCTCGCTCGCCTCGGGGTGAAAGGTGATGAATTCGGCGCCCGCGCGCGCGAAGTCGGGCACGATCCGGTCGACCGGACGGACCATCAGGTGCACGTCGATGGGGACCTTCACGCCGTGTTTGTGCAGCGCCTCGCACACCGGCGGCCCGATGGTGAGATTGGGCACGTAATGGTTGTCCATCACGTCGAAGTGGATCAGGTCGGCCCCCGCGGCGATGACGGCATCGACTTCCTCGCCGAGCCGCGCGAAGTCGGCCGACAGGATGGACGGGGCGATCCAGTGCGCGCTCATGTGGCCGCTCCAGTGAGTCGGCGCAGCGCCTCGTGGTACTTCTCGCTGGTGCGCGCGATGATCTCGGGCGGCAGCTTAGGGCCCGGCGCGCGCTTGTTCCAGTCGAGCGTCTCGAGGTAATCGCGCACGAACTGTTTGTCGAAGCTCGGCGGGCTCGCTCCCGCCCGATAGGCGTCCGCCGGCCAGAAGCGCGAGGAGTCGGGCGTCAGCGCCTCGTCGATCAGCGTGAGCGTGCCGTGCTCGTCGAGCCCGAATTCGAACTTGGTGTCGGCGATGATGATGCCGCGCGCGCGTGCGTGGGCGGCGGCGAACTCGTACAGCGCAATGGCGCTCGCGCGCACCTTCGCTGCGAGCGGCGCGCCGATCAGCCGCTCGGTCTCGGCGAAGGAGATGTTCTCATCGTGCTCGCCGGCGGCGGCCTTGGTCGCCGGCGTGAAGATCGGAGCCGGCAGGCGGGAGGCGAGTGCGAGCCCGCCCGGCAGCGCGATGCCGCAGACGCTGCCGGTCTTCTGATAATCCTTCCATCCCGAGCCGATGAGATAGCCGCGCACCACGGCCTCGATCGGCAGCGCCTTCAGCCGCCTGACGATGACGGCCCGCTCGGCAAGCAGCGCCCGATCGGACGGATCGCTCACCAGCGATTCGATCGATCGCCCGGTGAGGTGGTTCGGCACGATGTGCCGCGTGCGCTCGAACCAGAACTCGGAGATGCGGTTCAGCACCCGGCCCTTGCCGGGGATCGGATCCGGCAGCACGACGTCGAAGGCGGACAGACGATCGGTCGTCACGATCAGCAGCGCGTCCGGGCCCGCGTCGTAGATGTCGCGGACCTTGCCTTCGTGGATCTTCTCCAGACCACGCAGCGAGGTGCGGTAGACGGTCGGCGCATCCATGCTTGCTACTATAGCAGCGCATGCACCTTTCGCACGTATCCCCGCACGCATGAGATATACCGGAAAGCTGACCGGCGGTTTGCTCGGCTTCGCCCTCGGGTTCGGCCCGGTCGGGGCCGTGCTCGGGGCGCTCATCGGCCACCAGTTCGACGCCTACGCCGAGCAGCGCGGCGCCGGCGGACGCGCGGCGCACGCCGCGGCGGTCGGCGAGCGGTTCTTTCGCGCGACCTTCCGCGTCATGGGGTTTCTGGCGAAGGCCGACGGCCGAGTGTCCGAGCAGGAGATCGCGGCGGCTCGCGCGGTGATGATGCAGCTGCGGCTCGACCCGGCGCAGGTGCAGCTCGCCATCGAGCACTTCACGGCCGGCAAGCAGCCCGGCTTCGATCTGGCCGGCGAATTGACCGAACTCAACCGCGTCTGCCTCGGGCGGCCGCATCTGAATCGCGTCTTCATCGAGCTGCAGATCCGCGCGGCCCTCGGCGGCAATGGCCTCGACGGACCGGTGCGCCCGCTGCTCGGCCAGATCGCCGCGCGGCTCGGTGTCTCCTCCTTCGAATTCGCCCAGATCGAGGCGGCGCTTCGCATTCATGCGCGCGGCTTCGGACAGCCCGCGGGGAGGGATGCGGGCGAGGCGCTCGAGCGCGCCTACCGGGTGCTCGGGGTCGGCGCGGCCGACAGCGATCGGGAGGTCGTCAAGGCGTACCGGCGGCAATTGAGCCGGCACCACCCCGACAAACTCAAGGCGAACGGCCTGCCGGACTCGATGATCGAGCACGCCAAGCAGCGAACCCAGCAGATCATCGAGGCCTACGAGATGATCCGCGAGCGGCGGGGCATGCGCACCTGAGCGTCTGGCGCGCCGCGGATGACAGGAGCGCCCGCGGCTTCTTAAGCCGCCGCTGGCGCGGGCCGGGCGAGGATTCCTGCTGCAAGACGGCGACGTCCCGCCGCGAGGATGAGCCGTGCCGCGTTCACGTCGCGGTCGTGCAGCGCTGCGCATCC
>JAKAXA010000012.1 GCA_021816775.1 Pseudomonadota bacterium
AACTCTTTCAGACCGCTAAAGTGACACGACTGATGAATAGCGGTCCTGCGCGTACGGCCGCTAGTTTTGACACGGACGGGGTCGGGGGCGCAAACTTTGCACCAAACCAAGAAGGGCTGCGCCATGGTGGCGATTCACTTTACTGAGAGGGTGACGGATCGGCTGCGGAAGGCCGCGAGTAAAGGGCGGGATGTGACGTTGGCGGATCTCCCGAGCCCGACATATCTGTCTTGTTTGCCTCTTCAGCCTGGCGCGAGGATTCGGGATGCTCCCTGTGACGCAGCGGGCACGCGGCCCGGGAGCGGCGCGGCAGTGAGCCGCGCACGAGCGCTCCTGCGCCGCTGGCGAGTGCCTCTGACACTGGCGGTGACGCTGGTGGCGCTTCAAGCGACCGGCTGGACTCCGGCGTTGGAGTATCGGCGGGCGGCGGTGCTGCATGGCGAGCTGTGGCGGCTGCTGACAGGGAGCCTCGTTCACCTCGGCTGGGTTCACTTGGCCCGAGATCTAGCTGGATTGTTTCTGATCTGGGGGCTGTTTGCATGCTCGTTGAACGAGCACTCCGCGCTCTGGATCCTTCTCGTCAGCATGCTCTCGGTCGGTCTGTGTCTGCTTGCGTTCAGCCCCGGGATCCTCTGGTACGTCGGGATATCGGGCGCCTTGTTTGGCCTGTTTTGCGCCGGCGCACTCTGTGAGTTTCGAGAGAACCCCTTCTTTGCGGGCACATTGCTGCTCGGTATGGCCGCAGTCGTTGCGTGGACCTTGTATGCCGGTGCCCTGCCGGGCGAGACGGCGGGCCTCGGCGGCAGGGTCGTGCCGCAGGCGCATCTTTATGGTGCGTTCGGCGGTGCAGCGTTCGTCTTGGCACGGGCGGCGCGGCGCGCCGTCTGGGTGTAATAGGGCGCAACTCTTGAGTAGTGGCGATCGCTTATGGAAGAGAGATCTCCATCTTTCCGGCGCGCCTCGCCCGTTGGTTTCCCGACTTTCCAGCTCTCGAAGCCACACCAGCGGCTGCGGATTCTGCAGCGATGGGTAGCTGAACATGATGTGCGGCGTCTTTCGCTGAAGGATGCCGCCAGAATCGCCGGTCTCGAACCCCATCACTTCTCGGCCACGTTCCACCTGTGTGTCGGCATCACATTCGGCCAATGGACGCGCGATTACCGAGTCGCTCTTGCTGTCCGAGGTCTGAAATGCGGAGTGTCCTCTATCGAGCAGGTGGTGGAGTTCGTCGGATACCAAGACCGGCGTTCTCTCGAACGGGCCATCAAGAGGGCTACTGGAAAGACACTTGGGCAAATGCAACGTCGATACAGCAGGTGAGCAGAGCTCGAGACTCAGTCTAAGAAGTCCATAACTTTTGCCGTACGCGCTTGCCTCAAATTCTGCTACGGTCGGCCGGGGATCGAAGGACGACTGAGATGGGAGGATGTGACCATGAGAAGCAAATTTCGAGTCAAGGTGTCATCCCTACTGTATGCGACGGCGGCCGTTGCAATCATCGCCTGTCTGGCAGGCGGGGGCGCATGGGCGCAAACGGCAGTACCATCGGGCAGTGCCCTGGTCGCCATCCATCCGGCGACGCGCCTGCCGCCGGGCAGTGCGCTCATCGGCTCGCTGCCGGCGTCGTTTCCGATGCACATCGTCATGACCTTGAGGCTGCGCAATGTGACGCAACTCGATGCGTTTCTGGCCCAGACGGGGCATCCGCTGCTGACCCCCAGTGAGTTCGAGATGGCCTACTCCCCTTCTCCGGCGCAAGCCCAGGCAGTCGCAGCATTCCTGACGCAGGCCGGTTTCAAAAATATCGTCGTTTCTCCAAACCGTCTACTGGTCTCGGGTGATGCGTCCTCCGGTATTGTGGCTGCCACGTTTCACACCTCCTTCGCGCAAGTTTTGACGGCACACGGTCGTCACGCTTTCGCTACTACGGCCGACGTGCTGATCCCGGCCTCGCTGCAAAGCAGTATTCTGGCGGTGCTCGGCGTGCAGAACGTATACGAGGCGCATACCTTTGACATCGTTTCCGATCAGGGGGTCGCGCCGCAGCCGGACACCAGCGGTGGCGGGTCTGAAATCGGGCATGATCCAACCGACTTTCCTGTGATCTACGGAGCCAGCAACCTGTCCGCGGCCGGCAACGTTACAGCGGGGATTGTCACGTCAGGCAACACGACAGATATGACAAACGTTGAAAATAACTTAAGTTATTTTACCAGTCAAAACAATCTGCCAGCGGTAAACGTCCAGGTAGTCGGAAGCGGTAACCAAAACGCAAGCGCTGAGGTCGAATGGGATCTTGATAGTGAGGACATCGTAGCGATGGGCGGAGTACAGAATCTCATTCTGTACGATGCAGTGTCTCTCGGCGACTCTGATCTTACCGCCGACTATAACACAATCGTTTCGGACGATCTTGTCAAGGTCGTGAACGTCTCCCTCGGCGAGTGCGAGGCCAATGCCAAGAGCGATGGCGCGGCCGCCTCAGACGATCAGATTTTCGAGCAGGCAGATGCCCAGGGGCAGACGTTTTCGGTGTCGACGGGCGATTCCGGCGCCGATGAGTGCGGCAACGGTACCACGACGCCCGCCTATCCCGCCAGCTCGCCGTATGTAGTTGCGGTCGGGGGCACCGCACTTTTCACCTCGGGCAATACCACTTGGGCCAACGAGACGGTTTGGAACGATAGCTATGGTGCCACCGGTGGCAGTCCGAGCACGTTTGAGTCCCAGCCAGCATGGCAGCATGGGGTGTATCCGAATTCTCAATCAGTCTATCGCGGCGTGGCCGACATCGCCTTCGACGCCGATCCCGTTTCGGGTGCGCAGATCATAGTTAACGTCAATCCGCCGGAGTCCGACGAGGTCGGCGGCACGAGCTTGGCCTCGCCGCTGTTTGTGGGTACCTGGGCGCGCATCCTGGAGAGCAAAGGTACGGCTATCGGCTTTGCAGCGCCGACTCTCTACGGCGCAGCAAGCGCAAACTACGCAAATGATTTTCACGATGTGACTTCGGGTAACAATAATGGGGAGAACGCCGGTGCCGGTTGGGATTACCCCACCGGCTTCGGTAGCCTGGTCGTCAATAACATTGTCAACAACATCAATGCGGCGCCCAGTGCATCATCGTTATCTGCAAGCAGTCTGGATTGTGATTCGGAATACGATCTTCAGTGGACGTCCGTCCCTAATGCAACGACGTATAACCTTTGGTTCTTGTATACACCAAATGGTGGCGGTTGGAATTCCGGCGGATCAACCACGGGAACCAGTGAGATCGCCAGGGTGCCGAGCGGCGAAACAGAATATTTTGTCGTGCAAGCTTGCAGCGGATCTACGTGCGGAGCTGCGAGCAATGAAACGAGAGGGCTTCCCGCTTATTCAGGTTGCTTCTAGACATCGTTGCTGGTAGCCACGGCAGGTTGTCCCAGATGGCTTCCCTGACCGTACACGGGTGCTCGCGTTTGGGGCGTCCATGGCGGAAAATGTGGATGATGGGTAGTGTTCGACGTGATGCTGGCAATTTGACCGGTAGAATTGAGCGCTGCTCAAATGCTGTCCGAAAGTATCCGAAAAAGCGGTATCGGGCGGCGGATCCGTTGATGATCCACAGTCTGCCGGTCAGCTATCCCTGGCGAAGTCAGTCCTCGGGAGCGGCTGACCTTCCAATTTGGGCACCTTGGGGCACCACGCAACGTGTGGCCATCATGGTTTGTGGAATCAGTCAATCAAGGTGAAGTCGATTCTTATGACAAAGTGGGGAGTCGCACTCTACGCGTCGTCTGTCGGGATATTGACGTGCATCGTTTCAGCGGTCAGCTTTCACGCCGTACAGGTTGGAGCTAAGAGACTGGCGTCAGAATCGAGTCCGCCGATGCAGCTCGCGCCGCCTCGATACGGTCAGTTGCCGATCCTCTTCGAGCCGAATGAGGGGCAAGCGCCAGCGCAAGACGCCTACGTCGCGAGCGGGACGGGGTACGCGATTGCGTTATCGGAGCAGGGATTGACGCTGGCTCTTCCGCTCCCAGTTGTGGGTCGCTCAACCATCCACTCCCTTGGCCGGCCGATATTGGGTTCATTGCCCGTTCTGCGGCTCCAATTGATTGGAGCCGCCAAGGACCCGGCGCTCCGGCCAGCGCGGCGCCAGGCGAGCTATAGCAATTACTTCCTCGGGAACAATCCGGCGCACTGGTGGACTCACGTGCCGAACTTTGCCGCGGTACGGTATAAGGACGTGTACCCGGGAATCGACTGGGTCGTATACGGGGACCACCGCCACCTCCTGGAATACGATCTCATAGTCCGTCCACACGCGGATCCCGCACGCATCGCTCTTGCGGTGACGGGAGCGGAGCGCCTGTCTCTTGGCAGAAGCGGCAAGCTGCTGATCGACGCGCACGGCCGAATCCTGCGTCAGCTTCGTCCCGTCGTGTATCAAGTGAGCGCGACGGGCGTCCGAGAGAACGTCAAGGGACGATACACGTTGAGCCATGGACGTGTTCGCGTCGACATCGGCCGCTATGATCACGACCGCACGCTGTACATCGACCCGGCTTTGGACTACTCCACGTACCTCGGGGGCACTTGCTGCGATCAAGGCACTGCCATTGCAGTCGACAATATGGGTGATGTCTACGTGACGGGTGTGGCGGGTTCGACGGATTTTCCGACGGTCGAGCCATACCAGGCAGTCAACGAGGGTGAGGACGCATTTATCGCGAAGTTCGATCCCTCCGGAACCAGACTGCTGTATTCCACCTATTTGGGCGGCAGCGTCGGCGCGAGGATTGTCGGTATCGAGGTGGACAATACTGGAAGCATCTATGTGGCGGGATCGACCTTTTCAAAGGACTTCCCAGTCGTGAACGCCTTTCAGAGCCAGTTCAAGGGAACCGGCCAAGCGGCCGGGCAAGGGTTTGTTACAAAATTCAGTCCGAAGGGAAGTATGCTCGAATACTCTACCTACCTCGGCGGCAGCGGGAACCTGAACGGAATTGGGGCGCTGGCCATCGACGGCAAAGGCGATGCATACGTCACCGGATCAACGGATTCGACGGACTTCCCTACGACCGCCCGTGTAATCCAGGGCGCGTTGCGCGGCCGAATCAATGCATTCATTACTGAGCTTAACCCTTCCGGAAGCGGCTTGGTGTACTCCACGTACCTTGGTGGAACCGCCGCAGACTCTGGGAACGCCATCGCGGTCGACGTCAGCGATGATGCATATATCGCGGGGGACACCAATTCGACGGACTTCCCCCTGGTTCACCCGTTTCAGAGTACGAATTATGCAAGTGCGAACGGGAGCACCGCTGACACGGCGTTCGTGGCCAAGCTCGCCCCAGGTGGCACCGCTCTCGACTACTCAAGCTATCTGGGCGGCAGTGGTGGCGAGACTGCAACCGGAATCGCCGTGGACAGCGCCGGGAACGCGTACGTCACGGGAGCAACCGATTCCACGGATTTCCCAACCGTGAATCCATATCAGGGTACAAATCGGGACGCCGCTGGCCTGGGCGGACCCAGCATGTTTGTGACGAAGATCAACAGCGCTGGAACGGCGCTGGTCTATTCGACGTACCTCGGCGGCAGCGGCGGTGGGACGGGGCTCATCGGGGACGCTGGCAACGCAATAGCCGTCGATGGTGCGGGCGACGCCTATATTACCGGTTTCGCCCACTCGACCGATTTCCCTACGGTTAATGCAGTTCAACTCACGAATAATTCCACGATTGGAGCGGGGAATGCGGTTGTCTCGGAGTTAGACCCGGCTGGTAGCAAATTGCTGTTTTCGACGTACCTGGGAGGCAGCGGGTCGTGGGGCCCAACGGCTGTTCACACGACGATTCCAATCGGAGACAGCGGGAACGGCATTGCACTCGATGACGCGGGCAGTATCTATATTGTCGGAACGACGGGGTCGAGCGATTTTCCGACGCGGGATGCGTTCCAGAGTACCAACAGGACGACGACTCAGTATGGAGCAAATCAGCAGGTATTCATTGCAAAATTTGGAGTTGAGCAAGGTGGAACGCAGCCTGGCTCCGCTCATGGTGGCGGTGGTGAAATCGGTTGGGGCATGATTGGCCTGTTGACCCTCGCGCTGGGATTTCGGTGGCGTACGGTAGACACCGGGGATACATCGGGAATTCGCTGACGGAGTCCGCGTCCCGGCGGAGGCAGCTTGCGTCCATCTCTGTCATGTCACTCATTGACGCAGCATGTAGGTCAGCGGCGGGGTCGCGCGGGGAGTTTGCTGGGGTTCAAATTGCGGAGCACCGCAACGCAACGCATTGAGTTTAGGTATCGAATCGACGTCTTGCGGGGTTTGCGGGGGCTTCCTACTCGTCAAGCGTGAGTTGCAATGAAACTCATTCACGTGCGTAAAGGGGGAAGAGGTACCCGCAAACCCCGCAGCACGTCATCGTGCGTCATCCATACGCCCGCTGTGCTGTCGCACTGACGGAGTTATTGACGGTATGACGCCCGACAGCGAGTTAAATAAGCGTGTAACATCAACGATATAGCGACGCATTCGAATCCCACCCTCTCCGCCAGTGAAACGAACAGGACCGGAACGGGCCTTGTTCGTTTCAGCGGAGCAGGGTGTGTGGACGAACCCGCTTGTTCGACAAAATCGCCTGGAGCGATTTTGAACGCCGCGCAGCGGCGGCCCCGCAGGGGCGAGGCTCGGGATGAGCCGAGTAATCCCACCCTTTCCGCCAGTATTGTCTAGGCGTGTCTGGCGCGCCTGACAGAGCCTGACAAATCTCGTCCAATACGGCCGCGCGATCGGGGCGGGCCGTCACATTCGAGTAAGTGGCGTACAGCGCTACGGTTTCCTCGGCATCGAGCACCACGGACCAGCGGCTTGTCCTGTTTTCGGCAACTTCAAATGCTCCTGTGCGTTTCAAGGCCGCTAGGCGAGCCCCGGAATCTAAGTACCAGCCTCCGTAAATACGAGGACGTATAAATAAGGCATGTCTCCTTCCCTTATGATACATTTTTCGACCCAAGGAGGGGTCGTATGCCTAGAAAATGCCCGTATCGCATTGACCTGTCGGAGGCCGAGCGCGCACGGCTTGAAGCGACTGCGCGCCGGTATACGGCACCGTATATGGATGTCATCCGCGCCAAGATCGTGCTGTACGCCGCCGCGGGGCTCGACAACGATGAGATCGCAGCCCGCCTGGATACCCCGCGCCAGATCGTCAGTAAGTGGCGCAAGCGCTTCTTCCGAGAACGTCTACCGGGGTTGGAGGAACGCTCCCGCATCGGGCGCCCGGCGCTCTTTCCCCCCCAGCGTCGCCGTCGCCGTTAAGGCCCTGGCGTGCCAGCTGCCGTACGAGTCCGAGGTGCCGATCTCGCGCTGGAGCGTGCCGGAGATCCGCCGCGAGGTCATCGCGCGCGGCCTAGTGGCCTCCATCGGGGAAAGCACTCTGTGGCGCTGGTTCACCGAGGATGCGATCCGACACTGGGCGCACCGCACCTGGATCTTCCCGCGCGATCCGGCCTTCGAGCGCAAAGCGGGCCGCGTGCTCGACCTGTATCAGGGTGACTGGGAGGGAAAACCCCTGGGCGATGCCGACTGCGTCCTCTCCACCGACGAGAAAACCAGCATCCAGGCCCGCCGCCGTATCCACGCCACCCTTCCCCCGGCCCCCGCTCGTGCCGCCTGGCCGGTCAGCGACTCTCGCATTCCGCAGCGGCTCATGCCGGCTTGCGCATTGCGTCCACGGCAGCGCGGGCGATAAACCCGGATCGGGTCTCACCTTGCTTTCTGGCGTAGGCATCGACTGCCCGTAGGATACGCCGCGGTAACGTGATGTTGATCCGCGCGGCTTTGTCTCCGAGCTCGCTGACGTCGACGTCGACCACGGCCCAAGTCCAACCGTGATAGCTGCGCTTCTTCTGAAGCTGCTGAATCGGTGTCGGTGCGGGGAATGCCTTGCCATCATCCAGCAGCCCTTCCAGGTGGAGGAGGATAGCCTCACGCGCATTGGTAAGCGCGTCATCCAGCGTATCGCCAGCAGAAAAGCAGCCGGGCAGATCCGGGACGACGGCACCGAACGCATGCTTGGCGTCACCAGTTTCAATGGCAATGGGATAGCGCATATATTCAGTTCCTCACTTTAAACCAGCCTGTTTGCGAATCGCCTGCACCAGGCCCTTTCCCAGGTCCTTCCTCGGATGTGGCACCGTGATCGTGCCCGGCTTGGTCGGGTGCACGAACTGATGGTGGCTGCCGCGGGTGCGTTGCAGATGCCAGCCATCGGTTTGGAGCAGCTTGATCAGGTCATGACTCTGCACCGTGTGTATTATACACACTAACAGGAATCTGAGCTAATGACGGCTTTGCGATGATCAGGTCAGGGGACTGAATGGCGGGTCCTCTGGCCGGGTCCTGCCGGTCAGCAGCCACGTTCCGCGGGTGCGCCGCCGTTCCAGTGGCGCCCAGAGCGGCAGGGACGATCCCTGCCCGGAGCCGGTCGGTTCCCAGTCAGCCTGGGATCAGGCAGGGATATCAGCGACGAGGGCCGATAGTCACCCTCGCGCTCAAGATGGCTCTGCCGAGCCATCAGGTGGGCCGTGCGCCCCAGGAGAGGCGGATTCGGGGGTCGTGCCCCTCGTCGGCCCCCTTGGACATTTCATGGGGTGCCGGTCTGTTGGAGGTCGGCGATCCCAGGATCTTTAAGTGTCGCAAGAGTCGCAACACTGTCGCAGTGGGTTTTGCGACGCTTCCCGCGGGCAAGTCGTTGAGTCGCTTGCCGCTCTCCCAAGTGTCGCAACCCTTGCCGAAGCGTCGCGGGTGACGCGGAATTCCCTAAAGCCCATTTCTCATGTTGTTGTTTTTCTACTCCGCTCCCCTTCGTTTCCGCCAATTCCCTCGGAACACCTGCGACACTTGCGACTTCGAACATGCGAGTCATGATCAGTGGCCCAGAGTCCGTATCCTACTGGCACACAACCAACAACGCAGACAGACCAGACCCCCTGCGTCAAGCCCATGGCTTCAACAACGCGCGTTGGAGCGTGGCGGGTTCGCAGGTGAGGTGGAATTACGCATAAGCTACGCACGGCCTACACGGAAATCCGGCGAATTGCGTCCTTTGTGGCGGCCATGCTCTCCACCAAGCCACGAGCGGTCGGCATTACTCGATTATCTCCAGCGGGTGATGTCGGTGGCCACGACGCACCCGGTACGTCTGGAAGTCATTGCGGGCGATGGTGAAGACCCTGAGACTCTTGAGCTGCTCGGCCGAGACGATGATCGAAGCGTCAGCGAGATCCATTGGGCGATCGACGTAGGTCGCCATGAATTCGAACGCGCGTAATAGCGCTGCTCGATGAAAATTCCAGATGGACGCGCGCTTCTTGGCGATGAAGTCCCGCAAGCGGCCAGAACCCAGGCTTTGAGGCTCGAGTATGTGGAATGCCTCGGTCAGTACGGGAATCGTCGTAGAAAGTGATTCCCGTATCGAACTCAGAGTCTTCCTGCATCGGGAATGCTGCTCGTCTTTCGGATCGAACAGGGCCACGAGGGGCAGGTGTCGACCAGGATCATCGACCGTGCTTGCGCTTCAGAGCGAAGAGAGCTGCCCGAAGGCGCGTAATGCTTGAGGCAGAACACCCGTTCAGCCGGTGTCGCTCGATCGTCCGCAATGGGCAAAGGGTGAGTGATCGCGATCGATCCAAAGTGAGCGAAATTACGCACACATTACGCACAGATTACGCACAAAATCGCGGGCAGACTAGAAGAATAGGCATGTGTGGCGGTCACCTTCTCCGGATTCGATGCACCATCGAGAGCAGACGGAAACCCGCGGATCAGGGAACTATCGGCGTTGAGGCGTCAGCATAGATCAGCCCGAGGTTTTTGAGGTGCTCATAGCCGTTATGCAGTACGTCGTTGGGGACAACAGGAGTCACTAGCGCGCGCCGCGAGGGTGCGACTGCCTCAGCGGACGAATCCCCGGTCCTGTGCAGGCGGCGTGAGCGGCACGGTGTTTCTGGCACCGAGCTGCTCGCGGATGGCGGACTGATGGTTAGCGCCGCGGCGAGCTGTGTTTGCGCCGACCTGCGGCGCGCGATGTCGTGCCGGACTTCGCCAGAGCGGCGTCGGGCGAACCCCGCCAGCCCGAGGCGGAGCACGAGCAGCATGGTGAGCAGCTCATCATGGGTAGCGCTCAGACGGAGCGGTGAGGCGACGCAACATTTCCGTCACGTTGAAAATGCCGCAGAGCACCCACGTGAGCAGGGCGACGGCGGCGACCACCAGCGCATCGCGCCGATGCACCTTGCGGAGCCGGGGCGCGCTCACGCGAGTCCATGGGCAACGGCGCGGACTCCTCGCCGTTCGCGGCGCCTGCGTTGGCTCGAGAGCCACGGCTGAAACTGCTCCCCACCGCGGAAGCTTGCGCGGGAATCGGGGTGGACAGGGCTTGCGTTGCGCGGGCGGGGTTCGATCCCGGGTTGCTGCTCTAGCGCGGGCCTCTCGCTTGCGCAGTTCAGCCGCCGGCAACGTCCCACCAGGGACCTGTGGCGCGCTTGCGTCAGCCCCGCCGCGAGGCACGCCGGCGCCACGGCACTGCGGCGGGCTAGGGTCAGGGGCCGGCCGGTGCCACTCAGGTTCCGCGCATCGGGATTTTCTCCCGGGTCCAACCGATCCCGACACTGCGGTGCGAGGGCACCGCGGTGACTTGCGATGCCCTTTTGTGTCGCGCTCGCCTGAGAGCCGATGGCGATGAAGTGGCCGCCAGGAGAGGCCGCCAGGAGCGGCCGGCAGCGAGGAATCGCGGAACTGTTCCATTTTCGAACAGCGCTGCGGCTCGAGCCTCGGTGAGTCGAAAATCGGGAGAAACTCCCTTGTGGGCCCGAGACGGGTGTCACCCGCATGCGGCAAACTAGCGAGCGGATGCGACTCGCTCGCCACGGCGGGCTGCACAGTACCCGACGGACCGAGACGGAGGCTTCTAGTGAGTCGAAAGCGGGATCTGAGAAAGGCGTTTGGCCGACTTTGCCTGCACTTAGCCGTGGTCGGAGTGCTTGGCGCCTGGGGTGTGGCCGCGATGGCTGCCGATGTACCAGCCGGCCGGATCAGCCCGCAGCCTATCGTGAACGGCGCCACGGCGCGCTCTGGATCGAAAGGGCCTCTCGATCACCACCCCGGCAACGTGCCGCGCCACTCCAGTGCATCCGATGCGGCGAGCATGCCCGGGACGCTCCAGAAGCTGCCGCAGGTGATCGTCATCGGCAACACACCACTCCCGGGCTTCGGGCTGCCGCTCAACGAGATCCCATCCAATGTGCAGACTGCCAGCAGCATCGAGATGCAGCGACAGCAGACCACGGACATCGCCGATTACCTCAACAACAACTTCAGCGGCATCAGCGCCAGCGACAGCGCCGGCAGCCCCTTCCAGACGGACATCTACTACCACGGATTCGCCGCTTCCCCCTTGATCGGGACGCCCGAAGGCCTGTCAGTGTACGTCGATGGCGTGCGCGTCAATGAATCCTTCGGCGACACGGTCAACTGGGACCTCATCCCCGAATCGGCGATCAATACGATATCTCTGATCTCGGGCTCCAACCCCGTGTTCGGCCTCAATACGCTCGGCGGCGCGCTCTCGATACAAACCAAGAGCGGCCTGACCAATCCGGGTTCCGAGCTCGAAGCCTATGGCGGCTCCTTTGGGCGCCGCTCGGTCCAGGCTGAAACCGGCGGCACCCTCGGTGCCTTCGACTACTTCTTCACGGGCAACTACTTCTACGAGAACGGCTGGCGCGACGTCTCCACCACGCGCGTCATGCAGGGCTTCGGCAAACTCGGATGGCACAACGCCAGCACCCATATCGACCTCAGCTATACGTACGCGGATAATTTTCTCTATGGCGACGGTGCCACACCGCTGAGCATGCTCTATTACCGTCGCAATCAGACCTATACGCCCGACTACACACGCAATCTCATGAACTTCGTGAACCTGACCGGCACGCAGTCGCTGACCGAGCATCTGCTGCTCACGGGCAATGCGTACTACCGCTATCTGCACACGTACGTCTCCAACGGCAACGTTAACGATTACTATCTTGAGAGCAACTACGCGGGCCCGCCGACGGATTGCACGAACCCGGGCGCCAATCCGGCGACACTCGCATACTGCGAGCCGGGCCAGGATGCCACCTCGCACACGAGCCAGCGCTCGAGCGGGTTCAGCCTTCAGCTGACCGATTCGCAGCATGTGTTCGGCTGGAAGAACCAGGCGATTCTGGGGGTCGATTACGACAACGCACAGGACCGCTTCTCCCAGGCCTATCAGTACGGCGGGATCGCCGCGGATCACTTTCTGATCTATGAGCCGAGTGCTTATAACAACGCAAATGTCATAACCGTAAGCGGCGGAAACAGAATCTTCGGAGCCTACATCACCAACACGCTTTCACCGAGCGAGTTGCTGCACATCACGGCCGCCATGCGCTACAACAGCAGCGGCGAGACGATCAACGGCTTTTCGCTCGACACCGATCCGGCAGATTACGGCAACGGCTTTCTGCGCCCCACCTCTGTCGCAGGTGATCACGCCTTCATCCGTGTCAATCCGTCGATCGGCGTGACGATCACGCCCTCGAGACACACGACCTACTACGCGAACTATGACGAAGCCAGCCGTGCGCCGACTGTCCTCGAGCTCGGCTGTGCCAATCCCGCTGTGCCCTGCGGCCTGCCGGATGACTTCGCCAGCGATCCAGGTTTGAAACAAGTCGTGGCGCACACCGTCGAGATCGGCTTGCGTGGGGACCTCCCGAGTGAGACGCTCAACTGGTCGGCGGATGTGTTCCACACGGTCAATAGTGACGACATTCAGTTCATTGCCAACGCCACCAATGGCGGCTACTTCCGCAACGTCGGCAACACGCTACGCGAAGGTTTGGATCTCGCGCTTGGCGGAAGGGAAGGCGCGCTCACATGGAAGCTCGCCTACAGCTATGTCGATGCGACTTTCCAGTCGAGATTCACGGTCGCAGCCGGCTCGAACAGCACCGCCGATGCGAATGGCCTCATCGTGGTGCGTCCGGGTGATCATATACCCCTGGTTCCGCAGAACACCGGCCGGCTGATTCTCGACTACGACTTCGGCTGGCAATTCGATCTCGGTGCGAACCTGATCTTCGTCTCCGGCTCGTATCTGCACGGGAACGAGAACAACGCCAACGTCGCTGGAACGACCGATGCCGCAACCGGCGCCTACATCTCCCCGACCGGCACGGGCTGGATTCCGAGCTACACACTGCTCAATTTCACCGGCACCTATCACATCAACAAGGACGTTGCGATTTTCGCGCGTTTGGTCAATGCGCTGGACAAGCAATACTACACCGCGGGCTTCCTGGCGCCGGATGCCTATAGGCCGAATGGCACGTTCCTCAGCAATCCGAAAGACTGGACCAACCAGAACGGTGTGATCCCCGGGGCGCCGCGCGGCATCTGGATGGGAGTGCGGGCCCGATTCTATTGACCGTCGGATAAATGATGCACTCATAGGCGTAGTTTCCCAATGGGAACACGCGCTTGCCACGACCCAAGGGTCCGGCTGAGCTCATCGAAGCGCGCCGTTATCAAGCTTTGCGCTTGCTCGGGGAGGGTTTTCCCTCAACGAGATCGGCCGGATTCTCCACGTCGCGCCGAGCTCGGCGATGCGTTCGTGCGATGCGCACGAGAGCGGTGGAAAGCAGGCCCTGAAAGTACAGTTCTCCCCGGGTCGAGCGGCCACGTTGACCGATCGGCAGTGTCGCAAGCTCGTCAAGGTGCTGCTCAAGGGAGCGATGGCCAACGGCTTCAGCACCGAGCTGTGGACCACTCGACGAGTGGGAAGTCTCATCGAGCAGCACTGCGGTGTGAGGTTCCACCGCGGTCACGTTGCCCGTCTCCTACATGATCTCGGCTTCAGTTGCCAGAAGCCCGAGCGCCGGGCGCTCGAGCGCGACGAGGAGAAGATCGAGGAGTGGAAGCGCAAGCGGTGGCCACAGGTGAAAAAAACGCTACGCGGTTGGGTGCCACCTCGGCTCTGCCGATGAATCCGGCTTCATGATGATTCCGCCCGTGCGGCGTACGTGGGTGCCTGTCGGACAAACACCCATTGTTCGCCATTACGATCGCCGCGATGAAATCGCGGTGATCGGCGGTTGACCGGTGAGCCCCACGCGAGGGCGTCTCGGCCCGTACTTTCGCATGCACGCCAAGAACACCTCTCGTGAGGACTTCTACGATTTCCTCTGGACCCTGCTCCGACGTTTGCGCGGCCACGTGAGGTCGTGTGGGCCAACGCATCGATTCACGACCGTCAATCTTTGAGCGATCTGTTGCGCACGTATCCGCGACTTCACCTGGAGTATCTGCCTGCCGACGCTCCTCAACTCAACCCCGTCGAAGCCGCCTGTCATGCCGCCCGGCGCCCTCTGGCCAACGGCCGACCAGAGGATATCGATGAGCTCGGTCGTGCACTGCTCAGCAGCTTGTGCAACACCGGCGGTTCGCACGCCACCCTGCGTGGCTGCGTGCTGCAATCCGAGCTGCCGTATTTTTTGGCCGGAGTATTGCAAGAGTTATGCGATGGTAAATAAGGTGCCTGCGCTCACGGAGCCGGTATTCCTCGATCTCGCCAGATGCGGCTGGAACCCTTGCCCGCTCGGGCGCAGCTCTGCGCCGGGCATGCGATGCGCAATCCCACGGGATTTCCACCTCAGGGATTGTGCGGACGGAACACAGACACGTCTCACAATTGCCGGACTCGGCACAGCGGCGACCGTAAACGGCTCCGTAAGCACTAGTACACATTGTTGACGGCAGATGGATTGGTGACTATGGGATCGAAGCGGCAGCGGTAGCTGTCAGTCAGGGGAGGGGGTTCTCATGAGCGCGGTCAAGATTCGGTCCGTGAGAGCTGCGCTTCTGGCAGGACTGGCCGCGGTGCGGCGGGCGGCGGCATGACCGGCGGGCGCTGCGACGTTCATGGTAAACCGTGCGGCCGACGCGCCGGATGTCGACCTCGGCGAGGGGATCTGCGCGGATGCGCCCGGCAGGAGCACGCCTCGCGCGGCGATCATGCAGGCCAACGCCCTCGGGGGCACCCATATCATCGATCTGAGCCAGATCAATGACCCGAACAACCCCATGATTCTCACCATCTGCGGAAGCGGTGAGAGCGTCGCGGGGAACCTGGGGGACCGACGACGAGGTGGTAGATACTCACGCTGCCGGCAAGGGTGAGCCGAACATCACCTCGAGCATGGACATCATCGGGGCCGGTTACGTGCAAGTGCGAATGCCGCGCGGCGGCCGCAGCTGCCAGAGTGCAGCTGCATGGAGTGGGCATTTGAGGAGGCATACGATGAACGCATCAAAGTCGACAGTGACGATGGCGGTCCTCGCGGGTCTGTTGCTGTCGGCGCCGGCGGTGTTCGCGCAGAATGCCGGCAGCGCGGGCGCGCAGAGTCAAAGCCGCGTCGGCAGCGGGACGCGTCTGCAGGAGCGGAATCGGCTGACGTCCCCGAGCGCCTATCGATTGCAGGAGCGCAGCGTCGACCGCTTGCACGATCGAACCCTGGACCGGACGCAGGATCGCCTGCACGACCCGCGCGTGGATCGGCTGTATGAGCGGGACCTGCTGCGCGAGCGCGACCGAGACCGCATCTACGGCGGGAATCTCATGACCGCCGCCGAGCGGGCGCAGTACGAGCAGCAGCTGCGCACGCTCCCGACGGAGCAGGAACGGGTGCAGTTCCGCTTGGAGCGTCAGCGGGAGATGCAGCGGCGCGCCGAGGCTCGCCACGAGCGGCTGGGTCCGGTGCCGAGCGAGGCGCAGATCCGCGCCCAGGAGCGTGCGCGGCAGCAGGAGCGCGAGCAGATCTACGGATATTCCCTGATGACGGCCCAGGAGGTTGCGCGCTACCAGGCGCAGATGGGCGCTGCCCGATCGGAGCAGGAGCGCGAGCGTATCCGCTCCGAGCACCGCCGGCAGATGGAGGAACGGGCCCGCGAACGCGGTGAGGCACAGCCGCAGTAAGGAGACCAGGACATGACACGCACGGGAAGTGTTCTCGGTGTGCTGTTGTGCCTGGTGCTGGGGTCGGGATCCGCTTGGGCGGCGGATTCCGGTCCCTGGCGGTTTTCGGCCGCCTACCAATACACCAGCGGGGATTACGGCGGCAGCCAGACCATCACCGAGACCTACGTGCCGGTGAGCATCGCCTACCGCACGCAGTGGGCAGGAATCCGGGTGACCGTGCCGTATGTCAGCGTCAGCGGCCCTGCGACCATCATCGACGATACCACCGGGGAGTTCGCGCCGGGCCCGGGTGGCACGCACCGCGGACTCGGGGATGTGTTGGTCTCGGGCACGCTTTATGACCTCGCGGATTCGGACGCGGTGGACTTCTTTCTCGATCTGACTGGCACGCTGAAGTTCGCAACCGCAAAAGCCTCAGAGGGGCTCGGTACCGGAGAGAACGACTATGCGCTGCAGCTCGATGCACTGAAGGAGCTGGGACGTGTCGGGGTGTTCGGTACCGCCGGCTACGTGGTGCGCGGAAATGGCGGCCGGATCCAGCTGCGCGACGTGCCGTTTGGCACCGTCGGTACGGATTTGCTTCTGACCCAGGGCGTGCGCGCCGGATTGAGCTTCTCGTACCGCACTTCGGCCATGGCGCATTACGACTCAGTGAAGGAAGCCGCCGTGTTCGTTGCGTTCGCAGGTCCTGGCGGCCTGATCGTTCATCCGTCGCTGTTCAAGGGCTTCGGCGACAGCAGTCCCTCTTGGGGGGCTGCGTTGTCTTTCAGTTGGAGTCCGCCCCCATGCGGTGCAAGCTAGGGAACGCCGAGGGGTCGTACGGCTGTGCAGACGGGCGCGCACGGGTCGGGCGCGCCCGCAAACGGGGATCTGCGTCTGACATGCAGTGTCAATAGCGGAGGCCGAGGCGTCATGAAGACAGCACGCGTTTCAAATGACACCGTCGCACCGGGCGCAGCAGGGCCCTTGCCGCGAGCGCTCGCCGGATTGCTCAAGGCGCGGGCGTACCCGCACCCGGTCGGAGCGGTCAGCGTGATCGAGACGCCCATCTCCTGGGTAGTGCTCGCCGGCGAGTTCGCCTACAAGATCAAGCGCCCGGTTCGCTATCCATTCGTCGATCAGCGGTCCGCGGAGCGGCGCCACTGGCTCTGCGAGGAGGAACTTCGCCTCAATCGCCGCTTTGCCCCGGAGCTGTATCTCGGGGTGTGCCCGATCGTGACGGGCGGCTCGAGCGCACGCGTGCATCTGGGGCCTACCGGCGCCGAGGGAGTCGCCGAGTACGCCGTGCGGATGCACCGCTTCGCCGCGGCCGATGTGCTCGATCGGCAGCTCGCCGACGGCCGCATCGCGCCCGATGCACTCGAGACGTTCGGCCGTACGCTCGCGGACATTCACGCGACACTCCCCTCGGTGACCGTCGATGCGCCCTGGGGCGAGCCGGAGAGCGTGCGCGCGCTGCTCACGGGCAATCTGCTCGAGTGCGCCGCCGCGGCACAGGAATTCCGCGGGCGCAGGAGCGTGTTGGCGCTGCGCGAGCCGCTCGAGCAGCGCCTCGCGCAGGCCGCGCCGTGGATGGCCATCCGGCGCCTGACCGCCCGGGTGCGTGAGTGTCACGGCGATCTGCACAGCCGTAACATCGTCGTGCGGGAGGGGCGGCTCGTGCCGTTCGACTGCCTCGAGTACGAGCCGGCGTTCCGCTGGATCGACGTGGCCGACGAGATCGCCTTTCTTGCGAGCGATCTGGCCGCGCGCGGCCATGCGGCGCATGCGCACGCCTTCCTCGGGGCCTATCTGGAGCGCAGCGGCGACTACCACGCCTGCCGGCTGCTCAAGTTGTACGAAGCGCATCGCGCGCTGGTGCGGGCCAAGATCGCCGCGTTCGCGGCAGCGCTGCATCACGGCGGCGCCGAGCGGCGGACGCTGCGGGCGGAGTACGAGCGGCTGGTGGCCCACGCCGCAGCTGCGCTGTCGGTCCGGCACCCGCGTCTGGTGTTGATGAGCGGGTTGTCGGGCTCGGGCAAGACGTGGATGGCTCGGCAGCTGGCGAGGAGCCTCGGGGCGGTGCACCTGCGCTCGGACGTCGAGCGCAAGCGCCGCGCCGGCCTGACGGCACTTGAGCGGTCCGATTCCGGGCTTGCAGTGGGACTGTATGCGGCCGAGGTCAACGAGCGTGTCTACGATGATCTGGCGCGCGAGGCGTACGACGGCCTGACCGGCGGTTACA
Source organism: Pseudomonadota bacterium (assembly GCA_021816775.1). Taxonomy (GTDB): domain Bacteria; phylum Pseudomonadota; class Gammaproteobacteria; order Steroidobacterales; family Steroidobacteraceae; genus 13-2-20CM-66-19. Next base: position 18,292 of record JAKAXA010000012.1, read on the forward strand.
CGGTGATTGTCGATGCGACGCTGCTGCGGCGCGAGGACCGGCGGCGCTTCGCTGAGCTCGGCGCGCACGCGCAGGCCGCGACCTACCTGGTGAGCTGTACGGCGCCGCCGCAGGTGCTGCGTGAACGTCTCCAGAGGCGGGCTGCTGCGGGACAGGACGCCTCCGAAGCGACCGTCGCGGTGCTGGAGTGGCAGCGAGGGCAGAGCGAGCCGATTGGCGCAGACGAGCCGTTCGAGTCCGTCGAAGTCGAATCGACCGACCCGCAGGCGATTGAGAAAGTGCTGGCCCGGCTCGGGGAGGGCGCGGCGGCCTGAGCGCTCAGGCGCGCCCGTCGGCCGGCTGCTGCAGCAGGCGCAAGAACGCCTCGGCCGCAGGCTCCATGGGCGCGTTCTCTCGCTGCACCATCATCAGCGGGCGCGTGATGGCGAGCTCGCGCAGCGGCAGCTCGCGCAGCTGCCCGTCGTGCAGCTCATTGCGCATGCAGATCCGCGGCAGCCAGGCGATGCCGCCGCCGTACACTGCGGCGCGCTTGAGCGCCTCGGTGTTGCCGAATTCCATCGTCTCGCCCTGCTCGATGTTCTGCCGCTGCAGCGCGGCGGCGATCAGCTCGCGCGTGCCCGAGCCGTGCTCGCGCATCAGCAGCGGCTCGCCGGAAAGGTCGCTCGGCTTCAGCGCCTTGCGCTTCACAAGGGGGTGATCGGGCGCGGCCACCGGCACGATTTCATCGTGTTGGAAAACGGTGACCCGCAGTCCCTGAACGTGCAGTGGGCCCTCGATGAAGCCGAGCATGAAGAGCATGTCATCGACGCCCTGGGAGACCTGCTCGGTGTTGCCGACGAACAGCGAGATCTGCACGCGCGGTCGCTGGCGCCGGTATGCGGCGAGCACCGGCGGCAGCACATAGGTGCCGATGGTATTGCTCGCCCCTAGCGTGAGGCGCCCGCGCATCGCGCCGGCGATCTCGCGCATCGCCGCCTCGGCGGTGCGCTCGAGCTCGAACAGCCGTACCGCATAGCGGTTCAGCACCTCTCCGGCCTGCGTCAGACGCATGCCCTTGGCATGGCGCTCGAAGAGCGTCACGCCGAGGCGGTTCTCGAACGCCTTCAGCTCGCGCGAGAGCGCCGGCTGCGAGACGTGCAGCTTGCGCGCCGAGGCGGTGAGGCTGCCGGTGGCGGCGACCGTCGTGAAGATGGCGAGGTGATGCAGATTCATGGGCGTTCAGTATAGGGTCGATCCGCGGCAGCCGGCGCGAGAAACGGATCGGGAGCGATGAGGCAGGCGGCCGGAACACTCGTCCCGGCCGCCTGCCTGGTGCGCCACCTCACGCGCGCAGGGTCAGTTCTGCACAGAGCCGCTCGCCGCGCCGTTTGCCGAGCCGCCCGCCTGCGCCGAGCCACCAACAGAGGGCGAGGCCTGTGAGGGTGCGCTCATCTGGCCGCTCGCCGAACCGTTGCCGGCCGCCGAGGCGTTGGCGTTCGCCCCGGAGGCGCCGGCCGCCCCGCCGAGCGCGCCGGCGGGCAGAAGCGCCGGTGTGCTCGCAGAGCCCGAGCCGTGGCGCGAGTGGGAACGGCCAACGGCGCGCGCATGGTGCTGCGCTGTCGCAGGGCGCGTGAGCGTGCCGCTCGCCGCGCCGGTGCCCGCAAGGGCCCCCGCGAGGCCTCCGGTGGCATTGGGTGCCGAGGGGGCATCATTGCCACTGGCGCCTGCGGCAGCCGAGTCCATCGTGCTGCCGATGGCGCTGGCCGTCGTATCGAGCGGTACTGCGGGCATAGCCGTGGGGGTGCCGCCCGGCGCCGCGCCGGTGGCGGTCCCGGAAGCAGAATGCGATGCACTCGCCAGCGCACTGGCTGCGCCTGCCCCTGAGGCGCCCGACCCGGTGGCACTGGCCGTGCCCGCGAGCGTTCCGCTCAGCGTGCCAGCGGCCTGACCCGCGCTTTGCACCCCCGAAGCGAGCCCTTGGGCCGACTGCATGCCCGTGCGCGCCGCATGGCCCGCGCTACCCCGTGCAGCGCGCAGCGCTGCGTGAGGCGGGCGCGGCAGCTGCGGGAGCTGCCCGTTCGCCATGGTGCCGAATTGGCCGAACCCGTTGCCGTTGATCAGGGTCGTGGGGCCGAACGTGCCGCTCATCGCCCCGCCCATCGCGCCATTGACGGCGCCGCCGAGTCCTCCGCTGAGCAGCTGTGCGTGGGCCGGCGCCGAGCAGGCCAGCACGACCACGGCAGCGCCTGCGAGCCAATGGGATGATTTCATGGTGCGTCTCCTCTCGTGACCGCGGCCCGTCCGCGGCCTTCGAGGAGTACTACGGGCGGGCGGGCGGATTTCTTCCCGCCTGCCCCATTTTTTCTACCGGAGCTCGGCAAAGCGCGGCAGACCGGCCGCCACGAGCCCGTATCCGTAGACGGGATTTCGTCCGGGCCTGCCCAGATGAATGGCGCGATGGATGAGCGCTTGGAGCGCAGCCCGCGCGGCGGCGGGCGCCGGCGCGCGCAGCCGGGAGGCGAGCAGCCCTGAGACCAGCGGCGCGGCGAAAGACGTGCCGCGCACGCGTGCGTAGCCCCTCGGCAGGCTCGCGGCCTCGATATCGGCCCCCGGCGCGGCGAACATGACCTGCGGGCCGCGCTCCGCTTCGAACAAGACCCGCCGGTGCGGACCGACGGCGGTCACGCCGATGACCCCGGGGTAAGCGGCCGGATAGAGCGGCGGGGCGGCCGGTCCGTCGTTGCCCACGGCCGCTACGATGAGGATGCCACGCTGGAGCACTCGTGCGACGACCGCATGCAATAGCGCATTCGCCGGTCCGACCAGACTCACGTTGATGACCGGCACCGCCCGCCGGACCAGCCACGCGAACGCGCGCGCGATTGCAGTCACCGAGCCGCCCGTGGGCCGAGCACAGTACACGTTGGCCGCGTACAGCTCGGCGCCGGGCGCGGCGCCTTCGAAGCGTCGGCCGCGGCCGATCATGAGCGAGGCGACTGCCGTGCCATGCGCACTCGGTTCGGATCGGCCCGCACAGCCGTGTTGATGGATCGTCGCGCCGCGAAAGACCGGGTGTGAGAGGTCAACGCCCCCGTCGATCAGCCCCAGCACCCGGCGATGTGCGGCAGCGGCGGTGGGGAATGTTGCGGCCGGCGCGGCGGGCGGCGCGGCGCCGGAGTGCGTCGCGCCGCTCTCCGTATAGAGATGATTGAAGTCGTAGGTGCCCTCGGGATCGAGTTGCCGCAGCGTGATCAGCGCGCGCGCTGCGGACAGACCCGCCGGCGTGCGCAGCACGAGGACGCGCAGCGCGAGCGGGGTGAGCCGCTGCACACGCACGACGACGAAGCCGGCCTGGCGCGCACGCCGCAGGGCCGCAGCGGACGGTCCGATCGCGACCACCTCGTCGCGCACGATGGGGTTACCGGCCGGATCAAGCGCGATAAGGCGCGGATAGCGTCTCAACAGATGCAGAATATGCTGCTTGCGCGCCTCCCCGAGCGCGCCGATGCGCCGGGTGAGCGCGCGGGCGAGGGGCGGCACCAGCGGCCGCGTGCCCGGGAAGCCGAGTCGGGGCAGCGCCGGCACGGGCGCCCCCGGCAACGCGGGCAGCCCCGGTACGGCGACCTGCGCCCCGGCGAGCGGCGCGAACAACACGGCAAGTGCGACGATCCGCCACATGGGTCAAGATTACACCACGCGTTGCGGATTTGAGCCGAGGGAAGAAAATGCCATGCTCGGACGTCTATTCTGATCGACACACATGAGCGCATCGCCCGGAGACCTGCGTGATCAAGTCGTCGCCATGCTGCCGCGCCTGCGGCGATTCGCGCGCACGCTGGCGCGCGATCCGCACGATGCCGACGATCTGGTGCAGATCGCCATCGAGCGGGGCCTGGCGCACGCCGGGCAGTTGCGCGCGGGGAGCTCCGTGGCGGCGTGGCTGTTCGGGATCCTGCGCAACGCTTGGATCGACGAGCACCGCAGCCGTCGGCACCGTGAGGTGCTCGGGCTGCCGGAGGGAGCCGACGAGACGGTCGGCGATCCTACGACCGGCTCGCCGGATGAGCTGTTGTGCGTGCAGGAGGCGCTCGGCCGGCTGCCCGATGAGCAGCGGCTGGCCGTGAGCCTCGTGCTTATCGAAGGTTTGTCCTACAAGGAGGCCGCCGCAGTGATGAACGTGCCGATTGGAACCCTCACCAGCCGGTTGGCCCGCGGGCGCGAGACGCTCCAGACTCTGCTGTCGGAGGGTCCGGGAGGTCGATCATGACGTTCTCGGACGAGGTACTCATGGCCTACGTTGACGGTGAACTCGACGCGGCAACGCGCGCGGCGCTCGAGGCGGCGATGGCCCAAGATGCGGCACTCGCACAGCGCATCGCCGCCGAGCGCGCGCTGCGCGCGCGGCTGCGCGCGGCATTCGAGCCGGTCCTCGATGAGCCGGTGCCTGCGCACCTGATGCACTTGGCGCGTACTGCGCCGGAGCAAAGGGATACGAGTACCGTCGTGCCGCTGCGGCGCGGCGAGGTGCGCCGGCATCCGTGGCGGGAGGGGCTGGCGCTCGCTGCGAGCCTCGTGGCGGGCGTGCTGCTCGGCCATTGGGTGTTGCGCGGCGGCGGGCTTGGCCCCGTGGTCACGCGCGATGGGCAGATGGTGGCCCGTGGCCCGCTGGCTGAGGCGCTGACCGGTCAACTTGCCGCCCGCCAGCCCGCGGGCGCTGCGGTGCGGATCGGCATCAGCTTCCGGTCGAGCTCCGGACAGTACTGCCGGACTTTCTCGGTGCGCGCGCCTGAGCTGTCCGGACTCGCCTGCCGCGCCGGTGGGCAGTGGCAGGTGCAGGTGTTGACACGGGCCGAGGCCGCGGCGGCGGCCCCCGGTCACTACCGCGAGGCCGCCTCGTCCATGCCCCCGGCGGTGGTGGCCGCGGTGAGCGCCGAGATCGCCGGCTCCCCGCTCGATGCGCGGGCCGAGGCGGCGGCGCGCCGGCGCGGCTGGGAGCGCTAGCGCGCTAGAAGCGGCCCTGCTGGAAGTCCTCGAACGCCTGCATCAGCTCCTCACGGGTATTCATGACGAACGGCCCGTATTTGGCCACGGGCTCACGCAGCGGCCGGCCTGCCACCAGAATGACCCGCGCGCGCGATCGGCCCTCGAGTCTGACGGGACCGCCGTCGGTGAGCACCGCGAGCTGGTGGGAGTTGGCCGTCGCGGCCGAATCTCCCTCGCCGATCTGCACCGCACCTTCATACACATAGGTGAACGCGGCGTGCCCTGCCGGCAAGGTGTGGGTGAAGACGCTTGCGGGCGCCAGTTCGACGTCGAGGTAGGTCGGCTCAGTCGCCGGCTGGACGATCGGGCCGGTCACGCCCTCGACCGATCCGGCGATCACCTTCACGCGGGCCGCGCCGAGCTCGACCTGCGGGATCTGCTGCGGGCCGAACTCCTGATAGCGCGGCGCGGTCATCTTGTCCCGCGCCGGCAGGTTGATCCACAGTTGAAAGCCGCGCATGCGCCCCTCCTGCTGCTGCGGCATCTCCGAGTGCACGATGCCCCGGCCGGCGGTCATCCACTGCACGCTGCCGGGCACGAGCACGCCTTCGTGGCCGTGATTGTCGCGATGGCGCATGCGCCCATCGAGCATGTACGTGACCGTCTCAAAGCCGCGGTGCGGATGGTCGGGAAAGCCGGCGATGTAATCACCGGGGTTGTCGGTGCCGAACTCATCGAGCATCAGGAATGGATCGAGGTCGGCGAGCTGCGGCTGACCGATCAGGCGCGTCAGTTTGACGCCGGCGCCGTCGGATGTCGGCATGCCGCGCACCAGGCGGGCAACGCCGCGGGTCGCAAGGGTGTTCATGGTGTGCTCCATCTTGTGGGTGTCGAGCTCGGGTGGCTCACGCTGCCAGCTGCGCCGCTTCGGCCGTCGCGGCCGAGATCGCCGCCTGACGCTGCGCGGGGCTGATGTTAACGCCCTCGGCGCGTACGAAGGTGACGTCGGTGATGCCGAGGAAGCCGAACAGTTCGCGCAGATAGCTCTCCTGATGATCGAGCGCGGCGGCCGGGGACTGCGGTCCGTAAAACCCGCCGCGCGAGGAAGCGACGATCACCTTCTTGCCGGCGGCGAGCCCCTGGGGACCGTGCTCGGTGTAGCGAAAGGTCTCCCCGGCCACGCACACGCGGTCGATCCATGCCTTCAACTGCGAGGAGATCGAGAAGTTGTACATGGGTGCGCCCACGACGATGATATCGGCGGCGAGGAAATCCTCGAGCGCCGTGCGGCCGCGCTGCAGATCGCGCACCACTGCGGGGGATTCGGGTGTTGCGCCCTGACCGGCGGCCAGATGCGCGGCCGAGAGGTGCCCGAGAGGCTCGGCGCCGAGGTCGAGGTGGCGCACCTCGACCTGCGGGTGCAGGGCGCGGACCCGCGCGACGATGACCGCCGTCAATTGCCGACTGACGGAGTTCTGGCCGAGAATGCTGGTGTCGATGTGCAGGAGTTTCATGGCGGGCCTCTGTATGGTATAAAACAGGTACCAAGGCTAAGTATGTAAGTCCGGGCGGCGCGAACACAAGAAGGCACAGTCATGCGACAGAGTGAAACCGGCGTAACCCAGGGCGGGCAGGCGCACACGGAGGGGCAATACCCGCAAAGCGCCGAGTGTCCCAAGATCAGTCAGGTGCTGGCGCGCGTCGGGGAGAAGTGGAGCGTGCTCATCATCATCATGCTGGCCGACCGCCCGCGGCGATTTTCGGATCTGAAGCGCTCCATCGGCGGCATCTCCCAGCGCATGCTCACGCTGTGCCTGCGCGGACTCGAGCGCGACGGGCTCGTCAAGCGAACCGTCTTTCCGGTGGTGCCGCCGCGCGTGGAGTACGAGCTCACCGCCCTCGGGCAATCGCTGCGCGAGCCGGTGACGCAGCTTGCCAGCTGGGCCAAGGCTCACCTCGCCGAGCTCGATACGGCCCGCGCTGAGTTCGACCGGCGCGAGGCGCTCGCGCAGCGCCCGCACGGCGATGGCCATGAGTGGAACGGGCCGGCTCGCGCCGGGAGCGCGGCCCACGGAGCGCTCTCGCCGCGGCGCTAGCGTTTGCTCGCGTGCCGGGCGCGCAGCTCCGCGGCGATGCGCTCGAGGGATAGGCCCCGGCTCTTCAGCAGCAGCGCCAGGTGATAGATGAGATCGGCGGACTCGGCCACGAGCTTCTCCTCGCCCTCGGTGACTGCCGCGAGCGCCACCTCCAGCCCTTCCTCCCCGACCTTCTGCGCCATGCGGTTCACGCCTTCGGCGTAGAGCCGCGCGGTGTAGCTGCCCTCGGGGCGCTGGGCGATGCGCTCGGCGATGACTGCCTCGAGCTCGGTGAGGAAGGCGAGCGGGGCTGCCGGCTCGCCGAAGCAGCCGCTCGTGCCGAGGTGGCAGACCGGCCCGCGCGGGCGGGCGGTGATGAGCAGTGCATCGCGATCGCAATCGGTGCGCGCCTCGATGAACTCGAGCGTGTTGCCCGAAGTCTCGCCCTTTTCCCACAGCCGCCCGCGGCTGCGGCTGAGGAACACCACGCGGCCGCGTTTGAACGTCTCGGCGAGCGCCTCGCGGTTCATGTAGCCGAGCATGCGCACGGCGCCGGCCGGATCGACGATGATCGCCGGCAGCAGCCCGCCCTGCTTGGCGAAGTCCAGCCGCGCGATGTCCCCGGGAGTGAGCGGCGCGCCGGCCGCAGGGGTTGAGTTCATGGTCGCACCTCGATTCCGGCCGCGCGCAGCGCGCGCTTCAGCTGCGGGATGGCGATGACGCCGTCGTGAAACACGCTCGCCGCGAGCGCCGCATCGACGCCAGCGTCGCGAAACGCAGCCGTGAAATGCTCGATCGCGCCGGCGCCGCCGGAGGCCACGAGCGGCACGTGGCACGCCGCGCGCACGGTGTGCAGCTGTTCGATGTCGTAACCGCGCCGCACGCCGTCGCTTCCCATGCAGTTGAGGACGATTTCCCCGGCGCCGCGCGCTTGCGCCTCGCGCACCCATTCGAGCACGTCGCGGCCGGACTCGCGCGTGCGCGCCGGATCACCGGTGAACTGATAGGCGCGGTAGCCCTCGGCGGTGAGCTGGCTGTCGATGCCCACCACCACGCACTGCGCGCCGAAGCGGCGGCTGAGCGCATCGATCAGCCCGGGGTCGGCGAGCGCGGGGGAGTTGACCGAGATCTTCTCCGCGCCGGCGTTCAACACTGCCTCGGCGTCGGCCACCGAGCGGATGCCCCCCGCCACGCAGAACGGAATGTCGAGCACCCGCGCAACGCGCCGCACCCAGCTGCGATCGACCGAGCGGCCCTGCGGGCTCGCGGTGATGTCGTAAAAGACGAGCTCGTCCGCGCCCTCGTCGCGGTAGCGCTGTGCGAGCGTCATGATGTCCCCGACCACGCGGTGATCGCGGAATCTGACGCCCTTGACGACCTGGCCGTCGCGCACGTCTAGGCAGGGGATGATGCGTCGGGCAAGAATGGGATCAACTCCTCAGCGGTGATGCGCTGCTCGAGCAGCGCCTTGCCGCTCACGGCAGCGGCGACGCCGGCGAGCTCGAGCGCGCGCAGGTCCTGCGCATCGCGCACTCCGCCGGAGGCTTGCCAGGCGAGCTGCGGATAACGCGCGCGGGCGGCGGCGTACAGCGTGACATTCGGTCCGGCGAGGGCGCCGTCGCGAGCGATGTCCGTGCACAGCACGTGTCGGACGGCGCCGCTCGGATAGCAATCGAGCGCATCCCACAGGCTTGCCGCCGCCGGCTCGCGCCAGCCGCGCGTGTGCACCTGCGGCTCGCCGCGCGCATCCAGTCGCACATCGAGCGCGAGGCAGATGCGCTCGCTGCCGAAGCGCGCAAGCCACTCGATCACCTCACCAGGCCGCTCGACGGCGGCGCTGCCCACCACCACGCGCGCCACGCCGGCGCCGAGCAACTCCTCGATCAGCGCCGCGCAGCGGATGCCGCCGCCGGCCTGCACGCGCAGCCCCGCTTGGGCGGCCATCGCGCCGATCACGGCACGGTTGCCGAGCGCCCCGTCCCGCGCGCCGTCGAGGTCGACCACATGCACCCAGGCGGCGCCGAGGGCGCGGTAATGCGCGAGCAGCTCGAGCGGATCGTGCGGATAGCGTGTCTCGGCCGCGAAGTCGCCCTGATACAGCCGCACACAGCGGCCCTGACGCAGATCGATTGCAGGCATCAGTAACATCGCGCTACAGACCGAGGAAGTTCTCGAGCACGCGCGCGCCGCTTGCCGCGGATCGCTCGGGGTGAAACTGCACGCCCCAGAAGTTCTTGCGCCGCACCACCGCCGAGAGCGGCCCGCCGTACTCGACCGGCGCGAGCGTGAACGGTCCGGGCGCAGCGGCGTAGCTGTGCACGAAATAAAAGTACGCCTCGGGGCCCACTCCGGCGAGCAGCGGATCGTTCGTGAGCGAGGCGAGCCGGTTCCAGCCCATGTGCGGCACGGGCCGCCTCGCGCTCGCCTCGAGGCGATGCACCGCACCGGGAAGGATCGCGAGGCAATCGGTGGCGCCCTCCGCGGAGGACTCGAACAGCAGCTGCATGCCGAGGCAGATGCCGAGCACCGGCTGGGTGAGCGTAGGTATGAGTTGCGCGAGGTCCGCGCCGCGCAGCCGGCGCATCGCATCCACTGCCGAGCCGACTCCGGGCAGGACCACGCGCTCTGCGGCGGCGATCTCGCGTGCATCGGCGCTGACGCGTGCCGCGGCGCCGAGCCGCTCGAAGGCGAACTGCAGCGAGGCGAGATTGGCGCCGCCGCTGTCGATGATGACCGTGCCCGTCACAGCGAGCCCTTGGTGCTCGGGAGCTGCTCGCTCTCGCGCCGCAGCGCCTGGCGCAGCGCGCGGCCGACGGCCTTGAAGCAGCCCTCGATCATGTGATGGCTGTTCTCGCCGCTGACGCTCACGTGAATGGCCGCGCCGAGGCTGTCGGCGAGGGAGCGGAAGAAGTGCGGCACGAGCTCGGTCGGCAGCCCGCCGACACTCTCGCGCGCGAAGCGGCCCTCGAAGCGGCTGAAGGGGCGGCCCGAGAGGTCGATGGCCACCTGTGCCTGCGCCTCGTCCATCGGCAGCACAAACCCGTAGCGGGCGATGCCGACCTTGGGGCCGAGGGCGCGCCGCAGCGCCTCACCGAGGGCGAGCGCGCAGTCCTCCACGGTGTGATGCTCGTCGATGCCGAGATCGCCCTGGCAGGCGAGCTCGAGCGCGAAGCCGCCGTGGGCGGCGAGCTGCTCGAGCATGTGATCGAAGAACCCGATGCCGCTCGCGATGCGCACGGGACCCGCGGTATCGAGATCGACGTGCACCTTGATCTCCGTCTCGCGGGTGCGCCGCTCGATGCGCGCGCGCCGCGCCGTCAGTTCGGCGACGGCCGCCGGCCAGGTCTGATGCGCCGCGCCGTCGCGCCGCACGCGCACGCCGCGCACGCCGAGATTGGCGGCAAATTGCAGATCGGTGTCGCGGTCGCCGATCACGGCGCTCGCGGCGAGGTCGACGCCCTGGGTGCGGATGTACTCATCGACCAGCGCCGTGTTGGGCTTGCGGCAGGCGCAGCCGTCGGCCGCAGCGTGCGGGCAGACGAATACCGCATCGAAGGCAATGCCCTGGGCGGCGAAGGTCTCGAGAACGAACCCGTGCGCACTCTCGAACTGCGCGCGAGGGAACGACGGGGTGCCCAGGCCGTCCTGATTGGTCACCATCACCAGCCGGTAGCCGCGTCGCTGCAGCGTATCGAGCGCCGCGAACACCCCGGGCATGAATCGGACTTTCTCGAGCGCATCGACCTGCTCATCCGGCGGCTCCTCGATGAGCGTGCCGTCGCGGTCGATGAACAGCGTGGCGGCAGGCCGGCTCATGACCAGCTCTCCAGCAGTCGCGCGTTCTGCTCGCTGGTGCCGATGCTGATGCGCAGCGCCCGGCCGAGCCCGGGATAGCCGCGCGCATCGCGCACCAGCAGTCCGGCCGAGGCGGCGCGCCTGAGCGCGCCGTCGGCGTCGGCGAATTCGGCCAGCACGAAGTTGGCATCGCTCGGCCAGAGACGCGTGATGCCAGGCAGGGCGGCGAGCGCGCCCTGCAGGCGCGAGCGCTCGGCGAGCAGGGCGGCAAGCTGCGCGCGGCCGGCCTCGAGCGACTGCGGACTCAAGCGCGAGAGCGCCGCGCTCACGGTGAGCCTCGGGATGGCATACGGCGGGATGATCTTGGCGAGCAGCGCGATGATCTGCGGATCGGCGAGCAACGCCCCACAGCGCGCCCCGGCCAGGCCGTAGGCCTTCGAGAGCGTGCGCAGCACGGCAAGGTTGGGAAATTCCTCGAGCCGCCGCGCCAGGCTCGCGCGGCCGGAGAACTCGATATACGCCTCATCGATCACCACCAGCGCGCGGCCGGCGAGCTCGCGCGCGATGCGCAGCATGGAGCGCTCTGCGAGCAGGTTGCCGGTGGGGTTGTTCGGCGAGCACAGAAACACGAGCTTGGTGGTCCGCGCGCACCGCTCGAGCACCGCGGCCTCATCGAGCGCGAAGCCCTGCTCGGGGCGAAGCGGCGCCTCGATCACGGCTGCCCCCTGAATGCGCGCCGACACCGCGTACATGCCGAAGGTCGGCGGGCAGACGAGCACCGCGTCCTCGCCCGCCCGGCAAAAGGCGCGGCACAGCAGATCGATCGCCTCGTCGCTGCCGCGGCCGAGCAGCAGCGCGCGCGCTGAGACGCCGTAGAGTGCGGCGAGCCGCTCGATGAGCTCGCGCGGCTGCGGCTCGGGGTAGCGGTTAAGACCGTCGCGGCCATCACCACCGGCCGGGTCCCACGGCAGCTCGTTGGCATGCAGGCGCTCAAGATCCGGCCGCCAGGCGGCGTGCTCGTAGACCCGCAGCGCCACGATCTCCGGTCGCGCCAGGGCATGGACCCAGCTCATGAGCGTGATTCCTGTGCTGCGCGCCGCTCCACGGCGCCGCCCTCGAGTGCGCGCAGGCGGCAGGTGACGGCGGCCGCGTGCGCATCGAGACCCTCGAGTTGCGCCAGTGTGACGGCAGTGGGACCCAGTGCGCGAAGACCCGCGGGCGTTAACTCCTGCACGGTGATGCGCTTGAGGTAATCGGGCACACCGAGGCCGCTGTAGGCGCGCGCGTACCCATAGGTCGGCAGCACGTGGTTGGTGCCCGAGCAGTAATCGCCCATCGGCTCCGGCGACCACGCGCCAAGGAACACCGAACCGGCATTGACGATGCGCGCCAGCAGTGCGCGCGGCTCGCGGACCTGCAGAATGAGGTGTTCTGCGGCGTATGCATTGGCGACGGCGACGGCAGTATCGAGATCCGCCACCACCAGCGCGCGGCTCGATTTGATGGATTGTTCAAGGATGTCGCCGCGGGAGAGACTCCTCATCTGCGCCCCGACGGCGGCGCTGACGGCCTGTGCGAGCGGCGCGCTGGGAGTGACCAGGATGGCCTGGGCGTTGGCGTCGTGCTCGGCTTGCGCCAGCAGGTCGGCGGCGACGAAATCGGGGCGGGCGCTCTCGTCGGCGAGGACCATCACCTCCGAGGGGCCGGCGGGCATGTCGCAGGCGGCGCCGAGCGGGTCGGCCGCGGCGGCCTGCTTGGCGGCCGTGACCCAGGCGTTGCCGGGGCCGAAGACCTTGTCGACCTTGGGGATGCGGGCCGTGCCGTAGGCGAGGGCGGCAATGGCCTGCGCGCCGCCGACTTTGAAGACCTGCCCGATGCCGCAGAGTTCGGCGGCGAGCAGCACCGCCGGATGCGCGCGGCCGGCGCGGTCGGGCGGCGTGCACAGCACCCGCTGCGGGCAGCCGGCGATTCGTGCCGGCACTGCAAGCATGACCACGGCAGAGGGCAGCGGCGCCGAGCCCGCCGGCACGTACAATCCAACCGCGCCGATCGGCCGGTACAGCCGCTCGCAGCGCACTCCCGGCGCCGTCTCGATGCTCACGCTCTCGAGGCCGTCGGTGCGATGGAAGCGCTCGACATTCTCGATCGCGCGCTCGAGCGCCGCACGCTGCGCCGGGCCGACCGCGCTGCGCGCGGCGGCGAACTCCGCAGCTTCGACCCGCGGATTCTCGAGGTCGACACCGTCGAAGCGGCGCGTGTATTCGCGCACGGCCGCATCGCCGCGCTCGCGCACCGCCGACATGACCTCGCGCACGAGGTCCTCGATGTCCTTGCGCGCCCGCTGCACCGGGCGCTCGAGCGCGGCACGCTGCTCGGTGGCGCTGAGCCGGCTCCACTGCAGGATGCGCATGGGGCTACGCCAGCATCTTTTCGACGGGCAGCACGAGCACTGCGCTCGCGCCGGCCTTCTTCAGCCGCTCGAGCGTCTCCCAGAACACGGTCTCGCGGCACACCGCGTGCACCGCGACTTTGTCGGGTGAGCCCTCGAGCGGAATGATGGTCGGGAACTCGCTGCCGGGCAGGAGCCTGCGGATCTCATCGAGCGCGGCGCGCGGGGCGTGCAGCATGATGTACTTGCTCTCGCGCACCTGCTGCACGCCGTCGAGGCGCATCACCAGCCGCTCGACCCATTCGCTCTTCAGCGGCGGCAGAGTGAGCGGCGTGCGGATCAGCACCGCGTGGCTCTCGAGCACGGTCTCGACCTCGCGCAGGTGGTTCGCCTGCAGCGTCGAGCCGGTCGAGACCAGATCGCAGATCAGGTCGGCCCGGCCGAGGCGCGGGGCGATCTCGACCGCTCCGGAGAGGGTGACGATCTCGGCCGTCACGCCCCGCTCGCGCAGGTAATTCTCCAGCAGGTAGGGATACGTGGTGGCGATGCGCTTGCCCGCGAGGCCGGCGGGCCCGGCGAACGCCTGGCCCTGGGGTACCGCGAGGCTGAGCCGGCAGCGCCCGAAATCCAGCGTGCGCAGCGGTTCGAAGCGCACCGGGTGACCGCGCGCGGCGAGCTCGAGGCGCTTCTCCTCGAGCACGTTCAGCCCCACCAGCCCCAGGTCGCACACGTCCTCCTGCACCAGATCGGGGATGTCGTCATCGCGCACGAACAGCACATCGAGCGGCATGTTCTCCCCGTAGGCCATCAGCTGATCCTTGCCGCGGGAGATCTTCAGCCCGCAGCGCGCGAGCATCTCGAGCGAGGGATCGGTGAGGCGGCCGGATTTCTGGATGGCGAGCTTCAGGCGCGGCTCATCCATTGCGCGTGCCCTCGCGGCGGCGGGCGAGGCCGGCGGCGCGCCCCGCATCGGCCGGCGCGGCGCCGGCCGATGCGGCCGCGCGCGCGGCGTGCAGGTGCCACTTGCCGAGGCGCTGCGCGACCAGACCGTAGCCGCCGTGGCCGGTGACGAGGAAGCGCGCCACGCGACCGATGGTGGTCACGCTGACGCCGGTGAGGTGGTGGATCTCCCGGTACGGCAGTCCGCGGCTGAGGTAGTCGACCACCGACCAGCGGTCGGCCATCGCCTGCAGCTCCGCGGGCGTGCACAGGTCGCGGAAGAATGCGCGCACTTCCTCCGCGTCGCGCAGTGCGGCGATGGCCGTGTACAGATTGCGCTCGGCGAGCGCCTCCTGGCGGGGCGTGAGGCTGCGGTGATTTTTCATCTCGATCCACTGTAATAGTACGCTAGTACACTAGCATAGATACGCGGCCGGCGCCAGCCCCCGGGCGAAGCGCGTGCGCCAGGCACCTGAAAATGACGGCGGCAGGGCCGGTTGCCTCGCCGGCGACGGCTCGCCGCGCCACAGCGGCGCACGTGCCTGCACGTTGCTACGGATTGGTTTAGGGGCGCGCGCGGCATCCGCGCCGCGTCTGCCGCTGCCGCGGGGGTGGCGAGCGCCACGGCGCGGGCAACCGTGTGAAAGCGCCTCGGGCTGACCCCACAACGCCGGCCGCGCTGCAGCCGCTCAGTCGCTGTGACGCCTCACGTCTCGTGCATCGGGGCCGCGGGCGGCATCGTGGAGACGGGCCGCGCCGCTCGATCGGGGAGGTGGCCGAGTCGGATGTGCCTGGCGCTTGACCGGCCGCGGGACGACCCCCTAAACTGCGCCTGACTCATCGAGACCGGCTGAGGGATTAGGCCCTTAGACGCCGGGGCAACCGCCAGGCCCAACCAGCCTGTAAAGGTGCCAACTCCTGCGATTCGGCCGCGCCGCCTGCGGGCACGGAACGGATCGACAGATGAGCGAACTGCGTGGCTCCGCGCCGCTGGTGCGGGGATGGACGCAGCCCACCCGCCAGGTCCCTGGTGGGACGCTCCGCAAGAGTGCTCGGTGAGCCGAGAGGAATGCGGAGCCATCATGAACGCCATTGCCGAGATTCGCCCGATCGAGCCGGAGCACCGGGTGCGGTGTGGGCCGGCTGAGTCCGTGCGCGAAGGCCTGTTCGAGATCCCGGGCGGCCTGTCCCTGTATCACGGCGGGCGATTGCCCGCGGTGCGAGTCGCCTGGCGACTGGCCGGAGCGGCCAATGGCCCGGTGGTCTGCGCGCTCGGGGGCATTTCCGCGAACCGCCGGGTCTGCCTGACCGACCCGGCGCGCCAGAGCTGGTGGGCGGAGGTGGCAGGCCCCGCACGCGCGCTCGATACCGAGCGCTGCCGGGTGCTGAGTTTTGATTACCTTGGGGGCAGCGGGGAGACGAGCGGACCTGCCGCCGGGGAGAGCTTCCCCAGCGTCTCCACTTACGATCAGGCCGAGGTGCTTGCGCGGCTCATCGATCACCTCGGCATCCCGGCGCTGCGGGCCATCGCCGGGGGCTCCTACGGCGGCATGGTTGCGCTCGCCTTCGGCGAGCGCTTTCCGGAGCGCGTCGCTCGCCTGCTCGTCCTGTGCGCGACCGACCGTCCCTATCCGCTCGCAAGCGCCTGGCGCTCGGTACAGCGGGACATCGTGCGCTTCGGCCTCGAGGCCGGCCGTCCGGCCGAGGCGCTCGCGCTGGCGCGCGCGCTGGCGATGTCCACGTACCGCAGCGCAGAGGAATTCGCGGCGCGCTTCGCCGGCCCGGCAGTGTTCGAGGCGGGACGCGCGCGCCTTCCGGTGGAGCGCTATCTGGCGGCGCGCGGCGCCGACTACGCCGCGCACTATCGCGCCGAGGCCTTCCTGTGCCTGTCCGAATCCATCGACCTGCACCGCGTCGAGGCGAGCCGCATCTGCGTGCCGACCACGGCCGTGGCGGTGCGCGAGGACATGCTCGCCCCGCCCTCCGAGGTGCGCGCCATGGTCGCGAGACTCCATGCGGCGCGGCTGTACGAGATCACATCGATTTACGGGCACGACGCCTTTCTGAAGGAATCCCAACAGCTCCGCGGCGTGTTCGCCCCGGTGCTCGAGAACCTGTGATCATGAAGCACCCGAGCCCTGCACACTCTCAGATCACCCGCACGGTCCGCGCGGGCCTGGAATCCGATCCGCTCACCGGCGCGGTCGTCCCGCCGATTCACTTGAGCTCGACGTTCGCGTTCCGCGCCTTCGGCGAGAAGGGCGCCTACGACTACACCCGCTCGGGCAATCCCACCCGGGACCTCTTGTGCCGGGCGCTCGCGGAGCTCGAGGGCGGCGCCGGCGCCGTGGTCACCGCCACCGGCATGGCGGGCATCACGCTCGCGGGGTACCTGGCGCCGGCGGGCGGGCGGATCGTGGCGCCCCACGATTGCTACGGCGGCACTTATCGATTGTTGGATGCGTGGCGGCGCCGCGGGGAGCGGCAAGTCGAGTTCATCGACTACGGTGACGCCGCGGCGCTGCAGGCGGCGCTCGCGACGCCGGCCGCGCTGGTATGGATCGAGACGCCGAGCAACCCGCTGCTGCGCATCACGGACATCGAGCGCATCGCCGCCCTGGGACATGCGGCTGGCGCCAAGGTCGTAGTCGACAACACGTTTCTCTCGCCGGTGTGGCAGCAGCCGCTCGCCCTCGGGGCCGATGTGGTCGTGCACTCCACGACCAAGTACCTCAACGGCCACAGCGATGTGGTCGGCGGCGCGGTGGCGGCGCGAGAGACGGCGGTCTACGAGGAACTCGCCTGGTGGGCCAATTGCCTCGGGATCACCGGCTCGCCGTTCGACAGTTTCCTCACGCTGCGCGGGCTGCGCACGCTCCATGCCCGGCTCGAGCATCACGGCCGCAACGCCCAGGCGCTCGCCGAATGGCTGGCCCAACAGCCGGGGGTGCTCAGGGTCCACTATCCGGGGCTCCCGGGGCACCCCGGGCACGAGATTGCGCGGCGCCAGCAGCGCGGCTTCGGCGCCATCGTCACGGTGGAGCTCGCCGGCGGGCTTGCCGCCGTGCGCGCCTTCACCGAGGGACTCGCGTACTTCTCCCTGGCCGAATCCCTCGGCGGCGTCGAGAGCCTGGTGGCCCATCCGGCCACGATGACTCATGCGGCCATGGAGCCGGCGGCGCGCGCCAGGGCGGGTCTGACCGACGAGCTGATCCGCCTGTCGGTGGGCATCGAGGCGCTGGAGGATCTGCGCTCGGACTTGGCCGTCGGCCTCGAGCGGGCCCGCGCGTCGGCGGCGGCCTAACTGGCCTTGATGCTGAGGATCTTGCCGCGCGCCGTGAACGCGGCGGTGCGGCGCTCCATGATCAGAAAGATTCCGTAGGCGCTGAGGTAGGTGGTCCGGTTGCGCGAGCGCACGACACCGTTGCGGCTGATCGCGCACTTGAGGTTCAGCGCGCGGCCCGGCAGCTGCGCGAGCAGCCGGCGGGCCGGATAGAACCTCGGCGCGGCCGTGCAGGTGTCGGTGATGCGCCCGTGCCGCCAGCGCAGCGTCAGGTGGTAGGTCTTGCCCGGCTGGGGATGGGCCACGCCCGGCGTCAGGGCGCGCAGCTGCTGCAGCCGCATCGGCGGTCGGGCCAGGCCGCTCCGATAGTCGATGTTCTGGTGCTCGAGGCTCATCAGTCCCAGGTAGCCGAGGTTGAGATTGAGGGCCACCGGGATGGTGTTGAAGGAGAGCTGCTCGCGTCCTTGCACGTAGCCGCCACCGATATTGGTCAGCGTGTCGGTGACGAGCATCTTGACGTTGACGTCCCGAAGCGTGACATGACGGACGAACTGCCGAGTCACCACCAGCGTATGGAAGGGAAGGGTGACCGGCCCGGCATGCGCGATCTCGGCGCGCACACCGGGCGGCAGCTGCGCTGGGGAAAAGTGCGCCGCCAGGTAAGCCGGCACGTCGCGCGTGATGAGCGAAGCCCGCACGAACGCGGGGTGTTTGGCGGGAGCGACTGCCGCTGGCGGCGCGGTCGAGGCGCAGCCGCTCAGGCCGACCCCGGCAAGGGCGGCAGAACACACAACCGCGTATCGATTCATCGCGTGTTTCCTTCCCGCACGAGCGCCGCGCCACTTCTGTCTCGTGGCCGGTACCTTACAGCCTTTTGAGGACGGCGTCGCCCGCCTCCTGCGTCGTGACCGCCTGTCCGGCGCCGGCGAGATCGGGTGTCAGTGCCCCTGCGATGATCGCCTCCGAGACGGCCTTCTCCAGCGCATCGGCCTCCGCCGCGAGTGTGAGGGAATGCCTCAGCAGCAAAGCGACGCTGAGCAGCGTGCCGTAGGGGTTGGCGATGCCACGGCCTGCGATGTCCGGCGCCGAGCCGTGAATGGGCTCGTATAGGCCCCGGCGGCCCTCGCCGAGGGAGGCCGACGGCAGCAGCCCCAGCGAGCCGGCCAGCATGGAGGCCTCGTCAGTGAGGATGTCGCCGAACATGTTCTCGGTCACCAGGACGTCGAAATCGCGCGGCCGGCGGATCAGATGCATGGCCGCGGAATCCACCAGCATGTGCTCGAGGGTCACGTCCGGGAATTCCTCGCGCATCAGGCGCGTCGTGACCTCGCGCCACAGACGGGAGGTCTCCAGTACGTTCGCCTTGTCGATCGACACCAGCTTGTGCCGCCGCTGCTGCGCGAGGCGCGCCGCCGAGCGCACGATGCGCTCGATCTCGGCGACCGTGTACGTGCAGACGTCGGTGGCGCTGCCCGCCTCGCGGCGCTTGTCGCCGAAGTAGATGCCGCCGGTGAGCTCGCGCACGAACATCAGATCGACGCCCTTCAGGATCTCGGGCTTGAGGGTCGAGGCGCCGAGCAGGGCGGGGTGCACCCTGACCGGCCGCAGGTTGGCATAGACCCCGAGCGCGCGGCGCAGGCCGAGCAGGCCCTGTTCGGGGCGAACCTTCGCCTGCGGCGCCGACCACTTCGGGCCGCCGATCGCCCCGAGCAGCACCGCGTCGGCCGCGAGGCAGGCGCGCAGCGTCTCATCCGGCAGCGGGTTGCCGGTCAGATCGATGGCCGCCCCGCCGAAGGGCAGCTCGGTGAGCGTGAAGGTGTGGCCGTGGCGCTCGGCGAGCGCGCGCAGGCAGCGCATGCCCTCGGCCATCACTTCCGGCCCGATCCCATCGCCGGGCAGGACCGCGATGTGTGCCTTCACGCCAGGGCCGAGCGCGCTTCGTAGGCGCTGATCTGCGCCGCGCGCTCGAGCAGGAAGCCGAGCTCATCGACCCCGTTCATCAGACAGTAGCGCGCGAACGGCTCGAGCGGAAAGCGCGCCGTCTCGCCGCCGGGCAGCGTCAGGGCGCTCGAGCCCAGGTCGATCGTGACCTCGGCGCCGGGGTGCTCGATGAGCCAGCGGTGCGCGCCGGGCTCGACGATCACCGGCAGCAGCCCGTTCTTCAGCGCGTTGTTGCGAAAGATGTCGGCGATCTGCGTGCTCACCACCGCGCGCACGCCAAAGTCGCTGAGCGCCCAGGGCGCGTGCTCGCGCGAGGAGCCGCAGCCGAAGTTGTGGCCCGCCACCAGGATGCTGCAGCCGCGGGCTTGCGGCTGGTTGAGGACGAAGTCCGCGCGCGGCGCCCCGTCCGGGCCGTAGCGCCAGTCGGCGAACAGGTGCTCACCGAGGCCCTCGCGGCTCGTGGTGGTGAGGAAGCGCGCCGGGATGATCTGGTCGGTGTCGATGTCGTTGGCGGCCAGCACGACGGTGCGCGAGCGCAGAGTTCGGATCGGCTCCATCAGATGAGCTCCCTCGGGTCCGTGACACGGCCGCGCACGGCGCAGGCCGCCGCGGTGAGCGGACTGGCGAGCAGGGTGCGGGCCCCGATCCCCTGCCGGCCCTCGAAATTGCGGTTGCTGGTGCTCACGGCGTAGTGCCCCTTGGGCACCAGATCGCCGTTCATGCCGAGACACATCGAGCAGCCCGACTCGCGCCACTCGGCGCCCGCCTCGATGAAGATGCGATCGAGCCCCTCGGCCTCGGCCTCGCGCTTGACCTGCTGCGAGCCCGGCACCACCAGCATGTGCACGCCCGTGGCAACCTTGCGACCGCGCAGGAGCGAGGCGGCGGCGCGCAGGTCCGAGAGCCGCCCGTTGGTGCAGCTGCCGACGAACACGACGTTCACCGGGTGTTCCTGGATGCGCTCGCCGGGGGCGAAGCCCATGTAGGCGAGCGACTTGGCGAACACCGGGTCGTCGGTGCGCTCGGGAATCGTGCCGCCGACCGGGATCACCATCCCGGGGTTGGTGCCGTAGGTCATCATCGGCTCGAGCGCCGCGGCGTCGATGTCGACCTCGCGGTCGAAGCGCGCTGCGGGATCGCCCGGCAGCTGCCGCCAGCGCTCGAGCGCGCCGTCCCAGGCCTCGCCCTGCGGGGCTCGGAGCCGGCCGGCGAGGTAGCGGAAGGTCGTCTCATCCGGAGCGATCATGCCGGCGCGCGCGCCAGCCTCGATCGACATGTTGCACACGGTCATGCGCGCGTCCATGTCGAGCCCGGCGATGGTCTCGCCGCGGTACTCGATGACGTGCCCGGTGCCGCCGCCTACCCCGATCCGGCCGATGATGGCGAGAATGAGGTCCTTGGCGCCGACGCCCGCGCTCAGCCGGCCGTGCACGTTGACCGCGAGCGTGCGCGGCTTGCGCTGCAGCAGGCATTGCGTCGCGAACACATGCCCGACCTCGGTGGTGCCGATGCCGAAGGCGAGCGCCCCGAGCGCCCCGTGCGTGCTGGTGTGGCTGTCGCCGCACACCACGGTCTTGCCCGGCTGCGTCAGCCCGAGCTCCGGCCCGATGATGTGCACGATGCCGCGTCGCGCATCGTGCAGGCCGAGCAGCTCGACGCCGAAGGCCTCGCAGTTGCGCTCGAGCTCGCGCACCTGGCGGGCCGCCGCCTCGATGCCGATCGGCGCGCCGCCGAAGACCTGTTCGGTGCGAGTCGGCGTCGAGTGATCCATGGTGGCGAAGGTGAGGTCCGGGCGGCGCAGCCGCAGGCCGCGCTCGCGCAGTGCGGTGAACGCCTGGGGGGAGGTGACCTCGTGGATCAGGTGCAGGTCGATGTACAGCACCGCCGGAGTGTCGGCCGTTTCCGGCACGACCTCATGGCTGCGCCACACCTTCTCGAACAGCGTCAGCGGTGCCGTCATCGCAGCGCAACCGCCGCCGGGGCAGCCATGTCGACGTGATCGAGCCAGCCCCATTTGTCGGGCGTCGCCCCGGTGAAGAGCCCGAAGAACGCCTTCTGCAGCGTCTCGGTGATCGGGCCGCGCGCGCCGCTGCCGACCAAGAGACGGTCGACGGAGCGGATGGGGGTGATCTCGACCGCGGTGCCGGTGAAGAACGCCTCGTCCGCTATATAGAGGAGTTCGCGCGGAATGGCGCACTCGCGCACCTCGATGCCGCGCTCGCGCGCCAGGCGCATGACGGTCTCGCGCGTGATGCCGCCGAGGACCGAGTGGGCCAGCGAGGGCGTGAGCAGCACGCCGTCCTTGACGAGGAAGAGATTCTCGCCCGAGCCCTCGCTGATGGTGCCGTCGGGGGAGAGCCCGATCCCCTCCTGGAACCCGAGCCGGCGGGCCTCGGCGCCGATCAGCTGGCTCGACAGATAGTTGCCGCCCGCCTTGGCGAGCGCCGGCAGGGTGTTGGGCGCGACGCGCTGCCAGGACGAGATGCACACATCCACTCCCTGCTCCTCGCTCTCGCCGCCGAGGTATTTACCCCATTCCCAGGCGGCCACCGCGACCTCCGTCGGCGGCTCGTTCTTCGGCGTCACGCCGATTTCCCCGTAGCCGCGGAAGGCGATCGGACGGATGTACGCACCCTTGACGAGGCCGTTGGCGGCGATCACCTGCCGGCAGGCCGCATCGATCTGGCCGGCCGAGAACGGCAGGCTCATGCGATAGATCTTCGCCGAGTCGAACAGCCGGCGGGTGTGATCGCGCAGGCGGAAGATGGCCACACCCTTGTGCGTGGCGTACGCCCGCACGCCTTCGAAGACCGAGGAGCCGTAGTGCAGGGCATGCGAGAGCACGTGCACCGTGGCCTTCTCCCAGGGAACCAGCTTGCCGTTGAACCAGATGAATTGAGTGGCCGGAATGGGCATGAACAATCTCCCGTGGCGCTGCCGATCAAAGCGTCGAAGCCGCGGGCGTCGCCGCGCCGCGCTCATCGCGCGAGCGGTTGCCCGAGGCGGCCTGCTCGATGCGGTTGATCACCTCGAGGAACGCCCTGCTGCTCGATTCCACGATGTTGGTGCTCACGCTCGAGCCCCGATAGGTCCGTTGATTGTACTCCACGTACACCAGCGCCTCGCCCTGGGCGTCCTCGCCCTCGGTGACGCCGCGCACCTCGAACTTGCGCAGCATCACACCGATGCCGGTCGCCGCCTCGATCGCCTTGAAGGCCGCATCGACCGGGCCGTCGCCTTCGGCGGTGTGCTCGATGAGCCGCCCGTCGCTGTGGCGCAGGCGCACCTGGGCGCTCGCCGTCCCGCTCGTCACGGCGTGCGTCTCGAGGCTCTCCAGGCTCCAGGGGCCCGCCGCAGTGCCCTCGGCGCGCAGCACGAGGGCCTCGATGTCTCCGTCGAACAGCTCCTTCTTGCGGTCCGCCAGCGCCTTGAACTCCTCGAACACCTGGTTGAGCTCGCTCTCCTCGAGCTCGAACCCGAGGGCCTGCACACGCTCGCGGAAGGCGTGCCGGCCGCTGTGCTTGCCGAGGATCAGATGGCTGCGCGAGAGTCCGACGTCCTCCGGGCGCATGATCTCGTAGGTCGAGTAGTGCTTGAGCACGCCGTGCTGGTGGATGCCCGCCTCGTGCGCAAAGGCGTTCTCGCCGACTACCGCCTTGTTGCGCGGCACCGGCATCGCGGTGATGCTCGAGACGAGGCGCGAGGTCGGATAGAGCCGCGTGGTCTGGATGCCGGTGGTGACGTTGAAGAACGCGGCGCGCGTCTTCAGCGCCATCACCACCTCCTCGAGCGAGCAGTTGCCGGCGCGCTCGCCGATGCCGTTGATGGTGCACTCCACCTGGCGGGCGCCCGCCACGACCGCCGTGAGGCTGTTGGCCACTGCCATGCCGAGATCGTCGTGGCAGTGCACCGAGAGGCGCACCCGCTCGATGCCGCGCACGTTCTTGCGCAGGTAGCGGAACAGCTCGGCGAACTCATCCGGGACCGTGTAGCCGACCGTGTCGGGAATGTTGACGGTGCTGGCGCCGGCCTCGATGGCCGCCTCCACCACCTGCGCGAGGAACGGCAGCTCGGTGCGCGAGGCGTCCTCGGGCGAGAACTCCACGTCCTCGCACAGCTCGCGCGCCCGGCGCACGCCCTCGACGGCCGCGCGCAGGATCTGCTCCTCGGCCATGTTGAGCTTGTACTGGCGGTGGATCGCGCTCGTGGCGAGAAACACGTGCACGCGGCGCCGGGGCGCATCGGCGAGGGCGCGCGCGGCGAGCTCGATGTCGTCGCGATTGCAGCGCGCGAGCGCTGCGATGATCGGCCCCTCGATCTCGCGCGAGACCGCCTGCACGCTCTCCCAGTCGCCCTTGGAAGCGGCCGGAAAGCCCGCTTCGATCACATCGACGCCGAGCTCGGCCAGCGCGCGCGCCACGCGCAGCTTCTCCGGCCGCGTCATGCTGCATCCCGGGGCCTGCTCGCCATCGCGCAGCGTGGTGTCGAAGATCAGGACTTTGTCGGGTTCGGCTGCCATGGAAGATTCTCCTGAAGAGGCGGGGAGGGGCGCGGGGGCTCAGGCGCGCGGGTCGTTGAGCCAGGGCATGCGCGCGCGCAGCCGGGCGCCGACCTTCTCGATCGGGTGGCGGATGTCGCGCTTGAGCAGCTTCTCGTAGCGCTTGCGCCCGGCAGCGTTCTCGCGGATCCACTGGCGAGCGAACTGGCCGGACTGGATCTCCTGCAGCACCTCCTTCATCTCCTGCTTCACGCGCGCATCGACGATGCGCGGCCCGCGGGTGAGATCGCCGTACTTGGCCGTCTCGCTGATGAACTGGTGCATTTTCGTGATGCCGCCCTCGTGCAGCAGGTCGACGATCAGCTTCAGCTCGTGCAGACACTCGTAGTAGGCGACCTCCGGCTGGTAGCCGGCCTCGACCAGCGTCTCCCAGCCGCGCACGACCAGCTCCGTGGCGCCGCCGCACAGCACCGCCTGCTCGCCGAACAGGTCCGTCTCGGTCTCCTCGGCGAAGGTGGTCTGGAGCACCCCGCCACGCGTGCCGCCGATGCCATGCGCATACGCGAGCGCGCGAGCGCGCGCCTTGCCGGTGGCGTTCTGGGCCACGGCGATCAGGCACGGCACGCCGCGGCCCTGCTGGTACTGCCGGCGCACCAGATCGCCCGGCCCCTTCGGGGCGATCAGGACCACGTCGAGATCCTTGCGCGGCTTGATCTGCTTGAAGTGAATGTTGAAGCCGTGCGCGAACAGCAGCGTCGCGCCGCGCTTGAGCGCGGGCTCGATGCTCTCGTAGAGCGCCTTCTGCGCCAGATCCGGCACCAGCATCGCCACCAGATCGGCGTCCCGGGCCGCGCGCGAGGGCTCCGCGACCGCCAGGCCGTCCTTCTTCGCCTTCTTCCAGCTGGGGCCGCCCTTGCGCACTCCCACGATGACCTCAAAGCCGCTGTCCTTGAGGTTCAGCGCATGCGCGCGGCCCTGGCTGCCATAGCCCATGACCGCGATGCGCGCGCCGCGCAGGGCCTTCTGGTCGACGTCTTTTTGCGAATACAGCTTCATCTCGATACTCCAAAATCGGCCGCGTGGCCGGGCTGTCAGATCTCAGTCGCGCAGTGACACGCATAAAAAACCCCGCAACGGCTTTGATGCCGGTGCGGGGTTCTGGTGTCTTCTCTCGCCCCTGTCTGTCTGTCCTCAGGCGATTGCGAGCACCCCGCACCGGCTGCCCGCAAGGAGCAGCAGTCCGATAAGGAGTACCGGCAGTCGGCCGAGCAACGCCGCCGCCGCGCGTGAGGCGGTGCGGATTCGGGCGCTGTGTTCTGCGGGTACCACGGGCTTTGGGTGCCTGGGCGAGAATAAAGTGGAGATGATGAGGCGGATAGGAGCACACCCGGCGCGCGTTTGTCAATGACACGGCCCGCCAGCGTCTCTGGCGAGGCGAGCGGGCGAGGCGTTATGCTCGGGCCGTGTCGCACGAAATGTTATTGAGTACCGATCCGGGCGAGAGTCGCCCGCTGTGGCTGCTCACCGAGGGAGAGCTCGAGGCCTGGCTCGAGAGTCAGAGTTCGGTGGTGGCCGCCTGGGTGCGCGCGCATGTGTTTCAGGCCGAGCGCCACCGCGTCCTGACGTTGCCGTGCGAGGAGGGCGTCGCGGGGGCGGCGCTCGGTCTGGGTGCGCTCGCATCGGCGGGCGAGCTCGGTCCCTGGCACGCCGCCGGGGCGCCGGAGCGCCTGCCGGCGCTGCCGTGGAGGCTCGCTACGCCCCTGCCGCGGCGCGCGGCGACGCATTTCGTGCTCGGATGGCTGCTCGGCGGCTACCGGATGAACCGCTACCGGCTCGATGGGCCGTTCACGCCGGGAGCGGCGCTGATCGCCCCGCCCGAGGCGGACGTGCGCTACGCGCTCGCGGCCGCGCAGGCGAGCGCGCTGGCGCGTGATCTGATCAACACCCCGCCAAATGATCTGGGACCGCAGGAGCTGGCCGATGCCGCGGTGGCGCTTGCGCGCGAGCGGGGCGCGCGCTGCCAGGTGCTCAGCGGCGGCGAGCTCGCCGGCTTCCCGCTGCTGCGCGCCGTCGGCGCCGGCAGCGTGCGCGAGCCGCGCCTGATCGACCTGCGCTGGGGCGCGAAGGACGCCCCGCGGGTCACCCTCGTCGGCAAGGGCGTGTGCTTCGACACCGGTGGGCTCGATCTGAAACCGGCGAGCGCGATGGCGCTGATGAAAAAGGACATGGGCGGGGCGGCCTGCGCGCTCGCGCTGGCGGACTTGCTGATGCGCCTCGATGCGCCCGTGCAGCTGCGCGTGCTCATTCCGGCAGTGGAGAACAGCGTGGGGGCTGGCGCGTACCGGCCGAGCGACGTGCTGCGCTCTCGCAAGGGCCTGACGGTCGAGGTGGGCAACACCGATGCGGAGGGCAGGCTGGTGCTGGCCGATGCGCTGGCCGCCGCCGAGGAGGAGCGCCCCGAGCTCATCATAGATCTGGCCACCCTCACCGGAGCGGCGCGCACGGCGCTCGGGCCGGAGTTGCCGGCCCTCTACAGCAACCGGCGCGCCCTCGGTGAGCGGCTGCGCGATATCGGCGAGGAGGAGGCCGACCCGCTCTGGCCGATGCCGTTGTGGCAAGGCTACGAGGAGGACCTGGCGAGCAAAATTGCCGATCTCGGCAATGTTGCATCCACGCCATTCGCCGGCTCGATCATCGCCGCGTTGTTTCTCAGGCGCTTCGTCTCGAGCAGCACCGAGTGGGTGCATATCGATTTGTATGCGTGGAACGCCAAGGAGCGCCCCGGCCGTCCGGTCGGTGCCGAAGCGCAGTCGGTACGGGCGCTCTATCGGCTGTTGCGTGAGCGTTTTGGGTAGACTTGCGGCACGGCTCGTCGCGGCGAGAGGTACGGCTCGTCGATTCGGCGTCCCGGCGTATGGATTTTCATCATTCTGTCGTCAGACTACGAAACAATAGATGGCTGTGAAGAAGAAAGACAATCTGGACCCGCGCGAGTATTCGCGGCAGGTGGTGGAGGGGACCACGCGGGCGCCGGCGCGCGCGATGTTGCGCGCCGTGGGCTTTCAGGATGGCGACTTCGCCAAGCCGCAGGTCGGCATCGCCTCGACCTGGGCCAATGTCACGCCCTGCAACATGCACATCGGCGAGCTGGCGCGCGAGGCGGGCCAGGGGGCTGATGCGGCCGGCGGCAAGAGCGTGCTGTTCAACACCATCACGGTGTCCGACGGTATCTCGATGGGCTCGGCGGGCATGCGCTACTCGCTGGTCTCGCGCGAAGTGATCGCCGACTCGATCGAAACGGTGGTCGGCGCCGAGGGATTCGACGGTTTCGTGGCCATCGGCGGGTGCGACAAGAACATGCCCGGCTGCGCCATGGCGATGGCGCGCCTGAACCGGCCCGCGGTGTTCGTCTACGGCGGCACCATCCGTCCGGGCGAGAAGCGCCGCGACATCGTCACGGTGTTCGAGGCCGTGGGGGCGCGCGCGGCGGGCAAGATCTCCGACGGCGAGCTGCTCGAGGTCGAGCGCACCGCCATTCCGGGGCCGGGCAGCTGCGGCGGCATGTATACGGCCAACACCATGGCCTCGGCCATCGAGGCGCTCGGGCTCTCGCTCCCGGGCAGCTCGGCCCAGGAGGCCGTGAGCGCCGAGAAGGCCGCCGACTGCCGGCGCGCCGGCGAGGCGGTGGTGCGGCTGATCCGCGCCGGGCTGCGCCCGCGCGACATCCTCACGCGCAAATCCTTCGAGAACGCCATTACGGTGGCCATCGCGCTCGGCGGCTCGACCAACGTCGTGCTGCACCTGCTGGCGATCGCGCACGAGGCGCGGGTACGCCTCGCGCTCGAGGACTTCACGCGCGTCGGCCGGCGCGTGCCGGTCCTGGCGGACCTCAAGCCGAGCGGCCGGTACCTGATGTCGGAGCTGGTGGCGATCGGCGGCATCCAGCCGCTGATGAAGCGCCTGCTCGAGGGCGGGCTGCTGCACGGAGAGTGCCTGACCGTGACCGGGCGCACCGTGGCGGACAACCTCGCCGAGGCGCCCGACTATCCGCCCGGGCAGGACATCGTCCGTCCGCTCGCCGACCCGCTGCGCAAGGACAGCCACCTGGTCATCCTGCACGGCAACCTCGCGCCGGAGGGCGCGGTGGCCAAGATCACGGGCAAGGAGGGCGAGCGCTTCACGGGACCGGCGCGAGTGTTCGACGGGGAGGAGCAGGCGACGCAGGCCATTCTGGCCGGCCGCGTGCGCCCCGGCGAGGTGATCGTGATCCGCAACGAAGGGCCCAAAGGCGGGCCCGGCATGCGCGAGATGCTCTCGCCCACCGGTGCGATCGTGGGTCGCGGCCTCGGCGAGCAGGTCGCCCTGATCACCGACGGGCGCTTCTCCGGCGGCAGTCACGGCTTCGTCGTCGGGCACATCTCGCCCGAGGCGGCCGTCGGCGGGCCGATCGGCCTGCTGCGCAACGGCGATCGCATCACCATCGATGCGCGCAAGCGCCAGATTCAGGTTGAGCTGTCGGCGGCGCAGCTGCGCCGCCGGCGCGCTGCATGGAAACCCCGCAAATTGCCGCCGGCCGGCGTGCTGGCCAAGTACGCGCATCTGGTCGGCAGCGCCGCACGCGGCGCGGTCACAGCCGTGACTCCGCCTCGGCCGAGCTCCCGCTAGCTGCCCGCCTCCATGCTGACCCGCTCCAGTTCTCGGAAACGTCATGCTGCGCAGTTGTCAGCGCGAGTGGTAGCGGTTACAGTTGGCGCCCGCATCCTCGGATGCGCATGGCGCGCACGCTTGGCTTTCCGCCCTCGAGTCGCCGTGAAACGGAAGCAGACAGGGGGATTGAGCCACACGAGCGCGAGCCCGCTAGGGCCATCCGCACGTGTACCAAAGTACGATTTCGGCGGCGCTGCCGCCGGCCAGCACGGGTCCGGATTGAGCCGCTTGCGGGCAGGTAGAAAGACCGCTACCTTGCGCCACTCTCGTTTCGTTCCGGTGTTTTCGGATAGGTAACAGCGACGCCTCAGCATTTACACATGAGCGCTTACGTACACGACACACAGTTCTTTACCCGCCGCACGGCCGTATTCGCAGCCATCATCCTGCTGCACGTGTTCATCTTCTGGGCGCTCGAGGCAGGGCTCGCGACCCGCATGGTGCAGATGGTCGCCCCGCCCCTGAAGACGACGATCGTGCGTCAGGTCCGCAAGCACCTGCCGCCGCCGCCCCCGCCGCCGCCGCAGCTGGTGCAGCAGCAGGTGCAGGTGCCCCCGCCGATCATCCAGATCAATGTCCCGCAGGCGGCCCAGAGCCGGGCCATCACCGTGGTCAAGCACGTGGTGCGCGCGGCGCCGTCGCCGCCGCCGACGGTGGTGCGCTACTCGCCGCTCAGCCCGGCGGGTGATTTCCCCGCCACGCAGGACTACTACCCGCAGTCCTCGCAGCGCCTGGGCGAGCAGGGCACGGCGATCGTCGAGGTGTGCGTCGGCCCGGACGGGCGGCTCTCCTCCGAGCCGCGCATCCTGCGCTCTACGGGCAGCCCGCGCCTGGACCGCGCCGCGCTGCGTTACGCGCGCGCCACCTCCGGGCACTGGATTCCCGAGAAGGCCAACGGCCGCCCGATCAATTACTGCGGCCATCTGCCGATCAAGTTCCAGCTGAACGACTTCTAATGCACCCGTCCCTTGAAACTCCGACCCCCGCCATCCAACGCGGCTTATTTGCGATCTGAGGAAATCTATGGCTATCCAAGCTACCACATCCGTCAACAATCCGTACGGCATCACCGGCGTGTGGAACAACGGCAGTATCATCGACAAGTCCGTGATGCTTCTGCTCCTTGTGATGTCGCTGGCGACTTGGTACATCATCTTTACCAAGCTCTGGGACCAGCATCGACTGAAGAAGGCCGCGCGCGCGACGGAGAAGGTCTTCTGGTCCGCGCCCTCGATCAAGGAAGGCGTGGAGAAGCTGAAGAAGGACAATGAGTTCCGCGTCATCGCGGAGGACGGCCTGCGCGCCATGACGCACCACGACGGGCGCCTCACGGACCGCATCGACCTGCACGAGTGGATCACGATGTCGCTGACGCGCTCGGTCGAGCAAGTCGGCAACAACATGACCCGCGGCCTTGGGGTGCTCGCAACGGTCGGCTCCTCGGCCCCGTTCGTCGGCCTGTTCGGCACGGTGTGGGGCGTGATGAACGCGCTGATCAACATCGGTCTGGCCGGCCAGGCGAGCATCGGCAAGGTCGCAGGCCCGGTCGGCTCGGCGCTGATCATGACCGCGCTCGGCCTCGCGGCGGCGGTGCCCGCAGTGTGGGGCTACAACTGGCTGCTCGGGCGCAACAAGATGCTGCAGGATGCGCTGCGCAACTTCGCGAGCGATCTGCACGCTTACCTCGTGAGCGGCGCGCGCATGCCGAGCTCCGAGGGCGGCGGTGCCAAGCCGGTGGCGGCGCCCGCGGCTGCGGTCCGCAAGTAAGGCCACGTTGATATTGATGAACGACGTCGGATGCGCGAGACGTGCCCCGCGGCCGCGGGGCACGCTCTCGAAGCCGCGCGGGCAGCGCGGCGCGCGCGGCGCGTGAGGAGCTGTCGAAAATGTCGATGAATGTCGGGGGCGACCCTGGAGAAGAACCGGGCGTGATGGCCACCATCAACACGACGCCGCTCGTCGACGTCATGCTGGTGCTGCTCATCATCTTCCTCATCACGATTCCCGTGATCACGAAGACCGTTAAAGTGAACCTGCCGAAGGCGAACAACATCCCCACGCACACCAAGCCGCAGGACATCACGATTGCCGTGACCAAGAACGGCTCGATCTTCTGGAATGACCAACTCGTGCCCAACAGCACGGTGCTGCTGCAGAAGGTGGAGCGGGTGGCCATCGAGGTGCCGCAGCCGTCGGTGCATATCCGCGGCGACCGCGATGCGGATTACAAGTCGATCGGACACGTTCTGTACGAGCTGCAGCGCGGCGGCATGGTGAAGGTGGACTTCATCACCGAGCCGCACAGCAACGCGCTCGCGGCGCCGTGAGCAACCAGAGTCGGGACCGCAGGGCGCCCGAGGAGATCTGAAGTTATGGCTATGTCGACGGGATCCAAGTCCGGCGAGCCGATGGTCGATATCAACACCACGCCGTTGATCGACGTGCTGCTCGTGCTGCTGGTGACCCTGATCATTACGCTGCCGGTGATGACCCACTCGGTGAAGATGGATCTGCCGCAGAACCAGCATCAACCGCCGCCGAAGCCCCCCGAGGTCATCAACCTGGGCATCGACTTCGACGGCACCATCACCTGGAACGGCACGGTGGTGCCGAACATGCAGGTGCTCGACGGGTATTTCCAGAGCGAGTCGGTCAAGGACCCGCAGCCGGAGATCCACCTCAATCCCGATGGCATGGCGAAGTACGGCATCGTGGCGAGAGTGCTGGCGGATGCGCAGCGCAACCGCATGACCAAGATCGGCTTCGTCAACACCTCAGAGTTCGCTCAATAGTGTCAGTCATTTCATCCATGCGAGAGAGTTTCATGAAGGTTAAGGGCATAATGGCGGCAGCGGCGCTCGGCGCCTTGCTGGTGTGCGGAGCGAGCGTCCTCGGCGTGACGCCGGCGCACGCCGCGGCCAAGCCGTCGGAGAAGATGAGCCGTCCGGTGGCGCTGAAGCTGCAGGCGGCGCAGAAGGCGATTCAGAAGGGCGATTACGCGACCGGTCTCAGCGACCTGAAGCAGGTTGAGGGCATGAAGGGGCTGCACTCGAGCCCGTATGCGGAGCACATCCTCAATCAGCTGTATGTGTTCGCGTACGAGAAGACCAACGCCTACGCCAAGCTCGCCCCGAGGCTCGAGGCGCTGCTCGGCGATGCCTGGTCGACGCCGCAGCAGACCCGCCAGTTCACCGTGGCGCTGGCACAGATCTACTACCAGCTGCACAACTATCCCAAGGCGATCGAGTACGGCAACGAGGCGCTGCAGAAAGGCTATGCCACCGACGGACAGATGGCGACGCTGGTCGGCCAGGCCTACTACCTGCAGGGCAACTGGAGGCAGACCATCGCCTTCGAGCAGGGCCTGATCAACGCGGCAATCAAGTCCGGCCAGAAGCCGACGAAGCAGTCGCTGCAGCTGGTGCAGAGCTCGTGCATGAAGCTGCACGATCAGACCTGCCTGCTGAATTCGCTCGAGCAGCTGGTGGTGTATTACCCGCAGCGCTCGTACTGGCAGTACCTGCTGTTCAGGACCTTCAAGAGCATCAAGAGCGACGCGAACCTGCTCGAGGCCTATCGGCTCGCCTTCGCGGTCGGGGTCATGGAGCAGCCGCATGAGTTCACCGACTACGCGGAGCTCGCCATCGAGGCCGGCTCCCCGGGCGAGGCCGAGTCGGTGCTCAGCTCCGCGCTGAAGAACAATGTATTCACCGACGCGCACGCGAAGGCCAAGGCCGAGCGCATCCTGAAGGATGCGAAGATGCGGGCGGCGAAGGACCAGCAGGACCTCGCCCACACCGCGCAGCTCGCCGCCAAGCAGCCGACCGGCAATTCGGACATCCGCGTCGGGCTCGCGTACTACGGCTACAAGCAATACGCGAAGGCCATTGAACTGTTCAACTCGGGCATCGCCAAGGGCGGGCTCAGCAACACCGCCGAGGCGCATCTGCTGCTCGGCATCGCTCAGCTGAAGGCGGGCAACAAGGCTGCGGCCCTGACCGCCTTCAACAGCGTCAAGGGTGATCCGACCCTGCAGCGCCTGGCTGCGCTGTGGACGCTCAAGGCGAGGTCGGTGGGCTGAGCCCACGGACCCGCCCGATCTGAGGCACTCAGGAGGAAACCGCATATGGCCATCAAAGCCGGAGAGCGCATGCCCGCGGGCGTGCTGAAGACGATGAGCGCGGAGGGCCCGAAGGACGTCGGCACCGAGGAGCTCTTCAAGGGCAAGAAGGTGGTGCTGTTCTCGGTGCCCGGGGCGTTCACGCCCACGTGTGATGCGAAGCACCTGCCGGGCTTCGTGCAGCTGGCCGAGCAGATCCGCGCCAAGGGCGTGGACCTGATCGCCTGCATGGCCGTCAACGATGTGTTCGTCATGAACGCCTGGGGCAAGGCTTCGGGCGTGGGCGACAAGGTGATGATGCTGGCCGACGGCAATGGGGAGTACACCAAGGCGCTCGGCCTCGAGCTCGACGCGCGGGGATTCGGGTTGGGTCTGCGCGGACAGCGCTTCGCGCTGGTGATCGATAACGGCGTGGTCAAGCACGCCAACGTCGAGGCGCCGGGACAGTTCAAGGTCTCCGCCGCCGAGAGCGTGCTCGCGCAGCTCTGAGCCGCCGGTCGGGGCGCCCGAGGTCCCATCGATGCACAAGGGGGTTCGCCTGCGGCGAACCCCCTTTTTGCTGAGCGGCGCGAGCCTGCGGCGCTCAGCCGATGAGCTGCTCGAGCTGTGGCACGATCTCGAACAGATCCCCCACGAGACCGATATCGGCCACCTCGAAGATCGGGGCTTCCGGGTCCTTGTTGATCGCCACGATGGTGCGGGCGTCCTTGATGCCTGTGAGGTGCTGGATGGCCCCCGAGATCCCGATGGCGATGTACAGCTCCGGCGCAATGATCTTGCCGGTCTGCCCGACCTGCAGCTCGTTCGGCGCGTAGCCGGCATCGACAGCGGCGCGCGAGGCGCCGACGGCGGCCCGGAGCTTATCGGCGAGCCGGTAGAGCATCTGGAACGACTCGGCGCTGCCGAGGGCGCGCCCGCCGGAGATCACTTTGCCGGCGGTCTGCAGGTCGGGCCGGTCGCTGTGGGCGGCCGATACCGACACGAAGCGGGTGTGCGCGGGCGGCGCGACGGGACTCGCCGCCTCGATGGGCGCCTGGGCGCCCGTGCCTGCGGCCTGGAACGAGGCGGTGCGCACCGTGGCAACCACCTTGGCCCCGCCCAGCACTTCGACCGTGATGATGGCGTTGCCGGCGTAGACCGGGCGACGAAAGCGCGTAGCGCTCTCCACGGCCATGATGTCGCTCACCTGCACTGTGTCGAGCAGCGCGGCGATGCGCGGCATCAGATCCTTGCCGAAGGTGCTCGAGGGGCCGAGCACATGGCTGTAGGGGCCGGCGAGGGCGGCGATCTGCGGGGCGATCGCCGCGGCGAGCGGGTGCTCATGCATGGGATGCTCGACGGTCACCACGCGGTGCACGCCTGAGACGGCGGCGGCTTGGGCGGCAACGGCCGCGGCATTGGCCGCGCAGACCACAACGGTGATGTGGGCATCGGGGATGGTGGTGGCGCACGCGACGCACTTGGCGGTCGCGACGTTGAGCGTTCGGCCGTCGTGTTCGGCGACGATCAGGATGTGATGGCTCATGGTCACAGCAATCCTTTCTGCTTCAGCGCGGCGACGAGCTCGGCGGCGTCTTTGACGCGCACGCCCTTCTGACGTTGCGCGGGCGGCGCGTAGCGCAGCGTCTTCAGCTGCGCGCGCGGCGTGACGCCGAGCGTCTCGAGGGTGAGGGTCTCGAGCGGCTTCTTCTTCGCCTTCATGATGTCCGGCAACTTCACGTAGCGCGGCTCGTTCAGGCGCAGATCCACGGTCACGACGGCCGGCAGGTCGACCTCGATGGTCTCGAGTCCCGCATCGATCTCGCGGGTTACCCGCGCCTTGCCTTGCGAGAGCTCGACCTTCGAGGCGAAGGTGGCCTGCGGGCGCTCCCACAGCGCCGCGAGCATCTGGCCGGTCTGGCCGTTGTCATCGTCGATGGCCTGCTTGCCGAGCAGCACCAGAAAGGGCTGCTCGCGCTCGGTGAGCGCGCGCAGGACGCGGGCGGTGGCAAGCGGCTCGAGGGGCGTGTCGGTCTGCACGTGCAGCGCCCGGTCGGCGCCCATCGCAAGGCAGGTGCGCAGCTGCGGCTGGCAGTCCGCCGGTCCCACCGTGGCCACGATCACCTCCTCGGCCGCGCCGCGCTCCTTGATGCGCAGCGCCTCCTCGAGCGCGATCTCATCGAAGGGATTGACGCTCATCTTGACGCCCTCGGTGACAACCCCGGATCCGTCGGGCTTGACGCGAATGCGCACGTTGTAGTCCACGACGCGCTTGATGCCGACCAATATGCGTTTCATTGCACCGCCACAGGCTCGAGAGACTGCGGGAAATATAGCAGAGGTTCGCGCTAAACTGAGTCATGCTCGGCTACGCACTACGCCGCATTGCGGGGATCGTTCCGGTCCTGCTGATCCTGCTCACCGTTTCGTTTTTTGTCATACGCTTGGCGCCCGGCGGGCCGTTCGCGGCCGGCAGGGCGCTCTCGGGGCGCGCGCGCGCGGAGCTCGAGCGAGTCTACGGGCTCGATCGGCCGCTCGCCGTGCAGTACGGGCATTATCTGCTCGCGCTCGCGCACGGGGATCTCGGTCCCTCCTACAGCATGCGGGACGACACGGTCGCCGGGCTCATCGCCGCGGGCCTGCCCGTGAGCGCCACGCTCGGGGCGGCGGCGCTCGTGCTGGCCGTGCTCAGCGGCGTGCCGCTTGGCGTGCGCGCCGCCTTGCGCCGCGGCGGCGCGCTCGATCGGTTCCTCGCGGCGTTCGCGGCGCTGACGCTCGCGTTGCCGAGTTTCGTCACCGGTCCGCTGCTGGCGCTCGTGTTCGGGCTGTGGCTGCGCTGGCTGCCGGTGGCCGGCTGGCAACCCGACACGCCCCGCGATCTGATCCTGCCGGCCGTGACGCTGGCGCTGCCCCTCTCGGCGTCCATCGCGCGGCTGATGCGCGCGAGCCTGCTCGAGGTGCTGAATGCAAGCTACATCCGCACCGCGCG
Organism: Pseudomonadota bacterium; assembly: GCA_021816775.1. Lineage (GTDB taxonomy): Bacteria > Pseudomonadota > Gammaproteobacteria > Steroidobacterales > Steroidobacteraceae > 13-2-20CM-66-19. The sequence continues at coordinate 53,969 of JAKAXA010000012.1, forward strand.
CGCGCGCGGCCTCGGGCGCGCGCGCGTGCTGTGGCATCACGCGCTGCGCCCGGCGCTGGTGCCGGTGGTGAGTTATCTCGGGCCGGCGGCAACCTACCTGGTCACCGGATCGCTCGTCGTCGAGACGGTGTTCCAGCTGCCGGGCACCGGGCGCTATCTGGTCGAGGGCGCGATCGACCGCGACTACACCCTGGTGATGGGCATGGTGCTGGTGTACGGGACGCTGACGCTGCTGGCGAATCTCGCCGCGGATCTGCTGCATGCCTGGCTCGACCCGCGCGTCCGCCATGAGCCGCTCTGAGCGGCGAGGCCGGCGTGCGCTGTGGGCCGCCGCGGCGGTGATCGCCGCGCTGGTGCTGCTGGCGCTCCTCGGCCCCGAGGCGAGTCCGTACTCCTACAGCGCGCTCGACTGGCGTCACCTGTCGATCCCGCCGGGCCTGACCGCGGCGCACTGGCTCGGCACCGACTCGCTCGGGCGCGACCTGTACGTGCGCACGCTCTACGGGCTGCGCGTCTCACTCACGATCGGCGTGCTCTCGAGCGCGGTGAGCCTGCTCATCGGCATCGCCTGGGGGGCGGTCGCAGGTTGGGTCGGCGGGCGGCTCGATGCCTGGATGATGCGCATGGTCGATGTGTTGTACTCGCTGCCGTACCTGTTCATCGTGCTCGTGCTCGCGGCGCTGTTCGGTCGCGGCAACGTCACGGTGCTGCTGCTGGCCATCGGCGCGGTCGGCTGGCTCACGCTCGCGCGCGTGGTGCGCGCGCAGACGCTCTCGCTGAAGCGGCGCGAGTTCATCGAGGCGGCGCGCGCCACCGGGCTCAGCGCCCCGCAGGTGGTGTGGCGCCACGTCCTGCCGAATCTCGCCGGCACCGTCGTGGTGTATGCAACGCTGCTGGTGCCGCAGATGATCATCTACGAGAGCTTCCTCAGCTTCCTCGGCCTCGGCGTCGAGCCGCCGCGCGCCAGTCTCGGCAGTCTGATCAACTCCGGCGCGCGTCAGATGCTCACCGCCCCCTGGCTGCTGCTCGTGCCGGCGGCGGTGCTGATCGTGCTGCTGCTCAGCTTCAACCTCCTCGGCGACGGGTTGCGCGATGTCCTCGATCCGACCGGACGGTGAGCGGCCCGGCGCCGCGCCGGGTGCGCCCGAGGCGCTGCTGCGCATCGAGGCGCTGCGGGTGCGCTTCGCCGGATCGGGCGGCGCGGCCCCGGTCGATGGCCTGACGCTCACGGTCGCCCCGGGCGAGTGCCTCGGGGTGGTCGGGGAGTCCGGCGCCGGCAAGAGCCTGAGCTTCCTCGCCGCGCTCGGGCTGGCGCCCGAGGGCGCCGAGGTGAGCGGGCGGGTGCGGCTCGGCCCGCTCGATGTGCTCGGCTGCCGCGAGCGCGAGCTCGATCGCATTCGCGGCGCGCGGGTGGGGTTCGTCTTCCAGGACCCCATGACCTCGCTCACCCCGCATCTGACCATCGGCGCGCAGCTGGCCGAGCCGATCGCTCGGCACTGCGGCCTCGGGCGGCGCGCCGCGCGCGAGCGCGCCCGCGCGCTGCTCGAGCAGGTGCGCCTTGGCGATGCCGCGCGGCGCATGGGCCAGTATCCGCACGAGCTCTCCGGCGGCATGCGCCAGCGGGTGATGATCGCCATCGCCCTCGCGTGCGAGCCCGAGCTGCTCATCGCCGATGAGCCGACCACGGCGCTCGATGTGACGCTGCAGGCGCAGATCCTGGCGCTGCTCGCGCAGTTCAAGCGCGAGCGGCGCATGGCGCTGGTCCTGATCACCCATGACTTCGGGGCCGTGGCGGGCGTGGCCGATCGCGTCGCGGTGATGCGCGCCGGGCGGCTGATCGAGTCTGGCCCGGTGGCATCGGTGCTGAAGCGCCCGGAGGATCCCTATACGCGCGAGCTGCTGCGCGCGGCGAGCGAGCCGCCCGCGCCGGCCAGGGCCGGCGGGCACGCATCGGATGCCTCGCCCGCCGGCGCGCCGGTGCTGTCCGTGAGCGACCTCACCGTGCGCTTCACACACGCCGCGGGACTGCTGCGGCGACGCTCGTTCGCCGCGCTCGAGGCGGTGAGCCTCACCCTCTCGGCCGGCGGGTCGCTCGGGGTGGTGGGGGAGTCCGGCTGCGGCAAATCAACCCTGACGCGGGCGGCGCTGCGCCTGATCCGCGCCGAGCGCGGGCGGGTGCTGTGGCTCGGATCCGATGTCAGCGGGCTCACGGCGCGGCGCCTGCGAGGCATGCGCCGCGAGCTGCAGCTGATCTTCCAGGACCCCCTGGCCAGCCTCGATCCGCGCCTGACGGTCGAGCGTCTGGTCGGCGAGCCGCTCGAGATCCACCACGGTGAGCTCGCGCCCGATGCGCGGCGCGAACGGGTGCATGCCATGCTGGCGCGGGTCGGGCTCGAGGCGGCCCTCTACCAGCGGCGGGCGCACGAGCTCTCCGGCGGACAGTGCCAGCGCGTCGGCATCGCCCGGGCGATGGTTCTCGAGCCGCGCGTGCTGGTGTGCGACGAGCCGCTGAGCGCCCTCGATGTGCGCGCCCAGCGGCAGATCCGCCTGCTGCTCGCCGGGCTCAGGGGCGAGCGGGGCACGAGCCTGCTGTTCGTCAGCCATGATCTGTCCCTGGTGCGGCACCTGTGCGAGCGCGCGCTCGTGCTGTACCTCGGGCGGATGGTCGAGCTCGGCCCCACGGCGGCGCTGTTGGACCGCCCGCTGCATCCGTACACGCGCCAGTTGATCGATGCGATCGCGCTGCCCGACCCCGACGTGCAGCCGGCGCGGCTCGCGAAGGTGAGCCTGGGCGAGCCCGCGGCGCCGCTCGAGCGGCCGGGCGGCTGCGCCTTCCGCAGCCGCTGCCCGCAGGCCACGCCGCTCTGCGCCGAGCGCGCACCGCCCTGGGTGGCGGCCGGCGCGGACCGGTGGGTGGCCTGTCACCACTTCCGCGAATGGGCCGATGGTATGCTCCCCGAATGAGCGAGCCGACCATCCGTCCGAGCGAGAGCCTGCGTCACGTGCGCTACGAGATTCGCGGGCGGCTGGCGCGGCGCGCCCACGAGCTCGAGCGCCAAGGCTACGAGATCGTGTCGCTCAACATCGGCAATCCCGGCGCGTTCGGGCTGCGCACGCCCGAGACCATGCGCCTGGCGATGATCGAGAACCTCGCCGAGGCGGAGGGCTACTGCCACCAGAAGGGCATTTTCCCGGCCCGCGAAGCGGTGGTGATGCAGCAGCAGTCGCGCGGGGTGAGCGGCGTCACCGCCGAGGAGGTGTTCATCGGCAACGGTGTGAGCGAGCTGATCAACCTGGTGCTGCGCGCGCTGCTCAACGATGGCGATGAAGTGCTGGTGCCGAGCCCGGACTATCCGCTGTGGACCGCCGCGGTGGCCCTGAACGGCGCGCGCGCCGTGCACTACCCCTGCCGGCCGGAAAACGACTTCGTGCCCGACCCCGAGGAGCTGGCCGCGCTCGTGACGGCGCGCACGCGCGCGCTGGTGGTGATCAATCCCAACAATCCCACCGGCGCGGTCTATCCGCGCGCGGTGCTCGAGGCGCTCGCGCGGCTCGCCGAGCGTGCGGGGCTCGTGGTCTTCAGCGACGAGATCTACGACCAGATGACCTACGACGGGGCCGAGTTCGTCCCCATGGCGACGCTGGTCGAGGACACGCTGTGCGCCACGCTCTCGGGCCTGTCCAAGGTGTACCGCGCCTGCGGCTACCGGGTGGGCTGGGCGGCGTTCTCCGGGCGCACCCATGCGGCGGCCGAGTATCTCGGTGCGATCGATCTGCTGAGCTCGCTGCGGCTGTGCAGCAACGTGCTCGCTCAATGGGCGGTGCAGACCGCCCTCGGCGGCTATCAGAGCATCCGTGACCTGGTGAGCCCGGGCGGGCGGCTGTATGAGTCGCGCGCGGCCATCGAGCGCGCGGTCGGGGCGAGCCGTTACCTGCGCCTGAGGGGCGCGCCCCGGGGGGCGATGTACGCGTTCATCGGGGTCGACACGGCGCAGCTGCCGGGCTTCGACGATCAGCGCTTCGCGCTCGATCTGCTCGAGCAGAAGCACGTCCTCGTGGCGCCGGGCGTGAGCTTCAACGTGCCGTACCGCAATCATTTCCGGGTCACGACCCTGCCCGACAGCGCGTTGCTGTTGGATGTGTTCGGGCGGATCGAGGCGCTGCTGGAGAGCTACGCGGCGGCAGCGCCCTCGCCGAGCACTGTCGTTGCGGCGACCGCGCGGTTCAAGTGAGCGGCCCGCTTCACCTGATGATCTTAGTTAGAAACAATCATTAATATATTGTTTTGATTAAAGTTCCGTCTCATCTCGATGCCGTGATCGAGGCGGGGGGCACCCTGGTGATGCCGACCCGCCAGCGGGCCCACGCGCTGCGGCTGGCCCATGCGGCCGCGCAGCTGGCGCGCGGCCGGCGCGTCTGGGCGAGTCCCGACGTGCTGCCGCTGGAGGGTTGGCTGACCCGGGAGATCGAGCGCAGCGCGGCGCGTGCGCCCGGTGGCGCACTGCCGCCGCGCCTGCTGCGGCCCGCCGAGGAATGGCTGCTGTGGCGCGAGTGCGCGGCCGCCGCCACTTGGGATCTTGATCTGGTCAACCCCGGCGAGCTCGCCGAGGGGCTGCTCGGGGCGAGTCGCCTCGCCGCCGAGTTCGGCATCGAGCTGGCGGGCCGGCGCGCCGGTGCGCAGAGCGAGACCGCATTGCTGCTCGAGGTCGGACGGGCCGTCGCCGAGCGCAGCCGGGCGCTCGGCGCGTGCTCGCTCGACGAGGCGCTGCGTGGGTGCGGTGCGCTCGGTGATGCTCGCCCGGTCGCGCTGTGCGGGTTTCTCTGCGCCTCGCCGCGCCGGGGCGAGGTGCTCGCCGAGCGGCGTGCGCGCGGCTGGGATACCCACGGGTGCGAGCCGGCAGACTCCCTGGCGAACCCTGAGGTGGTGCATGCCGCCGATGAGCTGGAGGAGCTCGACCGCATTGCCGGCTGGTGCCGCGAGCGCCTTACGCTCGATCCGGAGGGACGGCTGCTGGTGGTGCTGCCGGGCGGGGCGGGCCGCACCTCGCGTCTGGCGGCCCTGATCCGCCAGGCTCTCGATGTGCCGGGCGCCTACGGCGGAGCCGCCGCGGGCCTCGCGGGCATCGAAGGCGGCGAGCCGCTGACGCAGCACGCCGCAGCGCACCAGGCGCTGACGGGGCTTGCCCTGCTCGCCGGGCAGAGTCTGCCGCTCGAGACGCTGCTGGAATGGGTGCGCAGCCCGTTCTGGGTGGAGCCGGCCGAAGGGCGCGCGCGGCTCGACCTGTGGCTGCGCGAGCAGGCCCCGCCGGCGCTCGAGCGGCGCACGCTCTTGCGGCTGCTCACGGCCGCCCCGCTCGCCGCGGCGGGCGCCCTGGAGAGCCGCATCCGCGAGGCGGCCGGGGCGCTCGCAACGCCCTACGGCTCGCCCCGGGAGTGGTCCGAGCGCTTCCAGGCAGCGCTCGATGCGCTCGGCTGGCCCGGCGCCGCCGGGCTGGACAGCCCCGCGCAGCAGACGCTTCTGCGCGTGCGCGAGCTGCTCGATGAATACGGCCAGCTCTCGGCCGCCGTGACGAGGCTCGAGTGCACGGCCGCGCTGGAGCGCCTGCGTGAACTGGCGGCGCGCACCGCGTACCGGCCTGCGGATGAGGATGCGCTGGTCACCGTGACCACCGCTCTCGCCGATCCGGTGGCGCGCTACGACGGCATCTGGGTCGCGGGCCTGCGCCACGATGCGCTGCCACAGCCGCCGGCCCCCGATCCGTTCGTGCCGCTTCAGGCGCAGCTCGCCGCCGGCTACCCGGCGGCATCGGCGGCCGGGCGGCTGCGCGAGGCACAGGCGCTGCTGGCGGCGTGGCGAGCCGCGACGCCCCACCTGGTGCTCTCGAGGCCGCTGCGCGCCGAGGACGTCGCACTGCTGCCGAGTCCGCTGCTTGCGCCGTGGCGCAACGGCGAGCGGCCCTCAGGCGAGCCGCTGCCGTGGCTGCCCGAGCGGGTGCACCGCAACGATCAGCTCGAGGCGTGGCGCGATGCGGGCGTCCCCTGGGACGCGGCAGCGCCGCTGCCGTCGGGCACCCGCAGCCTCGAGCTGCAGAACGCGTGCCCGTTCCGGGCGTACGCCGAGCTGCGCCTGGGGTGCGAGCCGCTCGGCACGAGCGAGCCCGGCGTGCCGGCGGATCTGCGCGGCCGCCTGCTGCACGCGGCGCTGCAGGCGTTGTGGCGCGAGCTCGGCGGCTCGAGCGGACTCGCCGCACTCGCCCCGGAGCGTCTCGATGAGCGCATCGGCGAGTGCGTCGAGGCGGCGGCCGGGGCGCTTCTGGCCGGGCAGAGCGCGCCGCCCTCGGCGGCGGCGCTCGCGCGTGAGCGGCGGCGTGCGATGCGCCTGATTCGTGCGCTGTGCGACCTCGAGCGCTGCCGTCCGGCCTTCACGGTGCGCGACACCGAGCGCGCCGCCCAACTGACGCTCGCGGGCCTGCGGCTCGATGTGCGCATCGATCGCATCGATGCGCTCGAGGGCGGCGCTGTGGCCATCCTCGATTACAAGAGCGGGCGGCCGGTGCGCGCCGACTGGTACAGCGAGCGCCCCTCGCATCCGCAGCTGCTCGCCTATCTGGCCGCCCTGGGCGAGGCGGTGCGGGCGGTTGCGACGGTGCACCTGACGGCGCGGGAGATCGGCTTTGACGGCATCGCCGCGCAGGCGGATCTGGTGCCGGGGCTCGAGGCGGTCAAAGCCGCCGGCGAGGGCGAGGATGCCTGGCAGGGCCGGCTCGCGGCCTGGCACGCGCTCCTCGAGCGCCTGGCCGGCGCATTCGGGCAGGGCGAGGCCGCAGTCGACCCGAAGCCCGGTGCCTGCGAGTACTGCCATCTCCCCGCGCTCTGCCGCATCGGGGAGCGGCCCGAGGCGCCCGCCGCCCCGCAATCCGAGGCGGGAGCGCCTGAATGAGCCGCGCGGCCCCCTCCCAGGCGGTGCCAGACGATGAGGCCGCGCGCGAGCTCGCCACCGATCCGCGCGAGTCGATCGTGCTGCAGGCGCCGGCCGGCTCGGGCAAGACCACGGTTCTGACGCAGCGAATGCTGCGGCTGCTCGCCGAGGTCGACGACCCGCAGGAGATCCTGGCGATCACCTTCACCCGCAGGGCGGCCGCCGAGATGCGCCAGCGGATGTGCCGGGCGTTGAACGGGCAGTGCGACGAGGGGCCGCTCGGGCAGCGGTTCGAGGCGCTCGCCGCAGCGGTGCTCGAGCGCTCGGCAGCGCGCGGCTGGGGCCTGCGGGAGGATCCGGCGCGGCTGCGTATCCAGACCATCGACGCGTTCAACCTCAACCTCGCCAACCGGCTGCCGCTGGCGGCGCGCAGCGGCGGGCCGCTCGCCCTCGGGGAGCGGCCCGAGGCGCTCTACCGGCTGGCCGCGCGCGAGACGCTGCTCGCGGCCGAGGACGATGCGTCGCTCGCGCGGGATGCCGATCTGTGGTTCGAGCGGCTCGACAACCGCTGGGGGAACCTCGAGCGGCTGCTCGCGCAGATGCTCGCCGAGCGGGCGCACTGGCTGCCGCACGTGCTCGGCCACGCGCCCGAGGCCCTCAGCGAGCGGGTCGAGGAGAGCCTGCGGCGGGTGCTGTCCGCGGCCCTCGCCGGGGCGCTGGCGCTGCTCGATGGGCCGCTGCGCGAGGCGCTTCAGCGCCTGCCGGGGGTGGGTGCGCTCTCGTGCGATGCCGGGACGCTGCCGGCGTGGCGGCGGCTCGCTGAGCTGCTGCTCACGCAGAAGGGAGAGTGGCGGCGGGCGGTCAACCGCACGCAGGGTCCCGAGTACGCCGATCCGGCGGCGCGCGCGGCGCTGCTGGGGTGCATCGCGCAGCTCAGCGCCCTCGGGGCGGCGCAGTCACGCCTGCTCGAGGTGTCCCGCCTGCCCCCGCCCGCGCTCGAGCGCTGCGACGCGGCCGCGCTCGCGGCGCTCTCGCGCCTGCTGCGCGTCGCGGCGGCCGAACTGGAGGTGCGGTTCGCGATCGCGGGTGAGGTGGACTACACGCGCATCGCGGGGGCGGCGCGCGCGGCGCTCACCGAGGAGGGCGAGCCGAGCGATCTGGCGCTGCGCCTCGGGGTGGGCCTGCGGCACATCCTGGTCGATGAGTTTCAGGACACCTCCGCGCAGCAGACCGAGCTCATCGCCCGGCTCACCGCAGGTTGGGAGGGCGGCGACGGGCGCACGCTGTTCGTGGTGGGCGACCCGATGCAGTCGATCTACATGTTCCGCGAGGCCGAGGTCGGCTGCTTTCTCGCCGTGCGCGATCGCGGCATCGGCGCGCTGCGCCTGCGGCCGCTGCGCCTGACGCGCAATTTCCGTTCCGTGCCGGCGCTGATCGATTGGTCGAACGAGACTTTCGGCCGGCTGTTTCCCGCGGCGGACGATCTGCGCGCCAGCGCCGTGAGCTTCACGCCGAGCATGGCCGCAGCGGGCGCGGCGAGCGAGGCGGCCGCGCCGGTGGAGCTGCGGCTGTTGGTCTGCGCGGCTCGCGCGGCAGAGACCCGGGCCGTGGCCGAGCGCATCGCGGCGTTGAAGGCTGCCGATGCGCGCGCGTCGATCGCCGTGCTCGTCACCGCCCGGCGTCACGCCGAGAGCCTCATCAGCGCGCTGCAGGAGCGCGCCGTCGAGGCGATCGGCGTGCATCTGGTGCCGCTGGCGCAGGTGCCGGTGGTGCGCGACCTCGTGGCGCTCACCCGGGCGCTCTGTCATCTCGGGGACCGCACGGCGTGGCTCGCGGTCCTGCGCTCGCCGTGGTGCGGGTTGACGCTGAAGACGCTGACCGGCCTCAGCGGCCGTCACGATGCGCAGCTGCCGTGGGAGGCGCTCAACGACCCCTCGCGCCTGGACGCGTGCGAACCGCCCGAGCGCGCGCGGCTCGAGCGGGTGAGGGCGGTGTTGGGTGAGGCGCTGGCGCGGCGCGGCCTGCGGCCGTTCGCCGATTGGTTGGAGGAGACCTGGCTGCGCCTCGGGGGCGCCGATGCGTATCCGCGCGACACTCTGCACGATGCGCGCGCCTTCTTCGCCGCCGTGAGCGAGCGCGAGGCGCTCCTCGGGCGCGAGGGCAGCGGGGCCCTCGATGAGCTGCTCGCGAACCTCTACGCCGAGCCGCGCGCCCGCGCCGATCAGCCCGTGCAGATCCTCACGGTCCATCACGCCAAGGGGCTGGAGTTCGACCACGTGTTGATTCCGGGGCTCGACCGGCGCGCCAACCACGACCGCGAGCCGCTGCTGCGCTGGCTCGACCTGCCGCGCGAGCAGGCCGGCCAGAGCGATCTGCTGCTCGCGCCGGCCCCGGCGGTGGGCGCCGAGGATCCGCGCGGGGTCGGCGCCTTTCTGAAGCACCTGCGCGAGCGGCGCGGCGAGCACGAGCAGCTGCGGCTGCTCTATGTCGCGGCCACGCGCGCCCGGCGCTCGCTCCATCTGTACGCAACGCTCAAGCCGAAACGCGCAGCGGAGCGGCCGCGCCCGGCCCGCGGCACGCCGCTCGCGCGGCTCTGGCCGGCCCTCGGCGCGCAGTTTCTCGCCTCGGTCACCACCGCCGAGGTCGCCTGCGTGGCGCCCGCGCCCGAGCGCCTCGGCGCCGCACTCGTGCGCCTCGACCCGCAGTGGCGGGCGCCCAATGCGCCCCCGCCGCGGCTGCCGGCGCGCCTGCCGCTGGCGGGCCAGTCGCTCGAGCCGCCGCAGTTCAGCTGGGTGCAGGAGACCGCGCGGCACATCGGCACGGTGGTGCATGCGGCGCTGCAGTCATTCGCGGCGGCCGCGCCCCTGCCCGAGCGGCCCGCGATCGAGGCGGGCGCCGCGTTCTATCGGGCGCAGCTGCGCCGCTACGGCGTGCCCGAGAGCGAACTCGAGCCGGCCACGGCGCGCGTGCTCGCCGCGCTCGCCGGCACGGTGGAGGATGCGCGCGGGCGATGGATACTCGATGCCGGCCATCGCGAGGCGGCGAGCGAGCTGGCGCTGATGGGGCTGGCCGAGGGAAGGCTGCGCAGCATCGTCATCGACCGCTCGTTCATCGATGCGCAGGGCGTGCGCTGGGTGATCGACTTCAAGACCAGCACTCACGAGGGCGGACGGCTCGAGGCGTTCATCGCCCGCGAGGCGCAGCGCTATCGGGCGCAGCTCGCCGTGTATGCTGCGCTTGCGCGCGAGCTCGGCCCCGAGCCGGTGCGTGCGGGGCTGTACTTCCCGCTGCTCGGGGCGTTCCAGGAGGTTTGAGCGCCTCAGTACGTGCCCGAAAGGGCGAACGGACGCAGACCCTCGGCGTCCGGGGCGCCCAGGTACTGCAGCGCCTGCACCAGCGACGGCGCCGCACCGGCGCGCGCGGCAACCCGGGCGCGCAGCACGTACCCGGGCTGGGCGGTCAGGCGCAGCGTGCCGGTCAGGGCGAGCGGGCCGCCAAGGTCCTGCAGGCGCCCCACCGGCTCGCCCGGGGCGCTCGGGAAGGTCACGGTGAAGCCGCCGAGCGGGGTGACCTGGCCGCTGCTGTCGATGAGGTGACGCACCGTCAGGCGTCCCTGCAACCGCTCGATCGCGCCGTCACGGGCCACCTCGATGCGCGCGAGATCCGCCTCGAGCAGGCCGCTGATGTACGGTGGCAGGATCGGCACCAGCGCCGGTGAGAGCGGGAGGCGCGCGTGCACGGCGCGCCCATGCAGTGGGCCGTTCCAGCCCATGCTGAACTGGCCACTCGCCGAAGCGTCGCCGCGTACCGCGGTCAGTTGGACGCTGACGCGCCCGTGCAGCAGAGCACGCGGATGCACTTGCCAGGCAAGCTGATCGAGCGCCACCCCGCGAACGCGCACACCCGCGCAGTAGCCGTCCCAGAGCGAGCCGGAGGCGCTGGCGCAGGTCAGCTCGGAGTGCAGCGCAGGCAGGATCCAGGCGGCCGGCAGCCGGGCGATCAGCACGGCGGCGAAGGCCAGGGCCGCGAGCACGATGATGACGAGGCGCCGCAAAGATCAGGGCCGTTTCAGATCGAGCGAGGCGTTGACCAGGCCGGGGGCGCCGGAGGCCTGGATGCGCGCACCCGTGACCTCGACGCCGTCGTCCTGGTGCAGCCGCGCGAGCCAGCCGACCATCCGATCGAAGGGCGCGCGCTGCAGCTGCAGATTCAGGCCGCTCGGCCCGCTCGGGGTGCTGCCCGTCAGCGCCGAGCCGAGGCCTGACTGGCGCGCGGACTGGTCGATCAGCACGATCAGCGGCAGTGTCGAGCCTCGGCGCACGGGAGCCGCCGCCAGCTCAGGAGCGATGCGGCGCATCCAGGCGAGCTCGGTGGTCCGGCGCGCGACGTCGCGGCGCAGCTGTGCGACGTGGCGCTCGAGCGGCAGCACCACCGCCAGCACGAACAGCACGGCGGCGATCACCCCGCCGAAGGCAAGCGTGCGCCGCTCCCGCGAAGAGAGGTTGCCCAGCGAGGCCAATGACCATCCAGCCATGGGTCAGTGTCCGCGCTGCATGCGGATCCCGCCCTCGAACCCGCCGCGGGTGGCGCTGCCGCCGGTCAGGCGGGCCTGCCAGCCCTGGCGGCCGAGCGACTGAGCGAGCTGATTCAACGCCTCGACCGAGGGGGCGGTGAGGCTCAAGGTCACCGCACCGGACTGAAAGGTGAGCGCCCTCAGCTGCATGCCGGGGCCGGCGGCCCGGGCCTGGGCCAGAGCGGCGAGCGCATTGAGAAAGCCCCCGCCCGATCGGGCCGCGCGCACCTCGGCCAGCCGCTCGGCCATGCGGCGGTGCGCCTCGGCCGGGTCGCTCGTCCCGGGCATGGCGGAGTGATACACCTGGGCGATCGCCGCCTCGAGCGCGCGCTCGCGCCGGTGCAGCACCACGAGCTCGATGCCCTGGCCGATCAGATGGACGCCGATCAGCGCGGCGAGCAGCACTCCCGCCCAGCGCCACGCGCGCCAGCCCGCGACCAGCGAGCGGTTGGGCGCGTACGGACCCTGCAGCAGATTGATGGCCTCGCTCGAGGGCAGCCCCTGGGCGAGCAGCCCGAGCGCATCGCCCGGCAGGCGCTGCACCTGCAGCGCCTCGAAGCGCTCGCGCAGCGCCTCGACCTGCGCCCCGTGGCGCTGCCACTCGGCCGCGCCGGTGTACAGAATCAGGCCGCGGGTCGCCTCCTCGTCGCGCGCCAGCTCGAGCGCCTCGCCGAGCGCCTCGGCGGCGAGCATCAGCACCTCGCCGCCGGGGGTGCGCACGGTCACGGAGTCCTCCTCGAGCAGCGCCACCGCCTGGGCGGGGTTGCGCGGCAGCAGCTGGCTGTCGGCGTAGAGCGCGGCCGGCTCGATGCCGCCGGCGCGCAGCGCGGCGAGCCACTCGTCCATGCGCCGGCGGGCGACCACTGCGACGGGCGTGCGGCCCGCGCCGTCGCGCCGGCCGACGGCGAAGTGCAGCGTGTCGATGTCTTCGGCGAGCTGCTCCTCCAGAGCGTACGGCACGAGCTGCTGGAGCTTCACGCTCGAGCGAGCCGGCGGCAGCTGCGCGTGCGTCAGCAGCACATCGGCGCCGGGCACGAGCACGATCACCGGGCGAGCCCCGGCTCGCGCCGCCGCCAGGCTCAGCGGCCCGCTCTCAGGCGAGGCACCGGCATGGCCGGTGGCGAGCCAGGTCGCCTGGGACTGCGCGCCGTGGGGAAGCCTGAGCAGAAGCGAGTCGGCCATCGGGCAATCGTAGCCCAAGTCAATCGGGCGTGTCGCTGCGCAGAACCGGCTGCACCGCACCGTTGGTGTCGCGGTACAGCACCGAGTAGAGGGTGAACTGGTTGCTGCCCGAGCGTATCACGCTGGTCAGGCGGAACCACTGCGAGGTCTGCGCGAACAGCTGCTGGAAGTTGCTCTGCGGGGCGCCGGCGCCGGGGGCGCTGCCGGTCGGGCTCGAGGAGAGGGTGTTGGACATGGCCGTCTTGAACTCGGCCAGCGTCGGGAAGCACCCGCCGGCGGAGGCGCGGTCCTTGGCGAAGCGGCGCGGATCGGCGCTGAATTGGGTGTGCCCGAGGTAGGCATCGAGGACGTAGGCAGAGGCCGTGCACACGTTCACGGGCGTGCCCACCGGCAGCGCGGTGACGTAGGGGGCGATGCGCGCGAAGCGCGCGCGCCCGAAGCCCGGCAGCGCCAGCAGCTCGCTCGCGCTGGTCACGGGGAGATTCGGGGTGTGGTAGGGGGGGTTCATCTCGACGTAGGCGCTCTCGGCGGGCGCGCCGGGAATCGCCGGCGTCGGGCTCTTGTCGATCCAGTTGACCCAATCGTCCGCCCAGTGCGGGCCCAGCCCGACGAGAGTCAGCAGACGCTGAAAGGCGGTCAGCTGCTGCGTGTTCACCGTCACGCCGTCGGCGGCAACCAGGTTGTTGAGGTTGAAGCGTCCCTCCAGGTCCTCGAGCGAGGCCTCGAGCGTCACCCCCCGGGAGACCGCCAGCGGCCCGATCGGCTCGGCCCAGCGCTGCTGCAGATCGGTCAGGCCCGGATCGGCGCGAAAGGTCTGCTGCAGCCCGTAGGCGGCGAACGCCTCGGTGCCCTGCGTGACGAGCAGCGCCTGATCGTAGTCGAATGCCCCGATGGTGCGCCGCGCGGTCATCGCGTTGTGGTAGGCGAGCGTTGCGGCGATCACCGTGGCGAGCGCCACCAGCAGGATCGCGACCAGCAGGGCCACACCGCGCTGGCGCGAGGGGTGCGCCGCCGGGCGGCGAAGGGCCGACCGGCGCAGGCCGGGCGGGCTGCCCTGGCCTGCGGGTCGCACAGCGCGGCGTGCGTGAGCCCGGCGCCTCATTCGGCGACCTCGAAAATGCGCACGATCTTGCCCCACTGGCGCGTCCTGAGCGTCACTTCGACGGCGAGCGGGCGCATGCGGTAGTAGCTGTCGAGCGTCGCCTCGGCGCCGGCCACCGGCGGTGGCCACTGCCTGATCCAGTGCCGGTCGAGGTTCAGGTAGCGCAGCTGCACGCCGCGCAGGTGCTTCAGCAGATTGCGCTTGACGGGCGGGTCCGAGAGCGTCGGGTCGAGCACGTTCCAGTGCTCGCGGATCAGCGTGCCGTGTTTGAACTCGTAGGCGACCCGCTCGAGCTCGGGGCGCTGCAGCCCGAGCGGGTTGCTCCAGCCGTCGCGCGTGAGCAGCACGAGCGGCTCGGTGCTGGGGCTGGCGAGCAGGGCGGGTTGCCAGCCCTGGCCGCTCGGGGAGCGGACCGGGCGCGGGGCGAGCTGCACGAAGTCCTGCTCCATGACGCGCAGCGCCATCTGCAGGGCGAGCAGCTGGCGTTGATCCTGACGGATCGCCCGGCGCGCATGCAGCGACTGCATGATCACCCCGTAGCCGATGGCGAACATGATCGCGGCGATGAAGATCGCCACCAGCAGCTCGATCAGGGTGAAGCCGCGCGGCGCGCGGCGCGGCGGGCGCGCGCTCATGGCAGGGCCATCGGCTGTGCGAGCGGCGAGACCGCAGCGCCAGGCGCGGCGCCGTTCGGCACGCCGGCGATCGGGCCCGGGATCCACTGCGGAGTGAGCGGGTTCGGCGGGGCGATCGCCCGACCGATGTAGCCGGTGACCGTTGCGTACCACTCATGCGCGTGCCCGTGCTTCACTGGGCGCGTGCTCACCACGATGCGCCGCACGCCCGCAACCGGGGTGTCCGTGACTTTCTGCCGCCACCGCCACTTGTGCTTGGCGAACTCGACCTTGCCGGTGCTCGTGCCCACGCGCGGAAACAGTCCCGAGAGGCGCGCTCGCTCGACCTGGTTCAGGGCGACCCATTCGGCGAAGCTCTTGCGCCGCAGGTAGAGCGTCGCGCGGGCCGAGGAGGTGAGCGCCTCGAGCACGGCGGCCATGCCGATCGTCACGATGGCGAGCGCCACCAGCACCTCGATGAGCGTGAAGCCGCGCGCCGGTCTCATGGCTTGTGTGCCTGGGCGAGAGGCTGCTCGATGATGCGCCCGTCGCGGTTGGGCTTGATGACAAAGCCTGCGTGCGTGCGCGGCCGCTCGAGGGTCACCTCGAAGGAGGAGAGGTCGCCGCTGGAGTACAGCACGACCTGCGGTGCGAGCGCGCCGGGATTGGTCTGCGGGCCCGCGTGCAGCTTGACCACGCGTGCATCGACGATCACCGTCAGGTGCAACCCGGGCGGCAGGCTGCGCGGCCGCAGCACCGTGTCGCCCGTGGCTTTGCGCCACTCGTTGCGCCGCTCGGAGAACACCACAAACTCATAGCCGCGCGTATCGAAGACGATGCCATAGTCGCGTGTCTCGAGCTCGGCCTGATCACGCGCGTAGCGCATCAGCGACGCGAGACGGCGCGAGGCGGTCTTCAGCGCGGGGTCGTGGCCGGTGAGATTCAGCGACAGCAGCACCCCGGCGCTGACGATGCCGATGATCGCCAGCACCACCAGCATCTCGAGCAGCGTGAAGCCGCGCGCCGATCGCCTGGGGCGTTGTGGCGCGCTCACCGCGGCAAGATCAATTGCTGTTGCCGAGATTCCAGTTCGCGATCTCGGCATTGTCGCCGGTACCGCCCGGTCGGTCGGTCGGGCCGAGGGTGTAGAGGTTGTAGGGCAGCCCGTGCGTGCCGGGATACTCGTAGTGGTAGGGGTGGCCCCAGGGGTCCCTGACCAGCCGCTGCACGTACGGACCGTGCCAGTTGGTGAGCGAGGGGTCGTTCGGACGCTTGACCAGCGCCTTGAGGCCCTCCTGCGTGGTCGGATAGACTGAATTGTCGAGGCGGTACTCGGTGAGGGCCGTCTCGAGGCTCTGAATATCCTCCTTGGCCTTGGCCACGCGCGCCTCATCGACCTTGTTGACGACCTCGGGGACGATCACCGCGGCCAGCAGGCCGATGATCACCACCACCACCATGATCTCGATGAGGGTGAAGCCGCGCGCACGGCCGGCGCGCGCCGCGCCCAGCCGCGCGTGCAGACGCTCGATTCGCTGTGTCATGAATATTCCAGATAGGCTCGCGCGCGCCGAAGCGCGCCAGGCAGGGATGATAACAAATGAATACCCGCGCGCTGCGTGAGACGGGCCTGGACACTTCGACCGCGGTGCGCCAGGGCGGTTCCGGCCGGTCACGGCCCGGCCCGCGCTGCGGCGGGCGCGGATCCGGCACGGTATACTCGCCGCGCCTTTACGTCACTCAGGATCGGGGCATGGGGTTTGGATTCGTGTTTCCGGGGCAGGGCTCCCAGTCGGTGGGGATGCTGGCGGACCTGGCCGGCGGGGGGGATGCCGCCGAGCTGCGGGACACCTTCGCCGAGGCCTCCCAGGCGCTCGGCTACGACCTGTGGGCGCTCGTCTCGGGGGGGCCGCCGGAGCGGCTGAATGCCACCGAGTGCACCCAGCCGGCAATGCTCGCCGCCGGGCTCGCCCTGTGGCGGGTGTGGCGCGCGCGCGGCGGCCCGGAGCCCGAGGTCGTCAGCGGACACAGCCTGGGGGAGTTCACGGCGCTCGTGGCCGCCGGCGCGCTGGAGTTCGCCGAGGCGATCGCGCTGGTGCGCGCGCGCGGGCAGTTCATGCAGGAAGCCGTGCCGCTCGGCAGCGGCGCGATGGCGGCCATTCTCGGTCTTGAGGATGCGGCAGTGATCGAAGCGTGCCGCGAGGCGGCCGCCGGCCTGGTGGTCGAGGCGGTCAACTTCAACGCGCCCGGGCAGGTGGTCATCGCCGGAGATCGCGCGGCGGTGCAGCGTGCGATCGAAGCTGCCAAGGCGCGCGGTGCCAAGCGCGCGGTGATCCTGCCGGTGAGCGTTCCCTCGCACAGCAGCCTGATGCGCCCGGCGGCCGAGCGGCTCGCGGAGAAACTCGCCGCGGTGCGCTGGCAGAGGCCGCGGCTCGCCTTCGTGAGCGCCGTCGATGCCGCCGAGCATCGCGATCCGGCCGAGCTGCGTGCGCTGCTCGTGCGTCAGCTCTGCAGTCCCGTGCGCTGGACGGACACCGTGCGGGCGCTGGCCGCGCGCGGGCTGGCGCAGATCATCGAGTGCGGCCCCGGCAAGGTGCTGACGGCGCTGAACCGGCGCATCGAGCGCCGGGACGACCTCGAATGCCTCGCGCTCGAGGACGGCGCCTCGCTTGCGGCGGCGCTCGCGGCCGTCGGCCGCTCATGACAGCCATCCGACCGGGGACAGTCTCGATGCTCGAGAACGACATTGCGCTCATCACCGGTGCCTCGCGGGGCATCGGCCGGGAAATCGCCCTGACGATCGGCCGCGCGGGCGCGCGGGTGATCGGCACGGCCACCACCGCCGAGGGCGCCGAGCGCATCGGCGCGGCGCTCGCCGCGGCCGGCTGCAGCGGACGCGGCGCGGTGCTCGATGTGGCCGACCCCGCCTCCATCGAGGGGCTGTGCGCGGGGCTCGAGGCCGCAGGCGAGATGCCGACCGTCCTCATCAATAATGCGGCCGTGACGCGCGATGCGCTGCTGGTGCGCATGAAGCCCGAGGACTGGGATCAGGTGCTCGCCACCGATCTCACCTCGGTGTACCGGCTGAGCAAGGCCTGCCTGCGGCGCATGATGAAGGAGCGGCGCGGGCGGATCGTGAATCTCACCTCGGTGGTGGGGCTGACCGGCAACGCGGGACAGACCAATTACGCGGCGGCCAAGGCCGGCCTCATCGGCTTCACCAAATCGCTCGCCAAGGAGGTCGCCTCCCGCGGCATCACGGTCAATGCCGTCGCCCCGGGGTTCATCGACACCGACATGACCCGCTCGCTCGGGCAGCAGCAGCGCACGGCGCTGCTGGCGCAGATTCCGGCCGCGCGGCTCGGGGAGGCGGCGGAAGTGGCCGCCGCGGTGCTCTTTCTGGTCTCGCCGCAGGCCGGCTACATCACCGGCGAGACGCTGCACGTCAATGGCGGGATGTACATGCCCTGAGGCCCACCGCCGGCGCATGCCCCGATTTCGCTTGAAAAATCAATCACTCAGAGACTTCAACGGCGAGTGGCGGCCGGTGGGGTGTTCCCCTAAAATACCGCGCCCCCGACGCGCCGCACGGCGGCCGGGGATTTGCACGTCCATTCACCCAGACATAAGGACCCACTTCTAATGAGCACAGTTGAGCAGCAGGTCAAAGCCATTGTGGCCGAGCAACTGGGGGTCAAGCAGGAGCAAGTGACCAACGACGCCTCCTTCGTCGATGACCTCGGTGCCGATTCGCTCGACACCGTCGAGCTGGTCATGGCGCTCGAGGAAGAGTTCGAAATCGAGATTCCCGACGAGGACGCCGAGAAGATCACCACGGTCCAGCAGGCGATCGATTACATCAACGAGCGGCGCACCAAGGCCTGAGCGGTCGCGGCCGGCCGCATCCCGTCGGCGCGGCGGGACGGCCGGGCGATTGAACGCTTCAACTTGAGCCAAGACGGATAGAGTGTGAGCAAACGTCGAGTCGTGGTGACGGGACTGGGCATCATCTCACCCGTCGGCAGCACGGTAGAGAAGGCCTGGAAGACCATCCTCGCGGGACAGAGCGGCATCGGGCCGGTGCAGCGCTTCGATGTATCGGCCTTCCCGGTGCGCTTCGCCGGCGAGGTGCGCGATCTGGATCTGGAGCATTACTTCGACGCCAAGGAACTGCGGCGCATGGACGATTTCATGCACTACGGCGTCGCCGCCGGCGTGCAGGCGGTGGCGGACTCGGGGATCGACTTCAGCACCCTCGACGCCACGCGCTGCGGGGCGGTGTGCGGGGCCGGGATCGGCGGCCTCGGCACGATCGAGCGGGAGTTCGCCGAGTACGTCAAGACCAACAATCCGCGCAAGATCTCCCCGTTCTTCGTCCCGGCAAGCATCATCAACATGATCTCCGGGCACCTGTCGATCCGCTTCGGCCTGAAGGGGCCGAATCTGGGCGTGGTCTCCGCGTGCACCACGTCCACGCATGCGATCGGGCTTGCCATGCGCACCATCCAGTACGGCGATGCGGATGTGCTGATCGCCGGTGGCGGAGAGATGGCCACCACGGTGTGCGGACTGGCGAGCTTCGCGCAGGCCAAGGCGCTCTCGCGGCGCAACGAGGACCCGCAGCGGGCAAGCCGTCCGTGGGACCGGGACCGTGATGGATTCGTGCTGGGTGACGGCGGCGGCGCGGTGATCCTCGAGGAGCTCGAGCACGCGCGCGCGCGCGGCGCGCGCATCTACGCCGAGATCGTCGGCTTCGGCATGAGCGGGGATGCATACCACATCACGCTGCCGCCCGAAGACGGCGAGGGCGCCCGGCTCGCCATGCTCAACGCGCTGAAGGACGCGGCGCTGAACCCGAGCGATATCCAGTACATCAACGCGCATGCCACCTCGACGGTGGCGGGCGACAAGGCCGAGACCGTCGCGATCAAGCACGCCTTCGGCGAGCATGCCCACCGCGTCGCGGTGAGCTCCACCAAGTCGATGACCGGGCATCTGCTCGGGGCAGCCGGTGTGGTCGAGGCGATCTTCTGCATTCTGGCGATCCGCGATCAGGTGGCCCCGCCGACCATCAACTACGAGAATCCCGATCCCGAATGCGACCTGGACTTCGTGCCGAACACCGCCCGGGCGATGCGCATCGACATCGCGCTGTCGAATTCCTTCGGCTTCGGCGGCACCAACGGTTCGGTCATCTTCAAGCGCTTTGCCGGCTGAGGCGCACGGCGCGCCGCCGGCGCGCTGATGTGTCATGATCGGGGCAACCGCCGCCCGCGCGGCGCTCCTGGTTTTGGGCGCTCGGACACGGCCCGGCGGCACGGGAGAGCTGATGTCCGTCAAGCTGATTCGTGAGCCTGCGCCGCCTGATGCGGCCCTGTGCGCCGGGGCATGCGGCAATGAGTGACTCCGCGCCGGCGCGGCGCAGGCTGCGCCTCGTCGTGGCGCTGCTCGTGCTGCTGGTGCTCATCGCCGGCGGCGCGTTTGCGCTGCTGTCGTACAACTACCACGCGCCGGGCCCGGCGCCGCGCACCGTGCGGGTGCAGGTCAGAGCCGGCGACACGCTGCACGCGGTGTTCAATCGCCTGAGCGCGCTCGGGGCGCTGCCCCATCCGCGCGCGGTGGAGCTGTACCTGCGCCTCACCGGCATCGCGCCGCGCATGGAGATCGGCGTCTACGACATTCCGGCGTACTCGAGCCCGGTGCAGATCGTGCGCATGTTCCAGGAGGGCCGGGTGGTCCTCGACAAGCTCACGGTCGTCGAAGGGACGACCTTCGAGCAGTTTCTCGCCGAGCTCGATGCCGATCCGGACATCGTGCCGAGCCTGCGTGGCCAGAGTGGTGCGGCCATCATGGCCGCGCTCGGGCATCCGGGGGAGAATCCCGAGGGTCGGTTTTTCCCCGACACCTACAGCTTCTCCCCCGGCACCACCGATCTCACCATTCTGCGCATGGCCTATCACGAGATGCGCGAGGCGCTCGCCAAGGTGTGGCACGAACGCCGCCGGGACCTGCCGCTCGCGAACGCCTACCAGGCGCTCATTCTCGCCTCGATGATCGAGAAGGAAACGGGGGTTGCCGACGAGCGCGCGCGCATCGCCGGGGTATTCGTCAACCGCCTGCGCCGCGCGATGCCCCTGCAGTCCGATCCGACCGTCATCTATGCCCTGGGCAAGCGCTATCACGGGCAGCTGTACGCGCACGACCTGGCAGTGCAATCCCCCTACAACACCTACCTGCACACCGGCCTTCCGCCGACACCGATCTGCCTGCCGGGGCTCGCCTCGCTGCGTGCCGCGGTACGGCCCGATAAGACGCGCGATCTGTACTTCGTCGCCACCGGCAAGGGCGGCCATCACTTCTCGCGCACGCTCGCGCAGCACGACGTGCAGCTGCGCAAGTACATCCGTCAGCTGCGCAAGGACCGTCTTGCCGAGGGCGCGCAGGCGGCAGGCCCGACGCCGTGAGCCGCGGCGCCTTCATCACCCTGGAGGGGATCGAGGGGGCGGGAAAGTCCACCGTTGCGCTGTGGCTGTGCACATGGCTGCGCTCGCGGGGCCTCAGCGTGCGCCAGACCCGCGAGCCCGGCGGCACCGAGCTTGCCGAGCGGGTGCGGCGGATCGTGCTCGAGCGCGGCAGCGAGCGTGTTTCGGCCGAAGCCGAGACGCTGCTGATGTTCGCCGCGCGCGCCATTCATCTGGACAATCTGGTGCGCCCGGCGCTCGCCGCGGGCGAGTGGGTGGTGAGCGACCGCTTCACGGACGCCACGCGCGCGTATCAGGGCGGGGGCCGCGGCGTCGATGTAACGTGGATCGATGCGCTGGCCGCACGCGTGCACGGTGACCTGACGCCGATGTGCACGCTGTTGCTCGACTTGCCGGTTCGGCTCGGGCTGTCGCGTGCGCGCGCGCGGCGGGGCGAGGAGGACCGCTTCGAGGCTGAGACCGAGGCGTTCTTCGAGCGCGTCCGCGCCGAATATTTGGCGCTCGCCCGGCGCGAGCCGCAGCGCATTCGCCTCATCGATGCCAGCGCGCCCGTGGCGGCCGTTCAGGAGCAGGTGGCCGCGGCGCTGCACCCCTGGCTCACGTGCGCGGGGGCGCGCTCGTGACCCCGTCGTGGCTCGAGCCGCAGATGCAGCGCCTGCGGACGGCATTTGCGGCCGGCCGCATGCCGCATGCGCTGCTCATTCACGAAGCGCCGGGGGCGGGCGGGGAGTGGCTCGGATACTGGGCCGCGCAGCTGGTGCTGTGCGGGCAGCCGTCGCATGCGCCCTGTGGGCACTGTCCGGCCTGCCGGCACGTGAGCCAACGGCAACATCCGGACCTCATGCCCGTGAGCCCTGCGGCCGAGTCGGCGCAGATCCGCATCGAGCAGGTGCGCCAGCTCGCGGCGGATCTGACGCTCACCGCCCACCAGGGCGGCTACAAGGTGGCGGTGATCTGCCCGGCCGACGGCATGAATCGCTTTGCCGCCAATGCGCTGCTGAAGACACTGGAGGAGCCGCCGCCGGCGACGCTGCTGGTGTTGGTCGCGAGCGTTCCCTCGCGTCTGCCGGCCACCGTTCTCAGCCGCTGCCAGCGGCTGCGCGTGCCGGCGCCGCCGCGGGAGGCGGCCGTGGCATGGCTCGAGGCGACGCGTGGGCCGGCCGAGTGGGCGCGGGTGCTCGCGGTGCTCGGCGATGCACCGCTGCTGGCCGCGGCGGCCGAGCCGGCCGCGCTGCTGGCAACGGCGGCCGAGATGAGCCGCGACCTCGAGGCGCTCGCCGGCGGGCGGGGCGATGCGGCGGCGAGCGCCGAGCGCTGGGCGCGCTCGGAGCTGCCGCTGCGCCTCGCCTGTTTTGAGAATTGGCTCACGGAACGGGTCCGTGCCGGGCTCCTCCCCGCGGACGCGCCGCCGGAAGTGCGCGCCAGCACGCACTCGAGCGCCCGGGGGGCGGCTATAAAAGAGACGTTCGATCTGCTGGACGCAGTGCGGGAACTGAGGTCATCATTGGACGCGCCGCTCAACCGCAGTGTGGCGCTCGAGGCGCTGCTGCGGCGCCTCGAGCCGCGCCGCGCCGCCTGAGGATGACCCGGGCGCGCGCAGGCCAGACAGCGAAGTTGAGGATGAGAACGTGAGAGCCGGTGGCAACAAGCCGAGTCTGCTGACGCTGACCATCAAGGACAAGAGCGCCCTGTATCTTGCCTACATGCCGTTCGTGAAGAACGGCGGACTGTTCATTCCGACCAACAGCAACTACCGCCTCGGGGACGAGGTGTTCATGCTGCTCAATCTGATGGGCGAGGACGAGAAGCTGCCGGTCGCCGGGCGCGTGATCTGGGTGACGCCGAAGGGCGCGCAGGGCAAGCGCACGGCCGGCATCGGCGTGCAGTTCAGCGAGCAGGATCACGGCCAGACGCAGAAGAAGATCGAGACCTATCTCGCGGGCGCGCTCTCCGGCGACAAAGCCACCCATACCATGTAGTGCCGGCGGCGGGCCGCGCCGAGCGCCCGGTGCCCGCTCGCGGCGCACGCTGCGAGGATGACCCCCTCGAGAGGTCTTGGCGAGCCCGTTGGGTCGCTCAGCCGCTGCGGCGCAGCGCCTGGGGATTTTGGTTCAGTCCGCCCGCCAGGACGTATGCGTCGAAGCCGAGCTCGACCAGGATGAAGGCGGCCGCGCAGCTGCGCCGCTCGGTGTCGCACGTCAGGACGTAGGGTATCTTGGGGTCGAGTGCACTCAACTTCGGACGGATGAAGCACAGGGGAATGTTGAGCGAGCCGGCGATTGCTTGGGTCTGATACTCGCCCGGCATGCGGACATCGAGCCACCGGCCGCCGTGGGCGACAATCTCCTTGCCGCGCTCGTAGGCAACCCGCTGCAGCAGCGGCTCGCTCATGAGTTGGCGGAAGTCCTGCGCGCCGAGGCGCATCAGTACCCCGTCGGTCAGCATGCTCACGGTGGCGTTGCGCTTGACTGAGGCAATGAGCGCCTCCTCGCCGAAGATGTCCCCGACGGTGAGCTCGGCGAGCTTCAATCCCGTGCGGTTCAGCGGCGTCTCGCGCGTGACCAGGCACTTGCCGCTGACGATCACGTAGAAATAATCCCCGTCTTGTCCCTGCCGAATCACGGTCTCGCCGGCCTTGTACGGCACGCGCTCGAGACGTTGGAAGATCGCCTGCAGGTTCGCTGGCGGAATCTTGTGGAACGCCTTGGTGGTGAGCAGCGTCGTCATCCAGTCATCGCCGCTCGCCGTGTCGGATTCCTGCTTCAGTTCGGCGACTTCGTAGATGCCGGTCTGGTCCCAGGTGATGGCTACATCGAGCAGTTCGCTCTCGATCGAGAGATACTCGATAGGATCGATCGCGCGCACCGAAGCCCCGCGGGGATTGCCCGGCACCAGGGGCGTTGCCGCCTCGCTGCTGCCGCCCACCAGCGTGCCGACGGGGCGCCCTTGACGCTGGATTTCCACCTTGCCGGACACGAGCCAGACGGTTCGCCCGTCGAGGTCGCCTTCCCTGAACAAGATCTCCCCGCCAGGCAGGTTCCGCAGGCCGATTTTCTTGGCGAGCGCGGCGAGGCTTTCGCGCTTCAGACCGTCCAGAGGCACGAACTGCCTGAGCAGTTGTACGCTGGCGGCCCGCTCGTCAACCATGTCAGTTTCCCAAGACAGCGTCGTGATGTCCGTTGAGGCGGCGGCGACCGCCGACGGCCACGGATCGTAATGCGCTCACGGCAAGTCCGACCCGGGCACCGTTCACGATTCTACCCCGTGTGAGGCGCGTGCATGCACATCGTTGCCGTCAGCGTTGCCGTTCCCGGCGCCCGCGACCTGAGCCCATCCCGCATCGGGCTGAAAACGTTCGCCGTAGAGGCTCGCGAGACGCTCGAGACGCTCCACGACGGCATCGACGCCGCGCGCGCGGGCGTAGGCGAGCGGTCCGCCCCGAAACGGCGCGAACCCTGTGCCGAAGATCACCGCCGCGTCGATCAGATCGGCGTCCGCCGCGATGCCCTCGCGCAGGCAGGCCACGCATTCATTGACGAGGGTCAAGATGAGCCGATCGCTGAGGTCCGCCGGGGCGGCTCCGGCGGGGGAGCGCTTGACCGGCTTGCCTTCCCGCCAGAGGTAAAAGCCGGCGCCGCTCTTGCGCCCGAGCTTGCCGATTTCGATCCGTTCAGTGAGTACTGCCAGATCCGGTACCGTGCGCCCCAGGCCCCGGGCGACGATCTGCCCGACGTGCGCGGCCACGTCCAGCCCGACCACATCGGCCAGTTCGATCGGCCCCATGGGCATGCCAAACTCGACGGCCGTCGCATCGATGGCCTCAAAGGGCACGCCGTCGGAAGCGGCGAGCATGGCCTCCTGCAGATAAGGCATCAGCACCCGATTGACGATGAATCCGGGCGCGCTGCGGCAGGGCAGCGGGAGCTTATCGAGCTTGCGGGCGAAGGCGCTCGCGGTTTCGAGGGCCTGCGGGTCGCTCGAAGGTCCGGCCACCACCTCGATGAGCGGCATCTGCGCCACCGGATTGAAGAAATGCAGCCCGACCAGCCTGCCGGGCCGCGCCAGTCCCTCGGCCAGCTGGCCGATGTCGATGCTTGAGGTATTAGTCGCGAGGAGGGCTGCGGGCTTCAGGCGCGGCTCGAGCGCCGCGAACAGGGCGCGCTTGGCCTCGAGATTCTCGAAGATCGCCTCGATGAGCACATCCGCTTCACTGACCGAGGCGCCCTCAGGGTCCGGGCTCAGGCGCTCGAGGGCTGCCGCGGCCTTTTGCGGGTCACGCAGGCGCCTGGCGAACAACTCCCGCGCCCGCGCGCGAGCCGGTTCGATCAGGGCGGCTTCGCGATCCTGCAGCGTCACCCGGCAGCCGCGCAGCGCCGCCCACGCGGCGATGTCTGCGCCCATCACGCCGGCGCCAACCACGTGGACCCGCTCGAGCGGTGCGCCGCTCTTGCCGGCGCCGGCCTTCAGGCGGTCCTGCAGCAGAAAGACGCGGATGAGGTTGCGGGCGGTATCCGTGGCGAACAGCCGCGCGATCGAGCGCGTCTCGCCCTCGAAGGCGCCGCGGCCATGCGCGCCGTAGCGGCTCCACAGATCGATGATGGCGTAGGGGGCCGGGTACTGGTCACGGCGCACCTTGCTGGCGAGCTCGGCGGTGAGCGACGGCTGTACCAGCTGGCGCACGAGCGGCCAACTGAGCACGCGCTGCAGCAAGGGTGCCCGATGCGGCGCCGGTCGTTTCTCGATGAAGCGGCGCGCCGCGCTGCGCAGATCCTCGGCCGCAACCAGCTGATCGACCAGCCCCAGGCGCAGTGCCTGCTCGGCCCGCACCGGCTTGCCGGTAAGCATCAGCTGCATGGCCGCCTTGACGCCAATGAGTTGTACGCTGCGCACCGTGCCGCCGAAGCCCGGATGGATCCCGAGCTGCACCTCCGGCAGCCCGAGCGCCAGGCGCTCATCGCCCACCGCGACGCGATAGCGGCACGCGAGGGCGAGCTCGAGTCCGCCGCCGAGGGCGAACCCGTGCACTGCCGCGACCGTCGGGCAGGGCAGCTCCGCGAGGCGCTCGAGGACCGACTGGCCCGAGTGAATCAGCCGGTAGCCCCGGTCCTCGCTGGTGAGACGGGTGAATTCCTTGACGTCGGCTCCGGCGATGAACCCGCTCTTCTTCGCCGAGAGCACCACGAGCCCGCGCGGCTGGCCGGCGCGGATCGCCTCGAGGTGCCGATCCAGCTCGCGCAGCACCTCGCTGGAGAGAACGTTGGCGGAGGCGTCGGCCTTGTCAGCCCACAGCCAGACGATGCCCTCGGCATCCCTCTCGATACGCCAGTGCCGGCCGCTCTCACCGCTCATGCCCGCCTCCCCGGTGTTCATCGCAGGCCTCAGGCCGCCGCCGGCTGCGCCGAGCGGGCTGCGCGCACCTGAAAGTCGCACACCAGCGGCCGATGGTCGGAGAAGCGCACGTCCGGGACACGGAAATCGCTCACTTCGATCCCTTCGCTCAGCAGAATGAAATCGAGCTCGATGCGCGGGGACCGCGAGGGAAACGAGGGCAGCCCCGCGGAATTGGCGCTGCGCAGCCCCGCGGCGCGCATGAAGAGGTAAATCTCGTGCGTGCCCCAGAAGGTATTGAAGTCCCCGGCGACGATCACGGGTTTGGCCGACTGGACGATCAGGTCGTGCAGCGAGCGCAGCTGGTACTGGCGGTGGCGGAATTTCAGCGACAGGTGCACCAGGAACACGCACACGTCCTCGAGCTCGAGCTCGATGATCAGCCGCTTGATGCCCGTATCGAAATAATGGAACCGCTGCTCGTGGACATGCGGCGCCGACAGCAGCGCGTTGCCCTGCTTACGCACGATCGGCAGCAGCGTATTGACCGAGGAAGTGCCGTACTTGCACTGAAACGTCGAGTAGTGGCCGAGCTCCGCGGCGATGTGCTCGGCCTGATTGACCATGCCGGTGCGAATCGAGCCACTGTCGACCTCGATCAGGCCCACGACGTCGGCGCGCTCATCGCGCAGGAATCGCGTAATGCCCGAAAGCACCCGCGGATTGCTGCGCAGATACCCCGCCCCGGGCAGCGGCAGATGGAACGCCGGACCTGTGCCGGTGGCGTAGCGGATATTGTAGACGACGAGACGCACCTGAGAGGGCCTGCTCCGCGCGGCAAAAACGCATTCTATGCAATTGCGCCGCCGCCCGCAGCCAACGGCTTGCCGCACTTCGCAGCGGCCGCGGCTTGTGAGACACTGCGGCAGCCTACGGAGAAGCCGATTAAATGTCGCAGGCCAACCCCATTCGCCTGTTCGTGACCCATTTGTGGGAGCCCGCCGACGATTACCTGCGGGTCTTCGAGTACCTGGAGAGCTCGCGCAACTTCTTTTACAAGAACTACAGCGTGCCGGAGCGGCGACCGGCGGGCGACCGGGAGGCCCAGAAGCAGGAGCTGCGCGCCCAGATCAGCCCCGTCGAGGTGGTCGTGGCGCTTTCGGGCCTGTTCGCTCAGGACCAGGATCTGCTCACCTTCCAGCTGCTCTATGCCAAGGCCAGCCAGAAGCCGGTGCTGCTGGTGCGCCCCTTCGGCTCGGAGAAGGCCGTTCCGAAGGCTCTCACCGACCTCGCCGATGAGGTGGTGGACTGGGACGAGCGGGCGCTGGTCGATGCCATCCGTCGGCAGGCTCGGCACGAGGACACCACGCGCTGGGACACCATCGAGTTCAAGCTCGACTGAGCCCGGCCCCCCCGCCGCGCGCACGGTGTGCGCGGCGCGGGGGGCGCCTCCCCGGGGGGACGGGGATTGCTAGAACCTCATCGAGATCGTGCCGTAAATCGCGCGCGGCGGGCCCGCATAGGCGAGGGGGTATCCGGCGCTCGCCGTACCATAGAGCCCGCCCGCGGAGATGTACTCGAAGAAGTTGTACTTCGAGTCAAGCGCGTTCATCACCTCGAGTTTGAGCTTCACGGATTTCACGGCGTCGCCATACCACGACCTCGGCAGTGTTGCCGCCAGCGCCAGATTCACCACGCCGTAAGAGGCGATTTCCTGATTGCTCGGCGCGCCCGCGTTGTTGTCGAAGATATACTGCGATCCGACGTACTGGTACCACGCGCGGGGCTTGATCGCGACTCCATCGGAGAACCGGTACGTCCAGTAGGCGCCGATATTGAACGTGCTGCTCGGGGTGTCGGAGACCGGCAGCCCGGAGTAGTCGGTGGCGCCGCCGCCGGGAGGCGTGAATGCGTAGCTGTTGAAGTACGCCTTCTCGATATTCACGTTGGTGAACAGCTTGAGGGTGCGCCAATTGGCCTCGGCGGAGAAGTTCACGCCGTGGTAGACCGAATCGCCGGTGCCGAGGCCGAGAAAATCGCCACCGGAGCTGTTCACGCCGATGATCTGATTGCTCAGGTGGTCGTGATAATAGTTCACGTTGATGAGCACCCGGCTGAACTCGCCAACCGTCGGCCAGAAGACCTTCATGCCCGCCTGCCACTCGAGGCTTCTTTGCAGGATGTCGCCGCCGACGGGCTGGCTCTGATAGAGCCCGCCGCCGCCACCGACCTGCGGCAGACGATAGGCCGTCGCCCAGTTCGCGTACAGCGCGAGCCAGTGCCTGGGCTGCCAGCGCAGGCTCACGGAAGGCTCAGTCCTGTCGTAGTGGGTCTGCGCAGCGGGCAATTCACCCTGATCGTGGCCGCTGAACAGACCGAGGCCGAGGGGATTCGACGGGGTCGGAGTGCTCAGGATGTCCGATAACTGGAACTCCGTGGGGCCGTACGGATAGTAATCCGTGTGGAAGCTCACGATGCGGATGCCCGGGGTGATCGTCAGGCTTGCGATGGGCGTGATCGCATCCTGGAAGAACGCTGCCAGGTCCGTGATGTGCCAGTAGTCGCTGCGATGGTTGGCGTTAGGCACCGCCGCCGAGCCGCACACACTTGTGCCGGCCGCAACGCTGGTCCCGTTCGACAGGCTGATGGCTGCCGGAGTGACGACACACACGCCCGGGTTGTAAAACTCGTTCCGCGAGTTGTATACGGTGTTGATGAAGTAGCCGCCGACGCCGATCTGGTTGTAGGGCAGGTAGATATCGCTCCAGAGCTTGTCGCCGTACATGTGCGAGAACGGATTGTTGTGCTCGTACAGATTGCCCGGGCTGTTCAGGCCGAAGTTGTTGTAGTGGACATGCAGCCGCGTGCCCTCCCGGTACCACAGCTGGTTGTGCAGGGTGGTGCGGCGGTCGACCCGTATGTTCTGTCTCGCATAGACGAGCCAGGTGCGGTTGGTGTCCTCCTTGCGCCAGATCGTCTCATTGACGGTGCTGTAATACCCGGTGGTCGCCTCGCTCAACAGAGGGCCGGGGGCGCCGATCCCGTTGACGGTGAGGCCGGGCACCGGAGTCAGCGGCACGGGCACGGGCCGCCAGCCTCTGCCTGCGCCGAGGTACGCGCCGAAACTGACGCTGCTGCCGCCCGCGAAGACCTTGTGGGTCTTGAAGAACCCGGCGTAATTGCGCGTGGGCCAGGCAAAGCCGTCGGGGGACGTATGGAAGCTGTTGGCTCGCCCGGCGCCGCCTGCGAATACGGTCTCCCAGCCATCGATTTTGCCGGTCTGCAGGATCAGATCCGCGTTCTCGGTGCTGAAGCTGCCGCCCGTGAGCTGCACGTAGCCCCCGGCCTTGCTCGAGGGCTGCACCGGCACGAAGTTCACCGCGCCGCCCATGTTGTTGTACCAGCGGCTCTCGGGGTCCCCGGGACCGTAGGTGACGCGCGCGCCCTGCAGCAGCGCGGTCTGCGGGATCTCGGGCGTCTCCCACAGGCCGGAGGCGGCATTGACCATCGGGATGCCATCGAAGCTGATCGCCAGGTTGCCGTTGTCGACCGTGCCCGGGGACGTGCCCGCCCACCCCTGGTTCAGACCGTTGATGCTGATGCTCGCCTTGGTGCCGCCGGTCTGACCGTAGCCGGAAACGGCGATGCCGGGTGCGAACGTGAGCGCCTGCGCGGCGCCACCGACGACGCCGGCGGACTTCAACTGCTGCCGGTCGAGTGCCTTGTCGCCGTACGCCGATTCGTAAATGGATTTCTGCTTGAGGCTTTTGAGCTGCAGTTCCTTGGCGGTGACGATGATCTCCTGCAGCGTGGCCGCGGCGGGCATCGGGCCCGGTGCCGGTGCGGGCGCGGCGTGCGCGGCGGCGGCCGAGAGAGTCGCAGCGACCGCGAACGCGACGCTCGTGCCATGTGTGACGCGGCGGGTGGGCAGACGAGTCATGGTGCGCTTCCTCGTGATGTCTTATGAGGTGTGCACGGCCGAGACCGCGCACCGAGGAGCCGCACACTAGAGCTTCAAAGTGACATTCCCGTTGCGGATATATTTCAGTCATGTGTCACTCGGCGGCCCGTCCTGAGGCGATCAGATGTCTGCCATGGTGAATGCCGGCCGCGCGCCGGCGCGTCTCGGGCGATTGCGCCGATCACTGACGCGATGACCTCAACTGCCGCGTTGCCGCAACGCAACACCGTCGAGTCGCCGCGTCGCGCGCAAGGAGGACGAGCGCAGATGCGCAGGCAGCGCTGCTGCGCGTACCACGCCGGCGGCAATGCCGCGCATCGGGCGCAGCGGTTGCTGAGACAGAGCGAGCCGGTGCCGGCTCAGCCGGCCGGATGGGCCGCGACGCGGATGCGGTTGTCGATATCCTGCACGCCGAGGCAGGCGTCGGCGAAGTCCTCGATAGCGTGCTTCATGCGCCGCTGCGGTACCGTGCCCTCGAGCACAACCGTGCCGTTGGTGACTTCGACGGTGACCTCGCTCGAGTCGATATGCCGGGTCTGCATGAGCCGGTCGCAGAGGTCCTCACGGATCCGCTCATCCGAGCGCCGATAGCCCTTTGGGCCCTGCGGGTAGCGCCTCGCCGCCACGGCCGGCCGCGTGGGGGCGAAGGGCGCCACGAAGGCCGATCGCGCGGCGATGCGCCAGTCCGGGCCATAGACGTCCTCGAGGAACTCGCGCTCGAGCTCCGTGGGAATCTGCGGCGGCTCCTCGCCGAAGCCGTAGTAACCGCCGGTGAAACCCGGTCCACTGCGCTAGCCGGCCACTCCGGTGCCGTAATAGCGGGGCATTGGGCCGTAGGTGAACGGCTCGTGGCCGAACAGCTCCTCGCTCGAGGCTGCTCGGCGCTGGGGCACTGGCGGTAAGGAGGCGGGCGCGGCGTGGTCAGGAGCATCGTGCGAGCGGCGGCCGGCGCGCGAGAATGGCTTGTTGCGACTCATGAACGACTCCTGGGGCGCCACGCGCCCCGGGGTTAGCGAGCACAGGGATGCACTGTGGCGGCCGGCCGCGCGATGAACAATCGTGGCAAATGCGCAGCGCGCTCGCGCGCGAGCCCCGGCGCACGAGGCGCAGCCGCATGCACCGCCACATCGCGCGTCCGTGCGGCCGATCAGACCATAGGAAACGAGACATCGATCACGGCCGCGCGGGGCAGCCCGCTGCGCGATCAGGTGACCGGGCAATGCGGGCCCAAGATGCTCGGGGCGCACGGTTCGAGGGGTGCGATGCCCCGATGGGCATCCCGGAGCCGCAGCGGCCGATTTTCAGCGAGCGCTTGCAGGTGCAGACCCCGGCGACTGTCGCGCGCAGCGGCGACGGGCCGGGTTTAAGCATCGTCAGTCGCATCCTGAATCCGTACCCGCTTAAGCTCGAGGTAGAGTCGACGCCCGGCGTGGGCTCGCGCTTTCGGCTGGCGTCGCCGGCGGGCGCCGCCGGCGGCGAGGCGTGAACTGATGTCTCGCAGGCCGATGCCTTCGCCCCGCTCGCTTGGCATGCCCGCATCGATCGGCTGATCAGCGATGTTTTCCTGGCCGCGGAGACGAGGTCTTTGGCGGGGTGCGCGCGCCTGGGGCGCGACCTGCCGGCGATTCTCTCCAGCAGCGACACCCTGCGCGGGCGCCCAGGGGCGCGCACCACGATGAGGATTGATGCATCGCGAGCAAGCCGCTGCGGGCCGAGGAACTGCTCGGCTTGATCGGCGAGCGGCTCGAGCGGCGAGATGCCGCGTCAAGCGCGGGGGCGAGGATCGGTCGCAACCCGCAACTGTAGCACCGCCCGATCGCACAGCGCCGGAGACTCCCACAGCGCGAAATGCGAAGCGAACGGCAGGATCGGCTCGCTGCCGATCGGGATGCGGCGCGCCATGAAATCGGTGTCGCTGCGCTTGATCGTGTCGCGGTCGCCAGCGACGATCCATACCGGGGCGTGGATGGTGTGCAGCGCGGCTGCCGTCAGGTGCGGACGGGTGGCCCACAGGGTGAATATTCGCCGCGCAACCTGCGCAAAGGCGCCCGGGGTGGGCGAGATGTGCTCATAGACCTGTTTGGACCAGGTGCCCGCTCACCGCATTGACATGCCGCTGCGCTGCGCTGCCGTGCGAATTCAGCGCCGCGGGGTTGGTATTGGCTCGCTAGGCGAATACCGCGACGAGGCGCCGCGGATCGTGGATGGCCATCTCCAGTCCGATGATGCCGCTGTCGCTGTAACCGACGATGGCCGCGCGCCGGATGCCGAGCGCGCGCATGAGTGCTTCTGTGTCGCGCGCCATGAGCCGATAGGGCATCAGTGTGGCATCGCAGGTGCTGCGGCCCTGACA
Organism: Pseudomonadota bacterium; assembly: GCA_021816775.1. Taxonomy (GTDB): domain Bacteria; phylum Pseudomonadota; class Gammaproteobacteria; order Steroidobacterales; family Steroidobacteraceae; genus 13-2-20CM-66-19. The sequence goes on from JAKAXA010000012.1 coordinate 86,483, forward strand.
GCGGCTGTCGCAGACCAGGGCCCGGTAACCCTGCGCGGCGAGCTAGGGCGCAAGATACGCCCAGTTCTCGCCTGATCCGAGCCCGCCCTCGATCAGCAGCACGACCGGGCCTGTGCCGAACTCGCCGTACCCGAGGCGGACCCCGTCGAGCGCGACGTACCCGCTGTGCGGGGGAACCGGCAGTACCGGGGGTTGGGGGAAAGGGGGCACCGGCTGGGCGGCGGCCGCGGTGCCGAGCAGGGCGAGCAGCGGCGCACCGAGCGCAAACCTGCGCAGGATCGGCATACAATCACAGCGGGCGGCAGTCGGATCGAGCGATGATCGCACCAAGCCGACCGGCCGCCAACCTCACACGGAGCGACCCCGTTGAACAATCGAGAGCCAACTCGCAGTGACATCCGCCCCGAGGCGCATGGCATGCGGGCATCGCCGCTGCGCCTGCGCCAAGGGCTCGCGCTGCTGGGGTCGCTCGCGCTGTTGGCGGCCTGCGCGAGCACACCGCCGCATTACCCCTCCGCCACAGCGCAGGCCCACATCGGTAAGCCGCTGTTCGATCTCGAGATGCGCTGGAGCACTCCGTCCGGCCTGCACGAGGTCGACGGCGCGCGCGTGGCCACCTGGCGGTTCAATCAGTACAACTATGCCGGCTGCCGCGTCACGGTGCGCACCGATCGGCACGATGTCATTCGGAAGGTCACCTGGACAACGGGCTGCGGGCCGAAGACGGCGAAGAAGCCCCCCCAAAAGTCACCGGCCAAGTAGTGCAACGAGCCGAGCGGCCGGCGGCTCGGCGGCACGGGAGGAAGGCGGCCAGACACGATGGGGCTCTGCGGATTTTCTTCTTTGGCCACCCACACTCGGTGCCGGCAGACGCATCAGTCCCCGCCGCTCGCACCCGGCGAGCTCCCTCCGCGAAGCGCCGGCGTTGGCGGCGGATCGCTCAAGCACCGCCCGGCAGATGGCTCAGCACGAACTGCGCGGCGCTCTCGAGGCTCGCCAGGCTGGCGTAGTCGCGCTGCGGGATATCGATGCCGAATGCCTCGCTCACGGCCGTCGCGAAATGCAGCGCGTCCATGGAATCGAAGTCGAACTGCTCGTGCAATGCGCGCTGCGGATCGACGTGCGCGGCGTCGATGTCGGGCGCGATCGCCGTCAGGAGTTCGAGCAGCCGGGTGCGGATGTCGCGGATGTCCATGGTGGCACGCCTCGGGGTCACAACTGCTGCGGGTGAGCGAGCCGCTCGGCGATCGCCCTGAGAAACCGCGCGCCGGTGCGGCCGTCGCTGACCCGGTGATCGGCCGCGAGGGCGAGCGTGAGCGTCGGGCGGATCACGACGCGGCCCTCGAGCGCCCACGGCGCATCGCGCACCGCGCCGGTGCCGATGATCGCGACCTGCGGCGGATTGATGATCGGGTAGAGCACATCGACCCCATCGGCGCCGAGACTGGTGACGGTGATGGTTGCGGCGGTGAACTCCCCGGAGCGCATGTGACCGGCGCGCACGCGGCTCACGAGGTCACTGAACTCACGCATCAGGGTCGGCAGATCCTTGCTGTGCGCATCGATCAGCGCCGGGGCGACCAGTCCGCCGCCGCGCACGGCGATGGCCGCACCGACGTGCACGGCGGCGGAGGGCTCGAAGCGGCCGTCGCGCCAATACCCGTTGAAGCCCTCGATACGCAAGGCGGCGAGCGCCACTGCCTTGGCGATGAGCACCGAGTCGATCAGCCGCTCGCCCACCGGACGCGGCTCGTTGTACTGGGTCAGCCACGCCTGCGCCGCTGCGAAGTCGAGCGTATGTCCGAGGTAGTAATGCGGAATTTCGCGCTTCGCGCGTGCCATGGCCGCGCCGATCGCCTGGCGCATGGCCGACCGGGCATCGCCCGGGGCGGCCGGCTGTGCGTGCGCGAGGCGCTCGATGTCCTCGATATGCATCACTTCGCCGGCCGCCGCGGCGTGCTCGAGGGTCTCGTCGGGGATGCCGAGTTGCTGCGCGCGGCGGCGCGCGGCGGGCGAGAGGCGCAGCCGGGCGGCGGCCGGACCGGCGGCCCGCCGGGCTGCGGTCGGCGCAGGCGCGCGAGCCGATGGCGCTGGGGCGCTCGGCGCTGGCGCCTCGGAGCCTGCCCCCGCGCCGGCGCGGTCGTCGACCTCGAGGTGCGCCATCACGGCGCCGACCGGCAGCGGGGTGCCGGGTGCCGCCACGAGATCGGCGATCTCGCCGTCGTCGTAGGACTCGATGTCGATCAGACCCTTGGTCGTCTCCACGCTGGCGATCGGCTCGCCGCGCCGGATGTGCTCGCCGGGCTTCTTCAGCCACTGCGTCAGCGTCGCGCTCTCCATGTCGGCGCCGAGGGAGGGGAGGCGAAATTCAATCCGCATCAGCCGCCCCCGCTGGGCGCGAGCAGCGCGCGCACGGCGGCCGCGATGCGCTGCGGACTCGGCAGCGCCGCATCCTCGAGATGTTTGGCGTACGGGATCGGGACTTCCGCCGAGCACAGCCGCGCCACCGGCGCATCGAGCTCATAGAAGGCCTGCTCGACGATGCGCGTGGCGATCTCCGCCGCCAGGCTGCCGCTGCGCCAGCCCTCATCGACGATGAGCGCGCGACGCGTGTGACGGACGCTCGCCATGATGGCCGCATCATCGAGCGGGCGCAGGGTGCGCAGGTCCAGCACCTCGGCCTCGATGCCCTCCTTGGCGAGATCCGCGGCGGCGCTGAGGCATTTGTGCAGACTCCAGCCGTAGGAAATCAGGGAGACGTCGCGCCCGGTGCGGCGGACCGCCGCATGCTCGAGGTCGACGCGCTCCAGTCCCTCGGTGAGCGTCCCCTCCATGTTATAGAGATAAAGATGCTCGAACAGCAGCACCGGGTCGGGCAGGGCGAGCGCCGCGGCGAGCATGAAGCGCGCGTCATCGAGGGTGGCGGGCGCCGCGATGCGCAGGCCCGGGATATGCGCATACCAGCCCTCCAGACTGTGCGAGTGCTGGGCGCCGAGCTGTCGTCCGGCGCCGGTGGCGAGCCGGATCACCAGCGGCACGCTGATCTGACCGCCCGACATGTGCGACAGGGTCGCCGCATTGTTGACGATCTGATCGAGCGCGAGCAGGCTGAAATTGACCGTCATCACCTCCACGATGGGGCGCATGCCGCCCAAGGCGGCGCCAATTCCCGCGCCGACGAAGGTCGACTCGCACAGCGGGGTGTCGCGGATGCGCTCGGGCCCGAACGTGGCGAGCAGTCCCTTGCTGACGGCATAGCTGCCTCCATAGCGCCCGATGTCCTCACCCATGAGAAACACCCGTGGATCCTCGCGCAGCGCGACGCTGAGCGCCTCGCGCACCGCGTCCCGGTAGGTGAGCGCACCGGCCGGCTCAGGCGCGTCGTTCGGCATAGACGTAGCGCTCCAGATCGCTCACCGGCTCCCACGGCGAGCGCTCGGCGAACTGCACGGCCGAGTCGACTTCCGTATTGCACTCGCGCTCCAGGCGCTGGTAATCCGCCTCGCTCATCAGTCCCTGGGCCTTCAGGCGCGTGGTCAGCGTGATGATCGGTCCCTTCTTCTGCCACGCCTCGACTTCGGCCCGATCGCGGTACAGCTGCGGATCGAACATCGAGTGCGCGCGGAACCGGTAGGTGCGCATCTCGAGGAAGGCCGGCCCGCCGCCGCCGCGAATCGCCTGTGCGGCGTGCGCGACGGCTGCCTCGACGGCGAGGACATCCATGGCGTCGACGGCCGCGGCGTCGATCCGGTACGCTGCGGCCCGCGCGCGGATGTCGGTCTCGGCCTGTGCCCGATCGAGCGCCGTGCCCATGGCGTAGAGGTTGTTCTCACACAGGAACAGCACGGGCAGCTTCCACAGTGCCGCGAGGTTGAGCGACTCGTGAAACTCCCCCTCGGCGACCGCACCGTCGCCGAAGAAGCACGCGGTGAGGGCCGCCTCGCCGCGCAGCCTCTGCGCCAGCGCAAGACCAACGGCGATCGGCAGGCCGCCGGCGACGATGGCATTGCCCCCGTAGAACTTGCGCGCCACATCGAACAGGTGCATGGAGCCGCCGCGTCCGCCGCTGCATCCGGTCTGCTTGCCGAACAGTTCCGCCATCACCTTGTTCATGGGAATGCCGCGCGCGAGCGCATGGCCGTGTTCGCGGTAAGTGGCCACGATGGCATCTTCGGCACGCAGCGCAGACAGTGCGCCGGCGGCGATCGCTTCCTCACCGTTGTAAAGATGCAGGAAGCCGCGGATTTTCATCTGACCGTAGAGCTGGTAGCAGCGGTCCTCGAAGGCGCGGATGCGCATCATTTCGCGCAGCAGGTCGAGCCCGTGCGCCTGCGTGAGCGCCGCGGCGGCCGGAGCGGTCACGGCTGGCCCTCGAGCGTCGAGAGGTCGCCCTCGGGAAGGCCGAGCTCGCGCGCGCGCAGCAGGCGGCGCATGATCTTGCCGCTGCGGGTGCGCGGCAGCGCCTGGCTGAAGGCGATCTCCCGCGGGGCAACCGCCGCGCCGAGCAGGCGCCGCGCATGTCCCAGGATCTTCAGGCGCAGCGCCTCATCGGGCGCGAGGCCGCTTTTGAGCTCGACAAAGGCCTTCACCGCCTGACCGGCGATCGGATCGGGAATGCCGATGACGGCCGCCTGCGCCACCGCCGGATGCTGCATCAGCGCGCTTTCCACCTCGAACGGGCTGATGAGATGGCCGGAGGACTTGATGACATCGTCGGCACGGCCGATGAACCAGAAGTACCCCTGGCGGTCGCGCCGCGCGAGGTCGCCGGCGAGATACCAGCCATCGTGGAAGCTGGCGCGGTAGCGCTCGGGATTGTCGAGGTAACCGCTGAACATCGACGGCCAGCCCGGCCGCAGCGCGATCTCTCCAACCTCATCGGGCGAGTCGATCGCCTCGAGCCCGCCGGCGGCCGTGCGGCGCACCACCGCCGCCTCGATGCCCGGCACCGCGCGGCCCATCGAGCCCGGCACCACGTCACAGGCGGCGAAGTTGGCGATCATGATGGCGCCGGTCTCGGTCTGCCACCAGGTGTCGTGGAACGGCTGGCCAAACGCCTCCACGCCCCAGATGACCGCCTCGGAGTTGAGCGGCTCGCCCACGCTCGCCATGAGCCGAAGGTGCGGGTACTGATGCGCCCGGGTCAGCTCGGTCCCGGCCTTCATCAGCAGGCGGATGGCCGTCGGCGCCGTGTACCAGACGTTGACCTGCTCCTCGGCCAGGATCCGGTACCAGCGCTGCGGGTCGAATTCCTCCCGATCGACGATCATCGTGACGCCGCAGGTGAGCGGACCGATCAGACCGTAGGCGATGCCCGTCACCCAGCCCGGATCGGCCGTGCACCAGTACACCTCCTGCGGATGCAGATCGAGCACCAGCTCGCTCGTGGCGTGCTGCGCGATGACCGCCCCGTGAGTGAGGGTGACGCCCTTGGGCATGCCGGTCGTGCCGCTGGTGAAGTGCAGCAGGGCGACATCAGTGTCGCGCGTGGGAGCGGCCCGGAACGACGCGGAGGCCTGACGCACCCGCCCGGCGAAGTCGGCGGTTCCCGCCGGCAGCGCCTCGTTGGGATCCTCGCGCACGATGAGCACGTGGCGCAGCTCGCCGAGCGCGGCGCGGATGCCCTCGACCTTGCGGCGGTAGAGCGTCGCGGTGGTCACCAGGACCTGAACGTGCCCGAGCGTCAGGCGCGTCTTCAACGGCTCGGGGCCGAAGGCAGAGAACAGCGGGCAGAGCACGTGGCCGGCTTTGAGCGCACCGAGCGCTACGGTGAACAGCTCCGGCGTGCGCCCGAGAAGCGTCGCCACCGTGGCGCCGCGCCCGATGTCGAGCGCAGCCAGGACGTTCGCGAAGCGGGCGCAGCTGCTCTGCAGTTGTGAGTAGGTGACATCGACCCGCGTGCCGGTGCGATCGATGAAGCGCGCCGCCAGCCACACGCCGTAGCCGCGCTGCACTTGCCGATCGACCGCCTCGTAGGCGATGTTGAGCCGCGGGTCGCAGCCGCCGGTGAGCGCCAGGCGGGCCTGCTCCCACGTGAAGGAGCGCCGCGCCGCCGGGTAATCGGTCAGATGATGGCTGCTGCCGGGCGGCGCGACCCGGCTCGGGATGCTGTGCTCGCTCATGACTGTGCTCTGCCGAAGTGATTCTCTGACGGATTGCGGCAATGTCGATCCGCGCAAGTACCTACCCAACATGCGCACCGAGGGGCGCTCCAGAGCCGCGCGCGGCGGTGAGTAGAACTGCGGATTTTGACCCGACGGGGGTTCCGCTAGGGTCGGCTCGGCCTGGTGCCTATGTTGCCAACGCGCGCAGCGCGGGAGGCTTGATGAAACGCCTGTGTTTTCTAAGCCCGGATGTCGCTCGGACACGCGAGGCGGTGAGCGCGTTGCGCGAGGCTGGGGTCGGGGATTCGAACCTCATGGTCATCGCGCGCGGCGACATTGCGCTCGAGGAGCTGCCGTCGGCCGGCATCGATAAGACCGACGCGACCGCCGGTCTGACGCGCGGCCTGGTCGCCGGCGGGGTGATCGGCGCCATCGCCGGCATCCTGGTGATTGCCTTCGAGGATGTCGGTCTTGCGCTCGGCGGCGGCGCCATTCCCCTGTTCGCTCTGTTCGGCGCCGGCGTCAGCGGGCTCGCGACGCTGCTCGGGGGCGCATCCGTGTCGAGCTCGCGCCTGCGCCGCTTCGAACACGCGATCGAGGGAGAAGGCAGAATCCTGCTGATGGTCGACGTCCTCGACACTCGCGCGCAGGAGCTGCAGGAGCGGGTCCGGCGAGCCGCGCCGGAGGTGGAATTCGCGGGCGAGGAGCCGGCCGCGCCGATCGTTCCGCCCTGAGCGGCCCGTGGATGCGGGTGCGAGGGGTCAGCCCGAGCCGCAAGGCGCAGGACAACCCGGCAGGAGAGATGCGATGTCTGTCGATTATGAGCGTGCGCGCTTGATTCCGAGCGCAGTGTTTGCATCGCCGCGCGCCGTGCGGGTCTGCGCGGACCTCACCCGCGAGCAGAAGGTCGATGTTCTGCTGCGCTGGGCGTACGATGCGGCGGAACTGGCCGTGGCGCGCGAGGAGGGGATGCCGGGCGGGGAGGAGGACCTGCAGGGACAGATCCTCGGTGCCCTCGCGTCGCTGCAGGCAGACCTCGATCCCGAGCAGGCGGGCCCGACCAAACAGCACGGCTTGCCGTCGGCTTAGCGCGCCGATGCGCGGACGATCCGCTCGGCAACGACGGCAATGGCCGCGCGGACCGGCTGCGACAGTGACGCCCCCGTGCGGTACGAACAGCCCTCGATCGCATACACGAGGCAGCGCTCGGGCAGCATGCCGAGCGCCCTGGCCAGCTCCAGTGCCTCATTCAGGCCGAGGCCATGCGTGGAGTGCGGGACCGCGAGCGCGGGCAGGGGATGGCCGGTCACATCGAAGCGCCTTACGGTCCCGGCCTGCGCCCCTGAGCGGCAGGCGTCAATGAGCCACGCCTCCCTGGCCCGCGCGAGCAGCGCGAGGAGCGCTGCGGGCTCCCCGTCGCTCTCGATCAGTTCGACCTCCGCGGGCAGGCGCCCGGCCAGTGCAGCGACACAGGCGCGGCCGGCGCCATCGTCACCGCAGGAGGGATTGCCGAGCCCGATCACCATGCGTCGCCGCACGGCGACCTCAGGGGCCTGTGAGCTGCAGGCGCAGAAAGTGGGTGGCGCAGGAGATGCAGGGGTCATGATTGCGCACCAGTTGCTCGCAGCGCTGGCGCAGCCGCTGCGGCGGCTGGGTCAGGAATTCGCCGCTGAAGCGGCGCAGATCCTCCTCGATCGCGGCCTGATTCTGCGCGGTCGGCGGCACGATGCGCGCCTCGAGGATCGTGCCGCCGGCGTCGAGCCGGTAGCGATGGTAGAGCAGCCCGCGCGGCGCCTCCGTCGCCGCGATCCCCATGCCGGCGCGCGGCTCGATAGCGCAGGCGGGCTCATCGGGCTCCTCGTAGCGCGCGATGATCCGCAGCGCCTCGTCGCAGGCGTGCAGGACCTCCACGGCGCGCACCACGATGCTGCGGAAGGGATTGGTGCAGCGGCGGCCGAGTCCGGCGGACAGGGCGGCCTCCTGCGCGATGGGCGAGAGGCGCTCGAAGTTCAGGCTGTAGCGCGCCATCGGCCCGGTCAGGTACGGTCCCGCGGCGCGCAGCTGCGCGTGCAGCGCAGTGGATCGTTTCACCTGCGTCTCGTCAATGTGCGCTTCGAACTCGGCCGCGCAAATATCGAGCCCGTCGCTCGAGACGATGCGGCCTTCGTTGAAGGGGTACTCCGCAGGGTGGCGCAGCGCGACGAACGTGTAGTCGCGATCGCACGCGGGGAATTCGAATCCGGCCGCCCAGTGGACGGTCTCGAGCGCAGCGGCGCGCGCCCATTGGAGGCGCCCGACGAGCGCAGTCAGCTCCCGCTTGCGCGGCACGCGGTAGAAGCCGCCCACACACACCGTCACCGGGTGGATCTCGCGTCCGCCGAGCAATGCGATGATCTCGTTGCCAGCCTGCTTCAGCGTGAGGCCCCGGCGCACCGCATCAGCATGATCACGCGCCATGTCGATGCCGCTGTCGTAGCCGAGGAAGTCCGGCGCGTGCAGCATCGTGATGTGCAGCGCATGACTCTCGATCCACTCGCCGCAGTACAGCAGCCGGCGCAGATCGCGCAGCGGGCCGCTCACCTCGATGCCGAGGGCATTCTCCATCGCGTGCACCGCGCTCATCTGGTAGGCGACCGGACAGATCCCGCAGATGCGTGCGGTGATGTCGGGAGCCTCGCTGTACGAGCGTCCGCGCAGCAGTGCCTCGAAGAAGCGCGGCGGCTCGAAGATGCGCAGCTCCGCGCTGTGGACCCGCCCGTCGCGGACCACGAGCTTCACCGCCCCCTCGCCCTCGAGGCGGGTCAGTTGGTCGACCCGGATGGTCCTACTCGGCATGGCGCTCACTCTCGCTGCGAAACGCCTCGGCATTGGCATTGAACGAGCGATAAAGGCGCAGCAGCTGGCGCCGCTCGAGTCCGAGCGCCGTGAGCGCTCGGGTGAGGGAGGCGGTGTTCGGCGTCTCCTGCGGCCCGTAACAGCCATAGCAGCCGCGATGACAGGCCGGACAGATCGCGCCGCATCCGGCCTGCGTCACCGGGCCGAGACACGCCCGCCCGTGCGCGACCAGGACGCACGGCAGGCCCCGCGACTTGCATTCGATGCAGACGCTGTGCGCCGGGATTGCCGGGCGCCTCCCGGCCAGGAACGCCGCGATGACCTCGAGAAGCTGGCGCTTGTTGACCGGGCAGCCGCGCAGCTCGAAGTCCACCGGCACGTGATCGGCAATCGCGGTCGAGGTCGCCAGAGTGTGAAGGTACGCCGGATGTGCGTAGACGGCGGCCATGAACTCGCGCGCATCGGCGAAGTTGCGCAGTGCCTGAATGCCGCCGGAGGCGGCGCATGCCCCGAGGGTCACCAGCCGTGCCGAGCGGCGGCGGACCGCGTGAAGGCGCTCGGCATCACGCGGCGTGCTGATCGAGCCCTCGACCAGCGAGAGATCATAGTGCCCGCGAACCGCCCGGGTGAGCGCCTCGGGGAAGTAGGCGACTTCGATCACCTCGCCGAGCGCGAGCAGTTCCTGCTCGCAATCGAGCAGGCTCAGCTGGCAGCCGTCGCAGGAGGCGAATTTCCACACGGCGAGTCGGGGTCTGGCGTTGCGCTCGCGCATCACAGCTCCCTGACCCGCAGCGGCTCGCGCAGCAGGTCATAAGGGATGACCGGGCCGTCGCGGCAGATGAACAAGCCGCCGAACTGACAGTGGCCACAGCTGCCGATGCCGCAGCTCATGCTGCGCTCCATGGACAGGTAGATCGCCCCGTTCGCAACGCCCGCCGTGCCGAGCGCTTCGGCCGCGAACCGCATCATGATTTCCGGTCCGCAGATCAGGGCAACGGTACGGCCCGGATCGAAACGGGCGCGCGCAATGAGCGCCGTGACCACCCCGACGTGACCCTGCCACGGTTGCACCGCGTGATCGACCGTCACATCGATCATGAGGTCGGTGCGCTTGCGCCAGGAGTCGATTTCGCGGCGAAAGAGGATCTCCTGCGGGCTGCGTGTTCCGTAGAGCAGCGTGATCCGGCCGTAGCGGGAGCGCTCAGCGAGCAGTTGGTACAAAGCCGGCCGCAGCGGCGCGAGCCCCAGACCGCCGGCGATGAGCACGACATCGCGGCCCGCCGCCTCCCTCATCGGCCAGCCGGTGCCGAAGGGACCGCGCACGGCGAGCGCCGCGCCCGCGCCGAGCCGGGTCAATGCGCCCGAGACGGGCCCCACGGCTCGGATGGTGTGCACGATGCGCTGCGGCTGGGCGGGGTCGCCGGAGAAGCTGATGGGCACTTCCCCGATTCCGAAGGCGGTGAGCATGTTGAACTGTCCGGCGGCAAAACCCGTCCGCTCAATGGCGCCGGCGTCGAGCTCCAGCGTCCACACCTGCGGCCCGTCGCGCCGCCGGCTGCGAACGCGCAGCACCGTTGGGACCATCGGATCCGTCTCACGCTCGTCCATGGGCAGCTCAGCCGCGGGCGCCGTAGACATCGAGCAGTTGCAGCCGCGCGGCCTGCAGCCGTTGAATGAGCACCGGCATGAAGCGCTTCATCATTTCGTAGCCCAGGTCGTGGTCGGCCTCGCTCTTGCCGCGCAGACAGGCCGCGTCGATCGAGATGGCGCGCACGAGCTCGAGTGCCTTGGCGTCGTAGGTCCACCGATAGGGCGGCACCAGCCAGGAAACGCCCACCAGCTCGCCGGGACCGAGCGTCTGAAAAGTGACGGTCCCGCGGCCGGGTCCGGACAGCTCGAGCGCGACCCGCCCGTGGCGCAGCAGGTAGAACTGGTCCGCTGGCGCGCCTTGTTGCAGCAGATACCGGCCCGGATCGAAGCGCACGTTCTTCGCGCAGCTGCCGAGCAGGTGGGCGTAGGCGGGATCGAAGCCGGCGAAGAACGGGTGTTCGGCGAGGATCTGTTCGAGTCCTTCCATCGTTGTCTCCTCAGGTCGGCTCGCTCGTGCGCATGGCGCTCACTTCCTCGGTGATGTCGATCCCGACCGGGCACCAGGTGATGCAGCGACCGCACCCGACGCAGCCGCAGGTGCCGAACTGCTGATGCCAGGTTGCGAGCTTGTGCGTCATCCATTGGCGGTAGCGCGCGCGCGTGCTCTGGCGAACGCTCCCGCCGTGCACGAACGCGAAATCGACTGTGAAGCACGTGTCCCACCGCCGGGTGCGTGAGGTCTCTCGGCCGGTGAGATCGCTCGAGTCCTCGAGCGTTGTGCAAAAGCACGTCGGGCAGACCATCGTGCAGTTGCCGCAGGCGAGGCAGCGCTCGGCAACCTCGCTCCAGCGGGGGTGCTCGAGATTGCGCAGCAGCAGCTGTGGCAGCGCTTCGGTCGGCATCTGCCGGCCCATGTGCTCTGCGGTATGCTGCACTCGCGCGCGGGCGGCGGCGATCTCGTTCGCCGTGGCGGGCCGGTGGGGAATCTCCTCGAGCAGCTGGCTCCCGGCCGGCGTGCCGGCTTGCAGCACAAACGCCGGCGGGCCGGCCGCGCCGAGTTCCGTCAGGCCCAGGTCGAATCCCGCGGTGAGGTTTGGCCCGCAGCCCATCGAGGCACAGAAGCAGGTGCCGCCGGCGACGGTGCAGTTGACGGCGATGATGAAGGTGCCGGCCCGACGCGCCCGATAATGCGGATCGCCGTAAGCGCCGCCCAGCAGCACCTTGTCCTGGATCGCAATAGCCTTCAGCTCGCAAGCGCGCACCCCGATCAGCGCAAGACGCTGCCCGTCGGGTGCCTCGCGCTGCATCCGGACCGTGTCACCGTCGCGGTGGGTGCGCCACAGGCGCTGGCGAGGCGGGTGCAGAAACGGCTTCCAGCTGTGGGGACCGACGGCATAACCGAACAGGGCATCGTCTTCGCGGCGCCTCAGCCGGTAATGGCCGCCTGACTGTTCGTCTGTCCATCCGCGCGGGAGATCCTCGAGGCAATCGATGTCCTCGTACGCGATCACTCCGTCGCGCACCGTCGGGCCGACGGTGCGGCAGCCGCCTCGCCTGAGCGCCTTCAGCAGCTGGTCAAGGCCCTGCGAGGTGAGCAGTTGCGCCGCTTGAAGCTCCAAGGACATGGGCCTATCCCTCAGCCGACTATCGCGCGGCACTATCGACATCTTCGAGGGAACCGGCTGCCGATCAATACGCACATGCCCGCATGGGAGCGGCGGGCGTGCCGCAGCGCGGCGAGGTGCGGGGCAGCGGCCGCGCGTGCCGGCTGGAGAGGGCCCGCTGACTTGCGTAGTTGCCCGTATTCCCAGTGCCCGGGCGCAGGCGCAAGGTTTCAGCGGGTAGATTGCGGAGACACATCAGATGAGCAACGGGGTGGGCCGTGCGCAGATCGGCCAATGGTATCTGCACTGGGATAAGGGGGAGTTGTTCCAGGTCATTGCGATCGACGAGCAGACCCGCACCATCGAGATTCAGAATTTCGACGGCGATATCGATGAGATCGACCAGGCGGCCTGGCAGGGTTTGCCCATCGGATTTGCCGAGCCGCCGGAGGATTGGACCGGGCCGGTCGATGACGTGGCAGTGGACGATCTGGGATATTCCGAGACCGACATGGAGGCGAAGGATTGGGAAGCGCCGCTCGAGCCGATCAGGGCGGGCCAGGAAGAGTGGCAGGACGAGCGCGACGAGAGCGAGCGCGATCCGGAGGGCGAGGGCCTGCCGCCACTGCTGCGCGAGGAGCGGGAACACCGTTAGGGGTCGACACTCGCGCCCGGCGGGTCAAAGTCGTCGCGCAGGTGCCTCTCGCGAGGACGCCGGCACCTCCGTTTCTCGGGTTAAACGTTCAAAAAGACAGATAACATATTGAAATTTAATTGATTATATAGCGCTTAATGCACGGCGTCATGTCGGCGCACCGTGTTCTCGGGTATCGTGCGCGCAGCGGTCGGACTGCGATTCACGCGTGGCAAAATCAAATCAGGGGGACACGGCCAGCCGGCGGCCGCGGCTGAGCGTTTCCCGAAGCGCAGGAAACGATCATGCGACAACTTGTGCCCGTCCTGCTCGCTCTCGGTCTCACCGCCGCGTATTGGGCGCCGTGCAGCGCCGCGCAGCCGACCGCGGCGCAGATCCGCCGCTGGGAGCAGCAAGCGCGCGATGTCACCATTTATCGCGACAACTGGGGCATCGCCCACGTCTACGGCAAGACCGATGCCGATGCGGTGTTCGGCATGGAGTACGCCCAGGCGCAGGATGACTTCAAGCGGGTGGAGAACAACTATCTGGCTGCGCTGGGATGGCGCTCGGAGGCGTACGGCAAGCGCGCGATCTACCGCGATCTGCGCAGCAAGCTGTTCGTCGACCCGAAGGCGCTGCGCGCCGACTACGCGCGCAGTCCCGTGTGGCTGCAGAGGCTGATGAACGCGTTCGCCGATGGCCTCAACTTCTATCTGTATACCCACCCGAAGGTCAAGCCGCAGGTCATTACGCATTTCGAGCCGTGGATGGCGTTGGCGTTCACGGAAGGCAGCATCGGGGGCGATATCGAGCAGGGGGTGAACATTCCACGGCTGGCGGCGTTCTACGGCCATCGGCGGCTCTCGAGAGCGCAGACGGCCAATGCCGAGATGCCGCCGCCCGAGCCCCAGGGCTCCAACGGCATCGCCATCTCTCCGTCCATCACGCTCGATCACCACGCGCTGCTGTGGATCAATCCGCACACCTCATTCTACTTCCGCGCAGAGCTGCAGATGGTGAGCGACCAGGGGCTCGATGCCTACGGCGCGGTGACCTGGGGCCAGTTCTTTGTCTACCAGGGGTTCAACGCCACGGCCGGCTGGATGCACACCTCGAGCGGCGTCGAGAACATCTCGTGGTTTCTCGAGACGGTGAGCCACCGCGACGGCCGCTATTATTATCGATACGCAAACCGGGAGCTGCCGATGCGTACGCGCCGCATCATCGTGCGCTACAAATCCGCAACCGGCATGGCGCAGCGCGTGTTCACGGCCTATTACACCCAGCACGGCCCGATCATCGCCCGGATCGGCAGCCAGTGGGAGAGCGTGAACCTGATGCAGCGGCCCGTCCGGGCGCTCATCCAGGACTACATGCGCACCAAGGCCAAGGACTATGCGCAGTTCCGCAAGACCATGCAATTGCACACGAACTCCTCCAACAATACGATCTTCGCCGACTCCGAGGGGAACATCGCCTATTGGCATTCCGACTGGATCCCGCGGCGCAGCGATGCGTTCAACTGGGCCAAGCCGGTGGACGGCAGTAATCCGGCGACCGCATTCCACGGCCTGCTGACCCTCGCGCAGACTCCGCACCTGCTGAACCCGCCGAACGGCTGGCTCTATAACTCGAACAACTGGCCGTGGTCCGCAGCCGGTCCCTACAGCCCCAAGCGCAAGGATTTCCCGAGGTACGTGGAGCGGGCGACGGAGGAGACACCGCGCGGCTATCACGCGCTGCGCCTGCTCACGGGCAGTAAGAACTGGACCATGGCTTCGCTGACGGCGGCGGGCTTCGACAGTTATCTGCCGGCCTTCGCCACCATGATCCCCGTGCTCATCAGGGATTACGACGCCATGCCCGCATCCGACCCGCTGAAGGCCCGCCTGGCGAAGCAGATCACGGTGCTGCGCGCGTGGGACGACCGGTGGGGCGTGAACTCCGTGGCCACCTCCCTTGCCGTGTTCTGGGGTACGGACATCTTCGCGCACGTGCGGGCGCGGGCGCGCTCGCTTGGCATCTCGCCCGAGGACTACGTGGTGCGCCGTGCGACGCCCCGGCAGCTGTTGCGCGCACTCGCCGCGGCCTCCACGTGGCTGCAGACCGATTTCGGGACCTGGCAGACCCCTTGGGGCGATATCAATCGCTTCCAGCGTCTCAATGACAACCTACACCCGAGCTTCGATGACGCCGAGCCGAGCATCCCGGTGCCCTTTACTTCCTCGATCTGGGGGTCGCTCGCGGCCTTCGGCGCCCATCCGTATCCGAACACCAGGAAGTGGTACGGCAACAGCGGCAACAGCTTCATCGCGGTGGTGCAATTCGGCCCCAAGGTGCGCGCCTGGGCCATCACCGCCGGCGGGGAGAGCGGCCATCGGTCCTCGCCGCACTTCGACGATGAGGCCACCGAGTACGCCATGGGAAACCTGCGGCCCGTCTATTTCTATCAATCGCAGCTGAAGGGCCACATCGAGCGCACCTATCACCCGGGCCAGGGACGGGTGCACGAATGAGTTGATCGGCGGGGGCACGCTGCTGGCGTTCGCGCTCGTCGGCGCCATCGCCTTCGCACTGGGACGAAACGCCGCGGTGACCGTCGTGCTGGTGCTGGGGCTGCTGTGGCTCTGCAGGCACCTCGGCAGCGCGCTCAGGAACCCACGCCAGAGGATTCTGCTCGCCGCAATTCGCCCGCGGCACTTCGCGCTGGCGCTGCGTGTGCTGGCGGGCGTCCTGTTCGCGGCGGTGGTCCTGCCTGCACCGGGCACCGGGCTGCGCCGGGGCGGGCGGAAGTGTCCCGGCGGGACGGGCAAGGGGATCTTCGGCGCGACCTCGAATCCAAGCGCCTGGATCTCGCATCTTGTGCTCGCGGGCCTCAGCCTCATCCCGCTGCTGCTGTCGCTGTGTCTGTTTGCCTTGCGCCAAGAGCGTGCCTTCCGGCGCGGCGATCAGGCGCGGGGCCTTGGCGCTCGCTTGTGCCGTTCGCGGGCGCTCGGCCTCGCGCACCGGGTCATGGGCATCCCGATCGGCGCTGCACTCGGTCCCGGAGTCGGCGGTTTCGCCGTCAGTCAGGTCTCTCTGCGGCGCTGGCACAAGAGCGGCTCGCGCCTGCAGAGCGTGCTCGAATCGGCCGGGGTGCGCTTTGCGTACAACGCGATCCTGGTCAGTCTCGCGGCCGTGATGCTGATCGGCACCGCGGCCGCGAGCCGCTGACCCGTAATCGCGCAGCGGCGCGGCCCTTGAGATGGCATCCTCCTTCAGCGCCGCAGCGCCGGGGGCGAGGCGCGTGCGCGCAGCTCGCGAGCAGCCGTGCGGCGATCCGCTCCAGTCCGTGGCCGGAGCGGCGCGCTTCCTGGTACATCTTGTGCCGCAGAATCCACGGTCCGATCAGCGGCGGAACCCAGAAGGCCGGCTGCAGTTCGATGCGCGCATCGAGGCACGTCGGCGCGCCGCCGGTACGGCAGGGTCGTACGGTCCAACTCGCGTGGCCGGAGCGGAACGATCCGCCATGGGGCACCAATGCAGCGCGCAGCACCTCACCGCGCGCATCGGCCGTCGCGGTCATGATCTGCTCCTGATGCAGCGTGCGGCAGAAGATCAGCACACAGGCGTGCACGATGGTCAGGAGGCGGATGCGGCCGGGCTCGCCGGTCGGCTCGATGCGCACGCTGCGCAGATCGGGGTTGTATCGCGGCATGGCGGCATAGTCCTGCAGAGCGGCGAATACCGCCCACGGGGGTGCCTGGAACGCAAGGCGCATCAAGATCGTGAACTGACTGCCGCGCCGCGTCACCTGCACGGAGCGGATCTGGGCCGCGGCCGCCGGTTGCGTGACGCACGCGAGCGCCAGTGCCGCGCACAGGGCGGCGCTGGCTCGCGCTATGCCCGCAAGCAATCGGACGCTTCGCGATGGTCCCCCGAAAGATCGGTTCGGTCTCAACAAGGAATGAAGGTTCCCCGATGCGCCGCCGCCTGTGCGCCATCCCGTGCTGAGACGGATGCCGCTGAGAATAGCATAGGCCCGCGCAGCGGCTGCACCGGCTTCATCAGCGGCGCCGCCGCCGGTGCGGTGCCGCGGCTTGCAAGTAACTTGCGCGTGCAGCGAATCTGCGCGCCGCTCCGTGCAGTACACTCGCGCTCTATCCGAACGTGACGCTTGCAACACGCACGGCGGCGCCCAGGGCGCTGCCGTGGGCGCCCACCGGGGAGGTCCAATGAAGTACGAGCTCTATTACTGGCCGAGCATTCCAGGACGCGGCGAGTTCGTGCGCCTCGCGCTCGAGGCGGCGGGCTGTGCGTACCTCGATGTGGCCCGTAGTCCGGACAAGGGTTTGGGGGTCCCTCGGCTCATGCGGTTTCTCTCGGGCCGGGAAGGTCATGAGTTGCCGTTTGCCCCGCCGTTCCTCAAGGCGGGCCGGCACGTCGTGGCTCAGACTGCGAACATTCTTCTGTTCCTTGGCGCGCGCCATGGGCTGGCGCCGGCCGCGGAAGCCGGCCGGCTGTGGACCCACCAGCTGCAGCTGACGATCGCCGACTGGGTCGACGAGATTCACGACACGCATCATCCGATCGCCTCCGGACTGTATTACGAGCAACAGAAGCGCGAGGCGCGGCGGCGCGCCGCGGATTTTCTGCGCAACCGGCTGCCGAAGTACCTCGGCTACTTCGAGCGCGTGCTGGCACGCAATACGCGCGGCCGGGGCTGGCTTGTCGGCTCGCGGCCGACGTATGCCGATCTGTCGCTGTTTCAGGTCTTGACGGGCCTCGACTACGCGTTCCCGCGCACGATGCGGCGCGCTTCAGCTCGTCACCGGCGCCTGGGCGCACTGCGCCGGGCCGTCGCGGCGCGTCCGCGGGTTGCCGCGTACCTGCAGTCGGACCGCAGAGTGCCGTTCAATGAAGAGGGAATCTTCCGCCACTACCCGGAACTCGAGAGCGGTTGATCCGCGGGTCGCATCCTGAGCCAGTGCTGGCAGAGATGGAAGCGTCGCAAGGGGCTTGGCGCGATAGCCGGCCGTTGCCGGTGCGTCAGGACGGATTGACATTTGTCTGCTGACTCCGCGCCGCCCGTTGACACCCGCGGCGCAGCGGCATTAATGAACTGCGCGCGGATCATCCGCTCATCCGCACGGGAGGCCGGAGGCATATATGGCGCAGTATCAGTTCCAGGTTGTCTACTTCGAGGCGACTCGCCGCTGCAATCTGCGCTGCCCGTTCTGCATGACCGGGAGCAACAACGCAAAGAAAGTGCGTCGCAGCGTTCTGCGTGAGCTGACGCTGGAGGAAATCCGTGATCAGATGCTGCTTCCCGCCCGTCGCCTCGGGGTGCACACCATCGGATGGAGCGGCGGGGAGTTTCTCCTGCGCAAGGATGCGCTCGACCTGCTGCGCCTGACGGTGGACCTGGGATACAAGTGCTCGGTCCTGAGCAACTGCAAGAAGCTCACCCGGCCGCGCCTGGAGAAGATCCGCGACGTCACGCAGGGCCAGGCGCGCATCGTCGTCGGGCTGAACGCGATCGACGAGGAGAACCGCTGGAGCCGGGACAATGAGTCGGACCGGACACTTCAGGTGCTCAAGGACTGCATCGAGCTCGGGCTGGGCCAGCACGTGGTGATCACGATCGGCAAATACAATGCGAAGAGCTTCGAGAAGACCATCGAATTCGTCGTGAAGCACAACATTGCCTACAATCGCTCGCCTCTGGTGCCGCGCGGATCGGGGTCGAAGTGTTTTGGCGAGATGGGCTTCGACAGGAACGATCTGCAGCAATACTTCCATCCGGCGCTGCGCCGCAATCCGCACGGGTATGTGAGCTATACGCCGTTCTTTCTCTCACCCGAGCTGCACGCGCAAGTCTCGGGCGGAATGCGCAACAATACGGTTCCGCAGAACCCGGCCATCGGCTGCTGGGCGGGCACCTGGCTCACCGTCAACGCCGAGGGGGAGGTCTCGGTCTGTCCGGTGCTGCTCGATGCGCTGAGCGCCGGTAATGTGCGCGACACGCCGCTCGATGAGCTGGTCGACTCGAGCGCGCTGTTCGCCGACATCACCGACCGGTCGCGGCTCAAGGGCCGCTGCGGCCGGTGCCGCTATCAGTACACTTGCGGCGGCTGTCGGGCCATGGCGTACTTCCATACCGGGGATTACATGGAAGAGGACCCGACGTGTTTCTTCGATCCGGCGGATGCGTCGACCGTCAGCGAGCATGAAGAGGAAACGAATCGCGTCTTCAAGAAATACCTCTTGATCGCGCGGGCAGCCGGTGTCTACCAGCCGCCGAAGGACGAACGGACCGAAAAGACTCCGCGGCGGGGCCTCTACGCACGATAGCGGGAGGTCGCAGACCGGCCCCGCCTGCCGCCGCCGGGAGGCGCAGACAAAGCTGCGCCCCCGTCACCCGCTGTCCATGAGATTGGAACGCCGCTGATGCTGTCTGTGAGTACGTTGAGCGAGCTGCTGGAGGCGAACCGGGATTTTCCCGGTGGGATCACCTATCTGGAGGGCGAGCA
>JAKAXA010000013.1 GCA_021816775.1 Pseudomonadota bacterium
CGAGAATTTTTCCTTCTTACAATCGAACGACAGCCTCTCTTGCTGCATCTCCCCGCGGATCTCGAAACTCTCCTGACGCACGCGGGGGACTGCGCGCTGGTCGTTGGGGAGTCGGGCTCCATTCTGTTCGCCACCGATCCGGCCTGCCGCCTGCTCAAGTATGCGCCGGGTGCGCTCGACGGTCAGATTGTCGAGTCCCTCATGCCCGAACGGTATCGCGTGGCGCACATCAGCCACCGCCTGCGCTTCACGGACGAACGCCGTATGCGGCCGATGGGAACAGGTCTCCCGCTGGTCGCTCTCTGCAAGGACGGTTCCGAGGTGCCGGTGGACATCAGCTTGAATCCGGTTCAGCGTGGGCTGGTCACCCTCACTGTCGTCGGAATCCAGGTGCGAGAATCCGGTTCCTCCCTCAGATGAATACGATCCACCGTCGGCTGACGGTGACCTGGTAGCGGCCCGGACGCTTGAGGTCCGAGTGGCCAATCCCCTGGTCAGCGGGAGCCGGGACACGAGCGGGCGCGATGAGGCAGAAGCACGGCTTATCGCGACCCGCGATCCTTCTTCTCGCGCGCCGCTTTGATCTCCTCGCTCAATCTGCGCAGGTCATCCAGCGTGCGCTTCCTCGGGCGGGGCTGACCGTCCGCCGCTAATGTGGATCTATTGTATGGATCATGCGGCGGCGCGGGATCCCGCAGGTCGTTGCCGTCGCAGCTCAAATCCGAGCCGAGCGTCCTCAGACGCTGAGTATCGATGTCACGGTCGAATCCGCCGGTTTCGCCTTGCCACTCCCACGTGGCATTTCCCCGCTCATCGAATGCGACCCGCCCGGAAGGCTTGCGCGGTTTGTGGGTGCTCATATTCCAACTCTTCTTGACAATAGGATAGTACCGTCGGGTCTTGACTTCTGCAGCGCCACTGCCAAGCGCAGCGCGTTGTAACACCGCTCGGTTCCGTAGGGTGGGTCATTGAGGACGAACAAGACCTTCATGGCAACCTCATCGCACGCGCAGGAAGGAATTCAGTCGCCCAGCACGCGTCGACGCTCCTCGAACTCCTCCTTGTTGAATTCCCCGCGCGCATACCGCTCCCTGAGAATGTCGAACGCAGTGCGCGCAGGAGGCGCGTGCCGTGGCGTCTCGAACGCGTGCCAGGAGCCGCCTAACCAGCGCACGAGCAGCACGATGGCTGAAATGAGCGCGGCTAGAACGAGGATCATGATCAGCGGACCGAAAATCATGCCGTACCACCCTGCGCCCCAGCCCATCATGGACGGGCCACAGGCCTAGCCTCTGGGCTCAAGGGGTTGCTGCGCCCAGAGCACATGTGGCGCAGCGGCGCCGCTGGATGCGGCCAGGAATGTCCACGTCGATGCCTTATTCATGTTCATCCTCCGTTCTCGAGCCGATCCGAGGGGTACGGGCCCGCGGGCACCTGTTGCGCGCATCGTGCCCGGCGAAGGGCTAAGCGGCTGTGGACGCTTCGACCGGCAACCCGGCGGCTTTCCATTCCGGATAACCCTCCTCGAGACGATACGCTTCGAGGCCTTTGGATCTCAGCACCGCGACCGCCTCGTAGGAGAGAACGCAATAGGGTCCCCGGCAATATGCAATCACCGCGTGGTCCTTCGGCAGACTTGCCAAGGCTGCGTCCAGCTCTGCGAGTGGAGCGTTGATCGCACCGGGCAGGTGGCCGTGCAAAAACTCATCGGCCGGGCGGACATCCAGCAGCGTCACCGATTCACTGCGCAGTCGCTCGATCAGCTCCTCCCGGGAGATCGGCTCAAGCGCATCGCGCGCGCGGAAATAGCTGTTCATGATCCGCTCGATCTCGGCAACGTTGCGCTCGCCGACCCGGCCGAGCGATCCAAGGAGGGCGACGACGTCGGAGTCCGAGATCAGGCTGTAGAGCATCCGCTTGCCCTCGCGGCGGGGCTCAGCCAAGCGCGCGCCGCAGGATCTGCAGGTGCCGCGAGGCATTGGCGAGCGAAAACCCGGTGCGCACAGCGAGTTCTTCGACGCTGCGCTCGCCCTGAGCGATCAGCTCGAGAAGCTCCAGTCGGTGCGGATGCGCGAGGGCCGCCGCGATATCGGCGAGGTGCCCATAAACGCGATGCTTGGGCGTATTGGTTGACATGGCAGTGCCTTAAGTCAATCATTCCGCGAACTGATTGAATAAGCAAGCATCCAAGGCGAGGAAATGTCATGATCCTGCGTCAGTTCCTGCACAAAGATCCGATTGCCGTGTCTTACCTGCTGGGATGCGCAGGCAAAGGCGCCGCCGCGATCGTTGATCCGGTTTTTCCGATTGAGCCCTACCCGATGCCGCAAGGGTCGCCGGGACACCGATCCGGCTCGTGGTCGATACCGACATTCATGCCGATCACCGATCAGCCGGCCGGGAGCTGGCCGTTAGAGCGGGAGCGGATTACGCGCTGCATGCCTCGGCCGAGACCGGTTTCGCATTTCGCGGTCTGACGGACGGCGAGCGGATCGAACTCGGCAATGTGGCGCTCGATGTCCTTCATACCCCGGGGCACACGCCGGACCACCTCTGCCTGCTGGTCACCGACCGGACTCGGGCCCAGGAACCCTGGTGCGTGCTGACTGGGCACACGCTCATGGTAGGCGATGTAGGGCGCACCGAGCTCGCCTCCGATGCCGCGAGCGGTGCCCGGGCATTGTTCACGAGCCTCGAGCGGCTGAAGGCTCTGCCGGACCATATCGAAGTCTTGCCGGGCGCCGTGGCCGGCTCGGTGTGCGGCCGCGGCCTCTCGGGAAAGCCGATTTCCACGATCGGATTTGAGCGGCGCCACAACGCCGCTTTCGGTATTGCTGAAGCGGGGCAGTTCGCCGCGTTCATGCTCGAGAACATACCGCCGGCACCCCCTGAAGCGATGGAGCTACGCGCCGGGAACGCCGGGCTGCCGGGCGCGCCCGCATGAGGGCAGAGGCGAGCGGTGCCGGCGCAATGGCAGCGCATCCGCGTGGCATTGCGGCCAACCGGAGTCAGTTCAGCCTGCAGATGCTGCAGGTGTTCTTCGTCGGCTTGATCATCGCCATGGATCGCGCCGTTCTGCCGGCGGTCGCGCGGGATTTCGGAGTGGCGCGCGGCGCGTTTCTCTTCCTCGCGAGCTTCGTGCTCTCCTTCGGCCTGGTCAAGGGCGCCCTCAATCTCCTCGCCGGCGGGCTCGCGGACCGCTTCGGTCGCAAGCCCGTGTTGCTTGCCGGATGGCTGGCCGCCATTCCGATTCCGTTGCTGATCTACGTCGCGCCGAACTGGTGGTGGATCGTTGCCGCCAACGTGTTTCTCGGCGTCAGTCAGGGATTCACCTGGACGATGACAGTCACCAGCCAAATCGACCTCGCGAGCAGCCATCAGCGCGGACTCGCGGTCGGGATCAACGAGGCGACCGGGTATGTTGCTGTGGGGTTCGCGGGTCTCGGGGCGGCGTTTCTCGCTGAGCACATCGGTGCCCGACCGGCGTTGCTGCTGTTTGGCCTCGCCACGATCGGTGCGGCGCTTGCGACGCTCGTGCGAGTGCGTGACACCCTTGCGTGGGTCCATGCGGAACACGCCGAGATGCACGGAGCTCGGTTGGCCGGTGATGCGCCGAGTCTTGGCGCGACCTTCCTCCGACTTTCCTTTCGCGACCGAGCGGGAAGCGCGCTGTGCCAGGGCGGCGTCGTCAACAAGATCGCCGATACCCTGGTGTGGGTGATGTTCCCGCTGTACTTCAAGGCGCACGGCGCGGGACTGCTGGAGATCGGATGGTTGACGGGGGTGTACGCGGTGATCTGGGGGCTCTCTCAGCTCTGGACCGGGCACCTAGCCGATCGTATCGGCCGCAAGCGGCCGGTGGTCGCGGGGTTCTTTCTGCTGGCCGGGGGGATCGTCTTGACTGCGCTTGGGCAAGGGGAGGGACTTTGGTTGCCCGCCGCCGCAATCATGGGCGTCGGGATGGCTCTCCTATATTCGAACCTGATCGCCGCAATGTCCGACCGGGCGCCGCCCCTCATTCGCGGCAAAGCCCTGGGCACGTACCGCTACTGGCGCGATACAGGCTACGCCATTGGCGCGCTGCTTCTGGGGTCGATCGCGCAGCTCGCCCACGCAGCGTTGCCGGCGTTTTGGATCACCGCGGCACTCGTGGGCGCCTCTGGCCTGTGGATTGCTCTCGCAGTGGAAGACAGCGGCAGGATGGTAAGCTAACCAACAGAAACAGAGGCCGCGGCAAGGTGCAGTGCCACGACGACAGTAGTCGGCAAACTCTATTCCTGGCCCACAAGCGAGCCCTTGCCGTTGCCGAAGAGTTCCAGCGACGGTTCGACGCCACGGTCAAGGCGACGAGGCAGGGAGGGAGGGCCAGTTCGACGTGGAGATCAATGGCGTGCTCGTGGAATCGCGCGGTCAGAGCTACCGGGAACAAATGAGGCCCGTTCTGCCACCCAAGACCGCGACAACGATTGCCGTGATCGAGCGGCGGCGCGCAGCCTCGCAACTCAAGCAAATAGCGACAGCAACGCGCCGAGTGCTGCGCCGGCGAGGACTGATTACCGCGCCCGAGCGGGACGCTGCGTGCGCACCAGCGAATGAGCAATCAGCCGAGCGGCCCCAGAGCGCTACCGACGCGAAAGCCATCTGCCAGGGACACGGCACCTCTGTCGGTACTGCACCCGCAGGCGCGGCTACGCCGGGATGCCGTAGGTGATGCGTCCGAGCAGATCTTCGACGCGTTCAGCGCCGTCGGGGGTCTGCGCTACAAGAATGGGCCTCTCGCCCTGCAGCTCCCAATGCGGGGTCGTGAGAAACCGCGCGGCATCCTCCGCGAAAAGCTCAATAGCTTGAGCGCAGACTTTGGCGAGATGGGGCGGCAAATCAGACGAAGGCGCATTGAGCAATCTCGTCAGGCGAGTCAGCAGCTCGCCATCGCGTTCCCGCGCCACAGTCAGCTCCGCGAGGATCGCAGCGAGACTGGTGCATTCTTCGAGAGACATCGCCCCATCCTGACCGGAGTGTACCGAGGATCATAGCGCATCTGAGGCAGCTTTTTTAATGACTCATACACCCCCAACCCATGGTCGGAAACCGCGTGGCACCGCGCCGCGGATCACTGCGCGAGTTTGCCTTTTGAACCGAGCCGACTTGGGCTTCCGGGCAACGCACGCGATGGGCCCGAGGGGGACAGTGGGCATACATTGATCGATACGGGTTTTGGCGCTGGACCGGCTCATCGGGGCGGCCGTTCGAGCGGATGCGGCTGCAAAAGACCCTCGGCAGGGTGATCCTCGAACGGCTCCTCACTCCGCACGTAGGCGCAGCACATCGAGCGACTTGTGCCGTGATTGATCGGCCAGCGTGAAGATGCTGGCGCGTGCGAGGACCGCCGATGTCAGGAAGCCGCTTCTCAGACTCTGGCCGGAGTAGCGCTCGGCATCCAGACCCACTTTCGCCGCGAGGCGCTTCACGATGAGCGCGACGCTCTGGGCAGTGAGGCGCGATCGTCCCACCCGGTCGCCGCGGTGGAGGCGCCGGAAGAGCGGGCCGGTTGCGATGCCCGCGAGGACCTGCCAGTCGAGCACGGCCTGAACGGGACAGTAGGGCGAGTTGGGTACGCGCGGGATGGCGATAACCGCTCCCTCGCCCTCCTGGTCAGTCTTGGAGCTCGCAATCAGCACAGCGAGGCCTTGCGGGCGCACGCTGAGATCCTCGACATCGAGCGCGACGAGCTCCGAGCGCCGTAGCGCACCGGCAAAGCCCAGGAGCAGCAGCGCGCGATCGCGCAAACCCTTCATCGTCTGCGGTTCGGCAGCGTCCACCGTCCGTTTCACCTCCTCATCGATCGCAGGGGCCTTCTGCGCCGGTGGGCGCTTCCAAGCGCGGCGGATCCCGCGCAGGACCTCTGCGACCTCGATCGCATCGTGGCGCGAGAGGTGGTGTGCCCCGATGTGCATCAGGCGAATCGCTGCCAGGCGCCGTCCGAGCGTCGAGGGGGCGCGACCGAGTTTGGCTTCGGCCGACAAGTAAAGCGCCACCGTGTGGGCGGTGGCGGGGAGCGGAACGAGTTTGAGGGGCCGGCACCAGGCTTCAAATGCTCGCCAGTCAGCTTCATAAGCGCGCCAGGTAGCGGCGGCGCGGCTGCTTCGGACGTAGGCGGCGCCGGCTTCGCGGGCCTCCTCGAGCGAGAGGATAGGGAGCGTATGCCGCGCGGCGCGGCGAGATGCATGGGCGCGCGGATCGGTGTGCTGCCTTATCGGCGTGCTGTCGGTCGCTTGATCGAGTCGTGTGGCCACGAGGTCGTGCGAGGCACGGGATTCGGTGAAAGGAACGGGCGACTGAGCCCGTCCGTGTTACGTATTCGCGATCGATCAGTGGCCTGAGTGGTCAGCCGTGTCCTCCATGTCTCGAATGCAAAATTCTTGCACCATGGCACGAGGAAGGGCAAGCTCATAAGTTGGATTAGAATCCGTGAAGCAGCCGTCCCCCCTTGCAACAGGTACACCGGCGTGGCGCCGGAGGAGGTCAACAACACACGCACCAACCGAATGCTTGAGCTGAACATTCCTGGTTCGGGGAAGAGGTGCAGCGGACCCGTACGGTGAGGCGTCCGGGCCCGCCGCGGCGACAGAGTCGTTCTTCGGCGCATCTGTGGTCGCCCGTAGTATTTGCGCCTCCCTGATTCCGCGTCAAGAATCGGGCAGGTCCCCGAGGGTGCAATATTGCCCGCCGGAGCGTCGGATTCCCTCCCGCGTCTCGGGCGGCCGATTGGGGTTGCGCGTCCTGTGCGCTGCCTCGAAGGGGATCTTATGCAATCGAGTAACTCCCGCGCTCGGCGCCCGGCTGCGAACGACGGCGCAGCACGCGTACCAACTCCGGATCCGAACGCAGACACGGACGCAGCATCCCCGCCGGGCTCGGCGCATCCGGATGACATTCCGTACTCGCCGGGAGCGCGCCTTAGACTCGGGCCCATTCCGGTGCAGCTCGTGCACGCGCTCTCGCTCGAGCGGCTGCTGGTCAGGGACCTTCAGACAGGCGAGACGCGCATCGTCGCGCGCGCCGCGGTAGGAGCGATCGAATCAAGCTCCGCGGAGCCGGATCCGCCCCGTGCCGCGGGCACAAATGTCAACGACGAACAGGTGGCTCGGCTAACCGCGCGTGAAGAAATGCTAAAGCCCTACCTCGGTGGACGCGCGCTGACTCGCAAAGAGGCACGACGCTTGGGCAATGCCTTGGGTGTTTCTGCTCGCACGGTGTGCCGGTGGCTGCAGCGCTACCGACACGCTGGCGACATCACGGGGTTGATGCCGAGACCTCGGGGCGTGCAGTCGGGGCAACGCACGCTCGATCCGGCCGTGGACGCCATCATTCGCTTCGCCGTCGCAGGGAAGCTCAGGAGCACCGGGAACTGCTCGGTTCGCTCGGTGTATGAGGCGATTCGCGGCGACTGCGAGGCCATCGGCAAACCGGTGCCCGCACGCGCGACGGTCCTCAGTCGGGTCAAAGCGCTCAAGGCGGATCCGCAGTGTCTGCCTCCTGAGGTTGCCCAAGAGGTGCGCAGCCGGCGGCGCTTGGTGCGCGGTTCCGCTGAAGCCCCTCACGCGCTCTCCCGAGTGGAAATTGATCATACGCTCGTCGACACACATATCGTTGACGCTCGGGATCGCGAGCCTTTGGGGCGCCCCTGGCTCACAATTGCGATGGATGTCTGCACGCGCGTCATCATGGGTTTTGTGCTCACCCTCGAGGCGCCGAGCCGACTGAGTGTGGCGCTGTGCCTGCGGCAAGCCATTTACCCGAAGGAGCAGTGGCTCGAGAGAGTCGGCGCGAAAGGGCCTTGGCCGGTATACGGCCGTCCGCGCTTGATCTACACGGACAATGGGGGCGAGTTCCGCTCGCCGTCGTTTCGGATGGGCTGCAAGCGCCAGCACATCGAGAACGGCTATCGGCCCGTTCGCACGCCGCGATTCGGCGGCAGCATCGAGCGCCTGATCGGAACGTTCATGCGACGCATGCGTCTCATTCCGGGCAACACGTTCAACGAAATTCTCGGCAAGCGCAGTCCGTTTCCGGCGCAGGAGGCAGTTCTAACTCTCGAGGACCTCGAGCGCTGGTTCGCCCACGAGATCACCGCCTATCACCACGAACGCCATCGCACCCTCGGCATGACGCCTCTTGCCGCCTGGGAAGCCGCGTGGCGTACGCCGCACGGGATGGTGGTGCCCCCACACCCAGCCGACCCGCACACGCTCTTCACCGACCTCCTGCCGCATGCGCTGCGGGCGATCAAGCCGGTCGGCATCGACTGGCACTGCCTGCGCTATCGCAGCGATGCCGTGGCGCCGTATGTCGATCCCGACACCAAGCGCGTGATTCGCTTCGATCCGCGCGACATTTCCTCCGTATGGCTCGAGTTACCCGGGGGAGGACACCTGCAGGTGCCCTGGGTGAATGCCGCTTGGCCGCGCCTCTCGCTCTGGGAGTGGAACGAGATTCGCACGCGCGATCGGCGGCGCGCCAAGGGCGCTGACCCGGAACTCGTCCGGCAGTGTCTCGCGGAGAACGATGCGCTGATTGCCGAGCAAGCTGCCCAAGGACAGTTGCGGGCGCGCCGCCGCCGCGCCCGCGCAGCGCGCTGGCACTCGGAGGAAGCGAACCAGGAGGCTGCACCGGCACTTGAACCCCCTGCGCACCATCCGCAGCGCAAGCCGGGCAAACGCGGACGAAAAGCGCTGCGTCAAATGCTTCCATTGCCGCCGCTGCCGCGCACCCAACTCGAAGTGACCCGAACCTCGGTGGAAAGTGCCGTGCCGTTTGAAGTGTTGGAGTAGCGCCATGGCCCAGAACGCAATCCCAGGGCGAAGCGGGAAATTCTCCCAGCAGCGACCACTGGCAGCCACGCGCAAGTCGTCAGCGCGTCGAAAGTCTCAGGGAGCCGCCGGACGGTCGATCCCGGCGGGCATTCGCACGGCGAGGATGAGTGAGAAGGCCCGAGCGACCAACTGGGCGCACCTCGATCCGGCCATCCGCCCGATCGCGGCACAGAAGGATCTTGCTCGCGCACGCCACATCCTGAAAGACCTGTACGTGAGCCATCCGCCCGCGCAGCACGTTGAGCGGCAGATCGAGCAACTGATCCGACTCCCGCGGCGCATCCGCATGCCGGGACTCTTCCTCTGTGGCGAATCGGGCATGGGCAAGACGCATGTGTTGCGCCGCATCGAACGGCGTCACCCTGAACGGGACGACGCGACGACGAAGCGGCACATCCGCCCCGTGCTCTATGTGCAGGTGCCGGCGGGGCCCGATCTACGCACGCTGCGGCGCACCGTGATCGATGAGGCCAACATCCCCTTCCTCGATCATCCGTCAAAGCCGCTGCTGCAATCGGTATTGCGCCGGGGCCTCGCGGCCGCCGGCACCGAGCTCATCGCGCTCGATGAGATCCACAACATCGTGCACACCGAGGGTAAGCAGCGCAGGTGGTTGCTCGACTGGGTACGCTGTCTTTCGAATGAGACACAGCGGCCCATCGTGCTCGCAGGCACCGAGGAATTCGAATCGGCCATTCTCTCCGACCCGCAACTCTCGAGCCGATTCCCGATCGTGCGCCTGGCACGGTGGACGGAAGGTCCGGATCTGGCGGCATTCCTACAGGGTTACGAGCGCGCCTGTCCGCTGCGCCTGGCCTCGCATCTTTCGGATGGGCCCCTGATGCGCGCGCTGCTCGATGAGACCGAGGGTCTTACCGACACGATCGTCCGCTCGCTTCAGGCCGCAGCGCTGGTGGCCATCCGCGAGGGGACCGAGCGCATCGTGCCGGAGTATTTGAGCTGGTGGCGAGACCCGCCGCTGCTCGCGTACTACGAGGCAGGAGATGCGGAACAAGAGAGCCTTGCGTTGGCCAGAGCCTGGCTCAAGGATGAGCGACGTGGCGCACCGTCGCCCTCGGCGCCGGCGGTGCGGCGTTTTCGCAATCGTGCGAGCCTCAGGGCCGAGGGCGGGCGATGCACCGGCTCGTTGTAGCACAGGCGCCGCTGCGACCGCGGGCGCGACTCAACTTGGCACCGCGCCTGCATGCCGAGGAAACGTTGTCCTCGTGGCTCGAGCGTTTCGCAGCCCGCTATGGCATGAGCATCCGGGAGTTGTTCCTCTGGCTCGGCTATCCGGATTTTTTCCAATTCGCTCGCAACCCTTTCGATCTGGACGTATTGCAGCCTGCCGACCTGGCCGGAGTGCTCGCCGCCCACACGGGCATCGGCGCGGAAGTGATCGCGGCGCAGGGCATGGATGGGGCGAGTGCGTTGCCCCCTGAACGTCGGCGTGCGTTTTGTCCCGAGTGCTGGGTGGAGGAGGGTCCTTATCGGCGCTTCGAGTGGGCCCGCGGCTGGTCGCTGGTGTGTCGTCG
Organism: Pseudomonadota bacterium; assembly: GCA_021816775.1. Taxonomy (GTDB): domain Bacteria; phylum Pseudomonadota; class Gammaproteobacteria; order Steroidobacterales; family Steroidobacteraceae; genus 13-2-20CM-66-19. Next base: position 10,409 of record JAKAXA010000013.1, read on the forward strand.
CCATCGGCGACTCTTGAGTGAATGGCCGCGGGCCAAGGGATCGTTCGTCCACTGGTCCGAGGAAGCGTGGAGCGTGTTTTATGGCGACACGGGTGCATGGCGGGACTTACGCCCGTCTTGGCAATGCGAGACTTGGCAGAGAATCTGTGCGCACCTCGGCGTCGAGCCGCGTGCGGAGTTCCTGCGTGCCTGGCCCTGGCTGCTCGAGCTTTCGCAAGGCCGGCCGAACAGCGGCAGCACGGCGAGACGGTCGGCCCCGAGCAAGTGCGTCCTCAAGGACAGGTATTACCCGCAGGGCGTGCCGGTCGATGAGCTCACCGTCAAGCAGGACCTGGTTCTCTACGGGATGATCCGGTTCCACGGTTCATCGCTCCTGCAATCACTCGACGGCACGACCTCACGGGACGATCTGATGGAAGACACCTTGGGCGGATGGATCTGCAGTGTGCGCACGCCCGCCGCGCCGTATGGGATCCGGCTGTTCGCGGCGACGGCAGCACGCCATCTCTGGGTGCGACTCACCCAGGGCCACTGGCGGTGCGCCCGGTACCCAATCCTGGAACAAGTCGTGGAGCACTGCGAGCGCTGGAACGATGAGGATTGGTGGCTCGAGCAGCGGCTGCGGACCTGGCCGCCGGCGCTGGCGGCCTCGGGTCGAGAGCTCTTTCGCAGAACGAATCCGTTCGTGATGCTGCCGCCCTGGGACCGCTGCCGAGAATGTCTGCGGGGCGTTCAGGGAGCGGTCCGGGAGGCACTCACGATCTGCCTGCCCGAGAGCTGGCGATGTATTATCTGGGACCCCTCCGTGGTGAGTGAGCTCAATGAACTCATCGCGCGGCTGAGTCGTCCGGCAAGGCGCCGAGCAGATCCGCCGCGGCGCTCGACTGCACGGCGCCCGATTGATAGTAGCGAAGGAAGGTCGCAAGGCTGCGGTGCCCGGTGAGGGCCATCGCCTCCTTCAAGGGCACGGCCTGCCGGCCGGCCTCCGTGACGAATCCCGAACGCAGCGAATGCGCTCCGAAGTCGCCTTCGAGCTTCGCGAGCGCCGCCCGACGCTTGACGATGAGCCATACGGCCTGACCCGAGAGCCGCCCGCCCGGGCGGGTCTTGTGGAGCCGCCGGAAGATCGGCCCTGAGGTCACCCCGGAGGCGCTGAGCCAGGCGGTGAGCGCCGCGGCGGCCGCGCCGACGATGGGTTTGACGGCATCCGCTTGGCTCCCGGTGCCCGTTTGGTCGGTCTTCGAATGCGCCATGCGATAGAGATACGTTCGGTCGTCGACTTTCTCGAGGTGTTCCATCAGGGCTCCGGCGACCTCCGAGCGCCGGCGGCCGCCGGAGGCGAAGGCGAAGAGGAGGAGGGCCCGATCGCGAATGCCCTTGACCCCGTCGGTACACGTCGCGAGAAGCGCCGCGAGCGGATCGCGGGTCAAGGCGGTCTTGGCTTGCGGCCGCACCCCACGGGTCGCGTGGCCCCGGCGAATACGCCGCACGACCTCCTGCACCGCCGGATCGCGCACCGGATTGGGGAGCTCGCGCAGTTGGTGGGCTTTGGAGAGCACCGCGAGGCGGTGCATCACCGTGGCGAGCGCCGGAGCGCCCCGTTTGGCCTTGAATCCGCCCGCGACGAGCGCCGCATCGATCGCCGCGGGCAAATCGTGCACCAACGTGCCCCCTGCGGGGCTGGCGATCGCCGAATCGCCGCCCGCAGGGCTGCGCAGCACGTGATCGACGAGGAACTGCAGCACCACGGGCACCGGCACGGGGAGGGCAAGGGCCGCGTGATAGCGCAGCTGAAACCACGCCGCCCAGTAGCGGAGCGCGCTCGCGTAGCTGCGCACGGTGTTCGTCGATTCGCCTTCCTTCAGCAGCGCCACAACCGAGGCTTGCGTCTCGGCGTGCAGCACTTGCGGGTCGAGGGCCTCCACGGTCGCGTGCAGCACGAGGCTCGTGGGCCCCGCGGTGCCTCCCGCAGGGGGAGTGCCCCTGGCCGGGGCGGTTGCACGGCGGCGTCGTTGTGTCATACTTCTCACAGAATATGCGAAATATATCGCTTAACTCAAGCGTTATTCACGATAACGCTCTCTTATCGTGAGTAACCTGACGACAGGGCAGGGCACCGAGTGACCACCGAATCTCCCCCCGAGGGTAAGCCGGCTACCCGGCACCGCTCCGACGCCCCCTATGAGTCCCCGCTGCCTCCGGCGCGCCGTTCATCGGTCGCGGAGCCGCCGTCGGAGAACGAGGAGAACTCGCCGGAGCGCCTCGCAGCCGGGGCACCGCGGGCGCGGCGCCTCTCGGCACCCGATGTCTTCGCCGCCGCCGATGCGCTGCTCGTCGAAGGCCACCGGCCCACCATCGATCGGGTCCGGGTCCATCTGGGGCGTGGCTCGCCCAACACCATCAACGAGCACCTCGACACCTGGTGGCGACAGCTCGGCGCCCGGATCCGGGACCTCCCCGGACAGGAATTCCCGCAGCTGCCCGAGCGCGTGGCGCACACGTTGCAGCTGCTCTGGAATGAAGCGCTAAAAAGCGCGCACGAGGCGTTGCATGAGGCCGTAACGACACGCGATGAAACGCTTCGGCAGCGGGAAACGTCGCTGGGGGATCGCGAGCGACAACTGGAGGAGGAGCGACAGGCCCTGGCGGCCCGTGGCTCAGCGCTCGAGGAGAGTCTTGCATTCGCCCGCACGCAGCTTGCTGAATCCAATCAGCGCGCCGGCGCCCTCGAGCAGGCCCTGCGCGAACGGGATGAGTCGATCGCGAGCCTGCAGCGGCGGCTCGAGCCGCTCGAGGCGCAGACCACGACGCTTGCCGAGCGACTTGAAGCCGAGCAGACGGCCCGCCTGGCGGAGCGTGCCAAATTTGATGAGCGCTATGATGCCGCCGAGCGGCGCTGGCTCACCGAGGTCGACCAGGCGCGCGAGCGACTCAAGACTCATGAAAAGCAAGCTCGTGCAGACGCCGCGGATCGTGCTCGACTGCAAGATGAGCTGCAGCGCGCGAGGCGCGAAGCACTCGATGCTGTTCACGAACTGAAAACCGCGCACGCGGTGAACGAGGAGCTGCGTGAGCGTATCAAGGCCTTCGCCGATCGTTCGCAGATGTCCAGCATCCCGCGCCGGAAGTCTAGCCCGTCCCGCCGTGCCCCCTCGGCACGCAAGCGGAAGAACAAGACCGAGTAGTATTCGAATTCCCAAGGTTCCGCGACCGGAGACAGGGGAGGACGCATGCCGACCGCGAAAGAGTTACTTGCAGGACGAACGCTCACCAATGGCTGGAAAGTCACGCAGAGGGTCACGCACGCGGCCGGTGAGACCGGCGGTCACTTCTCCACCGGCTATCTCGTGCAGTCTCCTTCGGGGAAGCAACATTTTCTGAAGGCGATCGATTTCGAAGTGGCCATGCGGGCCCCAGACCCGGCCCGGGCCCTTCAGGCTTTGACCGAGGCATTCAACCTCGAGCGCGACATTCTGAACCTGAGCAAGAGCAAGCGCATGAGCCATGTCGTCACGGTAATCGAAGACGGCACCGAGAACGTATCCATCCCCGGCACACCGCCAGCCGGTCCACCGCAAACCGTTCAGTACCTCATTTTTGAGCTCGCGCACGAAAGTCTGCGGCACATGGTCACGGTCTCGAAGCGGCTCCCGATGTCGCAGGCGCTTTCGGCCCTCCACAACATTGCCAACGGGCTGCGACAGCTGCACGGTGCGCAGGTCGCCCATCAGGACATGAAACCCTCGAACGCGCTGCGCTTTCCCGACGGGTTATTCAAAGTCTGCGATGTTGGACGGGCGTCGATGAAGGGGCGAGCGGCGCCGCATGATGGCTTGCATGTTGCAGGCGAGCGCACTTACGCTCCACCGGAGCTGCTATACGGCCAGGTGGATCCGGATTTCGTCGTACGTCGGTTAGGCTGCGATGCCTATCTACTGGGGAGCCTCGCCGGTTTTCTGATCACCGGCTTGCCGATGACGGCGATGATCATCGATGAGCTCGATCCGGCGGCCCGGCCGACGACATGGACCGGTTCCTATGCTGGTGCTCTCGGTCAGGTTCGAGCGGCCTACGCGCGAGCGATCGACCGTGTGGCGAACGAGATTCCGGCTGATGCACCGTATCGAGACGATCTGCTGGTGTGCATCCGACAGCTCTGCGATCCAGACCCCGCTCTGCGGGGCCACCCGCTCACTCGGGCAATGCTTGCTGGCGTCGGGAACGTCTATGATCTCGAGCGCTACGTTTCAATCTTCGATCGGCTGTCGTACGAGGCCAAGATCTACGAGCGACGCAAGGCCAGTCAATGAGCATCAGTCAGCCAGACGCCAACAGGCGCCTTCTACCGCGATGGCGGCCGTCAGGAGCGACGATATCGGCAGGCGAGCTCGCGAGTAGCTCTACCGTACAGAAGGACGCCGAGCCAGATGCGCACTTCGAGGAGCGTAAGCTCGAATGGGAACACGAGCATTCCATCGAGGTTGCCGCCGAACTGGTTGCCTCAGGCATCGTGCTCGGTCGACTCAATGAAGTCGAGCCTGCGGTGCGGTTGCTAGCGGACAATGCGTCCGATGCCACCCCGAGCATCCGGGCGGTCGCTCGGCGTGCGCTTGGTGAGCGCCCAACAGGGCCAGCGGAGTCACCGAGACTTCGTCCCGGACGCCTCGATCCGACAGCCATTTACAGCCGAATCAGTGCATTGCGTCGACACGTGCATCTGCACCCGCGCGATGCCTACGCATGGGTCGACCTCGCGCGGCTTTACACCATCTTGGGCCAGACGTCGAGCGCCGATCGGGCGATCCGCATCGCCATCCGCCTCGCACCGGAGGATCGGTTCGTATTGCGATCGGCCGTTCGGTACTTCGTGCACGTCGAGGATCCGCCGGCTGCACAACGGCTCCTGAACGGCGCGCGCGCAACACGGGTCGATCCCTGGCTCATCGCGGCGGAAATCTCGGTATCGCAGGTCGCCAATCGGCGCAGCCTGACGGCATCCATCGGGCAGCGCGGCCTTGACCATTCCCTGTGGGCTCCCCGGAGCAGTTCCGAACTGGCGGGTGCCCTTGGGACTTTGCTTCTTGAGGAGGGTGCGACGCAGAAGGCGCGGCAATTCTTTCGACGCAGCCTCGAGGATCCGACCGAGAACGCGATTGCCCAAGCTCAGTGGGCGAGTCAACGCACCTCCGGTCTCGTCGTGCCTGCACTATTGCTCAATCAGCCGACCACGTATGAGGCTCGGGCGCTGCGCGCTCGCCTCGACGGCCGATGGGAGGCTGCGATCTCGAGCAGCTGGGAGTGGGCGGACTTCGAGCCGACTTCAAGTCGACCCTTAATGATGGGGTCCTATGTCGCAAGCGTGGTGTACGGGGATGGGGCCACCGTACTCGATTTCAGCGAACGCGGTCTGAATGCGGAACCACACAATCCGTGTTTACTAAATAACAAAGCGGTTGGACTCGCCTATCTCGGTCGAGTCTCGGAGGCGATAACGATTCTCGCCAAAGTCGTGATCGACGCGAGCCCACAGTTCATTCAACCAGCACTTTATGCGACGAGCGGGCTTCTGGCGTTTCGTGCTGGCGACTTCGCGGCAGGACGGAAACTCTACGAAAGGGCTGCGACTCACCCCTACACCAAACGGGATCGCGATATGCGCGTTCTAGCTCTGTGGCACTTGGCGCTGGAGGAGGCTCGGGCGCGGACTGACCAGGCCGAGGCTGCCGCTGCGCGCGCGGAGCGCGCTAGCAAGGACACCAAGCTCGCCGAGATAGCGGCACTTCGAAAACGTCTCGAGGAGGTCAAAAGCGAAGCCCCTGGGTACCAGAGCCGCCATTGATTAAGTGCACAAATGCAAATCATTTGTGTCACCCGGGTCAATAGCGCGAATCATGGATGTCACCCGTGAGGACGGTCGGTGACATCAATGATTAGTCTGGCGCCAGCTGATCGCGACCCGCGTCGGGAATTGTGTCACCGGACCGCCAACCCATTGATTCGCTGAGCACTATCGGTGACACCAATGAATCGACGGGTGACACGAATAAACCGTCCTCACAGCCCGCGGCGACAACATGTCGGGAGGCTATTCGCGGTACGCCAATTATTTACCATAATATACATTATGCGCACCTATGGGGCGACGTTGACCTCCGGGTCGGGCCGCGCCGTGGCTCCGGGCATCCCGTCACCGGCCCTACGGGCACTGTAAATTCCAGAAGGCAGCTGCTCCACATCACATTGGCACACAGGGACCGAGGGGGGCCTGGCGCCTCGGAACATTGCGCGCCAGGAAGACGCGCCGGTGTGGCTCCAATCTGATCATGCCGGAGGAAGCCAGATCCGCTCGCCGATCAAGGGGACACCTGTGACGGAGTGAGAGACTGGAGAGCGCATAAACTTCACACAGGTGGTCTCGATCGATCGTCACATCGGATGCCACGCCGAGCTACTTTTGGGCTTTCAGCTCAACGATGGTCAATCGTCCGTAACGATCGCCTTCGAACTGATTGACAGTCCGAATCCGGTCCTTGGGACGGATGTCCCAGATCACTGGGTTCCGGGTGTGATCTGAGGTTGCCCACGTCACGATTTCGTCCAGACTCGCCGTCATTGGAAAAAGAACTTCCGTCGCCTGTCCGACGTGCGAGACCAGCGCCACCTCCGTCAGCATCGACCCTCTCGTCAGGGCTTCCCTCCGCCTGAGAAACCGAGCTACAGTTCGATCAGGCCGTCGGAGAGCACATCAGATGTGCCGGGATCCGGCGGAAAATGCTCGGCCATGGCCTTGCCGCACGCGCCAATGGCAGCGACGAAGCCATCGACCACGCGTCCGTGGCTCACCTCGTCCACAAACAGATCGATGATCCCCTTCCAATGAGCCTCGCCGAGCTTCTCATGGATTCCCTTGTCCGCCACGATCTCGACGTAGCGCTCGGCAAGTGAAACGAAAAACAGCACGCCGGAGTGATGTTGCGTGACGTGCACGCCCTGCAGATAGAACTGTGCCTTTGCAAGACGGCTTGCGCGCGCGCGCTTTACACGCGCTGGAACCAGCATGACGTGCAACCCGGGCACGAACACCAGCAGAGCAGCCAACACGATGAACGTGAGCAGCTGTATCTGGTAAATATGGATCCATCGGACCGACACATCAAGGACCAGGCAGACCCCTGGTATCAGCAGCGCAGCCATGGCCGACCACAACAGCGGTACGAACACGTAGTGATCGCTGGCGTGGGCCACCACCGCGACGAACTCGCCGCTCGTGCTTCTTTCCGCGCTGTGAATCGCGGCGGTGATTCGAGCTTTGTCTTGCTCCGAGAAGTGGACCATGTCTCACCAGCTCCCGGCGGCGCCACCGCCCCCAAAAGATCCACCACCGCCGGAGAATCCGCCGAACCCACCTCCTCCGAAGCCGCCTCCACCGAAGCCACCTCCGCTCAACATGCCGAGAGCGAGCCAGCCGAGCCAACCACCGCCGCGTCCTGAGCTACCCGGACCGCCGCGCCCGCCGCGGCCGAATATTGCCCGCAGCAGCGGCGAGAGCGCAAAGAGAAGGATCAGCAGCATCAACGCGCCCGTTCCATTGCGCTCCTGGACACGCTGCTTCTCGATGGCAGAGTGCCGCTTACCGAGTACCGCCAGGATGGCCTCCGCCCCCGCTTCAACGCCGTTCGCATATTGGCCTTTCTTGAAGAGCGGCGCGATCACATCATGGATGATGAGGAAGCTCTGCGCGTCGGTAAGGGTTCCCTCGAGGCCATAACCGACGTCGATGCGCACCTGCTTCTCGCCGACATCCACGAGCAGCAGAACACCATTGTTCTTGCCCTTCTGGCCGATGCCCCAATGCCGCCCGAGCTGATACCCGTAGAGATCGATGGGAAAGCCGTTCAGAGTTGGGAGTGTCACTACCACGAGCTGAGTTCCGGTCGTGCGCGCATAGGCCGCGAGCTTTTGCGAGAGCCGCTCGAACACACCCTGCGGAAGCAAGTGAGCATCATCAACTACCGGCCCGGTCAGCGCCGGAAATGGCGGCCTGCCGGCATTGAGAGGGTTTTGCGCCGCGTACGCGGGGGCGGCAATAATGAGCATCACCGCGAGCAGCCAGCATGCCCGAGCGCTCTGCAGAACAGTCGTTGTGGCCATCAGACCTGACGTGCGCCGAGTCCCCGTGGGTTCTCGACCTGTCGGGCGCCTCGAGGTCAGATCGCAAAAACGCCTCATATCAGAACTTGACCTTGGGAACCTGCTGAGCCTGCTGCGAGATCGTGAAGTTCTGCACCGGCTTGTAGTTGCTATAGAAGAGGGAGTGGTACCAGCGGCCCGGGATCGTGGTGAGCTCGGTGTCGTACTGCTGCACTGCCAGAATGTAATCGCGGCGCGCGACCGCGATGCGGTTCTCGGTGCCTTCCAGCTGCGCCTGCAGCACCAGGAAGTTCTGATCGGCCTTGAGGTTGGGGTAGTTCTCGGTGACGACCATGAGACGCGAGAGCGCGCCGCCCAAAGTCGCCTGGTTGCGCTCAAAAGCGTGAAATTCCTTCGGGTTGGTCAAAATGTCCGAAGGAATCCGGGTCTGAGTGACCTTGGCGCGGGCGTCGGTGACCGCCTCGAGCACGGACGCCTCGTGCGCGGCGTAACCCTTGACGGTCGCCACCAGATTCGGGATCAGATCCGTCCGCCGCTGGTACTCATTGAGCACCTGGCTCCAGGCCGCGTTGACCTGTTGCTTGTCGGCAGGTATGTTGTTGATTCCGCAGCCGCTTAGCAGCAGCAGCGCCCCTACGACGGCCAGCCATCTGGCATTTACTAGGTAACGACGGAGCTCTTGCATCGGAGGCCTCTCAATGATCCCGACGGGAACTAAGGCTCATAGTACCACGATCGCAACACTTTCGGATGCAGGACGATGTCGATCTGTTCATCCGCTTCGCCGTCCTTCGGAAGACAAACATCGAACGGCCCGACATAGGTACGGGCACGTCTCACCTCCAGAGCCACGCCAACCTGAAGATGCAGCTGCCGGACTATCTCTTGATGGAATCTCAATGGAGCCGACGGCTCACCAATATCAACGACACCCCAGAATGCACAGCACCTGCATAGGAAGGCAGCACGAATCATCGGCCTATTGGTGCGGGGATCATATCGCCCACGAATTCCGCTTGCCGCCGCAGCCACTACGGTCCGACACTGTATCTCGGCCCCGATAAGACGCACCAAGGCTCCTCCGAACGGCGCTCAGAGTGCCCGGCGGCCTTCCGTCATAGCAGCTCTCAGTCCCCGTTCATCCAGCCATCCCTCCCGTTCATGCGAGTGGAACACGCCTCGTATTCGGCAGGGGCTGGCCTGACGTATGCAATGCCGACGAGACCGGCAAGATAGGAAAGGCGGCTGTGCAGCTTCTGCTCGTACATCAAGCCGGCCTCAGTCGAATCGTTGGCAAGCGGCACAGCCAGCTTGTCCCGCCAATGAAGCTGACGAAGACCGTATTCGGGGTCCGCTTGATTTTGGTGCCAAAATAATGGGGACCCCTATCGTCAGTGCCTTGTTTCCTTCTCCGATTTCAACATTCATGCCCATGCGCCTCGAAGTTCCGCGTTTCTGTCCAGAATTCCGGATGTAAATCTGATGCCGAGGAAAGACAGTGAACGACAATTCAATGCGTTACGACCACGATCCGGTTCCATATTTACGCCCACGAGCCGAATGTGAATTCTTGGGCCCAGTTGCCCCTCATCTACCTCATCCGGTCTCCCAGATCAGCTCAGCGCTCGCCGCGAGGACGGATGGAGCCTCACCGCGGCGCAATCAGCAGCAAATCAGCCCGTTGAGCCCGCCGCAGCGCGCAACCGACGACCTTCGATCCATTGCCAGGAAACCAGGGATGGCACCCCGCACAGAACCTCGCGCAAGCGCTTGACCATGGAGACCGCGAGCGCGAGGTCGACGCCAACTCCGAGCATGTGCCCGAACAGTACGAAGCCGGCCTCCTGCACGCCAATCCCCGCCGGCACGATAAATGCCACATACCGTGCGGCCTGCGTGAGGCTTTCCAATGCGATAGCCGCCTCCATGCTGATTGGGTGACCGAACAGCCGTAGTGCAAACCAGACTTCGAACGACGCGGAAAAAAAAGCCACTAGCTGCAGACCTCCGGCAATCGCCAGGGCCCAGATTCTGCACAGCGAGGCACGCAGTTCCGCATCGAGCGATTGGGCTCCCTCGGCCAGCAAGCGTTCACCGACGAACGGCCGCACCAGCGCATGCAATCGCTTGAACACCGATCCGTAGCGAAGCAGCACTGCTGTCAAGACCGGAACCGGCAAGCTCAGCAGGAACGCGATCAGCACTCGATGGTAGTCGTGACCGGTCGCTCGCAGATGCAGCAACAGCAGCAAACCCACTGCCGTGAAGACATACACCATGATCAGCGTCAGAAGAATCTCAACAATGACGGTGACTACCACCGGCGTTGACGCCAACCCGCGCCAGCGCATGAGGCGAACCGCAGCGACAGCGCCCCCAACACTTGCAACCGGCAGCAGCCGATCGATTGCATCGCGTACCGTTGTGACCCAATAGACGTAGCCGAAACTGGCACGAGATTGCGGATCATACGGAAGCAACAGCGCTCGCCATCCAATGGCGTACAGCAGGAAGTACCCGGCTCGGTACGGCACCAGCCACAGCAGGGACCACCCTCCCCGGTGCCACGAATGCAGCAGCGTTGCGAAGTCTGCCCGTATGAACAGCCCAACGAATAGCGCCAGTCCCAGCAGGCCGCCGATATATCCCGCCTTTTTTTTCAGACCCTCTCCCCGCTCAGTGCCGCAGCACCGTTTCTTGCGCAGACGCAACCAAGCATGCGCAGCTCAGGACAATCGGTGCATGACGCCCTTGCCGTCCACATCAAACTCGTTCCCCCTCCAGGTAACGCGGGAGGTGAACAGGCTCTTGCACCAGACCCAGCAAAGCAAAAAGTCCCGGAGCGGCACCAACCATAAATCCGCAAGCGCCCTCCGAGGCTCGCGCATGCGATGAAGGAAGTACAATGCAACACGGGTGCCAATTGCGACAGCAAACAGTACCCATGCGATCGAGGTCAGGACATGCGCACCGACGGCAAGCGCAAAACCAAGCAGTGCCAAGGGAAGGCTGAAGCTGAGAAAGAGAAACAGGAAACATCGCGGCTGCAACACTTGCAGTGTCCGCATCCAGCGCACTTCATGGCGGATCAGCCTTGCAAGGCTCGGTTCATGATACTCAGCGCTCGGAACGTAATGCGAGAGTACGACGCGCTTGCCGAGCGCATGCACGCGTTCGCCCAACTGATGATCGTCGGCGAGGTGGTTCACGATGCTCTTGAGGCCGCCGATCGCATCGAGAGTCTCGCGGCAAATACACAGCGTCTGCCCGGAAACGTAGCCTTGGTGGCCGAACAACCACGCAAGCAGCACCGAGGGCATGTACCATTCATTGATGTACATGGCCCCGAGCCTTGAGGATATCGATCGCGTCGGCACCGCGCGGTACAGGCACGTCACCAACCCTACTGACTCGTCTTGCAATGGTGCGGTGACGATACCGAGATATTCCGGGCACACGAATGCATCGCTGTCCGCCATGACCAAGACATCATGACGGACCTTCGAGACCATGTTGATCAGGTTGCTGACCTTGCAGTTGCTGCCATGCTGGGACGAGCTGACGACAAGATCAATCGGCAGTGAGGGGAATTCCTCCTGCAGCCGCCGCACCACGGCAAGTGCTGGATCGTTAGTGTCCTGCACACCGAATACGATCTGATATTCCGGGAAGTTCTGCCGGCAGAAGGTGCGCAGATTCTCGTACAGGCTCGGCTCCGGTCCGCACAGTGGCTTGAGCACCGATACTGCGCACTGTTGCCGTTCGCGGCCTAGTGGCTTGCGGCGCTGCCAGACCAACACGGCGATCACGGCAAGCACGCCGTAGGCCGATGCGCTGACCAGAAAGACAATCCCGATCGCAGCGATGAGCACGGCGAACTCCGACATAGGCGTCTCTGGCGACAGCTTCTCGCTAGGAAATGCCTAGCTGCAGTTTGACAGCTTCGTCCTTATACGGCAACCGCGAAAGTGACCCGCCGATCGGTCCGTTGTTCAGATGCCACCCTGCGATGCACGGCCGAGCTACCGCGGTGAGCATGCTGGGGCACTGTCTTTCTCGCCGAGTTGACCTCAGTTTTTTGCGCAAATGCGACGCCCGGGTTGCCGGACGATGGCGGTTTTGGGAGACCTCGTGCTGGTGAGCCAGTTCGGGGGGATTGAACAGCGAACGTCTAATCGCGTTTCGGTGCGAAGCAACTCGATGCGGCCTCGAGGTGGGCTCGGGGCGGCGAGCGAACGGAAATACCGAACTCGGTTGACCGCTGATCGGCAAGCACCGCGGGCTTCGTCCTACGTAAGGAATGCCCCGGAGAGCTCAACAGGGCGGCTCGTTGCCGATTGCGGCGCGGCATCGAGTGCTTGTGCCGAGCCGGACACCCCAACGGCCGCTCGATGCGGCGCTCGAATGAGTCCGAGCCCGCATCTCCGGAGGGATTCGGGTACGTGCACTGCGCTGAAATGAGTTGCCGGCCGCCGAACGCGGCGGTGTTGCGGTGTGATTGCTCACGTTACTGACGACGTGCCCTGTCTGGGTAACTGTGTTCTGGGCCACACAATCGGTGGACGTTCACTCCGGTGTGGACTCCCCGGCTACGCATCGGGCGAAGCGAATATAGTTAATTAGATATTTCAATGACTTATAATGCTTTTCTCGATCGCGTTTCCGCAATCACGGTGATGCGGGCCAGGGGCAATCCGGCACCCGGCCACCCGACCGGTGCGGCCCGCCCGCCGGCGGGCCGCACCCGTGATAGCGCCCTGATCATGCTCAAGGCCCCGCACCGGTACTACTCGAAGTCCTACCTGTGTCCCGAATCGCATGAACCGCAGGCCTGCCGTCCCGTAATCCGTGACGGCGTTCCGGCTAGACGCAGGATGCCTGCTTGACAATATCTGGCGTGAACCTCATGTCCAGTCTCAAGTTGCGTCCATACCGGCCGATGACCGCTCGTGGTGCGGCACGCGTTGCCGGGCAACCCGCCCATCCTGGGAACTGGACCTGCGCCGATCACAACGGCGAGCGACCGCAACCGATTGACCGGTGTGCCGTTGGCGAGCTGCGGCGCGTAGCACGGCGCCTTTTTCCTACGCGTATCCGACGCGCCATGATGCTCGTGGCAACGGTGGCACTGTCGGGGCTCGTACCGCTCTCGGCGGCCCGCGCCTCCGGGCTGCCGTCTGTGGCGATTTTCTACGGCGGTCATCCGCCGCTTAGCGTGTTGCAGGACTTCGACTGGGTGGTGGTGCAGCCGCATGCCTTGTCGAGGCCTGAGGCGCTCGCGCGAAGCCACACGACAGTCTTCGCGTATGTCTCACTCGGCGAGATCGCGTGGGATTCCGCCGCCGCCCGTGTCCTCCCCGCGCAATGCCGTCTCGGCAAGAACCGTGTGTGGAAGAGTTGGATTGTCGATCAGGGCAAGCCTGCATGCCGCGCGTTCTATCTCAATCACGTATTCCGGCCGCTTCAGGCGCACGGTTACCGCAACTTTTTCTTCGATACGCTTGACAGCTACCGTCTTACGCTCCATTCGCTCGACGAGCGCGCCGCGTACCGTGCCGGATTGATTGCACTGATTCAGGCCGTGCACCGGCGCGACCCCCAGGGACAGTTCATATTCAATCGCGGCTTCAAGCTCCTTGATGCCCTCAAGGGCACGGGTGTGGTCGGGGTGGCCGCCGAGTCGCTCTACCGTGGATGGAGTCAACGATCCCGACAATACGTTGTTGTTGCTCCCACCGTTACCCGCCAGTTGCTGGATCAACTCGAACGCGTGCGAAAGCTGGGACTCACGGCCATCGCAATCGACTACGTGCCGGCGGCCGAACGCTTACAAGCTGAGAGCTTGGCGCGACGCATCGAAGCCCACGGCATCGTGCCGTACGTCGGAAGTTCGGCGCTCGACATCGTCGGGGTGAGCACGATTACACCGCTGCCGCGTCGCGTACTCATGCTCTATGACGGCTCCGACAGTGTCATGAGCAACGATCTCAGCTGGTATGCGGCCATGCCGCTCAATCATCTCGGCTATGCCACGCGAGTCATCGACGTCAGCCGCGAACAGCTCCCCTCTGGCCCGCTCACCGGTCAGGTTGCCGGAATCGTCACTTGGTTCAACTCTGATCACTTCCGCCACTCGGCAACGACATGGCGATGGCTGCATACTCAGATGCGGGCGGGCGTGCCCGTGATGATCCTCGGCAACTTCGGGATGCCGATCCGGGCAAGCGGCCTTGCCCCGCTCGGCCTGCACCTCGGTAGGCAACCGCCTTCCGGTCTCTACAGGGCCCGCATCGCGCACGTCGATCGCCGGTATTTCGGGTTCGAGAGCCCGCCATTGCCGAGCGCACCGGACTTCAGTCCGATAAAGGCCGATCGACCGGCCGTGCCGCTCCTCGAAGTCAAGCTGGCGCAAAGCACGGAAGTCGCCGCTGCAATCACGCCCTGGGGCGGGTATGCGCTCGCTCCATTCGTCGTGCGCAGCCTGCCGCAGGGCGACCTTACGAGTGGACAGCTGCAGGCCGCATGGATTCTAAATCCCTTTCGCTTCTTTCGCGCGGCCCTGCATCTGCCCGACGCACCGGCCTACGACTACACCACGGCCAGCGGCCGACGGTTGCTCTTCGGACTCATCGATGGCGACGGGTTTTCCTCGCTGTCCTGGATCGGCGCCTATCGCGATCAACCGGGGGCCAAGGTGATTCTCGATCAGGTCCTCAAGCGCTTCCGCCTGCCTGTCACCGCATCCGTAATCGCCTCGGAATTCGCCGCGCACGGCCTGTATCCGCCGGCCGAAGTCGCGAAGTTGCGCCCCATTGCGCGCGCCATATTCAGCCTGCCGTGGGTACAGATCGGCTCGCACACCTACTCGCATCCGTTCGACTGGCAGGCGCTCGAACGCGATCCCGCGCTGTCGGCGGGACTGCACATCAAGGCGCCGAGCAAGGGACTCATTGCGTACGTTCCGCGCGAGAACCTCAAATTCAATTACGGGGTCAATCTGCCGGTGCCCGGTTACCGCTTCAGCCCCGAGATGGAAATCACCGGCTCCGCAGACATCATCAACCGCGAGCTTGCCCCACCCGCAAAGCGGGTGAGTGTCATCCAGTGGACGGGCGACACTGACCCTGATGCGCAAGTAGTTGGCATTGCCTATCACGACGGCCTCCAGAACATCAACGGCTATAACAGTACCATCACTCGGACGCGCCCCTCGTTGACCAACGTCGTGCCGCTGGGTGTGTGGAAGGGACCCTATTTCCAGGTCTACTCGCCCATTGCCGATGAGGATGAGTACACCCGCGGCTGGCAAGCGCCCTATTGCGGTTACAAGCGGGCCATCCAGACCATGGAGATGACGAATCGGCCGCGCCGCCTGACGGTCATGGAGATCTACTATCACTACTACTCGGGCACACGGGCCTGCGCGCTGAGACAGCTTGTGCAGGTCTACCGCTGGGCGCAGAAGCAGCCCGCCACCCCGGTGTTCGCCTCCACCTACAGCCGCATCGCAGTGGCTTTCGAATCCGCAGGTCTTGCAATCGACGGCCGGTGCTTTCTAGCGCGTGGTTACGGTCGGGATCAGGAGCTGCGCATTCCGGTCTCGCTGGGTTATCCCGATCTCGCGGACTCCCGGAATGTCGCCGGTTTCGACGAGTTCAATGGGAGCCGCTACGTTCACCTCGGTCCGGGTGGAGAGGCGTCGTTGATTCTGCAGGCCGCGCCGCCGCGCGAGCCCTATCTTGAAAGCGCCAATGGCCTCATCGAGGTGCTGGAGCGAAAAGCCGGCACGCTCGAGATGAACTTGCGTGCGCGCGTCCCCCTGGCATTCACGCTCGCGAATGCGACGGGGTGCCGGACCCAGATCAACGGACGCATTCGCGACGGCGAGCTGACTGCCCGCGGCGCGCTGCGCTTTCAGCTGCGCGCCGAGCACGCGCGCATCACCGTCAAGTGCCAAGGATGAGCGATGGAACCGCTCGCGCTTCCAGAGCTGACGAGTCACACGCCCGGACACACAGATTCCGAGCGACGCCTGCGCTCGCGCGAACGGCCGTCGCCCGAGCGTTTTGCGCCATTGTGGCTGCGCGCGAGCCTGGTTCTCGCCACACTCGGCATACTGTGGCTCCTTTATCCCAGGTACTACATTGAGAATAGCCTGCGCCGGCAGTCCGCACCGAATTCCGCGACGCTCGTCTATTTGCGGCTGATCGTGCTGGCGCAGCCGGCGGTCACGGAAACGCGTGTCCTTCTGGCAAAACAGGCCCTTGCCGCCGGCAATGTCGCACTGGCGCGCTATGCCCTCGCGCCGTGGGCAAAGCGTGGTCTTGAGGCGGTCCCACTGAAGATCGCCTTGCTGCGGCTGCGCCTGTTGCGCGTCGAACTCTACGCGCAGCGGCCGGCTTCCATGCGTCGTGCCGAGCTGACAGAGGTCTACACCCGCGCGCTCCTGCTGCTCGCGCCACGGATGGGAGCTTCTGAGCTCCTGAGACATGCCGGTGCCGTTGCCGCTCTAGGACAGTACCGAGTGGCGGCGCGTCTCTACCGGCAAGTCATGGCGACGACCGGCGATCCAGCAGTGCGCCTCAAGGCCTTCTACGGTGGTATTGCGGCGCTGCGCGCCGCGGCACAGCCCTTCGACGCCCTCGCCTTTGCGCGCAGTGAGTTGGCCGCTGTGCCACCCAGCACCGGGCTTTGGAGGGAAATGACGCGGCTTGCGCTGATGGCGGATGCCCCCATGCTCGCTGCGAGCTATGCACGTCGGCTCATTGGGCTTGAGCCGCCATGAGCGCACCGCGCACACAACCGTCCCGGAGGCTGCGCCTGTATGCGACACTGGCGCTCCTGGCGATCGGTCATTTCTCCGATCCTGCCTCTGCCGCCCCCCCGCCTGAGCGGCCCACCCGCTCCTTCCGGACTCGGGACTGGGATCTCGCCTGGCAGGCGTTCGTCGGCGCCGGCGAGGTCAACGATGCTTACGCGTTGTCGCAACGTGCCGTGCAGGCACGGCCGCACTCGCGTCTGTGGCTCGCTCGTCTGGCCCAGGCCGCCCGCTGGAGCAACCATCCGCAGGCTGCGCTCGCGGCGCTGTGTAGCCTGGCACTCGACCTGCATCAGACACACTACCTGCAACCGGCCCTCGATCTTGCCATTGGTTTGGGCAAGGAGCACCGTGCCATCATCCTGTTGCGGGAACTCATCGACTTGCACCGCGCGACGGCAGCGCAGCGGCAGATGCTGAGCAGCCTCTATCTGGATGTCGGCGAGCCGGAACGGGCAATCCGCGAGCTGCAGCGGGAATTCGCCCGCCATCGCGTTCCTGCGCTGCTGTGGGAGCAGGCGGTGATCTACCACACGCTGGGCGATCCTGAGCGCGAGCTCGCAACCTTGCAGCGATACCGCAAGATCTTCGGATCAGGTCCGAAGGTCATGCTCGCCATCGCCACGCGTGAGTACCTGCAGAACCGGTTGCCGAGCGCGTTGCATGCTCTGCTGGCCGCCGAACACCACGCCCGGCCGTCCGATAGGACCTATTGGCAGACGTTGAGCGCGCTCGCGTGGGAGCTCGGGCACTACCGAGTTGCGGCTCGCGCCGCGAACGTGCTGATTGGCACGGGTCACGCCGATTCGACCGCCTTTCTACGTGCCGTCTACGCGACGCAGTACCGCCATCCCAGACGAGCGTTCGCTATCGCCGAACGTGGTTGGAAGCAGACGCACGAGCGCGCCCTGTTTCTGTCCCTGCTCGGCATCGCCTCTTCACTGCATCCACCGACACCTTGGCTCGCTCGTGCTTTCGCGCTGCTCGGACCGGGACAGGCGGCGGCCCTTGCCGATGCGCCTTTTTATTGGACCAGCCTTGCCCAGTTGCGCTCCGGCGAGGGACGCGATCGCGCGGCACTTGCGGCGTACCGTCACGCTCTGCGCGAGAGCCCGGGAGACAACAGCCTGCTGGCCGACTATCTGTGGCTGCTGATCGACCAACGCGACCTGAGGTCGCTTGCGCCGATGCTGCATCGCCTCGCCCGCCGAGCCGGCAAAGCGCCTGTCTTGTGGCCTCCCCTAGCCGCCGCCTACACCGCCGTCCACCGCCCCGAGCGTGCGCTGCCCTGGCTACAGGTCCAATGGGCCGCCCGCAAGAACGATCCGCTGTGGCTGATCGGCTATGCCGATACGCTGCAGCAGGCGGATCGCTCCGAGGCCGCCTGGCGGCTACGCCGGCGGGCCTACGATCTGCTCATGCGCCGTATCACCCCGCCGCCCGATGCGGCGCAGCTCGAGCGGCGCGACATTGCACTGACGCGGCTCGCCGTCACGCTCTTTCCCGGCGATCCGGCGCGCCGTCTCATCGAGGGGCTCGCGCGCCATCCTGGTCAGCGGCAAGCCCGTCTCGCCGTGCTGTCCGGGATGCAGGTCGAGCAGGACTATGCCCTGGCACGCTGGTGGCGTCAGCGAGCCTTTCTGCACCGTGCCCCGCCGCCTTGGGCGCAGCTCGCCCAAGCCATGGCGCAAAACGACGGCGCGGCGATTGCCTCGCTGCTCGAGCGCCAGCGATCGCGTCTGCCGAGTCGGGACCAGGTCGCCGCGGCAACGGCTCTGGGATGGAATGCGCTGGGCGTCAGTCTCACGTATCGCGGGCTCGAGCGGGATCCGGGTGACGCCAGTCTGCATCGGGAATTTGAGGAGCTGGCCCTACCCCGGGCCGATAGTCTCGGCGCCGCGGCGGTCGCGACCGAAACAAGCGGCCTGCTCGACGAGGGTGTCAAGCTGCAGGCAAGCCATTGGCTCTCGAGGCGCAACGGACTTGACATTCGCATCGGCACCATTCAACAGCGCACCGTCGACACCGCGCAGTTGCGCAGTCCCCCGTCCCTCAGCAGCTCCGCTGTGCTCACGTGGCGCCACGTCACAGCATTCGGTCGGCTCACATTCAACCTCGGCGCAGGCAGAGACCTCGCGACATGGCTGCGTGAGGGCGTACTGTGGCACAAGCGCTTGAGCGACGGTCTGCGCACTTCCCTCGGAGCTGTCGCCGGTGCTCAGCCGCTCGACACCGCGGCGCTCAGCGTCGCGGGGCTGGAAGATCGCCTTCAAGCCGCAGTGAGCAAGCAGATGACACCCCGCGTAGGCTTGCAGCTGCAGCTGCAGGCGGGCCGGCTTCGGGCGCAGGGCGGCGGTGCACTGGGTTCGGTGCAACGCTTCTCACTTGCCGCCAACTACCAGCTGTGGTTCTCGCCTCCGGACTTCGCCCTGGATGCCTCGGTGAGCGGCGCGCACTATTCGCGCGCTGTGCACCTGCCCGCACAGTTGCAGTCCCTCGTGCCGAGGCAGGAGACGCCGAGTGTCGATTTCTTCGTTCCCGCAAGCTTCGTGCAAGCCTGCGGCGGCGGTCACTTCAATATGCGGTACGCCACCATCTTCACCTCGCAGGTTCGCCCGTTCGCGAGCGCGGACCTGTGTGCCAACACCGTCAGTGGTCAGGGCTATGACCTGACCGCCGGCATCGCCATGCCCGTGTTCGGCGCGGACCATCTGTCCCTGAGCCTGAATCTAGAAAACAACGTGGGCACGCACAGCGGACGCACGGCGGGTGTCATGCTGCGCTACCGCCACTACTTCACTCCACTGCAATGAACGAGCCGCGCCATGAGAATCTCAGCCAAATCGACAACCTGGATCTTCTTGATGTTTGCCGCAGCTGGCATCTCCGGCTGTGCAACCGTTCAGATCAACACCTCGGCCTCGCCGCACCCGGATAGGCAGGCCGCGTGGTGCGTGCTGACGCCGATCAACAACACATCGACGCCTTATGCCGGCGGACGTGTCCAGCAACAGCTGGCGGCGTTGCTTGGTGCGCGTGGCCTGAGCCACGTCCTGGTCGCGCCAGCCCCGGGCGGCGGCGGTCCGCTGCCCGTCGGCGAGGGTGCAAAGGATCAGAAACAGCAGCTCGCTTGGGCGCGTCACCACGGCGCGCGCTACGTGCTGCTCGGCAGCGTCGATGAGTGGCACTACAAGATTGGCCTGGACGGTCAACCGGCGGTCGGGTTCACACTGCGGCTGATGGACCTGCGCTCCGGCCAGACTCTCTGGAGCGGTGCGGCCTCGGCGAGCGGCGGCAGCCGCGAGGGGCTCGCGGTGCTCTCGGAACGGACGCTCGCCGGACTCCTGAAGCGTTTGCTGCGCTGATCCGCAGGTGACGCCGAGCATGGATAAGAGCACCGAACGTCGTTACGGCAACCTGGTCTGGGCGGAAGTCGCGCTGCTGCCGCTCGCAGGCCTGGCGCTAGCCGTGTGGCTTTTTTCCACCACCCCGTTCACCGTCTCGGCATTTCCGTGGCTCTGGCTGATCCCGCTCTTTCTTGGGCTGCGCTACGGCCTCTCCCCGGCCGCATTGTCCACCTTGATCCTGGCGGTGGCCGGCATCGCCGCACATCGACTCGGCATCAGCGGCCAGGCGCCGCCGCTCATCCAGATGGCCGGGGGAGCGCTCGCGGCGCTCGGCGCGGGCCAATACCGCTCGCGCTGGCACGAGCAGCTGCGGGCAGGACAGGCGCGCACAGATTACACGGAGCAGCGGCTGGAATCCTTGACCCGCGCATTCTTCATCACCCGTCTGTCCCACGACCGGCTCGAAGAGGCTCTCATCGCCCAACCCGTGACGTTGCGCGGTGCGCTGGAAGCGCTGCGCGAGCTCGGCACGCAGTTGCACGCCGGCATCTCCGCTGCGGGCGCCGAGGCGCTGCTGCAGCTGCTGGCGCAATATTGCCGGTTCGAGACTGCTGCGCTGCACCTGTACCGAAACGGCAGGCTCGCCGAAGCCCCGCTCGCGGCGCTTGGCCCACCCGCCACACTGGCGCGCACCGATCCTCTGCTCAAGTACGCCCTCGAGCACGAGCAGACCGCCTATCACAGTGTCGACCAACTCGTTGAGCTCGAGCAGGGCGGCAGTTACCGCGCAGTCTTCCCGTTGATCGACTCCGCCGGTGAGAAGCTCGGCGTGCTTGTGGTGCGCGATCTTCCGCTGCTTGCTCTCGTGGAGGAGAATCTCACCGCGGCCTCGGCCATGCTGCAGTACTTCGCCGACGAAAGCTGGGCGGCCGCGCAGACAGCCGACCTGCGCGCACGCATTCCGTACTGTCCGCCTGCGTTCGCGCACGAATTGATCAAGCTGCAGCGCCTGCACGATCGCAGCGGCGTGCATTCCACGCTCGTGGTGGTGCGCGCCAGCACCGATGATGCACTGCCATCGGCGCTCCATGCGCTCTACGACGCGCGCCGCGGCCTGGACCTCTATTGGCGCGAACCTTTCGGCCCGATGGTGGCCGGCCTGCTCATCCTGCTGCCGCTCGCCGGACCCGCGACTACGCGCGGCTTTCTCGAGCGCATCGACGGTATCCTGCGGGCCCACCGAATGGAAGGAGGACTCGAGGCCGCTGGATTCAGCGTCGCGCAAGTGCCTGTCGATCATCGTGTGCCGCTCGCGCTCTTGCGTGAATGCGGTATCGAGGTCGACCAGCCTTCATCATAGGGATCGTGCGATGAGCCCAGTGTTCATGATGCACCTCAGCCGCTGGTTAGAGCCGGCCTCGATGTCCGCGGCGGGTTATCTTGTATTTGCGTTGCTGGTCGCCAACGTTGTGCTCAGCACGCTCTGTGCAGTGCTGATGCACGGCGTGCTGCCACGCCGCCTGCGCAAGCGCAGGCTGCCCAGCGTGCTCACGCTCATTGCCCTAGGCAGCGTCCTGCCGCTGCTCGGCCCGCTTCTGGTTCTGCTCATCGGCCTCGTATACCCGCATTTGGAACAAGGCTCGCACCACCCGCCCCCGAAGCTCGTGCGCCAGCCGACGTACACGACCGAAGTACGCGGCCACGTCAGCCACTTCGGCGCTGGTGGAGCACTCGCCCGCCTGCGCACCGCAACGCCCTACAGTCAGTTTGGCTCGCGCGCTCTGCTTGCCATAGCAACCCGCCGCAGCCGCGATACCACCGCCCTGCTCCGCGGAGCGTTGAGCCATCCCGATGAGACGCTCCGCCTGCTCGCGCACAATCTGCTGGCACGCCGGGAGGAAACCATCGTCGCGCAGATGAGCCGTCTCGAAACGCACCGTCGCGCACACGGTCTCGGCAGCGCGCAAAGCACCTTGGATCTCGCCGAGCTCCATCTTGAGTTCGTCTATCTTGGCATCGCCAGCGGCGGCCTGCGGCAGATGCACCTCGACGCCGCGCAACAGCTCATCGCTGCAATCGGCGAACCGGCCGTGGACGCCGCCTGGCGTAATCGCCTACTGCTTACGCGCGCGCGGCTCAATCAGCAGCGCGAATCCGAAGCGCACGAGTCAGATGTGGCGCGCGACTACGAACTGGCACGCGAGGCGGGCGCCGCCCCAGCGCGTGCACTGCCGTGGTTGCTCGAGCGCGCATGGCGAGCACGCAATTACTCGCGCCTGCGAGACCTGCTCGAGCGCAACCCGTTGTATCGGCACATTCCGCTCATCGGGCCGGTGGCACGGCTGTGGGGGCTTGCGATCGATGCCTGACACTCACACGACCGAATGCGACATCGCATTGCTGCTCGAAGGGACCTATCCGTACGTCAAGGGCGGCGTATCGAGCTGGGTCCATCAGCTGGTCACGCAGCTGCCAAACTGGCGCTTCGCGGCCGTCTTCCTCGGCTCGCAGGCCAAGGACTACGGCGGCGTGCAATACCGATTGCCGGACAATGTCACGGCACTGCAGAGGCTCTACCTGTTCGAGGAACGCGAACACCGGCGGGTCAAACCACCCCGTCTGCCGGCGGATACGACGGCCCTCTATGCCCGCCTGCACGATTCGTTGCGCGCGGGCAAAGCCGAGGTTCTCGACTTCAGCGCTCATCTCGCAGCCGGCGATCCGCTCAACGAGGACGCGTTCCTCTATGGGGAGCCGGCGTGGCACTACATCACCGCCGCCTATGAGGCCAACGCCACGGAGCCGTCATTCCTCGACTACTTCTGGACCGTGCGCAATTTGCATCGCCCCATCTGGGCGCTGGCCCGCGCGGCGCGCGAACTGCCGCGGGCACGGCTGTTTCTCAGCCCCTCGACCGGTTACGCCGGGCTGCTGGGCGTGCTCGGCGCGCAGGCCCAGCGACGCCCCTTCGTGCTGATGGAACACGGCATCTACACCAAGGAGCGGCGCGTCGATCTGATGAACGCCGATTGGATCAACGACGCACGCAGCCCGCTGCAGTATGACCCGACGGAAGTCAGTCATCTGCGCGAGATGTGGATCCGCTTTTTCGAAACCCTTGGCGGCATGGCCTACCGCCGCGCCGATCCCATCATCAGCCTGTTCGAAACCGCTCGCCAGCAGCAGATCCACGACGGCGCGGACCCCGCGCGCACTCGAATCATCCCCAACGGCGTGGACGTCGAGCGCCTCGCCCGCCTGCGCCGCCCGAGCGGCACCGCGCCGCCGCCGGTCATTTGTCTGCTCGGCCGAGTCGTGCGGATCAAGGACATCAAGACCTTCATCCGCGCCGCTCATGCCTTGCGACAACGGCTGCCCGACGCACAGGCCTGGATCGTCGGCCCTGAAGACGAGGATCTAGAGTACAGCCGCGAATGCCACGAGCTCGCGCAGGCCTTGGGACTGGGGGAGTCACTGCGTTTCTTCGGCTTCAGGCGCATCGAGGAGATCCTGCCCGAGGTCGGCGTGCTCGTCCTGAGCTCGATCAGCGAAGGGCTGCCCCTAGCGATCCTAGAAGGATTTGCCGCCGGCCTGCCCTGCGTGACCACCGACGTCGGCGCATGCTCGGAACTGGTGTATGGCCGTGGCGATGATGACCGCAGCCTGGGTGCTGCCGGCTCCGTGGTCGGCCTTGCCAACCACGAGGCGCTGGCCGACGCCTGCGCCGCGCTGCTGTCGGACCGCATCGCCTACGGTCGGGCCGCGCAGACCGCGATCCGGCGGGTGGAAGCCTATTACGACCAGCGGCAGATGATCGATGCCTTCGATCGACTGTTCGCCGAGCGGGTTGGCGACGAGGGCTCACTCTGATGGCCGGCATCGGCTTCGAACTGCGCCGCTTGAGCCGCAGCAAGAGCTATCTGGGTCTGCTGCGCGCCTACCTTTACGCTGGCGTCATCGGATCGGGACCGTGGGTGCTGTCGATCCTGGCGATCCTGATACTCGGGGTGATGAGTCTCGGCGTCGTGCTGCCGGCCAGCAAGATCACCGACTTCGAGACCAGCGTGACCTGGCTGATCGCCCTCAGCCTCATCTACTCCGGGGGCACGCAACTGCTCTACACGCGTTACGTCGCCGACCGGCTGTTCGAAGGCCAGTCCGCACGGGTGTTACCGAACCTGCTCGGCATCCTGGTGATCACCGGACTGCCGTTGCTGCTCGTCTCGGTGCCACTCGCGCTGTGGCTGCTTCCGGATTCGAGCCCGGCGTACCGCATGCTGATGATCGTTAGCCTTAACCTACTCAACACGGTGTGGGTGCTCACGGTCCTCCTTTCCGGTCTGAAGCAGTACCGATCGCTGCTGGTGCTTTACTTCCTCGGCTACGGCGGCTCGGTCGCATTGGGGTTCGCGCTCGGCAAAGCAGGGCTCGGCATGGAGGGCCTATTGCTCGGTTTCGCCTGCGGCCAGGCGGTCATCATCACCGGCTCGCTCGCCCTGGTGTGGCGAGAGTACCCGCCCTCAGGGCTGATCGAATTCGATTTCCTGCGCGCCGGCCGAGTGCATCTGTGGCTGCTGCCGATCGGCCTGCTCTTCAACGCCGGCATCTGGGCCGACAAGTTCCTATTCTGGCTCTCCTCGGGCACCGGTCAGCGCGTCATCGGTGATCTGCACGCATCGGCGGTCTACGACACGCCGATCTTTCTCGCCTATTTCACGCTGATTCCCGGCATGGCCGTATTCCTGCTGCGCATGGAAGTCGATTTCGTGCGCGCCTACGACCGCTACTACAGCGCAGTGCGCGAGGGGGGAGCGCTGAGCGCCATTCGTGCCTACCGCGAGGAGATGGTCCTCACCGCCCGCGAGGGCATCTACGACATCATCAAGATTCAAGGCTTCACACTGCTCGTGCTCAGCGCGCTCGGTCCGTCGCTGCTTGCGTTCTTCCGCATTCCGACCCTGTATTTCCCTCTGCTCGCCATTGATTCGGTGGGTGTCGGACTGCAATTGCTGGTCATGGCCGGGCTGAACATCCTGTTCTATCTCGACCGCCTGCGGATCGCCGCTGCCGTCAGCGCCACGATGCTGCTCGCCAATCTCGCCTTCAGTTACCTGAGCCTGATGTTAGGTCCGTTCTTCTATGGATACGGCTTCGTCCTGGCCATGCTATTGACCAGTCTGTTCGTTCTCACCGTCACCGACGGCGCGCTGCACAAGTTGAACTACACCACGTTCATGCTCGGCTGATCGCGCCACCCCCGAGGCTCGCCGGCTTTAGCCTACAGGCCTCATGCCACGCCCACCGCGGGCATGTACACGAGCCATGCGGTCTTCAGGTCAGCGGCCGATCGTACGCCCCGGCGCGTGCCTCTTGAGCGGTGTGCCACGGGTTCTCATGCGGAAATCCGCAGCCGCACGCCACGTTGATGCACCCAGACGGATGCGCAGTCTTCCGATCGGCGTTGTGGAGTTGATTCTGATACCCAGCCGCGCAGACGCTTGACTTTCGGCGGTCCGGGCGGAGCGATCTCGGGTGCGCGATCATGCCGCCGGACCAGGGCATTCCCCGAAAGAATGCCACGGTTCACCCGACTGCCCGCACCAGCCCCTCGTCATCACAGGCCAGGGAATTGACCCGCGGGCTCACCGCGTGGCTCGTGAGCAATGCATCGGGCGGTGTTCGCAGCAGCGCCCGCGCCGCGGCGGGCGTGCCGTGAAGCCAGGTCTCGCAGTCTTCGGCACTTAGGACCGCCGGGATCTCACGCGTGGCCGTCTGTATCGACTCGAGCGGCGCGTTCGCCGGCACCGTGAGGATCGCGCAGCCTTCGATCACGTCGCCGTCGTCGGTCTCCGTGCGATCCCAGACTGCGGCTACGGCGAATACAGGCCGGCCGTTGGCATGCACGAAATAGGGCTGGCGGTATCCCGCGGGCGTCAACCGCCACGTGTAGAAGCCTGCGAACGGCAGCATGCAGCGCTGGCCATTCAGCCAGGGACCGCGGAACAGCGGACTGCTCTCCAGGGCGCTGCACGAGAGCCGCAGCCAGTGTCCGGCGGACATGTCCCCATGCGCCCATGCCGGGATAAGCCCCCAGCGCATCATGACAGCCTCGGACCGGCCTTCGTGCAGACGAACAGCCGGCACGTAGCGTGACGGCGCAACGTTGAAGCTCGCCGAAAAATGCCACCAGCGCAACTCCGGCGCCAGCGCGCGCTCGACGAGGTCCTGGTCCGGCACGACATATCGCTCGCACATGGGAAAAGCGTAGTGCAGACCCGGGCCACCTGCCTGTGACACAGTGCACTAAACATGCGACTCCCTTGGGACGGCTTTGTCGCTCGAGAGCGACGGGACTGCCGGCAATCCAGACAGCCGGGCCGCGTCATCACTCCGCCCGCTGCGACCCCACGGACGAGATCACGGATGCGTTCGCTCGAGGCCTGCCGCTGCCCAAGCCGCTGGACCACCGGTTGCCGTGCGATCCCAGCCAAGGAGCAGCATAACGGTCGGCATGAGAGCCACGAAAGAGCCTTGGGCGAGCGCCGGGGGGAATGCTGGCACGGGGTGGGCTGATCAGTCATCCGTCAGCATACCTTGCGGTGATTGTGCAGCGGTCGATTGCCGAACAGACCCACAGCTGTCGCCTCCGCGGTGAACATGATCATCAGCAGAATCGCATGGTGCTCGTACAGCTTGCGTGCACGCCGAAACAGCCGTCCGCGAACGTAAGCAGGACCACGCTGCGCCATGAGCGGCGTACAAGATGGAGCCGACGAGGACGCTTGATACAAAGAGGAATCCGGCGGCCACGGAGGCATCGCCGAAGCGCTCGCTCGCATGCCGATTCCGTGCGGTGTGCAGATGCACTCCCGCCATCAGCAGCAGCAAAGTGCCTCACAGGGCGTCCAGATCATTGCGACGCGTCATCGATTTCCTGTATCACGCCCCGCGAGGCATGGCGTGCGCGAGCGTCACGTCCATATCGCACGCAGCCCGTATGGCGCGCTTGTGCGGCTCCCTGCTGATAACGACACGTGAAGAGGTGTGCCGGCCGGACGCCGCTAAAATCTTTTTGATCCGTCAGCCCGGCTCGGGTTTCCCGTCTGAACTCTCGCGCCCGCCTCAGCTCCCGGCAGATTCCGCGCGGCAAGTCCACTGGCCGCGGCTGCGCCTCGCGCGTGACTGATGGAGCACTGTCTTGATCGAGCGAGAGTCGCGATCTGGTGCGAACGACGCATTTGCGTGCATTTGCCGATTCGTGCGACCGGCGCCCACCCCCCGCATACAACCTGTAGGCCGCCAGCTGCTTGCAGAGAGCGAGGCATTGAAGGGATGGTGGAGACTGTTGCCCGGGTGGATGTGTTCTGTACAATCTCTGCCACTACAAGGGGGGATCATGCACGTCAAGTCTCATCGATCATCCGCGGTGAAGCGCCGCGCTGCTCTGGCCGTCGGCCTTGTCGCAGCATTCGCGTCCGTCGCGGCATGCGCGCAGAAGCCGCGGGAGCCGGCCCATCATCTGTTCTTCCGCGTCCTTGCGGGACCTGCGATTCATGCGCCAGTCTCCGGGCGGCTCCTGCTCTTCATTGCCAAGGGAGCCGGTGCCCAGCACGTTTCCATCAACGAATTCCGCCCTGACGCCACCTGGGTTGCAGCCCGTGAGGTCCACGATCTTGCGCCGGGCGCCACCATCGACATCGACACCGATGGGACCGCTTACCCGAAGCCATTTTCCGACCTGGCGCCCGGCGATTACCAAGTCCAGGCCGTCCTCGATGTTGCTCACACGTACAATTACAGTGGCCTCACGGCCGGCGACCTCATCAGCCCGGTACTGACGCTGAGGAACTGGACGCCCGGCCACGGCGCCGAACCGGAGCTCGCGCTGGATGCCGTTGTGGCCCCGCACGCGCCGTTCAAGCTCAGACCCCAGGATCAGCAGGCGGCCACGCATC
Organism: Pseudomonadota bacterium; assembly: GCA_021816775.1. GTDB lineage: Bacteria > Pseudomonadota > Gammaproteobacteria > Steroidobacterales > Steroidobacteraceae > 13-2-20CM-66-19. The sequence continues at coordinate 38,680 of JAKAXA010000013.1, forward strand.
TGCGCCTCGCGCAGGATCTCAGTGCCCTGCTCACGAAGTTCTGGGGCCGCCCCATGTTCGTGCGAGCCTGGGTGGTGCTGCCCCCCGGGTACCATAAGCATCCGTCGCGCCGGTACCCCACCGTTTACTGGACGCATGGCTTCGGTGGCACGCTCGCATTCTGCAAGTTCATGGGCATTCACATCTACGAGCGAATGACGGCGGGCAAGATGCCGCCCATGATCTGGGTCATGCTCGATGAGCACCTGCCCACCGGGACGCATGAATTCGCCAATTCCGTCAATGACGGGCCCTGGGGGTCCGCCCTCACCCAGGAATACATTCCGTGGATCGAAGCGCATTACCGGATGCTCGATCAGGCGAGGGACCGCTATCTGCAGGGCCATTCCTCGGGCGGTTGGGCGACCCTGCAGCTGCAGATCAACTACCCGCGCATCTTCGGCGGAACGTGGTCCACGTCGCCGGACCCAAGCGACTTCCATGATTTTACGGGCATCAATCTCTACGCGCCCGACGCCAACGTGTACCACCGACCGGACGGATCGCCCTACCCGCTCGTGCGCATGCACGGCAAAGTCATAGAGACCTTCGAGCAGTTCGCGCGGCTCGAACAGGTTCTTGGACCCTACGGCGGCCAGATGGCCTCGTTTGACTGGGTCTTCTCACCACGCGGCCCCGATGGCCGTCCCGAGCCGATGTTCGACCGCAAGACCGGCGATGTGAATCCCGCTGTCGTCGCCTATTGGCGCGCGCATTACGACCTGGCGCACATCCTCAAGACAACCTGGACCCGGCGCGGCCCGTATCTCAAGGGCAAGATCCACGTCTACGTTGGAACTGCCGACACGTTCTATCTAAACGGCGCCGCCGAAAAGCTTGACGTCGTGCTGAAGCAGCTCGGCGCTGACGCCCACTTCACGTTCCGCAAGGGCCGCACGCACTTCAACCTGTATGCAAAAGGCGGCGACCGAATGGCGCTCATCGACACGATTGCGGCACAGATGTATCAGGTGGCCTATCCGAACGCCGCTGCCAAATGGAAGGCCCTCGGGGCGGTGAAATTCGAATGAGAGACACCGCTGGGAACTGCTCCTGATCGCGGCACGGATCGGCCGCAACAGGGGTCTGCACGGGCAGGTGCGTTGTGCACTCATTGCCGTGGCGCGCAGCGGGCCGGCACACCGGCCTGCCCGAGAACCGGTCGCGCGCGGGACGGGCCTGCGCTCAGGGGTCGGGTCAAGAGCATCGGGAAGGTCGGAGGACACCGCAGAATCGAGGGCTGCAGACATCCGTGCCGGTCATCGAGACCCGACGCCTGCGTCTGCGCGGCCCCAGGCGCGATGATCTGCCGCAATGCGTCGCGATGTGGTCCGACCCCATCGTGAAGGGGTTTATCGCAGGCATGCCCTCGGGCGAGCAACGGACCTCGGCACGAGTGTTGGCCCACGCCGGGCACTGGGTCCTCAGCGGTTTCGGCTACTGGGCCATCGAAGAGCGCGAGACCTCGACGTTCGTCGGTGCAATCGGTTTTGCGGACTGCAAGCGCGACGGGGCACCGCTGCGGCGCACGGGACCGGAGCTGGGTTTCGCACGGGCGCCGAGCTTTCACGGCAAGGGCTACACCACGGAAGCCGTGCGAGCCGCCCTCGCGTGGGGCAATGAGTGGCGGCCACGCGGCCGATGCATGTGTCTGGTCGATGAGGAAAATGCTGCATCGCTGCATGCCTTGGGGAACGTCGGCTCGGAGGTGCTGCAGCGAAGCGCACTCAATGGGCTCCCGGTGATCTATCGCTCCACACCCACCGGCACCCAGCGGTGAGCGCCTGCCCGCCTGGGATCTGATCTGAGAATTGATTGGAGTATAGCAATATAAGAACTTGATAATACGGGAATAATTATTATCGCACTCTCTGGATCGAGGCGATCGTCTCTGCCTGCGCAGGCGGTGGGGCGGCCGGACACTGGCGGTGCGCCCACGGTGCGGCACGCGGTCCTTCTTCGACCGCGGATTGAGGTTTCGCGTTGACAGCTTGCGCATTTCGTCGCGCAATACGCCGCGAGCGAAGCGTTACGGGACTATTGCGGTCAGCTGCGGGGGCCCGATGGCTGGCCGCAGGCAAACACTGGAACGGCGGCCCTCGCCGCACGGGCGTCCTTTGGACGGCCCCAGAAGCAAACCCGAGGCGGCAGACCGTTGCGGAGGGCGATCATCCATGGCCATCACAGTCCGCCCGAGCCGCCTGCTCTTCGCCGCAGCGCTGACCGGCCTCGGCATCATCGGTGTGGTCAACGGCGATTTCGCGCTGGTCTGGCAGCACATCCCCGTTCACCATCTTCCGGGACGCACTGCCATTGCCGATGCATGCGCGGCAGTTGAGCTGGCATGTGGTGTCGGTCTGCTGCTCAGGCGTACGCGCCGGTTGGCGTGCCGTATTCTTTTCTCCTTCCTACTGCTGTGGGTGATCCTGCTGGAGATTCCGTCGCTGCCCGGTCATTGGCTCAATGTCGATGCGTGGGCGGGTGTCGCCGAGATCACCACCATTCTCGCCGGCGGCTGGGTTCTGTTTGCCGTCTATTCCGGGCCCTGGGAGCGCCATTACCTGAAATTCGCCGTCGTGCGGCACGGCGTCGAGATCGCCCGGTGGCTGCTGATCGCCTCGCTCCCTGCGCTCGGGCTGCAGCTGATCCTGCGGGGCGCGAGCTACCACCTCCCGCCCTGGCTCGCGTGGCTGCCCTCAGGCCGCGACTGGGTCTATCTCAGCGGAATAGGCAGTCTTGCCGCCTCACTCGCTCTGCTCTTCGGCGTGTGGCCGCGGCTGGCTGCGACGCTGGAGGCGGCCATGATGGGGGTGATCACGATCTGTGTCTGGGGGCCTTGGTTGCAGACGGGCCGGACCGCAATGACCGCGTTCCTGATTTCCAGTCTGATCGTCGCGAGCATCTGGATTGTCGCCGATACGTACCGCGGTGTGCCGTGGCTTGCCGTTGGCCACCCCGCGTGGGACGGCGAGCCGGGTCTGCACGCGCAAGAAGGCGCCTAGCGGCAGCGCGGCAGAAAGTCTTGCCGCACGTCCGGGGCTCAGTCGGAGGCGACCTCGAAGTCCGCATCGACTTCGGCAGCCCAGGCAAGCAGCCCGCCTTCCAGGTGCCCCGGTGCGGCAATCCCGGCACGCCACGCGATCGCACACGCGAGGAGGCTTCGGTGTCCGGAGCGACAGAGAAAAACGGGATCGCCAGCGCCCGCGAACTCTGCAAGACGGCTCTCGAGTTCCCGCAGCGGAATGTTGCGCGCTCCCTCGAGATGCCGGGCGGCGAATTCCCGCGGCTCGCGCACGTCAATCAGGACTAACGGCGGCCCGGCCGATTCGGCCGACGCCAGCAGATCACGCAAGTCGATCGCCGAAAGACGGCGCGCGGCGAGCGTCTCGGTGTCACACGCCGGGCCGATGTCCCTCGGCGCCGTGATCTGAGGATGCTCGCCGCACACCCGGCAGTCATGGCGCCGGCTGACGGGCAGCTCCGTGAAGCTGAGCTCGAGCGCATCGTAGCTCAGGAGCCGGCCGATCAGCGGCGCGCCGATGCCTGCGGCGATCTTGATGGCCTCATTGGCTTGTATCGTGCCCAACACGCCGGGCAGCACCCCGAGTACGCCGGCTTCGGCGCAGCTGGCCACTGCGCCCTCCTCGACCTGCGGAAACAGACAGCGGTAACACGGGCCCAGACCCGGAATGTACGTCATGGCCTGGCCCTCGAAGCGGTGAATCGCCGCCGTGACGAGCGGCCGGCCGAGCAGCACGCAGGCGTCATTGACCAGATAGCGAGTGCTCAGCCTGTCGCTGCCGTCGAGTACGATGTCGTAACCTTCGATAACTTCACAGACGTTGTCCGCGCGCAGCGTCAACGCGTGGGTCAGCACTGCTATTTCCGGATTCAGGGCGAGCAGGCGCCGGCGTGCTGCCTCCACCTTCAGCTGCCCGAGATCCTCGGTGCCGAACAGCACCTGGCGCTGGAGGTTGGAGAGCTCCACCCGGTCGAAATCGACGAGCCCCAGCGTGCCGATACCGGCAGCGGCCAGATACAGGGCAGCCGGACAGCCAAGTCCCCCCGTTCCCACCACGAGCACGCGGGTGTCCTTCAGCCGTTGCTGGCCGCTCGGTCCGATCTCAGGCAGGCTCAGATGCCGTCGATATCGCGCTCGCTCGTTCGCGCAGAGCGTCACGACTCACCCTCCGGTCAGCGCACAGATCACGTGCACCGTGTCGCTGGTGCCGACCGGTGCGGAAAGCTCTTGCGCTTCGCGGGCGTTGACGTAGAAGCGGATGTGCGGGCGGATGCGGCTCTGCTCATCGACGAGGCGGAATCGGATGCCCGTGAAGCGGCCTTCCAGGCTTGCGAGCACTTCCTCCAGAGTGGTTCCGTCCGCTGGGACCTTGAGCGCGCCGGCCGTGTAGGAGCGCAGCGGGCTGGGAATGTGGACCGTGCAGCTCATCGGGAACAGATCGTCGCCGCGTCTAAATTGCGTGCGTGACCGAGTAGATCTCCGGTAGATGGCGCGCAATGCATCGCCAGATCTCCCCGCTGTTGACACTCGCCCACACCTCGCCGCCGGTGGTGCCGAAGTACAGGCCCAACTGCGGCAGACGATCGTCCGTGCACATTGCCTGGCGCAGAACGGTGAGCCAGGCCTGCGATTTCGGCAGTCCGTCGTCGAACCGCCGCCACCGCCTGCCACCGTCGTTCGTGCGGTACACCGCCGGCTTGCCGCCGATCGAGGTTCGCGGCCACACCGTCTGTCCGTCCATCGGGATCACCCAGGCCGTGTCGGGATCGGTCGGATGGAGCACGATCGGAAAGCCGACGTCGCCGATGTTCTTCGGCATCGCCTGTCCAATCCGCACCCAGCGCCGCGCGGGCCGATCGAGGCGATAGATGCCGCAGTGGTTCTGCTGGTAGAGCCGATCGGGCGCGCGCGGATGCATCGCCAAACAGTGCGGATCATGTCCGAATTGCGCGTTGGGATCCGGCAGAAAATCGGCCGCGCAGCCTTCGTTGAGCGGCGTCCAATCGGCACCCCCGTCGGTCGACTCGAACACCCCTCCAGCGGAGATCGCCAGATACAGGTGCTTCGGGTCCCGCGAGTCGATGCGCACGGAGTGCAGCAACTCCCCGTCCGGCGTGCCGAACCCGACCCATTTCGAGCGCATCGGATGATCGTTGAAGCCGGCCACCGGCTCCCACCGCTCACCGCAGTCCTCGGAGCGGAACAGGCCCGCCGGCGAGCTGCCGGCATACCAACTGCCGCGCTCGCTGGCGTGACCCGGTGTTAGCCAGAAGACCTTCTGCACCGCCCGTGCGGGTTCGCCGTCGGCCGCCTTGCGGAATGCCGGAGGCTGGCCCGCCTCCTGCCAGGTCCGCCCCCGGTCACTCGAGCGGTACACGGTCGGCCCCAGATGCCCGGTCTTGGCCGCCATCATCAGTACGCGCGGCTCCCGCGGGTCCTGCACGATGTGATGGATGATATGTCCCAGAAACTGGGGACCCGACAGCTTCCAGCTGCGCCTGCGTGCATCAGGACGAACAGTGAAGGCACCTTTGCGAGTCCCGATCCACAGCGTCGCGGCCATGGCGCACAGCATTCCAGCGCCGGGGCATGCGGTCAACTCCTCCGCGCGAGGGGCCCGGGCTGCCGCGGTTGAGCCTCCTGCCGGGCCACGGTCCGCAACCCAACGGAGACCTGCGATCCTGTCGGCTCGATGCCAACGCCAATGACCGGCGCTGGATGCGGCAGCAGTAGAAGAGTCGTCGTTAAGTCAATGATTAATATCTGAATATTCTTAGACCCGTCTTCACGGCGCGCCGCCGGTGACCGCCGCCGCCGATTCAAGCGGGCGATGCCGATCCTGTCAGCAGATCTCGGGCGCTCGCCGCACTGCGGCTGCGCGTCGTCGCGTGGAACCACTCCTGGATCGCTTCAGGCATCGCCGAATGAACGAGGCGGGTTTTGATGTCGTCATTTGCGCAGCCGTGGCCCCGGCGCGGCGATGCCTCGCCGCTCTCGATGCGTCGATCATCCGCGATGCGCTGCGTCGGCGGGCATCCGCCGCCGCTCTTGATGCACATCAAGGAGCGCGTCCGTGGATTGGCCGTAGTGTTTGCTCACGGTTGGAAAAGAGCAATGAACATGACGCAGTGGATTGAAGTCGCCCGAGCCGGCGACATCCCGGATCGCACCGGCAAGGTGATTCCCCTCGGCGGATCCAATCTCGCCGTCGTCAACCTGGACGGTGAGTATTTTGCTCTGCGGGACGTATGCACCCATCGGGGCAGCGACCTCGCCAACGGCTGGGTAGAGGGCGACCGGGCACTGTGTCCATGCACCTTGCCGAGTTCTCCGTCCGAACGGGCACCGCAGTCAAAGCGCCTGCGTACGAAGCCGTGCACACCTTCCCGGTCCGCGTGCGCGACGGGGTCATCGAGGTCCGCGATGACCGCCCATGACCGCGACGAAGCGCTTTCGGCGCTCGCCGGGCTGCTCATACGTGCACTCGTGAGCCTGTCTGAGGCCGCAGATGCCCAGCACCACATCGCCTGCACCCTCGCCGCTCGCGCTTGGTGCGTTCTGCACGATTCCCGGCCGCGCGAGGCGGAACGCTTCAACGGCGCATTGCACAGACTGAGCCGTGTTCAATACAACCCACCTGAGAAGGAGTCCCCCATGTCACAAGCCCGAATTCTCGACGTTCGACCGCTCATTCCCATGGAACGGCACCGCCAGATCTTCGAGACCTATCGCGCGCTCAAGCCCGGTGAGAGCTTCGTGCTGGTCAACGACCACGACCCTCGGCCGCTTTACTATCAGTTCGACGCTGAGCACACGGGCGAGTTCTCCTGGAACTATCTGCAGCGGGGGCCGGACACCTGGCAGTTCGAGATCGGCCGCCCCGCAGCCGTTCACTCCTGAATGCCGAAGTGCGCCTTGGCGATGGGCGTCATCCGTTGCGGTGACCAGGCGGGCTCCCAGACGAGGTTGATGTCCACAGCACTGATGCCTGGAAGGCTTCTGGCGCGCTCGTAGACACCCGCGAGGATGTAATCCTGAGCCGGACAGCCCGGGGTCGTCATGGTCATGCTGATCTTGACGACGCCGGCGTCCACCGCCAGCTCATAGACCATGCCGAGATCGACGATGTTGTAGCCGAGCTCCGGATCGATCACCTCGTGCAGGGCGGCCAGCACGTACTGGCGATCCGGCGTGATTGCCGCATCCATGGCGATCAGCCCGCGCACCGGATCAGCAGCCGGACACCCTCGCCCACCGTCTCGGTGTGGATCACCGCGCCGCGAGCCTGCAGCTCCGGGTAGAGAAAGACCGGCTCGCGCTCGTTGAGCGCCTCGAGCACCTGGCCCGGCGCGAGGTGCTCGAGCGCCTCGAGGATCCGCATCATCGGCTCAGGCGGCGAGAGCCCGCGGTTGTCGAGGACCGCACTCGGCATGGGCCATTCATCGCTCGACGTATGCGGGACGGCCGCAACCGCCGCAGCGCCGGAGCCCGCCTCTGCTCCCCGAGGCGCGAACAGCACCTCCCAGTCCCCTTCGCCGTGTCGAACGGCACTGTGCTCGAAACCCTTGCGTCCCAGCACGGCGTAGAGCGGTAGCGGCTCGAATGTGACCAGCAGACGCAGCGGCTGGCCCGGCGCGAGGCGGCCCACGGCCTGCATGATCTTCGGCAGAGGCTCCCCCCCACTGCGCAGGATTTCACGGACATCAAGTGTGAGTGGCTCGGTCATGGTCATTCTCTCGGGCTCGCTAGGAATGGAGGAATCGCGGCTTCGGCGTGGCGCGCTTGCACGTAGTGGCCCCGCCAGGCACGCCAGTACTCGGTGACGAGGCCGGCAGTCGCGAGCGCCACGAGCGCGATGCACGAACGAAACCCGGGCGCGCTGCCGGACAGGGCGAAGGCGCTGCCGAGGAGTATGGCGGCGAAATACAACACGAACCATTGACCGCCGCGTCGTTCACGGACCAGGTCCTGCACGCGGGGCACGGAGGCGCGGCCGAGCGCGCTGCCGTAACGGCCGAGCCAGGTCAGAAATGGAATGATCTTATAGAGTTGAGTCAGCCCGAGGCCGCCGAGCCATCCGAACACGACCAGGAAGACGCTCACCGGCGCGCCGGCCGCGGGACGGCCCGTGCCGAGGCTGCTGATCGCCAGCGCCGCGGCGAGTCCGAGGAAGCCGAAGGCGCCCACCGCGGCCCGGTTGTGCACCTCGATCGCCGTGCGCCGGCGCGTGCGGTAGATCCGGCGGATATCCCACAGGTAGATCGCCACGGCGATGGTGATCGCCACATATCCGCTCGACTGCGCTATGCGCAGGAAACCGGCCGAGACCCACACCTGCGCCACACCGGCCGCGACGGCCAGAGCGAACCCCAGAGTGCCGAGAATGTGGACGCAATCGCCCGGGATGCCCCGGTCCTCCGGGGCGAGCATGAACATCGGCAGCAGCTTGTAGCTGACGCCCATGGCCGTCAGCGTGAACCATCCGCCGAGGCCGGCCAGCGCATGATCGCCGAATGCATTGAGCAGCCCAGCCAGGTACGGCGCAAGCGCCGGCACCGTGAACGCCAATGCGAACGACAGCCCGAGCATCACCGTGATGACCAGGAACACAAGTCCCGTGAGCACCATCCGCCCGGGCAGCGCCAGGGGGCGTGCGCGCACCAGAGGGACGCCCACGTTCCACGATGCGGCCAGCACTCCCAGCAGCACTGCGGTTGCGCCAGCCGGCAGCGCCATGGCCAGAACCGGCGAGGCGGTGATGCCGAAGAAGCCGCAGATCATGCCGCCGAGCCCGACCTCGATGCCGATCAGAGCCCAAAGCGCCATGCGCTGGCTTGTCAGCGGGCGCGCGGTGATGACCGGCACGAACTGAAACAGCGCCCCCAGCATCATCAGCAGCAGCCACCCGATGACCAGCAAATGGACCGCGGCCAGCGTGCCGGGTGCGGACAGCGCCCGCGCCGGCCAGGTCATGCCGGCGAGGATCAGCCCCTGGGCCGCCAGAAAATTCACGAGCGCACAGGCAAACAGGAGCAAGGTCCAGCGCGAGAGCCGGTTGCTGAGCGTGGCCATTGACGAAGCGTCCGCGCACCCGCGCGTCTTCGCCTTGACGCCGGTCAAGGGTCAATGCATGTGGCGGCGGAGCCGGTCCACATCGGTCACCGTCACTTCGTCCCCGGCGACCTCGATCAGACCCTCATCGGTGAGACTGCGCAGTGTCCGCGAGAGCGTCTCCGGCGTGACGGCCACGTGCGCCGCAATCACCACCTTGCGTGTCGGGAGAGTCACGGTGAATCGGCCACCAGCATCGGACGGGACAAGCCCCAGCAGATAGTGCACGACCCGGTAGCGGCTGTTCTGCAGCGCCAGCGTCTCGATCTCGTCCCAGTGGGCCTGGATGCGCCGAGTCATCTGCGCCATCACTGCCCGGCAGGTGGCGAACGATTCCTGCAGGATTCCGAGGAAGGTTTCGCGGTCGAACGCGACCAGTTCGGCCGCCTCCACCGCTTCCCCCGAGACCGGATATCGCGGCGCATCCATGAACAGGATGCTCTCGGCGAACGTCTGTGCGGGGCGGATCAGCCGCATGACCTTCTCATCACCCTCCGGTGAGAGGCGATAGAGCTTCACGCAGCCGCTGCGCAGCAGGAAGAACTGCCCCGCCGCATCCCCGTGACTGAAGAGCGGCTCGCCTGCGGCCAGCCGCCTCGCAGCGGCCGTCGCCAGCAGCCGCGCCTGCTGCGCCTCGGTCAGCGCACAGAAGAGGTAGTGGTGGCGCAGCTCACGCGCCAGCGCGCTGTCGGCCTGCATGATGATTCCGGTGTATCCGCCATGAAGTGGTGATTGGCGTCATCAGGGTGAATGGGCGCCAAAGCTATACCAGCGCGAGGCCGAGCGGCAAGCTGCGCTCCGCGGCCCGTGGGCGGCGCCCTTGACGGCCATCAAGGCGCACAGATTGCCCTGACCGCTATGGTTTGCGCCTCGAGCCGCGCAGCGCGGCACGGAGGCCGCTGTGGCCCACGTCGTCACTGAAAACTGCATCAAATGCAAGTACACCGATTGTGTCGAAGTATGCCCCGTGGACTGCTTCCATGCCGGCCCCAACATGCTGGTGATCGACCCGGACGAATGCATCGACTGCACCCTGTGCGTCCAGGAGTGCCCCGCCGAGGCGATCTTCCCCGAGGATGAGGTGCCGCCGAGCCAGAACCACCTCTTCGAGCTCAACAGGCAGCTTGCCCGCAAGTGGCCCGTGCTCGCGCAGAAGATTCCCGCGCCCGACGATGCCGAGCAATGGGACGGCGTGCCCGAGAAGCTGCCGCTGCTGCAGCGATGAGCGCGCGGCACGCAAAGCCGCACCGCCGCTCGGCGGTAGTGCCGATCGCCGCGCCTTCGACCCCGCTGGCACTTCTACCTATTCACCCTCGGATGCCCCTCCGGGAATTATTCTCGTACCACGACATACAGGCGCCCACACCGGCAGCGATTCTCACCCGCAGCACGGCGTCCTTGCGAGGAGTGCGTAGATGACAGACCCAGTCACAATGTCCGCAGCGAGCCACGAAGACGGCGTCGGCAACGTCCTCAAGTGGGTGCTGCTTGCGGTCGCTGTCGTGACGTTCGCGCTGTTTGGCTGGGCGACCAGCCGCACCTACCAGCTCGCCCCGCCCACCCCGGCGCGCTTCCTCGCGCCCAACGGCGCGACCGTGCTCACGGCGGCAGACATCGAGGCGGGCAAAGCCGGCTTCCAGCGCGCCGACCTCATGGACTACGGGAGCCTCTACGGCATGGGCTCCTATTTCGGTGAAGACTACACGGCCGCGAACCTCGTCAAGCTCGCCGCGCTCACCGAGCAGAGCCTCGCCATGGAGCGATTTGGCAAGCCCTACCGGGCGCTCTCGCCGGGCGATCGCTATGAGGTCAGGACGGCGATGCGCCAAGCGTTGCAGGGCATCGATCTGACGCAGTCCGTCGTATCGCTGCCGGACGCGGTGGCGCGATCGATCGCGGCGCTGCGTGCTCAGATCGCGAGCGCCCTGCTCAAGCCGGACTATGCCAGGGGCTGGACGCAGGCTCACAGCCTCGATGCCGCCAGCGCCGCGCAGACCGCCGATTTCCTGATCTACTCGTCGATCACGACGGTCGCCCGCCGCCCCGGCGGTGTGGCCTCCCGGACGCAGAACTGGCCGTACGAGCCTCTGGTCGGCAACACTCCCACGACCAGCACATTCATCTGGACGTGGGTCAGCTTCTGCTTCACTTTCTTCGCCTTCGGCGCAGTGATCTTTCTGTATGAGCGCTATATCCACGGCCCCGACCCGGGGATCATGGAGCCGGTTCTGGCGTTGCGGCCGCTGACGGCGAGCCAGCGGCGCATCGGCAAGTACTTCCTGGCGGTCGCGGCAGTGCTGCTGCTGCAAATCCTCGCCGGCACCGTGATGGCGCACTACTACACCGACCGCAGCAGCTTCTACGGCATTCCCGTCGATCGGTTCCTGCCGTTCAACTTCGCCCGCGACGTGCACATCCAGACCCCGATCGTCTGGATCGGCCTGTCGTGGATCGGCGCCGGGCTGTTTCTCGCGCCGATCATCGGGCGCGCCGAGTCCAGGGGGCAGGCCTGGCTGCTCGATGCGCTCTTCTGGGTGACGGTCGCGATCGTCGTTGGCGCGCTCGCCGGCAATTACCTCGACATCATGGGCTATCTGCACAAGGGCTGGTTCTGGTTCGGGCAGCAGGGCCTGTCCTACATCCAGCTCGGCCGGGCCTGGCAGATCGGCTTCTTCGCGGGCCTGGCGATCTGGAGCGCACTGATGTTCCGGGCGTTGTGGCCGAGCCGCGCAGCGATGCGCACCGCGACGCGGGCCTTCTGGTGCGGAGCGATCCGCCTGGAGCACCTGCTGTGGGCCTCCACGGCCAATATCGCGCTGCTTTACGCATTCGGCATGATCCCGCTCACCGGGATCGAGAAGTCCTTCACCATCACCGATTTCTGGCGCTGGTGGGTGGTGCACCTGTGGGTCGAGCAGTCCTTCGAGTTCTTCGCCGCCGCCGTGAGCGCCTACCTGCTGATGGCCACCGGGCTGGTCTCGCGTCAGCTGTCCGAACGGGCGGTGTATCTGGAGCTGATTCTGATCTTCCTCGGCGGCGTGCTCGGCACGGGACACCACATGTACTGGGTCGGCGAGCCCGGCCTGTGGGTTGCGGTCGGTTCGATGTTCTCCTTCATCGAGGTGCTGCCGCTTCTGCTGCTGGTCATCGAGGCGTTGCAGCAGCACCGTCTCATCAAGGCCGCGGGCAGCTTCCCGTACGGGCTCGCCTACCTCTACGTGATGGGGGCCGCGTTCTGGAACTTCGTCGGCGCCGGAGTCTTCGGCGGCGGCACGCTGAACGCACCGCTCGTCAACTATTACGAGCACGGCACCTTCCTCACCCTCAATCACGCCCACACCGCGCTGTTCGGCGCTTTCGGCCTGCTCGGCATCGGGCTCATCTACTTCTGCCTGCGCTACGCCGCTGGCGAGCAGCACGCCTTCAGCGAGAAGGCCGGCCGCTGGGCCTTCTGGCTGTACAATGGCGGGCTGGCGCTGTGGATCGTGTTCAATTTCTTCCCCATCGGCTGGCCGCAGCTCGCCGCGGTCTACGAACATGGCTATGCCTACGCGCGCAGTCAGTCGTTCTATGCGACCACGACCTTGTGGCAATGGATGCGCATGCCCGGCGACATCGTGTTTGCCGCGGGCGCGCTGCTGATGGCGTGGGATTTCCTGGTCAAGCTGCGCCCGCTCCAGCGCCGCTCGGTCGCTCCCGTCACTCGCGGAGCAGCCCCGCTGGCGCGGCAGGCTCATAAGGAGGCGCGTTGAACATGCACGCTGAGTCTGACACCGGCGCCCGGCGGACGCTGCTGTCCTACGGATTCCGGCCGTTCTTTCTGGCAGCGGCGCTGTGGGCGGCGATCGCGCTCGCGCTGTGGATCACGATGCTCCTGACGGGGCTTGAGCTCCCGAGCCGCCTCGCTCCGCTCGACTGGCATATCCATGAGATGCTCTTCGGTTTCGTGCCGGCCGCGGTGGCGGGCTTTCTGCTGACTGCCATTTCCAACTGGACGGGCCGCCGTCCCGTGAGCGGCGCGCTGCTGGGGCTGCTCCTGAGTCTGTGGCTCCTGGGACGCCTTGATGAGCTGCTCAGCGCGTTCTTCCCCGCATGGCTTGCGATCGCCGCGGACCTCGCCTTCCCCTTCGCGCTCACCGCGGTCGTGGCCCATGAGATCATCGCATCGCGCAACCGGCGCAACTACCAGATGATCGCCCCGATTGCGGTGATCGCTCTGGCGCAGTTGCTCATGGATCTCGGCGCGCAGGGCGGTGTCACGGCGCTCACCGGCTACGGCTGGCGGCTCGGCCTGGTTGCGATTCTCATTCTGATCTCGGTGGTGGGCGGGCGCATCGTGCCGAGCTTCACGCGCAACTGGCTGGCCGCGCGCGGGACGAACCGGCTGCCGCCGGCGGCCGGGCGGCTGGATCAGGTCTCCCTGGCGGCGCTGCATGCGGCACTCATGGCCTGGGTGCTCTTTCCGTCGGCGCGACTCACCGGAGTGGCGCTGCTAGCCGGCGCAGCGCTCAATCTGTGGCGCGTGCTTCGCTGGCGGGGCTCCGCGACACGCTCGGAAGCGCTGCTCCTGGTCCTGCACGTCGGATATCTGTGGCTGGTCGCGGGTGTCGCCGCGCTGGGCGTCGCGATTCTCGATCCCGGCTTCCCGCTCGATGCCGCGATCCACTCGCTCACCGCTGGCGCAATCGGCACCATGATTCTCGCGGTCATGACCCGCGTCAGCCGCGGACACACGGGTCGAGCGCTCTCTGCGGATGGCGCCACCATTCTCATCTACGTGATGGTCATCCTGGCGGCTGCGGCGCGGATCACCGCGGCGCTCGTGCCCGTCGTTTGGGAAGAATTCCTGCTCGGGGCCGCCGCGCTGTGGATCGGCGCGTTTGGGCTGTTCGCGGTGCGCTACGGTCCGTTCCTGCTTCGGCGCCGAAGCGCGTCGGGTGCCGCGCAAGCCGTGGCCGTCCAGGTCCCGAGGACGGCTTCCAGCCCGCATTGACCAGTCGCTGCGCAGGAGCCTTCATCGACGCCACCACGGCACACTCGCCCGCTTCGCGATGCCGGGCTCGTCCCCGCAACCCTCGCGACGATGCCGATCGCCGCTGCACCCAGCCGCAGCGGCTTCGCGGCTCACTCAGGCGGCGCCGCGCAACTCGGCAAACAGGCCCTTCTCCTCCCGCTCGTGGTGGTGCTCCACCACGTGCTTTAAGGTCTTCTCCTCATCAAGCAGCGCGATCATCGCTGCAGCCGTCACCCCGAACCGGCGTGCGCGGGCCAATCGTTCCATGGCTTTGCGCACGAACTGCTCAATGCGGCGGTGTTCTGCCAGGTAGACCTCTGGTCCCCACCGGGATCGGCCGGCGCGGCAGTGCGCCAGCAGGTGCCGTTCCTCGAATTGCATGTGGGCTCGCAAGCGTTGCTCATACTCCACGAGCAGCTGCGCCGCCTGCGCCCAGCGGCGCTCCACCAAGGCCTCCTGATGTCGCGCGAACACTTCACCGAGGGCAAGATGTTGCGCAAGAAGGTCATCGATATGTCGGGCTGGCATCCTCATCACCCCGGGAAAGCAGGCTCTCTCTCAAATGACGCCGTCTCCGGCGAGCCACTCCTGAAATTCGCGCATCGAGTTCTCGAACTGCGGCTTGTAGGAGGGATCACAGGCGTGGCTCCTCGGGTCGCGTACAGTGTCGCGATAAATAGCAAGCGTACGCACGACCCAGGCACGTGCCGCCTCCGAACCATCGCGTCGCACCAGAAACGCGATCCGGTCGAATTCGGATCGCGGCTCGAGATGGGAACATCGCAGGGGCGATCCCATCCGGCCGATCCCTGCGCTCACGGATCAGCTGCCGCGAGTCCCCGATCCCTGGGGAACGCTGCGCGCAACGAACCGTGCTGCGCTCGTGTCGGGCAGCGCATTGAGCTTCATGTTCAAGCCCGCCGGACCACCTGACCCGTGGCAGTGAGTCATCCTGGCCCCGCCGAGGCGCCATGCAGCTGCGTTGTGCCCGCCTGACAGACCCCGGCCTCCTCCATGGCCGACAGCGCGACAATGGAGTGCGCGTAGGCGCCTCCGGCGCGCATTTCCGCCGCAACCCAGATCGCTTCCATGATCTCCTCTGGCCGCGCGCCATGCCTGAGCGCCGCTTGGGTATGCCCGCGGATGCAATAGGGGCATTGCGTCACATGCGCCACGGCGACGGCGATCAACTGCTTCGTTTTGGTCGGTAGCGCGCCGTCTGCGAATACCTCGCGGCTGAATGCCTCAAACGCCTGCTCGGCTTTCGGGGCGAGCGTGCGCCGCTGCGCGCTCCATTTCGGTGCGGAGCTCGGATAGACAGACTCGCTCATACGCGTTCTCCTCCATGGGGGGATCTGCCGGGGAGGCTGTGACTTCAATCCCGCGCAGGCAGAGAGCTTGCGCAACCGGCGCGGATACTGCCTTGACCGGTATCAAGGGCAGCGGCGCTGCTCAGCGGGTCGATGCACCGAACATGGCGCTGCGGGTACCACCATGACCGGTCGAATCCTGGAATTGTTCCAGAAGCGGGACACCTCGGCGCCTCGCGCGCACCGATGGCGCAATGAACTCGCAAACGAGGCCGGGGACGGGTTGATATCCGCACAGTTACCGATGGCGCTCGACCCGGGTCCGGTGGCTGAATGACGAGTGCGTACGCGAACCTTGAGGGGACCGGCCGACAGCGCTGCGCGTGAGGCGATGATTTCACACACTCGAGACGAGCCGACGCTCATGACGGCCGCGGATGACCCCGCGCGATCCGAGCATGAGGCGCCGAGTCCGCGCAAAGCGGACGGCCCAGCCGGTCAGGATCCGGCGGCACGCCCGAGCGCGAGCGACCCACAGCATGCGCCCGCCACGGCGGTATCCCCAGGTCCACCCGCACGCCGCACGCAGCCGCACAAGATCGTCATTGTCGGTGGTGGCGCGGGTGGCTTGGAGCTCGCCACGATGTTGGGCGACAAGTTCGGCAAGCGAGGACGTGCGCGCATTGAGCTCATTGACCGGGAGCGCACGCACCTGTGGAAGCCGCTGCTGCACGAGGTCGCGGCCGGCAGCATGGACCTGAGCGTCCACGAGCTGAGCTATCTCGCCCAGTCCCACTGGCATCACTTCCGATTCCGGCTGGGACAGATGATCGGCCTCGACCGAGCGCGGCGCGAGGTGCATGTCGCTTCCGTGCTCGATGAGGCCGGCGCGCAGATCACCGCCGAGCGCCTCTACACCTATGACACCCTGGTCATCGCGGTGGGCAGTCTGACCAATGACTTCGGCACCCCGGGCGTCAAGGAGCACGCCATTGCGCTCGAGACCACCGCCTCGGCGGCGCGCTTCCACCGCCGTCTGGTCGATTCCCTGATCCGTGCCCACGACCAGCGCGAGCCGCTGCGGCCGCCGCAGCTGCAGGTCGCGATCATCGGCGCGGGCGCCACGGGCGTCGAGCTGGCAGCGGAGCTGCACAACACCACCCGCGATCTGGTGTCCTTCGGGCTGGACCGGATCGACCCGGACGAGGACATCCAGCTCATTCTGATCGAAGCCTCACCACGAATCCTGCCGGCGTTGCCCGAGAGACTCTCCGATGCCGCCGCGTCACTGCTCGGCAAGCTTGGCGTACGGCTGCGCACCGGCGCGCGCGTCGCCGAAGTCATGAAGGACGGCGTCAGACTCGCGGACGGTCAATTCATTCCCGCGGAGCTGGTGGTCTGGGCGGCCGGCGTCAAGGCGCCGGATCTTCTTCGGGATCTCGATGGGCTCGAGACCAATGGAGTGAACCAGCTGATCGTGGGCGCGACTCTGCAGACCAGCCGCGATGAGAATGTCTTCGCCATCGGCGACTGCGCCGCCTGTCCGTGGCTCGGCAGAGAGGGCAATGTTCCGCCGCGCGCCCAGGCGGCGCACCAGCAGGCCGCTCACATGGTCAAGCAGATGCAACGGCGTTTCGGCGGGAAGCCCCTGCTGCCCTACCGCTACCGCGACTTCGGCTCCCTCGTGTCCTTGGGCCGGCACAGCACGGTCGGCAATCTGATGGGCGCGCTGGTCGGCGGAAACCTGATGCTCGAGGGTTACTTCGCCCGGCTGATGTACCACTGGCTGCGCAAGATGCACGAGCTCGCGCTGCATGGCCCCACGAAGGTGACCCTGGATACGCTGGCCAGGCTGATCACCCGACGAACGGAGCCGCACGTCAAGCTGCATTGACGCCCCGCTCCACCGCGGCGCGCACAGCGGCGCCGAGCGGCGCGCCGGGTCACCCCCGCGGCCGGCCCGCGCCTACGGGCTGATCTGCACCTCGATCGGTGTAGTGCCCCGCAGCGTCGCGAGGATCACGCAGTAGCGCTCCGCAGTCCGCACCAGCCGTTCGCGGGCAGCCTGATCCGCCGAGCTGTCGAGCTCGAAGCGCAGCGTGATGCGTTGGATTCCGACCGGGACCGTCTTGTCGACGGCGAGCGTGCCGCGCGCATCCCAGACCCCTTCGGCAACGATCCGCCCGCCCGTGACCGCAACCCCCGTGGCGGTGGCGACGGCAAGCAGCGTGACCCCGGCGCACGCCGCAAGAGCCTCGAGCAGCATGTCCGCGGAACAGGCCGCCGCTCCGGTGCCGCCGGTTGCAGGGTGCAGGCCGGCGACGCTCGGGCGGTCCGGCACGAGCCGCACGGCGAGGGAGGCGGGCTCGAGACTCACCTCGATTCGCGAAGTGACGAGCGCCGAGTCCGGCGTGGATCGATACGCCTGCTTGATGGGCGTCTGCAGCGCCCGTAGTTCGTCAGCATTCATCGCGGCCGCTCCACTTCAGTAACACCTCGGCGCACAGCACGCGGGCGGGTTTGCGCCGGTTCACGCCGCCGGTTTCGGGCTGAGGTACTTGGCAAACCAGCGCAAAGCACGCTCCAGCACGTTTCTCTCATCGGCGGGCTTGTGAAAGCCGTGACCCTCGCCGGCGTAGACCACCAGCTCGGTGGCAACCCCCATGGCGCGCAACGCATGCCAGAACTCGAAGGACTGCGGCGCCGGGCACTCGCCATCGTACTGCCCTACCACGATCAACGAAGGCGTCTTGTCGTTCTGGATGAAGTTGATCGCCGAGCTCTTCGCGTAGACCTGCGGATCCTGGTACACCGAGGCGCCGAAGAACGGAATCATCCACTCGTCGATCGAGTTCTCGCCGTAATAGCTCTTCCAGTCCGACAGACCGGCGCCCACGACCGCGGCCTTGAAGCGCTTGGTCTGGGTCGGGGCAAACATGGACATGAACCCGCCGTAACTCCAGCCGGTCAGGCCAAGGCGGTTGTTGTCGATCGGGTATTTCGCTTCCACCCGGTCGATGCCGGCCAGGATGTCGCGCAGGTCGCCGTAGCCCATGTCGCGCCGAACGGCCTTGGCGAAGCGCTCGCCCTCGCCGAAGCTGCCGCGGGGATTCGGCATCAGCACGAAGTAGCCCATTGCCGCCAGTGGCACCGGCCCGTAGCCGTCCCAGGGCCAGCTCGGGCGCGTCGCCCAGCTCGGCCCGCCGTGCACGAACACGATCATCGGATAACGTCTGTGCGGATTGTAATGCGCCGGGAACAGGAGCCAGCCCTGGACGTGGAAGCCCTGGTTCAGCCAGTGAACCGACACGGCCTTGCCCCACATAGTCCTGACGTTGGCGTTGACGTGCGTGATGGCATGCGGTGCGTCCATGACGCCCACAGGCTCGCGTGCGAGGTTCGTCCGCAGGGTGGCAGCGTCGATCTCAGGCGGTGTGTCGAACGTACTGTAGATGAACGCGACCAGATTGTGCGCCCCCGAGACGGATACCGCGGAAGCGAACGTTCCATCGCTGACGTTGGACGCCACTCGGAACAGCCGCTGCTGAGTGGCGGCGGCGTGTCCGTGCAGCCGGAAGAGGGACAAGCGCGTGGATCCGCCGGCGAAGGACGACACCAGCAGCGCGTGATCGCCGGTCCAGGTCAGCCAGGACGGGGTGATGCCGATCCCAGGGGTGACATCGGCCGGCTGCCCCCCGTTCGCGCCGATGACGTAGAGATCCCCGCCGGTCGCCCCTTGATCGCTCATCAGTCCGCCGATGAAGGCGATCTGCGCGCCGTCGGGCGACCAGCGCGGCAGTGCTATCTGCAGACCGTGCAGCGGACCTGCGACCGACCCGGGATCCAGAGCGACCCGCGGCGCCCGGCCCACCGTCTGGGTGTAGAGCTTCGCCACCCACCAGTTGTCGCGCCCGGGCGGCGGGGCGCCGACATAGGCGACCCGATCCCCGCGCGGGGCCCAATCATACTCGTACACGAAAATCGACCGGGGCGTGATCTGACGGACCGCTCCGCCGTCCACCGGCAGCATCGCGAGGCGCTGGTGCTCGACACCGGTGCGGCCGATCACCCCGATCTGCGGCTTGGTCGCGGACACGGCGGCGATGGGATGCAGATCGCCCTTCACGTAAAGAAAGCTCAGCCCGCGGCCGTCCGGCGTCCAGGCGAGCTCGTGCACGAAGCCGTCCAGATGGGTGATGCGCCGGGCCTGGCTGCCCGCGGCGCCGACCTCGTAGACGTCCCGCTGGTTCGCCGTCTGCTTCGCGTGATTGCAATTGGAGAGGAACGCCAGCGTGCGGCTGTCCGGCGACCACGCCAGGCTGCCGTAATGGCACGATCTCACGGCATGGGGAATCACCACCGTGCGCACGTGTGATCCGTCCGCGGCGGCAATCTGCAGAATCTGAGCGGACTTGGCCCGCTTCGACGGGGTGCCCTTGCCCGGCCCGGCGTGATGCGGCGCACTCGCCTGCGCAGGCAGAGTGAGCGTCCAGGCAATCGCCGCTCCGTTCGGCGCAACCGAAACGGCATTGAACCGCCGCACATCGCGCAGCCGCCGCATGATCTGCGCAATCCGTGCCGCATCGCGTTCCCCAGGCTTCGCCACGGCCGCCTTGCAGGGCTGATGCATCGCGGCGGCGCCGAGGCAAGTCAACAGGGAGGCCGTCACCACGGTACCACGGCGCAATTTCATGTCACGATCTCCACGTCGTCGTTCTGGAAAAAAGCGCGATCGAAACGAAAAATACTAGCACGCGCGCCGTCGAACGTCGAATCATGGCGCCCCTGGACAGCGTCTTCAGTTTCATTTTCCACGGCGGATTCCGGCTCGCGCGCATCGCGACCATGCCGCACGAATGTCGAGCGAGGGCGATGCCAAGGTCGTTTGCGGGAGGACGCCGGAGTCGGCGACCATGCTGGCCAACCTCAAGCGGGCGATGGCCATTACCACCTCCCTCAACCGCCTGACGTTCAGCGATGCAGAGGAGATTCGGACATTGTTCAGCCAACTCATTGGCAAGACGGTGGACGAGAGCGCTCTGCTCATCCCGCCTTTCTCTACCGCCGGCGGGGATGAAATCCGTGTCGGGGAAAATGTCTTCATCAACCAGAACTGCACTTTACTATGACCTCGGCGGCCTCGACATCGCGGACGATGTGATGATCGGGCCGAACGTGAGCCGCATCACCGCGGGGCATCCCGTCGAGGCGTCGCGGCGCCGTGACGATCGGCAAGCCCATCGCAATTGAGCGAAGAGTCCGGATCGCAGCCGGCGCAACAATCATCGGCGGGGTGACGGTAGGCGAAAACTCCGTTGTGGCCGCAGCTGCGGTCGTCACCCGGGACGTGCCCCCCAATACCCTCGGCGGGGAAAATCCGGCGCGAGTCATCCGGTCGATCGGCGAGGACCGAATGAGCGTGCACATTCCCGTGGCACGGCAATTCACAACGGCGATGGTGCGTTGTGATCTGATGGGCCTCCCTGAGCGAACGCGCCAGAAGAAGCCTTGCGCTGTTGCCTGCGCCGTGTCAGGCAAACCGGCGTCGCGGACGCAGGTCTGCTCGGTCCGCTCATACCGTCACGGCGGGAGCGGCCGGCCGGCCGGGACGCGGCAGTGCCGCGTGCAGCGCGCGCTCACCGCTCAGAATGCGCAGACCGTCTCGTGCAGCAAGGGAGCGGACTTGATCCAAGCTCGCACGCCGCTCTCGCCTGCCCGGGCGTGCAAAGCCTCCCCGGGCGGCAATCGCAGCCACGACCAGCGGCTGAGCTCCTCGCCGCCCTCAGTGATGCCGCCGCTCAGCACCAGCAGCTCGAGGCCCCGTGCATTCGGGATGTTGATCGAGGCGCGCGCCGCCCACTCGTCGATCCGGACCTGCTCGTAGGCGTCCTCGAAGAGGATGATCGAGCTGACCTGACCACAGTCCGGCTCCTGGTGCCGTCCTTCGCCCGGGCGCCGCGCAACCGGCTGCAGGTCATCCCTGCGGAACTGCCAGAGCTTGACGAATATGATGCAGCCATCCGTACTGCCCGGCGCATGGGCGGTTCCAGGCGGGTTCCTGACGTAAGCGCCTGCGGGATACTCGCCGCTCTCGTCCTCGAAGGTCCCCTCGAGAACCAGGAACTCCTCGCCGCCGGGATGGGTGTGCCGCGGGAAGCGGCTTCCCTTGGCATAGCGGACGATGGAGCTCGCCCGCGCCTTCTCATCGCCTATCCGGAACAGCATGCGGCGCTCGACGCCGGCGGTGGGGCTCGCGACCCAGTCCAGTCGGGCCGCATGCACGCGCGCGCGCTTGGAAAGATCGTTGTTCAGAAGCATGGTGGGCCTCCGCGCCGTGTCCCCGTTGGTGACCGTCGCCGCAACACCGGGTAGCGCTCGAGCACTGCCTGGCGTGACCGAGCCGGGCCGCGGCAATCTGTTCGCGCTTGCGCCCCCGCAGCGAGCGTGAGCTGCGGCCGAGGCAGGCAGACATCCTGCATTATACCGTCAAGTCACCATCGCGCCCATCGCGAAGCCCGCCGCGTTCATTCGCGTGGAACTCGGACGGGCACTTTTCGCCCGCGGCGAGACAATGCGACGACGGCTAGCGGAGGGACTCTGCCGCGCCCAGGACGACGGCCTCACCGCTTACGGCATCGTGATCCGTCTCGCACCCGAGGAGAGCCTCGATCTCCTGGCGGACCCGGCCGGCGGTGAACCCGAACTGGGACAGCAGTTCCGGACCCTTTCCGGAGGCGCCAAAACGGTCGATGCCGAGGATCCGGCCTTCGATTCCGACATACGGCCACCACGAGAGCGTCGCGCCGGCTTCGACCGCGAGCCTGCGACGGACCGCCCTGGGCAGCACGCTTTCGCGATACGAGGCATCCTGCGCATCGAATACCTGGGTCGAGGGCATGGAGACCAGCCGTACGCGCCGTCCCGCCGCATTCAGCGCCCTGACTGCCTCCGCGGCGATTGCAACCTCGGAGCCGGTTGCAATCACGAGGCATTCCGGGATTGCGGCGCTGTCGATCAGCACATAACCTCCCCGCCCGGTCATGTCCTGCTGCCGGCTCTCGCGCGGCTGCTGCGCGAGAGCCTGGCGTGTCAGCACAATGGCCGTGGGTCCCGGCCGCTCGATGGCGGCCGTCCAGGCCACCGCGGTCTCGAACGCATCGCACGGGCGCCACACGTGTACGTTGGGCAGTGCCCGCAGACTCGTCAGGTGTTCGACCGGCTGATGCGTCGGTCCGTCCTCGCCGAGCCCGATGGAGTCGTGCGTATACACGAGCACGACCGGAACGTTCATGAGCGCCGCCATGCGCACGGCATTGCGCGCATAGTCCGAGAACACGAGGAAGGTGCCTCCATAGGGCAAGAACCCGCCGTGCAGCGCCATGCCGTTCATCATGGCGGTCATGCCGAACTCGCGCACGCCGTAATGCAGGTAATTGCCGCCGTCGGCCGAAATCTCGCGCGCAGTCTTGAACCGCGTGTTGTTCGACGGTGTGAGGTCAGCCGAACCGCCGAACATCTCCGGCAGCGCCGGACCGATCAGGTCGAGAACCGCCTGGGACGACTGCCGGGTCGCCTGCGGCGCAACCTGCGCCCGAGCGCTCGCGAGCGCCTGTGCCGCAAGGGCTGGCCAGGCTGGCGGGCGCGCCCCGCTGATGCGCCGCTCGAGCTCGCGCGCCAGAGCCGGGAATGCCGCGCGATAGCGCTCGAGCAGTTCCCGCCAGAGGCGTTCCTCCTCAGCGCCGCGCGCACGATGATCCCATGCGGCGCGCAGCGGCTCGGGGACGACGAACGGCTCGTGGGGCCAGCCGATGGCCGCGCGCGTGGCCGCGACCTCGTCGACGCCGAGCGCCTCACCGTGCGCGTGCGCGGTGCCCTGCTTGTGCGGGGCACCCCAGCCGATCACGGTCTTGCAGCAGATCAAGGACGGTCGCGCGCTCTGCGCGCGCGCCGCCTCGATGGCCTTGGCGACCTGCTCGCCATCGTGCCCGTCGACATCGGCGATGACATGCCAGCCGTAGGCGGCAAAGCGCTGCGGCGTCTCGTCCGTGAACCATCCCTCGACGCGCCCGTCGATCGAGATTCCGTTGTCATCGTAGAGCACGATCAGCTTGCCGAGGCCCAGCGTGCCGGCGAGCGAGCAGGCCTCATGCGACACGCCCTCCATCAGACAGCCGTCGCCGCAGAACGCGTACGTGAAGTGATCGACAACCGGGTATCCCGGCCGGTTGAATTCGGCCGCGAGCAGCCGCTCCGCGAGCGCCATCCCGACGGCGTTGGCGAGTCCCTGGCCGAGCGGCCCGGTGGTGGTCTCGATGCCGAGATCGGGCTCGTACTCCGGATGCCCCGGCGTGCGGCTGCCGAGCTGGCGGAAGCCCTTCAGATCCTCGATGCCGAGCGGATATCCGGTCAGATACAGCAGCGCATAGAGCAGCATCGAGCCATGGCCGTTGGAAAGCACGAAGCGGTCGCGATTGAACCAGCGCGGATTTTCAGGATTGTGGCGCAGAAATCCGCCCCAGAGCGCCTCGGCGACGTCCGCCATGCCGAGCGGCATGCCCGGATGCCCCGAGTTGGCGCGCTGCACCGCGTCCATCGACAGGGCGCGGATGGCGTTGGCAAGTTCCCGACGAGTGCTCATAGTGAACCCCAAGGGGCCTCGCGGCCCGGTGTTGGCCGGCTTGCGCCGGCGGCGCCTCGTGAATGCCGCGCGCCGGCTCAGCCGGCGCGACGCAGCCGTTCGTGCCGGTAGCGCTCGGCCATCTGCTCGAGCGGCACGGGACGGATCAGTCCGCCCTGCCCGGCACAGCCGAAGGCTTCAAAGCGCTCCTTGCACAGGCTCCGCGCCGCAGCCGTCGCCGCTTTCAGAAACCCACGCGGATCGAAATCCGCCGGCTTCTGCGCGAGCGAGCGCCGCACCGCCGCCGTCATGACGATGCGGATATCGGTGTCGATGTTGACCTTGCGCACCCCATGGCGGATGCCTTCCTGGATCTGCTCCACGGGCACTCCGTAGGTCTCCGGAATGTCCCCGCCGTACTCGCGCAGGATCGCGAGCCAATCCTGCGGCACCGAGGAGGAGCCGTGCATGACCAGGTGCGTGGTGGGAACGGCGCGGTGGATCTCCTCGATCCGCGTGATCGCCAGCACCTCCCCGCTCGGCTGGCGCGAGAATTTGTAGGCGCCGTGGGAGGTGCCGATCGCGATGGCGAGCGCATCAACACCGGTGCGCTCGACGAAATCCACGCATTGCCCCGGATCGGTGAGCAGCTGTTCGCGCGAGAGCTTGCCCTCGGCCCCAACGCCGTCCTCCTCGCCCGCGAGGCCCGACTCGAGCGATCCCAGGCAGCCGAGCTCGCCCTCGACCGACACGCCGATCGGATGGGCCATCTCGACCACCCGTCGCGTGACCTGCACATTGTATTCGTACGAGGCCGGCGTCTTCATGTCCTCGAGCAGCGATCCGTCCATCATGACACTGGTGAAGCCGGAGCGGATCGAGCGCTGGCAGACCCCGGGGCTCGCGCCGTGGTCCTGGTGCAGCACGAGCGGCACATGCGGCCAGGTCTCGACCGCCGCCTGCACGATGCGCCTGAGGAAGGACTCCCCGGCGTAGCTGCGCGCGCCCGCGGAGGCCTGCAGAATTGCCGGGCTGTCCGTCTCGGCGGCGGCCTGCATGATGGCCTGCACCTGCTCCATGTTGTTGATGTTGAATGCCGGCACGCCATAGCCGAACTCGGCCGCGTGATCGAGCAGTTGTCGCAGTGAAATCAGCGCCATGGAAGCCTCCCCGTGGTGTTCAGATGCAACGCCGCAATGCGATAGCGCCCCGGCGCTCAGCGCGGCGCGGCGCCGCGCTCCCGGCCGCGAGCGTCGTTGCGCCGCTCGATGAGCCGCCAGATCATCGGCGTGAAGATCAGCTGCATCGCCAGATCCATCTTCCCGCCGGGACACACGATGGTATTGGAGCGCGACATGAACGAGTCCTTGAGCATCGAGAGCAGGTAGGGAAAGTCGATGCCGCGCGGGTTGGCGAAGCGGATGACGAGGAACGATTCGTCCGGCGTCGGGATGAACCGGGCGATGAAGGGATTCGAGGTGTCGACGACCGGCACGCGCTGGAAATTGATGTGCGTGCGCGAGAATTGCGGACAGATGTAGCTCACATAGTCGGGCATGCGCCGCAGAATGGTCTCGGTGACCGCCTCGGCCGTGTAGCCGCGCGTGGACTTGTCGCGCTGCAGCTTCTGAATCCATTCCAGGTTGATGACCGGTGTCACCCCGATCAGCAGATCGACGTGCTTCGCGACGTTGACCTCCTCGGTCACCACCGCGCCATGCAGCCCCTCGTAGAAGAGCAGATCGGTCTCCCCCGGCAGGTCGTCCCAGGCGGTGAAGGTGCCGGGGGGCTGGCCGTAGGGGGCCGCCTCGGCGGCATCGTGCAGGTATTTTCTCGCCTTGCCGGCGCCGCTCTGGCTGTAAGTGCGGAACAGCTCCTCGAGCTCGGCGAAGAGGTTCGTCTGTGGTCCGAAATGACTCAGGTGCTGATCGCCCTTCTCCAGGGCGCGGGCGAACTGCTCCTTCATCTCGGCCCGGTCATAGCGATGGAAGCTGTCGCCTTCGACGAACGCGGCCTTGATGTGCTCGCGCCGGAAGATCTGCTCGAAAGTCTTGCTGACCGAGGTGGTCCCGGCGCCCGAGGAGCCAGTGACCGCGATGATGGGGTGGCGGACCGACATGGTGATCGTTGCCTCAGACGGTGGGGGTCGTGAACAGGCCGCGCGTGCCGAACAGCGGAACGTCGAGCTCGAATTCGTTGTGATCGCGGTGATAGCGCTCGATGCGCTCGACTTCCGCGCGCGCCCCGAAGATGAAGCTCACCTGCTGATGCAGGCTCTCGGGCCTGACCTCGAGCAGCGGGCCGAAGCCCGTGCTCGCGCGCCCGCCGGCCTGCTCGATGAGAAAGCCGATCGGATTCGCCTCGTAGAGCAGCCGCAGCCGTCCCGCCTGCTGCGGCTCGCGGCGGTCGCGCGGATACAGGAAGACCCCGCCGCGCATCAGGATGCGGTGCGTCTCGGCGACCAGCGAGGCGATCCAGCGCATGTTGAAATCGCTGCCGCGCGGCCCGCTCTGCCCCTGCAGGCATTCGTGCACGTAGCGGCGGATGGCCGGCTCCCAGTGCCGGGAGTTCGAGGCGTTGATCGCGAATTCGCTGGTCGTCTCGGGAATGCGCAGGTTCGGATGGGTGAGTGAGAACTCGCCGATTTCCCGATCAAGCGTGAAGCCGTGCACGCCGTGCCCGATGGACAGCACCAGCATGGTCGCCGGCCCGTAGATCGCGTAACCGGCGCACACCTGGGAGCTGCCGCTCTGCAGGAAGTCCCCGACGGTCGGCTCGCTCACCCCCTCGGGGCAGCGCAGCACCGAGAAGATGCTGCCGACCGAGACATTGACGTCGATGTTGGAGGAGCCGTCGAGCGGATCGAACAGCAGCAGGTACGGCCCGCGCGGATACTGCGGCGGTATCGGGTACGGGTCTTGCTGTTCCTCGGTGAGCATGCCGGCGAGCTGTCCGCCCCATTCGTTGGTGCGCAGGAAGATCTCGTTCGCGAGCACATCGAGCTTCTGCTGCGGCTCTCCCTCAGCGTTGATCGTGCCCGCCTCGCCGAGGGCATTGGCGAGGGCGCCCTTGCCGATGAGCGCAGCGATGCGCTTGCATGCCAGGCGCACGTCGTGAATCAGCGCGGTGAGTCCCCCGGCCCCGGCGGCCCCGGGGGCTGCATTGAGCCGGCGCTGTTCCTCTATGAGAAAGCGCGTGAGGGGTGTCGCGTTGGGCATCGCATCAGTGTTCATGGGCCCCCTCTTCGGCGAACACGCGGCTGGCGCGGATGTCGGCGGTCTCGATCGTCTCGAGATCCTCGCGGGTGATCGGCGCGCCGCGCCGCTCGAACAGCCGGCTCGCCTGGCGCAGACGCGCCCGGTCGAGCGCGTTGCGGATGGATCGCGCATTGGCGAAGTGCGGCTGGTCGCGCCGCAATTCGATATACGCGCGCAGCGCTGCATCCGCATCGGCGCTGAGCCGATAGTGCATCTGCTCGAGCATCAGGTGCGCGATGGCGAGCAGCTCGTCTGAGCTGTAGTCGGGAAACTCGATGTGATGCGCGACACGCGAGGAGAGGCCGGGGTTGCTGTGGAAGAAGGTGTCCATGCGCTGCTTGTAGCCGGCAAAGATCACCACCAGATCCTCGCGCTGGTTCTCCATCACCTGCAGCAGTATCTCGATCGCCTCCTGGCCGTAGTCGCGCTCGTTTTCCGGACGGTACAGATAGTAGGCCTCATCGATGAACAGCACCCCCCCCATGGCGCGCTTGAGCACCTCGCGTGTCTTGGGGGCAGTATGCCCGATGTACTGCCCGACCAGGTCATCGCGGGTGACGGCAACCAGGTGTCCCTTGCGCACATAACCGAGGCGATGGAGGATCTCGGCCATGCGCATGGCCACGGTGGTCTTGCCGGTGCCCGGATTGCCGGTGAAGGACATGTGCAGCGCCGGCGCGCCGGCGCTGAGCCCGAGCGTGCTCCTGAGCTTGTCAATGAGCAGCAGAGCGGCGATGTCGCGGATGCGCCGCTTGACCGGCGCGAGTCCGACGAGATCGCGCTCCAGGCTGTCGAGCACCTGGCCGACCTGCGAATCGCGGTAGGCCGCCTCGAGGTCGAGTGGGGCGGCTGCCGAGCCCTCCGGCCCCGCGGACGGGGGTGTTTCGGTTACGGCGTTCATCGCAGATCAATACCGCTCTCCCTCGGGGCGGTCGCACGCGTAGGCCCGGGTCGTGTAGCGCACCGCGCGTCCCGGCCCCTCCTCTCGCACCAGCGCGAATCCCGGCTCCTGCGGCGGCCGGTTGACGAGGAACGAGAGGCGCAGCGACTCGCGACCGCGCGTCGCATCGAAGGCGTTGACCTTGATGTAGTGCCGGGGAAAGATTTTCCGGCACGAGGCGATCTCGGCCATGATGCCGGCGGCGTCGCGGATGTCGAACATCGGCATGCCGAACATTTCCCAATAGGAATTGCGCGGATGCGGATCGTCCGTGTACTCGATCGACACTGCCCAGCCGTTGGCGAGGCTGTACTCGAGCTGTTTGCGGATCTGCGCGTCGGTCAGTTCCGGCAGGAAGGAGAAGGTACCTTGAGTGATGCGCATGGCGGTGCCTCGGGCTGACGGTGTGGATCAGGCGACCTGGGGCGTCGGCACGAAATCCGGCGTATCGGTGCTGGCGTAGTTGAACGTCACCTCCCCCCAGACATCGAGCGCGGCGCGCAGCGGCGCGCACTCGCGGGCCGCCGCGGCCAGGATCTGCGGGCCCTCGTTCCAGATGTCCCGGCCCTCGTTGCGCGCCAGCACCATCGCCTCCAGCGCCACCCGATTGGCGGTCGCGCCGGCGGCAATGCCCATCGGATGGCCGATCGTGCCGCCGCCGAACTGCAGGATCGTGTCCTCGCCGAGGTAGTGCAGGAGCTGATGCATCTGACCGGCGTGAATGCCGCCGGAGGCAACAGGCATCACCCCGTGAAGGCCCGCCCAGTCCTGCTCGAAGAACACCCCGCGCTGCAGATCGACGGGGTTGTGCGGCTCGCGCAGCACGTTGTAGAAGCCCTGCACCGAGTTCGGATCGCCCTCGAGCTTGCCGACCACCGTGCCGGCGTGAATGTGATCGACCCCGGCGAGGCGCATCCACTTGGAGATCACGCGGAAGGAGACCCCGTGTGACTTCTGTCGGGTGTAGGTCGAATGCCCGGCGCGGTGCAGATGCAGGATCATGTCGTTGCGGCGCGCCCAGCGCGACATCGACTGGATCGCCGTATAGCCGATCACCAGGTCGATCATGACGATGACCGAACCCAGATCGCGCGCGAATTCCGCGCGCTCATACATGTCCTCCAGGGTGCCGGCGGTGACGTTGAGGTAGTGCCCCTTGACCTCGCCGCTGGCGGCCTGGGCGCGGTTCACCGCCTCCATGCAGAAGAGAAACCGGTCGCGCCAGTGCATGAAGGGCTGGGAATTGATGTTCTCGTCATCCTTGGTGAAATCGAGGCCGCCCTTGAGGGCCTCGAAGACCACGCGGCCGTAGTTGCGGCCCGAGAGTCCAAGCTTCGGCTTTATCGTCGCCCCGAGCAGCGGGCGGCCGAACTTGTCCAGGCGCTCGCGCTCGACGACGATGCCCGTCGGCGGGCCGGAGAATGTCTTGACGTAGGCGCTCGGGAAGCGCATGTCCTCCAGACGCAGCGCCTTCAGCGGCTTGAAGCCGAAGACGTTGCCGATGATCGAGGCAGTGAGATTGGCGATCGAGCCGGGCTCGAACAGGTCCAGGTCGTAGGCGATGTAGGCGAAGTACTGGCCGGGCGAGCCGGGCACGGGATCGACCCGGTAGGCCTTGGCCCGGTAGCGCTCGCAGGCGGTGAGCCGGTCCGTCCAGACCACCGTCCAGGTCGCGGTGGAGGATTCGCCCGCGACGGCCGCCGCAGCCTCCTCGGGCTCGACGCCCTCCTGCGGTGTGATTCGAAACAGTGCCAGCACGTCGGTCGCTGCCGGCACGTAATCGGGCTGCCAGTAGCCCATCTGCGCATACTTGAGGACCCCGGCCCGGTACCGCTCGGACCCGGTCTTGGCACGCTTCTGCTCGGCAACGGTGGCGTTCATCGAAGTTCGCTCCTCTGCGCGCACTGGCGCAAGTGACCGGATCGGCGGCCGCGGCAACCCGTCCCGCGGACGGTGCGCGGCACCGCGCATGGGCCGGATACTGGGACTTGATTTTCATTAGGTCTAGTTAGATATTTTTGCCTTCTCCATAAGAGTTTCTTATTGATTTATGCGCAATGTCACGCTCCGCCAGATGCGGGTCTTCACTGCGGTGGCGCGGCATCTGTCCTTCACGCGCGCCGCGCGTGAGCTGCACCTCACCCAGCCGGCGGTCTCGCAGCAGATGAGGCTGCTCGAGCAGGAAGTCGGCATGCCGCTCATCGAGCAGATCGGGCGCAAGATCCGCCTGGCGCCGGCGGGCGTGGAGCTGCTGCGCTACGCCAATCAGGTGACCGAGCTGCTGCGCGAGGCCGGCGAGGCCATCGCGGCCATGCGCGGGCTGAAGCGCGGACTGCTGAAACTCGGTGCGGTGAGCACGGCGAAGTATTTCGCGCCGGCGCTGCTCTCGGCGTTCACGCCGGATTACCCCGAGGTGACCATCAAGTTCACGGTCGGCAACCGCGGCGAGATCGTCAGGCTCCTCGCCGCCAACGAGCTGGATCTGGTCATCATGGGTCGCCCGCCGATGGAGCTCGTCACCGCAGCAACGCCCTTCGCCCCGCATCCGTCCGTGATCATCGCCCCGCCGGAGCACCCGTTGGCCGCGCGCCGGCGGATACCCCTCGAGGCGCTCGCCGAGGAGAGCTTCATCGTGCGCGAGGAAGGCTCGGGAACACGCGCCTCGATGGAGCGGCTGTTCGCCGAGCACCGGGTGCCGTTTCGCACGCTGATGGAGGTGAGCAGCAACGAGACGATCAAACAGGCCGTGATGGCCGGCATGGGCCTCTCGTTCATCTCGGCGCACACCATCGGGCTTGAGATCGATGCCGGCCGGCTCGCGGTTCTCGATGTGGTGGGCCTGCCGGTCATGCGCGAGTGGTACGTGATCCAGCTGCAGGAGAAACGGCTGCCGCCGATTGCCGCGGCGTTCCGCGCCTTCATGCTCGAGCATGCCGCGGATATCATCGCCCGCACCGTCGGAGCACCGCTCAGCGCCGAGGGCCGTCCCGCCCGCGCGCCGCCTCCGGCCGCCGCGCGGCGTCGCCCACCCGCGGCGCGCGGCCGTAGCGCCCGCCCAGCACGCTGAGCAGCGACCGCCGGATACGATTCGCAGCAGGAGTGAGCAGACATGTCTACTGACCGCACAGATCGGCACACCCACTGGCAGAACGTCTATCGGACCCGGCGCACCGATTCGGTCAGCTGGTTCCGCCCGCACCTGGAGGTTTCCCTGGAGCTGCTCACCACGGGTGGAATCTCCGCCGCGTCACGGGTGATCGACATCGGTGGCGGCGCATCGACGCTGGCCGATGACCTGCTGGCGCGGGGGCTGCGCAAGGTGAGCGTTCTCGATGTGTCTGAGGAGGCATTGGCGCACGCGCGCCAGCGCCTCGCCGAGCGTGCAGATCTCGTGCACTGGCTCGCGGGCGATGTGCTCGAGGTCGCGCTTCCCTCGGGCGGGTTCGATTTCTGGCATGACCGGGCCGTGCTTCACTTTCTCACCGACCCGGCCGACGCCGCCCGATATGCGCAGATCGCAGCGAACGCCCTCGCCCGCGGCGGATGTGCGGTGATTGGCGGGTTCGCACCGGACGGCCCCGAGCGCTGCAGCGGGCTGCCCGTCGCGCGCCGTTCAGCGCAGCAGATTGGAGCGCTGTTCGAGCCCGCCTTCACGCTCGTGCAAAGCCGTGCGGAGCGGCACCGAACCCCGGCCGGCGCCGAGCAGTCGTTTGCGTACGCGCTGCTGCAGAGGCGCTGATCGGATCTGAGCTGCAGAGTGTTTTATTTTAATTTATAGTGTATTACACTGTATTTCTCATCTAGATTATCATATAGATGGGAACCGTCCCCCCTCCGCGGCCAAATGCCGTAACCGACCTGATCGGCGCCTCTCGGGCAGGTACGCCCTTCGGCGTTCGCTGTACCCGTCGGCGCATGTCGCGCGATAATCGGCCCCTCGGGGAGGCGCGCTGAGCGCCACTGCACAACAACATCGACAACAACCGGCGAGGCTTGCCATGCGTGAAGTGTTTCGAGGCGCCCAGGGATTCTCGCTGCCGTTGATCGCCGGCCTCCTGCTGCTGTCGACCGCGCCCCCTCGGGCGCAAGCCCAGACACCGTTTCTCGGACCGGTGCCCGCGCCGACGTGTCAGCGCGGAGACCGGGTCGAGACCGGTGTCGACGGTCAGCTGACGGCCGCCGAGCGCGCCAGCGGCGCCTCGAAGGACCCGTACAACTGCAATCTCAAGATCGTCGGCGAATACGCCGGTCAGGGCGCCGGCCACCAACTGATGTGGTACGGCCATTGCGCCTATGTCACCACCGAAGGCTTCGAGGCCGGACAGAAGGGGATCCCGCCGCTGCGCGATCCGGGCATCCAGGTGCTTGACGTGGCGAAGCAGCGCGCCCCGAGGTATGTCACCCATCTGGACAGCCCGGCGGCGCTGTATGACTGGGAGGACGGGTCGGTGAACCCGCAGCGGGCGCTGCTCGGCACGGCCGAGAGCTGGGTGGGCTCAGGGCCCCAACCGGCCGTTGCATTTTATGATGTGTCCCACTGCGCCCACCCGCGACGGCTCTCGAGCGTGCAGATCCCGGATCCGCACCTGAAGGCTCACGGCGGTAATTTCGCGTACGATGGCAGGACCTATTGGATCAGCGGATTCGGTAATCGTCGCCTCATCGCCATCGACGTCACGCATCCGCGTCATCCGAAGGAACTCATCGACTGGGATTTCCCCCACGATCAGCCGGGCGGCGCCGGCGCCGACCAGCGCTGTCACCGGATCTCCCTCAACCAGTTCACCGTCGATGGGCATCCGCCGGGCACACTGCTCTTCTGCGGTGTGGTGGGGCACCTGGTGCATGCGGGCGACTTCAGCTCGGGCAATGGCCTCGTGATCTACGATGTCAGCCAGGTCCAGCAGCGACGAGCGCACCCGGTGATCCGGGTCCTCGGCTCGCTCTATTGGAAGAACGGCGACATTGCCATCGAGCCGGATCTGGCGTTCATCGACGGCAGGCCCTATGTCGGCATGGGGGATGAGTGCGGCTCGGGCGGATGCGACGATCCCCAGGGCGCGATCGCCGCCTGCCGCGCGGGGCTGCCGCCGAACGGCCTCGAGCGGCTCATCGACATCAGCAACCTCGCCAAGCCGAAGCTCGCCGCCCTGCTCATGATCGGCGTGGATGATCCGAAGAACTGCGCGCTCACCGAGCACGACATCACCGCCACCATGGGCGGTTACGGCTACAGCGTGCACGACTGCACGTTCGACAACCCGCGCGATGCGAAGCTGCTCGCCTGCTCGAGCCATCAGGCAGGCGTTCGGGTGTTCGACATCCATAATCCCTACAGGCCGCGCGAGATCGCCTACTTCGTGGGCCCTGCCCCGCCGAGTCCGACGGAGATCGATCCGGGCTCGCTCCTCAATGTGTTCCAGGGGGTGACTCCCCCGATCAACTTCGCGTGGTCGAAGGCCCACAGCCGCTTCGTGTGGCGGCACGGGCAGCTGTACCTGTGGGTCACCTCGAGCCACGGCGGCTTCTACACGCTGAAGTTCGAGAACCAGGCGGCAATCGCGAGATTGAAGCCCGTGCCGACGCCGGGGAACGAGGACTACCAGGACTGAGCACGCCCCCGGCCATGCCGGAGCGGTCGCAGGGGCGCTGCCGCCTGCGATGGGCGCAGCAGCGGCGCTCTCACGGGCCGGACAGCGGCGCGCGCGACCGGCACGCCTGTGCGTGCGCCCCGACTGTCGCGCTCGGCGTGCCGATGAACGCGTCGATGAATTTCGCGAGATCGTCCCAGTCCGTCAGCTCGTGGTCGCGCCGGGTGTCGGTCGGCCCGCCCCTGCGCGCGGCGATGCGCTTCATCGCCCATCGGGTGAACAGACCGTAGGTGCTGTAGCGCAGCGCGCCGGCGACATGATGGATGCGCTCGGGCGTCCAACCGGTTTCCCGAACGAAATCGGCGACGCACCGCGCGAGGTCTGCCGCATCGCGCGGAGCGGAGCCGGCGGCGGTCAGCGAGACCGACAGAAACGCATTCGTCTTGCCGCTGATCGCGGAGCGGTTTCGTTTGACGAAATCGATGATCGGGCGCTGATAGTGCCCGGCATGGAGTGAGGCGGCAAGCACGACGGCATCGAAACCCCGCGGCTCGGGGATGAACGCCGATTCGCGGGCGTCGGCCGTCAATACCTTCTGACCGCTCTGTAACAGGCGGCTCGAGACGAAGCGTGCAATTTTGCGCGTCTGCCCCTCGCTCGTGCCATAGACGAGGAGCACGTTCACGGGACTGACCGGACTGTCGGGCTGCGCATCGGGCCCCGGACCATTACACCCAGCTTGATGCAACTTACCGAATCCCCGCAGGAGGCGCATCAGAGCAAATACGCACTCTCCCGGGCCACCGCGCGCGCCAGACTATCCGCCTGTGCGCGCAGACCTCCCGGACCGTGCGCTCAAGGAGCACCCATGGACAGTCAGCTGCGAACACAGATCCAGCGAGTCCTCGATCAGAACCGGGTCATGACTCTCGCCACGGTGAGACCCGACGGCTGGCCACAGGCCACCACGGTGAGCTTCGCGCACGAGGGCCTCACCCTGTACTTCCTGTGCGGCCCGGACAGCCAGAAGGCGGCCAACCTGGCGCGCGACGGTCGCGTGTCCCTGACCGTCGACCACGACACCGACCAGGTGATGGCTATCGAGGGATTGTCCATGGCGGCCCGTGCGGAGCCGGTGGTCGATCCGGCCGAGGCGGACGCTGCGCTGCGGTTACTGCTTGCACGCTACCCGCCGCAACATTCGCTGCCCGTGACGGCGCCCAGCCCGTCGGATGTACGCATCTTCCGCGTGACCCCAACCGTCATCTCCGTCCTGGATTACCGCAAGGGCTTCGGCCATACGGACCTCGTCACCTGCTGACGCCGTGACGGTCGATCGGCCCGATCCGTGAGCCGTCTCACTCGCGGCGCCTTGCTGGGTAATTCTACGGATTCTCCAGTCGATCCAGTCAGCCTAGTTTGGCGCCGAGCGCGCCGGGCTGTCGAACACGTCCTGACAGCCCGGCGCATATCGCCCATGCCTTACGAGGAATATGCACATGGCCGCAAAACCCGCGACGCTTCCGAAACCGGAAACCGATGCCGCGCATGCACTCGCCAGAGTGCTGGCGGATACCTACATGCTGTATCTGAAGACGCACAACTTTCACTGGAACGTGGAGGGCGCGAATTTCCGCAACCTGCACCTGATGTTCGAGGAACAGTATCAGGCTCTGTGGAAGTCTCTCGATGTGCTCGCCGAGCGCATCCGGGCCCTCGGGCAATACGCGCCGGGCACCTATGCCAAGTACAGAGCGCTCGCGACAGTCAATGAGACCGACACCCTCCCGACGGGCGTGGCCATGGTGCGGGAGTTGGTCGCGGATCACGAGATACTGGTCCGCACCATCCAGGTCGGCCTGGCGGCCGCGCACGCGAGCGGCGATGAGGGCACGGCGGGGCTCCTGGCCGAACGGCTGCTCTACCATCAGAAGCAGATCTGGATGATGCGCAGCACACAAGGCGCATGAGGCCTCTGAAGGCCGCCAGGCGCTCACCGGTGCAGTCCCGCGCTGTGCGCCGCCGGCCCCGCTCTGCCAGCGGCGCCTGCGGGACCGGCTGCGGACAGGCCCCCGGGCGGCAGGCGGCATGCAACCCTCTGAGGCAGCGCCTGCCCACCGGTGAGGCAGGCTGCACCGATGCCGCTCAGCGGCCGGCCGCCTCACTTGCCCAGCCGGCCTCCTCGATCGCCGCAAGCGGATCCGCCGCATCCCATCGGCTCGCATTCAACCGGCGGCCCGTGATCGTATCGGCCGCGCGCGACACCAGCCACAGCAGCGGCGCCACGATGATCTCCGGATCGAGCAGCCGATCCCGAATGGCCTGCGGCGCACCCGGCGGGATCATGCCCGTCAGGGTCGCGCCGCCCGGCAGCAGCGCGTTGACCGTCACACCGGTGCCGTGCAGATCCTGTGCCCAGATGAGGGTCTCGGACTCGAGCGCCGCCTTGGACGGACCGTAGGGCGAGAACCCCGCCCGGCGCATGGTGGAGTGGTTCATCGAGATGTTGATGATGCGCCCCCAACCCGCGCGGATCAGGTGGGGCGCTGCGGCCCGGGCCATGAGGAACGGGCCGTTGATATTGGTGTCGATCACCATGCGCCAGGTGGCGGGCTCGACTTCCCAGAAACGCGTCGGCTCGCTCATGAAGCGCTCGCTCACATACTTCATGCCGCGGCCCGCATTATTGACGAGGATGTCCAGCCGGCCGAACCGCTGCAGGGCGGTCTCGACGACGCGCTGCGCGTCCGCCTCGCGAGTCACATCGGCCATCATGGGGACAATTGACCCCCCGCTCGCCGCGCCGGCCGCCGACTCGACCTCGCCTCGCTCGCGAGCGGCGGTGGCCAGCACGCGCACCCCGCAGCGCGCCAACGCGAGCGCCATCGCCCGGCCGAGGCCCCGCCCGCCGCCGGTGACGATGGCGACCCGGTCACCGCCGGCGCTCGCGGGCACGGCGCGCCGGTGCCGCGGCGCGAGCTTCCGCCGATCTGCTGGTTCCGCCATGCGTGCGCTCCGTGTGGGTACTGAATTGCCGGTCGTGAGTACCTTATCGTCGCGCACCCGCCGGCACAACGCGCCGGCGCCGCCGCGGGATGAGGTGACGGTTTGGGCCCGATGCGCGATGATGCGCTTGGCGCACCAACCCAGGAGACAAGTCATGCGACGTTACCTAGCTCTTGCGCTTACGATCGTGCTGCTGGCATCCCAGTCGGCCTACGCCGCCCTGCCGGACGGAGCCAAGGCACCGCTGTTCACGGCCACGGCGACGCTCGGGGGCAAAACCTACCCGTTCTCCCTGGCGAAGGCCCTGAAGAAGGGCCCGGTGGTGCTCTACTTTTATCTCGCCGCCTTCACGCCCGGCTGCACGCTCGAGGCGCACCTGTTCGCTAAGGCCATGCCGGAATTCAAGGCGCTCGGGGCCACGGTCATCGGTATCTCGCACGATCCGATCGCCAAGCTCAAGCGCTTCTCGGTGAGCGCCTGTCGCAAGAAGTTCCCCGTGGCCGCCGACACCACGGGACGGATCATGAGAGCCTATGATGCGGTCCTGCCGTCGAATCCGCTGCTCGCCAACCGCGTCTCCTACGTCATCACGCCGAATGACCGGATCTTTTATTCCTACACCAGCCTCGATCCCCGGCGGCACGTGGCGAACACACTGCGCGCACTGCGCCGTTGGGATGCGGCGCACAAACCCACCATGCGCTGAGCCCCGAGCGTCCGGGCGCGACCGCCGCGGACGTCGAGCGCACTGACCCGGCCGGCCCCCGATGATCCGGGGGCCGGTCTGCCTCCGCTCTGCCCGGCGCCCGCTGATTAGTTGCTGTGCGGGCCGCCCGGAACGCTAGCCGCGCGCCAGCGCTGCCCGGGTGGGGGAGCTATAGTCTGGACGAGCCGGCGCTGAAGGAATTGCGCACGTTGAGGCACTCGCTGCTGCGCAATCGGCTGACAGAGGCTCGCTCCTGACATAACGCGCCCGGCAGCCTGACGGCGCGGCGCTGGCAGCACCCACATGGCCGACCGCGCGGTAGTCGGGGACAACATGGTCAACTGCATGGCGAATACATGCAGATCGTGCAGCGGACCGCTGCGGGCCTGCACCGCATGCTCTGCCCGGTGCCGCTCGGGGGGAGGCGAAGCGTGAACGCCGTCACACTTCGCGCCTTGGCCGCTCGTCGGCCAGTAACCGCCGCCGGTCGGACCGGAGTGAAACACCGGGCGCGTGCAGATACAGTGACGTTCCAGGGAGCCCGGATTCAGACCAACCGTGCATAGGCCAGACACAACTTCCACCCCCATGCGCACGCGTATCCGCAGCGCACGGCGTCCGCGGGGCGTCACGCTTTTCGAACTCCTGGTCACCATGCTGATCATCGCCATCCTCGCGGCGATCGCCGTACCGAGCTATCGCTATATCACCACTTACAGCCGCATGAGCGCCGAGATGAACGCGCTGCTCGGCGACCTGCAATATGCCCGCTCCGAGGCGGTGCGCGAGGGGCAGGCAGTGTCAGTGTGCGTCGCCGCCAGCACGACCAGCCCGCGCTCGTGCGCCGCGGACGGCACGACGGCCTGGCAGGATGGCTGGCTCGTGTTCAGCGATCTCAGCGACAACGGTGTTTACGACAAGACCGTCGGCGACGCGGTGCTGCGCGTGCAGCCTCCTATCACGAGCGGAGACACGCTCATCCAGGGAAATGGCATCAGCGTCATCACCTTCAATCATGAAGGCTTCGCCTATATCGGGCAGGCAACAGCCATGTTCACGCTGAACGATTCCGGCGGAGATTTGCAGCTGATGCGCTGTCTGTTCATCAGCGAGTCCGGCATGATGACCACGGCCCTTTACGCGGCGAATTCAACCTGCTCATGACACGCGTGACGCACATACGCGGGTCCCGCGGCTTCAGCATGGTCGAAGTGCTGGTCGCGCTCATCATCATCGCCATCGGCCTGCTCGGCATCGCCAAGATGCAGGCACTGCTACTGGCCGATACCGGCGTTGCGCGCGTTCGGGCGTTGATTGCGCTCGAAACCTCGAGCCTGGCGGCATCGATGCACGCCAACCGCGCTTAC
Source organism: Pseudomonadota bacterium (assembly GCA_021816775.1). Classification (GTDB taxonomy): domain Bacteria; phylum Pseudomonadota; class Gammaproteobacteria; order Steroidobacterales; family Steroidobacteraceae; genus 13-2-20CM-66-19. Next base: position 77,660 of record JAKAXA010000013.1, read on the forward strand.
TGGTCAACCGCCTCGAGCTGGAACGACGTGCCCAGCGGCCTGACAATCGCCATCAATCCCGCCAACACGTCGTCGCCGGTGACCGCCTCGGACGCCACGCTACAGTCCGCGATAACCGCTGCGCTCGCCAACGAGGGGGGGTCGCCGTCTATCTCCGGCAGCGGCGCCCCCGCCAGCTGCGAGACCGGAGGTGCATCGGTTCCGTGCACACCCGTCAACATGGCCGCCTATCAGCTCACTCAATGGGAGCAGGCCATGCACAACGTCGTCGGCAACGCCTCCACCAACGTCTCGTGCAATACCAGCGGGCCTCCCGTGAACGCCGTAACCTGCACAATTACGGTGCAATGGTACGAGAACACCGTCAACGCCAACACCACGGAGGGGACCGCGGAACAGACTTACGGCAACGCGTTTTACCAGCAACAATACCAGTTGGTGGTGAACCCATGACCCGCGTTCACGCATCGCTTCGCCAGCGGCACCGCGGTTACTCGCTGATCGAACTGCTCATCGCGCTCGCGATCGCACTGTTTCTGATCGCCGGAGTCCTCATCGTCGATCAGACCATGCACAGGACGTACTCCGACCAGAACGCCCTGGCGCAGATCGAGGATACGGAGCGGTTCACCATGACCGTCCTCGGCGAGGTCACTCGTGGCGCGGGCTACTACCCGGATCCGGCGCAGACTTCTCTGGTCGCAGCGCTGCCTCAGGAAACGACTACCGCACCGAACAGCGCCGGCGATTCATTGACGTTCGCGAGCGGACAGACGATCGACGGTGTCTCGCACAGCGCCGTCGTCAATGGCGCCACGGTCAGCAGCGATTCGATTGCCGTGCGCTACATGACTGCGAACAACGATGGCATTTCGATGTGCGATGGGCAGTCGAATACGACCGGCGGCAATGCTGTCTGGGTAAATTACCTGTACACCCAGGACACCGGAGGCATGCATTACCTGTACTGCCTGGTGCAGAACGAGACTGCGAACGAATGGAGCGCCCCCATCCAGCTTGCCGCCAATGTGCAGAACATGCAGATCTGGTACGGCCTGAATACCACCGGAAGCGGAACCAGCATCGATACGTATGTGCCCGCTGCGGATATGACCGCCACGGACTGGGCGCTAATCACTTCGGTGAAGATACTGGTGACGTTCACGAACCCGCTTCACTCCGTGTACAAGGAGCAGGGCCAGAAGCAGGTCCTGCTGTTCACCAAAGTCATTGACGTCATGAGTCGCACCGGTTCATGAAGCTGACAACTACATCTCGCTGCGAAGCCGGGCTGCAGCGCGGCATGGTGCTGATCACCACGCTGCTGCTGTTGATCGTCATCACGATTCTGGCCCTCGCCATGTTCCGCGGCGTGGGGCTTGAGAACCGCATCGCCGGCAACGCGCTCGACAAGCAGCGCGCGCTGCAGGCAGCTGACAGCGCCCAGCAGTACGCGGAACAGTGGATCGTCGAAAACGTCATGTCGCAGACGCCCGTCGACTGTGCCGGCAATCCCGGTTCCACCGCCGCGATTGAGATCTGCACCGAACCACTGGCCAACGAGGTCGCGAACGGACAGGTTGCCACCGTGCCGTGGTACATCAATAGCGTCCCCGTCGGCGCCAGTTACAATCCAGGCAACGTGGTGACCACCAGCACGTCTGGGGGAACCACGACGTTATACGGTCTGCCGGTCACGTATATAGGGGAGCTCGGCACGGACGCCACCTATGCCAACGCGACCGACTATGTCGTCGACGCGTGGTCCTACGGTGGCTCGGACGACACAGTCGCGGTGGTTGAAAGCACCTACCAGATCCGCCGTTACGTCGCATCGGCCACGAGCCCGTGAGCGAGAGGAGATTGCCAATGGTCCGCAACAAGGTATGGCTGACGACATTGCTCGCCCTGTGCGCACTGCATGGAATTTCCGCACGGGCCAACGTAAATGTGTCCGAGGATTTCACCGGAACGACCACGCAGAATCCATGGTATTTCTTCAACGGCGCGTGCCTGACCGCGAGCACCACGAGTGCGACGGCCTCGCCCGGCCCCGGCACACCGCCCGGCTGCACGGCCGACCCCTATTACAACGAGAATCTGGTCGGCGGATACAACGGCACGACGGGTAGCTCACAGACGCTGCCCGACCCGGTCGGCGACGGGGCGCTGCGCTTCACCAACGGGTGCCTGTATGACGGCAACTGCGACAACGGCGGCAAGGCGCAGAACGGCGCAATCGTTTCCGCCGACACTTTCTCCACCAACCAGGGCCTCGACATTACATTCAAGTCCGTGACCTACCGCGGCGACTCCGGCGGCGCCAACAGCGACGGCGCCGACGGCATGAGCTTCTTCCTGATCGATGCCAGCCAATGGTCCCCGGATGTGGACCCGATCGGCTCCTGGGGCGGCAGTCTCGGCTATTCCTGCTCGAACTCGAACGCCGATTACCACGGCATGATGGGCGCCTATCTGGGCCTCGGTATCGATGAGTACGGCAACTTCCTAAACGGCACCACCAACACGCTTAACGAGCAAAGCCTGTGGACCAGCGGCGACAACACCGCGTCCGGCGGCGGCTACCAGCCCAACCGCATCGGCATGCGCGGCGCCGGCAGCATCGCCTGGCCCTGGCTGAACGAGAATTATCCGAGCGATTACCCGAGCACGCTCTCCTCCAGTCAACAGGCCGCCGCGGTCCGGAGCACCTGCCAGACCGGCTACGTGTGGAATTATTCGAATCCGGACAGCCCGCTGGTGACCACGACGCCGGTGATGGACTACCCGGCGATCCCGAACGCATATGAGGTGATCTCAAGCAAGATCGCCGACGAGTACGCCACCGGCGGTTACTCGCGCCAAGACGCCACGCCCATCACCTACCACCTGAAGATCACCTCGAACGGCCTGCTCAGCCTGTGGTACAGCTACAACGGCGGCTCATGGATCGGCGTGCTGGAAAACCAGAACATCACGGCCTCGAACGGCCCGCTGCCCGAGCAGCTGCGCTTCGGGTTCGCCGGATCTACCGGCGGTGACAGCAACATCCACGAGCTGCTGTGCTTCAAGGCGACGCCGGCAAGCCAGTCGTTGAGCTCCTCGACGATCAACCAGCAGCAATCCTCGCGCGTGCAGAACGGCACGCAGGAGTACTTCAGCTACTACGACCCGAGCGACTGGACCGGCGATCTGACTGCCTACGAGCTGGTCACCACCAGCACCGGCGGACTGGCGATCGCTTCGGCGGCCAACTGGGACGCCTCCTGCGTGCTGACGGGCATACCGAGCGGCAGCACCTGCCCCAGCACCGCCCAGTCCGGGCCGATCGCCGCCGAGGCGCCGACGAGCCGCGTGATGCTCACTTGGAGCGGCGCCGCCGGCATCCCCTTCGAATGGTCGAGTATCACTGCAGCCGAGCAGTCCGCATTGGATGCCGGCCAGACCGTAACCATCGGCGAAGACCGCCTGCTCTACCTGCGCGGGGACCGCAGCAACGAAATAACTCCCTCTGGGACCGGTCTGTTCCGCGACCGTGACAGCGTGCTTGGGGACATCGTCGATTCCAGCCCCGCGTGGGTCGGACCGCCCTCGAAGATGGCCTACAGCGCCTACGAGACGCCGCTCACCTGGCAGGACAGGCTCTACCCGAACACCGTTATGCCGGAAAACTCTGGGCAGACGTACACCCAGTACGCCGCCGCCGCTTCAACCCGGCTCAACGTCGTGTACGTCGGGGCCAACGACGGTTTCATGCATGGCTTCGCGGCGGGCTCGTTCGACTCCACCGGCACAGTCTTCAACAGCGCCGACAATACCGGCGAGGAAGTGCTCGCCTTCATGCCGCAAACCGTGATCGATGACATCCATAACTCATCGAACGCCAATCTTGATTACTCCAATCCGCAGTACGGTCACAACTTCTACGTCGACGCGAGCCCTGGGGTAGGTGACCTGTATTACCAGGGCGCTTGGCACACATGGCTCGTGAGCGGCCTAGGGGCCGGCGGGGCGGAGATCTTTGCGCTCAATGTGACCAATCCGAGCAATTTCAGCGAGGGCAACGCGTCAAGTCTGGTGATGGGTGATTGGACGCCGGCGACCCTCACCTGCGCCAATGTGTCAAACTGCGGCAACAACCTAGGCGACACTTACGGCACTCCGGTGATCCGCCGCCTGCACAATGGCGACTGGGGCATCATTTTCGGCAACGGGCTCGGAAGCACGAGCGGCGACGCGGGCATCTACGTCATGACCATCGATCCGAACACCGCAGCCATAACGACGTACTACCTCTCGACGGGCCAGACGGGCAAGAATGACGGTATCGCCTTTGTTGCGCCGGTCGACATGGCCGGCGACCATATCACCGATTACGTCTACGCGGGCGACGTCAACGGCAACGTCTGGCGCTTCGACTTGACTAGCAACTCGCCGTCGAACTGGGCGGTAACGCCCGGAGAACCGATCTTCACTACGCCCACAGGCCAGCCGATCACCTCGGCGGTGCAGCCGGCCTTCATCACCAACCCGACCACAAACGAAACGCAGCTGATGTTGTATTTCGGCACGGGTCAAAAATTCCCGGTCACCAACACCAGCGCCACCAGCTACGCGAGCGGTACGCAGTCGTTCTACGGCGTCTGGGACTGGAACATGGATAGCTGGAACGCGCATCAACTGACCCAGTTCGCAAGTCTGAGCTCCTCGGCAGCGGTGAGCCTGCTCGGGTCAGCCGTCACCTCCACCACACTCGGCGCGGGCAATCTGCAGCAGCAGACGGTGAGCGTCGACAGTTCCGGTGACCGCAACATCACCACCACGACACCGATCTGCTGGGCGGGCAGCACCGCGTGCACCTCGGGCAACGACCAGTTCGGCTGGTATATCAACCTGCCGGGCGTGAATTCCGCCTACAACCAGACCACCAACGAGCAGGTGGTGTTCAGCCCGGAGATCGTCAGCACGGCGGTGGTGTTCAACTCTACGCTGCCGGGCATCGATTCTCCGCTCGCCTGCAACGCGGGGACCGACCATGGATGGACTTACGCGATCGACGCGCGTACCGGCGGTGCGCTCCAAAGTTTCTTCGTCAACAACGGCAATACCCATACAATCGCCTACGAGTCCGACGCGAGCGGCACCGATTCGGTGGTGACGACCGGCGGCACCGGGTCCACCCCGGTCAGCTATTATCTCGTCTACCAGACGAACAGCGGCCAGCACGGCATGCAGGAGATCAGCGTCCCCAACAATATCAGCGGGGCACGCGAAACCTGGGTCGAGTTGCGCTAGGATGATGGGCCATGATGCGAATACACACTGAGATGCAGAGCGGCGGATTCACCCTGATCGAACTGATGATCGCGCTGGTGGTCGTGGCGATACTCTCGGCTATCGCCTATCCGCTCTACGAACATCAGATCGAAGAGTCACGCCGCACCGAAGCGCGCACCGCCCTGACCGAGCTCGCAGCGCGCGAAGAGCGGTATTTCGCGACGAACAACGCATACACGAGCAGCGCGAACTTTCTCGGCTACGGTGCCAACAGCTGGCCGATCACGGTGGGCAGCGGGTACTTTGTGCTGTCCAAGCCCAGCGTCAATAACAGCGCCAATCCGCCTTATTTTTTGCTGACGGCCACGGCTGTCGGCCCCCAGCTTGGCGACACCCAGTGCCAGCAGTTTACGATCGACTCCACGGGTGCGGAAGTCTCGTACGACAGCTCGAACGGCGTGAGCACATCCACCTGCTGGTAATGCCGCGCCAGGCCCCCCGGGGCGGTTCCTGTCCGCGTGCCCCGGACGGCCTGGGGCCAGTGGCCTCAGCGTGCCGAAGGGCGTAAGTGCCCGGTCCGAATACCTCGATGCAGCCGCGCGGACACGGGCTGCCGGGGCGGCCGGCAGTCGGCACGAACGCCCGACCTGGGCGCGGATCGGCCGCGACGGAGTAGGCTTGTGGCCCGGTCCCTGTGTTCTAATGGAGCGAACCGGCGCACCATAGCGCTCGAGTGCTGACCAAGTCCTGATGCGGGACCGGGCGTGCCTTGAAGGGCGGGCACGGCGTCCCTATTTCGGGGTGGAACCGACCGCGCCCAGGCGGGGTCGAAGCACGGGGCCCGCGCGCCCAAAAACTGTTCATCATCCGGAGCGCATCATGGATTATCAGACCGCCGAAAACCAGGCCGTGCAACTGCAGAACCAAGCCGATCAGGTCGGCCAGGGCGTCAAGGCGCTGGCCGACAAGCTGCAGTCGAAACTGACCGATCAGGAGCTCTCGCGCGAGCTGACGCTCGATCTGCGCGAGACGGCGCTCGCCATCCAGAAGCAGAACCAGTCGGCGCTGATGCTCATCCAGCAGATGGCCGAATACATCCACTCCCTCGAGTCGCACATCAATTCCCAACCCCAGCCGACCTATCAGACCCGCGGCTGGGCGCAGCAGCCCTACGCCGGCACCGGCGGCGGGTTCATGAGCAACGTCATGTCGGGACTGGGCATGGGCGCCGGCTTCGGCCTCGCCAGCGACCTGGTGGGCAGCATCTTCAACGCCTTCTGAGGCCGTGCAGGCCGCGTCCCGGGCCGGCTTGCGGCCCGGGCATGTCATAATGGCGGGCGAGCCCCACCCTGGAGTCCGGGAGCCCCGCGTGTCGAGAGCGCAACCGCCCGCCGCCACCACACGCCTTGCGCCGAAGCGCCCCGCACGGCCTGGGGGGCGCTGATGCCCGTCTTCACTCTGATTTCGGCGGTGATCGCCGTGGTCGCCTTGAGCGGCTACGCCAACCACAAGCTCGTGCGCCTGCCCGACAGCATCGGCATCACGGTGGTGGCGCTGCTGCTGTCGGTGGGCACCGTGACCGTCGGTCAGTTCGTGCCGCAGGTGGCGGCCTGGGGCGAGCAGGTGGTGCACGGGGTCGACTTTCCGGGCCTGGTGTTCCACGGGCTGCTCGGGCTGTTGCTGTTCGCGGGGAGCCTGCACGTCGATGTCGTCGCGCTGCGGCGCGCGCGCTGGATCGTGCTGCTGCTCGCCACCGTGGGTGTCGTGATCTCGACGGCGGTGATCGGGTGGACGTTCTTCTACCTGACGGATCTGCTGGGCCTGCCGATCACGCTGCGTGAGAGCCTGCTCTTCGGGGCGCTGATCTCACCGACCGACCCGATCGCCGCACTCGGTCTGCTGAGCAGGGCGCAGGTGCCGGCGTCGCTGCTCACCAAGATCACCGGGGAGGCGCTCTTCAACGACGGCACGGGCGTCGTGCTGTTCGTCATCCTGCTCGGAATCAGCGCTGCACACATGCCCGACACGGGTCACATCGCCGCGCTGTTCGCGCGGCAGGTGCTCGGCGGGACGGCCTTCGGTGCGCTGGTTGGTTTCGGCGCCGTGGCGCTGCTGCGCACGGTGGACAGCCCGTCGGTCGAAATCCTCATCACCCTCGCGCTTGCGACGGCAGGCTACGACGCGGCTCTGGCGCTGGCGGTTTCCGCGCCGATCGCAACGGTGGTGATGGGTCTGGCGGTTGGATGGCACGGGCGCCGCTATGCGCTCGCCCAACCCACGCGCGAGCGGCTGTTCCAGTTCTGGCAGCTTACGGACGATCTGCTCAACCTGCTGCTGTTCGGCCTCGTCGGACTGCAGCTCACTGCGCTCGCCGGCACGGTGCGCGAGTACCTCCTTCCGGCGGCGCTCGCCCTGCCCCTCGTGCTGGCGGCCCGCTTCGTGAGCGTCGGCCTGCCGACCACGCTGCTGCGGCGCTTTGCGCGGCTCGAGCAGCGCTTCGAGCGGCACTTCGTGAAGCTCATGACCTGGGCCGGGCTGCGCGGAGCGCTGTCCGTGGCCCTCGCGCTGTCGCTGCCGCCGGGACCCGCCCGGGCGCTGATCGTGACGGCCACCTACCTGATCGCCATCTTCAGCATTCTCGTGCAGGCGACCACGGTCGGCCCGCTCGCTCGCCGGTGGCTCGGCACGAGCGGCTGAGGCGCCCCGCCGGCCTCAGATCCAGCTGCCGTCTCCCCCGTTGTCCCACCCGCCGCCGCTCCCATCGTCCCAGGAGCCGGGGTCGTTCAGTCCGAAGTCGTTGCCGCCGAGGTCCGCATTGGCCTGCGGGTCGATCGCCGGCGCCGCCGCGGCATCGGGAATCAGGCCCCCGCCGCCGCTATTGCCCTCCAGCATGTGACCCACGAGCGCCTCGCCTGCGGCCACACCGGCGCCAATTGCGACGCCCGAGGCGAGATTGCCCATGATTCCGGAGCCGGTCTGCGGATACCCCGGGGCGTAGCCGGGCGGATAAGCTCCCGGCGGGTACCCGCCGGGTGGGACGCCCATCGGGCCCGGCCCGGGAGCCATGCCCGAGGGATACTGTCCCGGATAGGGCGGGCGGTAGGCGGCCATGCGCCGGCGCACGAACATCCACACCACCAGCACCCCGCCGATCAGCAGCAGGGCCCACCCGAGGTGCGCCCGGTGAGGCGCGCGCGCACGGCCGGCACCGCTCGGCACCACGCCCAGCTCGCGCTGCAAATCGCGCACCGCGCGGGCACTGGCGAAGGTCAGCCCCGGGGCGAGCGCCTGCGCCTGGGCGAGCTGGCGGCGCGCATTGCCGAAATTGCCGGCCCGGGCCTCGACCTCGGCAGCCACGAAGTGCGCGTTGGCACTGTTCGGATGATCGCGCAGCACCTGTGCAACCATCTGCTCGGCCTGGGTGATGTGCCCTGCCCGCGTGGCGAGGAAAATCTGATGCGCGCTCGGATCGGCGGCGAGCGCTGCGCCGGCGCTGAAGGTCAGGAGCACGCCCAGCGGGAGTCGAAATCGCTTTGACATCGTGAGACTCATCATCTTTGGCAGTCCCCCTGCGGGTTCTGAATGCGGGGCCCCGCGGCGCGGAGATTGCCCGGATTGGCACAAGATGTGGGGTTGGGCCCCGCCCGTACAAGCCCCCTGCGCGCCCAGCCTCCCCCGAAGCCGCTCACTCGGAGCCGATCCGGGCCAGGCCAACCTCTGAGCCCGGTGCCGCGGGCGCACACGCCTGCGCTTCGGCCAGCAGCGCAAGCACGTGCGCCCGGCCGCGACGGCAGGCCTCCGGCAGGTCCGCCCCCGCCGCCAGCGCGGCCGCGATCGCCGAGGCGAGCGCGCAGCCGGTGCCGCGCCGGCTGGCGCTCAGGCGCGGTCCGGACAGCCACAGGGGCTGCGCCTGCGGCCGCACAAGCACATCGGCGGCCGCCTCGCCGCCGGCATGCCCCCCCTTGATGAGCACCGAGCGCACGCCCTCGGCGAGAAGCCCGCGCGCCCAGCCCACGAGGCGAGCCGGCTGCGGATCGGTGTCCAGGGGCTCGCCGGCCAGGCAGGCGGCCTCGGGAATGTTGGGTGTCAGGAGGGTGGCGAGCGGAAACAGCCGCGCCCGCAGCCGCCCGAGCCCGCCCTCCTCGAGCAGCGCGGCCCCCGAGGAAGCGCGCAGGACCGGATCGAGCACCAGCGGCACCGCCGGCGCCGACTGCAGAGCGTCTGCCACCGCGTCGATGGTGGCGGATTCGGCCAGCATGCCGATCTTCACCGCGCCCACCTCGCGCGTCGCGAACGCCGCCTCGATCTGCAAGCGAACCTGCTCCGGGGGCACCGCGTGCACACCGAGCACCCTGACGTCGGTCTGCGCCGTCACTGCGGTCACGGCGCACAGGGCATCGGCCCCCATGATCTCGAGCGTGCGCACATCGCGCGCCAACCCCGCTCCACCGCTGCTGTCGGAGCCTGCGATCACCAGCACGGCCGGGCGGCGCGCCATGGATCACTCCCCGAGGGCAATGAGGGCCACGTCGCACACCTGGCGCTCGAGCAGCGCGCGCCCGGCGCGCCACGCTCGGATCCCCGACCGGCAGCACAGTACCACTCGTGCCCCCGAGGGCAGCGGCTGGCAGGCCACCTGGTCGACCCCGAGGCGCAAGGCATCCGGAAACGGCGAGACGGGCGCCTCGGCGAGGCTGCGCAGATCGATCACCACATCGCCGGTGCGCACCTGCGGCGCGGCGATGAAGCGCAGCAGCGGCTCGGGCGGTTCACTCGCGCCGGCGAACGAGAACCCGCCGAAGCGCAGCGTCGCCAGATCGACGCTCACCACGCGCGCGAGCACCGGCGGGGTGAGCCCAAGCAGCTGCGCGAGCGTCAGGTGCGCCTGCAGCGTGCCCAACACTCCAACGGCGCTGCCGAGCACACCGGCCTCGGCGCATGAGCCCGCGCGCTGTGGCATCTCGGGAAACACGGCGCGGTAGCTCGGCGCTGCGCCGCAGAAGACACCGGCGTAACCGGACTGGCCGACCACCGAGGCGCTGATGAGCGGCTTGCCCTGGCGGCGGCACTCATCGCTGAGGGTGTAGGTCAGCGCGAGACTGTCGGCCGCATCGACCACCACATCGGCCCGGGCGCACCACCGGGCGGCGTTCGCCGGCGTCAGCCGCTCGACCGCCGCTTCGATCGAGACCTCCGGGTTGAGGGCCGCAAGGCTCGCGGCGGCCACCGGGGCCTTCGGCGCCCCGACATCGCCCATGCGGTAGAGCGGCTGGCGGTGCAGATTCGACAGCTCCACCCGGTCTGGGTCGAGCACCTCGATGCGTCCGACGCCGGCCGCGCACAAGTACTGCAGCACCGCGCAGCCGAGTCCCCCGGCGCCCGCAACGAGCACTCGGGCCGCCGCGAGGCGCCCCTGGCCGCCCTCGCCGACCTCCGGCAACACGATCTGGCGTGCGTACCGCTCGCTCATGAGCGGACCTCGCCCGCGGCGACCCAGGCGCGCATGCGGGCCTCGGGATCGGGATTGCGCACGATGTCGGTGACCACCGCGGCGCAGTCGGCGCCGGCGGCGAATACGCCCGCCAGGCGCTCGAGCGTGAGTCCGCCGATCGCCACCAGCGGCAGTCCGCCGATGCGCCGTTTCCACTGCCCGATGCGCTCGAGGCCCTGCGGCGCGAAGGCCATCGTCTTCAGCAGCGTCGGGTAGATCGGCCCGAGCGCCACGTATTGGGGCGCAAGCGCGAGCGCGCGCTCGAGCTCGACCTCATCATGCGTGCTGATGCCGACCCGCACACCCGCGCGGCGCAGCGCCGGCACGTCGGCGGCATCGAGATCACCCTGACCCAGGTGCACGAAATCGCAGCCCTCCTCGAGAGCGAGCTGCCAGTAATCGTTGACGATGAGCTGCGCGCCGGCGCGCCCGCACAGCTGCTGCGCCGCGCGGATCTGCTCGCGCAGCCCCTCCGGGCGCCCCTTGATGCGCAGCTGAATCAATCGCACGCCGCACGGCAGGAGCCGCGCGATCCACTCGGCGCTCGCGACGATGGGATAGACGCGTGCGAGCATCAGCGCAGCAGCGCAGTGCCCACCGCCGGCGTCGAGGGGACCGCCATGTCGCGCGGCTCCATCGGCCCGGCGAGAAACGCCTCGCGGCCCGCGGCGATGGCCTGGGCGAACGCCGCGGCCATGCGCGCCGGATCGGCCGCCTGCGAGACTGCAGTGTTGATCAGCACCGCATCGAATCCCAGCTCGAGCGCCTGGGCGGCGTGGGACGGCACGCCGATGCCGGCGTCGATCACGAGCGGCACGCCGGGGAAGCGGGCGCGAAGCGCCTTGAGGCCAAAGAGATTGTTCAGGCCATGGCCCGATCCGATCGGCGAGCCCCACGGCATCAACACCCGACAGCCGGCCGCGCACAGCCGCTCCGCGACGATGAGATCCTCGGTGGTGTAGGGGAACACCTCGAAGCCCTCGGCGCAGAGGATCCGGGCGGCCTCCACCAGGGCGAACACGTCCGGCTGCAGCGTGTCTTCCTCGCCGATCACCTCGAGCTTCACCCAGCTGGTGCCAAACACCTCGCGCGCCATGTGCGCGGTGGTGACCGCTTCCTTGACCGTATGGCAGCCGGCGGTGTTGGGCAGGACGCGCACGCCGAGGTCGCGCACGATCGACCAGAAGGCTTGTCCGGCGCGCTCGCCCGCCGCCTCGCGCCGCAGCGAAACGGTGAGCACCTGCGCGCCGCTCGCCTTGACCGCCTCGGTCAGTATCGCCGGCGAGGGATAGCGGGCCGTGCCGAGCAGCAGCCGTGAGCGCACCGACACGTCGTAGAGCGTGAGCATTCAGCCCCCCTGCATGGGCGCGAGCACTTCGAGCCGGTCGCCCTCGGCGAGCGCGGCGGCGGCGCGCGATGCGGCCGGCACGAACTCGCCGTTCACCGCCGTGGCAATGACCGCGTCGGCGAAGCCGAGCTCCGCGAGCGCCGCGGCAAGATCCGCGGCGCGCACTTCGCGCCATTCACCGTTGATCTGGATGTTCAATGCATCACCTGTGGGTCCTCGCGCCCCTCGAGCACGAACTCGGCGGCACGGCGCGCCAATGCCGGAGCGGCGAGGAACCCGTGCCGGAACAGGCCGTTGACGTACAGCGTGCCGCCGCGGCGCGTGAGGCGCGGCAGGTTGTCGGGAAAGGCCGGGCGCACTCCGGTGCCGATCTCGACGATTTCCGCCTCACCGAAGGCCGGGTGCAGCGCATAGGCCGCCCCGAGCAGCTCGAGCATCGCGCGCGCCGAGATGCGGCTCGCCTGATCGCTCTCGATCATGGTCGCGCCGATCATGTAGCGTCCGCTGCCCCGCGGCACTACGTACACCGGCGTGCGCGGATGCAGCACGCGGATGGTGCGCGTGAGCGTCAGGTCCGGCGCCTGGACGTGCAGCATCTCTCCCTTGACGCCGCGCAGATCGGTGAGCACGGCCCGCGCCCCGAGCCCGGTGCAGTCGATGACGCACTCGCCCTCCCGCGCACCGCCCTGCCCGCCCTCGGTGCCGAAGTGGATCGTGCCGCCGAAGCGGCGCACGCGCTCGGCGAGCGCCTCGAGCGCGGCGCGCGGATCGATGTGCGCCTCCTCCTTGAAGTAGAGCCCATGCTCGAAGCGTCCGGCGAGGTCCGGCTCGAGCGCCGCAATGCCCTCGGCATCGAGCCACTCGAAGTGCTCGGTCCGGCGCGCGAACTGCCTGAGCTCCCCGAGGTCGCGCGCGTGTGCGAGCACCAGAGTGCCGCGGCGCACCATGCCGGGGTACCTCTCGGCCCACCACGCGAAGCCCTCGTCCCCGAGCGCCACGATGTGCGGCGGGGCGCTCACTCGCTCGCACCAGGGCGCAAGCATGCCGCCGGCGAACCAGGAGCAGCCGGCCCCGCCGAGGGAGGCGTTGCGCTCGAACACCTCGACCGGGGCGCCGCGCTCGGCGAGCTCCACCGCGCAGGCAAGTCCGGCGACGCCGGCACCGATCACTGTGGCGCGCATCGCTCAGCCCTCCTCGGCGGGAACGTACAGCTGCCCGCCCGCCGCGCGGAACTTCTCGGCCATCTCCTGCATGCCCTGCTCGCGCGCCTCGGCGCGCACTTCGTGCGAGATGCGCATGGAGCAGAACTTCGGGCCGCACATCGAGCAGAAGTGCGCCACCTTGTGCGCCTCCTTCGGCAGCGTCTCATCGTGAAACGCGCAGGCGGTGTCCGGATCGAGCGAGAGATTGAACTGGTCCTCCCAGCGGAAATCGAAACGCGCGCGCGAGAGCGCATCGTCGCGCGCCCTCGCCCCCGGGTGTCCCTTGGCCAGGTCCGCCGCGTGTGCGGCGATCTTGTAGGTGATCACCCCGGTCTTGACGTCGTTGCGGTCCGGCAGGCCCAGGTGCTCCTTCGGCGTGACGTAACAGAGCATCGCCGTGCCGTACCAGCCGATCATGGCCGCGCCGATCGCGGAGGTGATGTGATCGTAGCCGGGGGCGATGTCGGTGGTGAGCGGCCCGAGGGTGTAGAACGGGGCCTCGCCGCAGCAGGTGAGCTGCTTGTCCATATTCTCCTTGATCTTGTGCATCGGTACGTGGCCCGGGCCCTCGATCATCACCTGACAGTCGTGCCGCCAGGCGATGCGCGTCAGCTCCCCGAGCGTCTCGAGCTCGGCGAACTGCGCTGCATCGTTGGCATCGGCGATCGAGCCGGGGCGCAGCCCATCGCCGAGGGAGAAACTCACGTCGTACGCGCGGCAGATCTCGCAGATCTGCTCGAAATGCTCGTAGAGGAAGCTCTCGCGGTGATGCGCGAGGCACCATTTGGCCATGATCGAGCCGCCGCGCGAGACGATGCCGGTCACCCGCTCGGCGGTGAGCGGGATGTACGCCAGGCGCACGCCGGCGTGGATGGTGAAGTAATCGACCCCCTGCTCGGCCTGCTCGATCAGCGTGTCGCGGAACACCTCCCAGGTGAGCGCCTCGGCCACCCCGCCGACCTTCTCGAGCGCCTGGTAGATCGGCACCGTGCCGATCGGCACCGGGGAGTTGCGCAGGATCCACTCGCGGATGGTGTGGATGTTCCGCCCCGTCGAGAGGTCCATCACGGTGTCGGCTCCCCAGCGGATCGCCCAGACGAGCTTCTCGACCTCCTCGGCCATCGAGGAGCTCACCGCGGAGTTGCCGATGTTGGCGTTGATCTTCACCAGGAAGTTGCGCCCGATGATCATCGGCTCGAGCTCCGGGTGATTGATGTTCGCCGGAATGATGGCGCGGCCCGCGGCCACCTCCTGGCGCACGAACTCCGGGGTCACGTACTCCGGGATGCTCGCGCCCCAGTCGTTGCCGTCGCGCGCGGATGCCTCGGCGCGCGGGCGCCCGAGATTCTCGCGGATCGCGATGAACTCCATCTCAGGCGTGATGATTCCGGCGCGCGCATAGGCGAGCTGGGTGAGGGCCCGGCCGGAGCGCGCGCGCAGAGGACGGCGCATCACGGCAAAGGGGCGCGCCGCGCTCTGCGGGGCGGCGAAGCCGTCATCCTCCGGGCGCACCGCGCGCCCCGCGACGGCCTCCACGTCCCCGCGTGAATGGATCCAACGCTCGCGCAGCGGCGGCAGGCCGGATTCGATGTCGATGCGCGCCTCGGGGTCGGTGTACGGTCCCGAGCAGTCATAGACGGTGAGCGGCGGCTCGCCGCTCGAGGGATGCAGAGAGATCTGGCGCATGGGCACGCGCACATCAGGATGCCGGGTGCCCTGCAGATGGATCTTGCGTGAGGCGGGCAGCGCGTCGGCGACGACCTTGGGAACGGCGTTCATCGTGCAGGCTCCTTGAGCGGATCAACCGCAGGAGACCCAGACACGCAGCCGCGAGAAAGCCCGCGAGAACAACTTTCCTACGCCAGCATGAACTGGATCAGGTTCGAAGGGTCGCCGCGCCGCGCCTGCAGGCGCCATCGGCCTCTCAGCCCCTTGCCGGGGCTCCCCCAGTCACGGCGCTGACGATAGTACGCCACCGCTCGCCGGTCAACGGCGTGCGCCGCAAGCGCGAACGCGGCCTGTCGCGCCGACCGCAATGGCGCAATGCATCCACCCCCCTTTGGATTCTCTCGATGTGCAGGCTCGCGGCCCGCAGTCGCTACGTGACACGCCGACGGAACTCGCCGGTCACGGTCTCGGGCGCCCCGCAAACCGCACCGCTCGCTCGCCAACCGGCACAAGCGCCCGGGCGCACCGGCGCCGCTGCGCCGCTCAGCGCACCGGCGATCGCGCCGCGTTGGCGGCCGCCGCAGGCGGCGCGCCGTGCCGCCTCACTCGCGGTGGATCGCGTGGCTGGCCTGACCGCCCTTGCGTCCCGCCTCGGCGGCGAGCTGGCGGTTCTGCGAGAAGCTGCGCTTCTCGTCCGGCACGCTCTGACCGCCCTTGCGGCCGGCTTCGGCGGCGAGGCGACGGTTCTGCGAGAAGCTGCGCTTCTCGTCCGGCACGCTCTGACCGCCCTTGCGGCCGGCTTCGGCGGCGAGGCGACGGTTCTGCGAGAAGCTGCGCTTGCCGTCGGGCACGGCCTTGCCGCCCATGCTGGCGATCTGGCGCTGGCGTTCGTGACTCATGGATGCAAATCCACGTCCACTGGTCGCCTTCTGGGCTTGGGGTCCCTCATGAGCTGGGTGAATCATGAGTGCTCTCCTTTGGTGGGACATAGAACGGGTTCGGGGGGGAACCCGCGGCGGCAGTGCCGCCGCTCAACATAAGACCCGCGGTAGGCCCCTCGGGTTCCTGCCACGTCTGCGCCCCCGGGAGGGGAGACGTCTCAGCCCCGAGCCGGTTTAACCGCTTTCGTCGAAGTTCGTGGCTTTTTGGCCTCCATCTTTGCATCAATCGCGGCAATTTCACGCTTCAACACGACCTGCACATCGGCCGGCGGGTGCATGGCCAGCAGCTTGCCGAAGCGGCTGCGCGCCAAGGCCAGATCGCCGCGGCGCATGGCCTCTGCGGCGCCGAAGAACAATGCCTTCGGTGAGTTCGGATCGATGACCAGCGCCTGCTCGATCAGCTCCCCCGCCTTCCCGTTCAGCGAGGAATCCCGGATCAGTATCATCGCCTCGGCCTCGCCAATCAATGCCGGCGCGCTGCGCCCGCCGGCGACCGCGGCGGCGCGCTGGAACGCCCGTACCGCGAGCGGGTACTCCTGCAGCACCACATAGGATTTACCGAGCTTCAGCCAGTCATCGAGGTCCTTCGGGTGCTCATCGAGGTGATGGATGAGCTGCTCGACCGGCGATTCGGGTGAGGCGACGCCGGGATTGGCCTGCCATGACCAGTTGCTGAACTTCACGTACATCGCCGCCGAGCCGCCGGCCAGCACCACGCATGAGAACAACGCCGCCCAATGCGCCGGCGGGCGCTGCGTGCGCAGCGGGCGGATGAGCGGAATCACGACCAGGCCGGCGGCGATGACAATCAGCATCGTCGCAAAGAGAATGAAGACGATCATCAGGTGTGCTTTCCCGGGCCGGCTAGCCCGTCATCGAGGGACTCATCCTCGTCGTTGTCGTCACGAGCCGCCAGTGCCGCACGGCGGCGGATCACCCACGCGGCGCTCAGCGCGCCGGTGGCGAGCAGCACCACCGGGGCGAGCCAGAGCCACGCGGTCTTCAGCACGAACGGCGGCTTGAAGAGGATGAAGTAGCCGTAGCGCGAGACGAAGAAATTGCGGATCTGCTGATCGGTGGCGCCGGCGAGCAGCATCTGGCGGATCTGCCGGCGCATATCTGCCGCCAGACTGACCGGGGAGTTCGCGAGCGACTCGTCCTGGCATTGCATGCAGCGGAAGCCGTGGATCAGCCGCTCGTAGCGGACCTCGAGCGCGGGAGTCGGCATGCGCGTCGGAGCGATGGCGTGCGCGAACGGCGCGGCCAGCAGCAGCACCGCGGCGAGCGCCCCGCTGCGTAGCCCAGCGCGCATCATGAGCCGCTCACCGCAGGGGCTGCCGGCAGGCGCGGCAGGAAATCCCGCGCCCAGGCGCGCGGGGTGATCGGACCGATGTACTTGTACACGATGATGCCCTGGGGATTGACGAGGAAGGTCTCAGGCGCCCCGTACACGCCCCAATGGATCGCCTCGAGTCCGCCCGGGTCGAAGGCGATCTGCTGATAGGGATTGCCCTTGGCCTGCAAATAGGCGATCGCCTGGCGGCGGCTGTCCTTCCAGTCGAGCCCGATCAGGGGCACGACGCCCGTGCGGGCGATGGCGAGCAGCTCCGGCTCCTCGATGTGGCACGAGACGCACCAGGTGCCCCAGACGTTAAACAGGTACCAGTGCCCGCGCAGCGCGGCGGTGCTGACCTGCTTGCCCGGATCGCTCAGGCTCGGCAGCGAGAAGCTCGGGGCGGGCTTGCCGATCAGCGGCGAGGGCACCAGATCCTTGCGCGGCGCCTGATGGATGCCGAGGGCGAGCAGCACCACGAGCACCGCGAACAGCGCCACCGGAATGAAGTAACGGATCATCGCACCTTGCCCCCGGCGAGCGCTCCGGCCGCCTGATCCGCGGCCGGCTCGGCGATGCGGTAGCGCCGATCGGTGAGTGCGATGAGCCCGCCGCCGGCCATGATGAGCGCTGCGATCCAGATATAGAGCACCAGCGGGCGAACCTGCAGACGGAAGCTCCAGCGGCCATCGCCGAGATCCTGACCCAGGGCCACCAGGATGTTGCTGCCGCGATTGATGAAGATCGCCGAATGCGTGATGGCCATGTGCTGCACCCAATAGTTGCGCTTCTGCGGGTACATCACGGTCACCGCTCGGCCGTCGCGCGTGACGATCACCTTGGCCTGCTCGCCGCTGTAATCCGGGCCGTAAAGCGATTTGACGCCCTGGAACTGGAACGCGTAGCCGCCGTCGCGGGCCATCATCCCGCTCCTCAGCGCCACGTCCTGCTCGGCCGTGAACGCCTGCACGCTGGTGAGGGAGAACACGAACAGGCCGAGGCCGATGTGCGCGACGGTCATGCCGAGCACCGCGCGAGGAATGGCGATCCGCCGGCGCAGCCGATCGATCGGATCGATCAGCGAGGCGAGGATGATCCACGCCCCGAGCGTCATGCCCACCGGCGAGAGCACGCCCGCCCCGGTGAACACTCCGAAGGCCACCGCGCAGCCGATGAGCGCCGCGGCGGCGAGCGTCACGAGCAGCAGGCGGCCGCGCCCGCCGAGGCCGCCACGCTTCCAGCGCGCATGAATCCCGAACGGCAGCAGCGCCAGCAGCGGCAGCATCGAGATGAGGAACGTCGGGTTGAAGTAAGGCGGACCGACCGAGAGCTTACCCAGCCCGAAGGCGTTGGAGATGATCGGCGCCATCTCTCCGGCGAACACCGTGCCGCAGGCGGTCACCAGCAGGATGTTGTTGAACAGCAGAAACGACTCGCGCGCGGTGAGCTCGAAGCCGGCCTCGGACTGCATCTTCGGCGCCCGCCAGGCATAGAGCGCGAGCGCCGCCCCGATCATGATGCCGAGGAAACCGAGGAGAAACTCCCCGCGCCCGGGGCTCGCCACGAACGAGTGCACCGAGATGAGCACCCCGGAGCGCACCAGGAAGGTGCCGACGAGGCTCAAGGAGAACCCGAGCACCGCCAGCAGCAGCGTCCAGCTCTTGAACAGGCCGCGCTTCTCGGTCACCGCGAGCGAGTGGATGAGCGCGGTGGCCATCAGCCACGGCATGAACGAGGCGTTCTCCACGGGGTCCCAGAACCAGAACCCGCCCCAGCCGAGCGTGTAATACGCCCACCAGCTGCCGAGGGCGATGCCGCAGGTGAGGAAGGCCCAGGCCGCCGTGGTCCACGGGCGTGTCCAGCGCGCCCACTCCCGATCGAGCCGCCCCTCGAGCAGCGCCGCCCCGGCGAACGCGAAGGCCACCGACAGGCCGACGTACCCGGTGTAGAGCAGTGGCGGGTGCGCGGCGAGCCCGGGATCCTGCAGCAGCGGGTTCAGCCCCAGCCCGTCCGCCCAGGGCGGATCGAGGCGCACGAAGGGATTTGACGTCAGCACGGTGTAGAGCAGAAAGCCGAGGCTGACCGCCCCCAGTACGCCGAGCACGCGCGCGGCGAAGTCGCGCGGCAGGCGCAGGGTGCCGAAGGCCGTCGCCACCGTCCAGCAGCCGAGCAGGAAGATCCACAGCAGCAGCGAGCCGGAGTGCGCTCCCCAGACGCCGGCGATGCGGTAGAACAGCGGCAGCGCGGAGTTGGAATTCTCGGCCACGTACCGCACCGAGAAGTCATTCTCGATGAACGAGCTCACCAGGCAGCCCATCGCGGTGGCGACCATGACGAACTGGCCGGCCACCGCCGGCACCACCGCGGCGGTCCACCTGTCACGCCGAAGAGCGGGCCCGGCGATGCCAAACAGCGCCTGCAGCCCGGCGAGCAGCAGCGCGAGGATGAGCGCGAATTGCCCGAGCTCCGGGATCACCGCGCGTACTCCGTTGCGGCGACGACGCTGTGGTTCACCGTATGCGCCTGCACGGCGAGCGCCGGATCGCGCGAGTCGCCGTGACGGATGCCCCAGGCCTGGTGGATGCCGGGCGGACGGTAGTACTGATCGTGCTTGGCGAGCACCTGGTCGGCGAGGAACACCCCATCGGGCAGCAGCTTGCCGTGCACGATCACGCCGGAGTTCTCGCGGAACAGGTCCGGCAGCACGCCGGTGTACTCGACCGGAATCTCATGCTTGAAGTCCGTGACCATGAAGCGCACCTCCATGCTGCCGGGCTTGCGCTGCACGCTGCCCTTGGCCACCATCCCCCCGAGGCGAAACGACTCGCCCACCGGCGCCTTGCCCGCGGCCACTTGGCTCGGCACGAAGTAGAAGGTCACGTTCTGGCGAAACGCCGAGAGGGCGAGACCGCCGGCGAGCGAGACGCCCGCGAGAATCCCGATGACCAGCAGCAGCCTGCGGCGTCGAGTCGGTGTCATGATTCCTCCTGCATCTCCAGTCTGCGCTGCGCCGCGCGCCGCGCCCGCGCGAGCAGCTGCTTCGCCCAATAGATGTTCAGGCCCATCACCCCGAGCGTGACCGCATAGGCCGGCCAGACCCACGGGTAGTACCCGCCCATGTCGAGAAATCTCATCATGCGCCGATCTCCTCTCCCGCCCAGCGCCCGCCCGGCTCGCCGCCGAGCGCCGCGCTGACCCAGCGCGCCGCCCGCTCGCGGTTGAGCACCTCAGCGCGCAGCCGCATCAGCAGCACCGCGCCGAAGAAGAGCGTGAACCCGAGGAACATGATGAGCAGCGGCACCAGCATCGAGGGCGGCATGGTGGGCTTGCCGAGATACATGACCGAGGGGCCCTGATGCAGGGAATTCCACCACACCACTGAATAATGAATGATGGGCACGTTGATGACCCCCACCACCGCGAGCACCGCGCTCACGCGGTCCGCCCGCTGCAGGTCCTCGAACGCCGCCCGCAGCCCCATGTAGCCCAGATACAGAAAGAACAATAGCAGCTCGGAGGTCAGACGCGGGTCCCATTGCCAGTACGTGCCCCACATCGGCTTGCCCCAGAGCGAGCCGGTCACCAGCGTCGCGAATGTGAAGGAGGCGCCGATCGGCGCTGCGGCTGCTGCGAGCGCGTGCGCCACTTTCATGCGCCAGATCAGGCCGATCCCGCCCGCCACCGCCATGAGCGTATACACCATGAGCGACAGCCACGCACTGGGGGCATGTACGTACATGATGCGATACGCGTCCCCCTGCTGATAATCCGGCGGGGCGAGCCAGAGCCCCCCGATGAGCCCGGCGATGATCAGGATCGCGGCGGGCCAGGCGAACCAGGGGGTCAGCCGCCCGGCGGTGCGGTACACGTGCGGGGGGGATGCGAGTCGGTGAAACCAGGTCCAGGCCATTACAGGTGAGCCCTCACTCGAGATTGATGCGCACGGCCGCCGCCGCCGCAAGCGGCGCGAGGGTCATGCCGAATACCGCCAGGGCGGCCAACAAGGTGAGCGGCGCGCCGTAGGGCTCACCGCGGATCGCCAGCTGCGTCGCGTGGGCGCCGAAGATCAGCACCGGGATGGCGAGCGGCAGCGTCAGCAGCGACAGCAGCGCGCCGGCACGGCGCACCCCCAGGGTGAGCGCCGCCCCAATCGCCCCGAGCAGACTCAGCGTTACCGTGCCGAGCGTCACCGAGGCGAGAATGCCAGGCAGCGCGCGCCCCGGCACACCGAGCGCGACGCCGGCGATCGGCGCCATCAGCGCCAGCGGCAGCCCGGTGAGCAGCCAGTGTGCAGCTGTCTTGGCCGAGAGCAATCCCGTCAGCGCGCGACCCGAGAGCGCGTACTGCTCGAGCGTGCCGTCCTGGGCGTCGTCGCGGAACAGGAACTCCAGTGCGAGCAACGAGGCGAGCAGCGCCGCGGCCCACAGCACGCCCGAGGCGATGTGGCGTAAGCGGCTGAGCTCCGGGGTGATGGCGAGCGGAAAGAGCGTGGTCACCATCGCGAAGAAGGCGAGCGGCTGGACCAGCTGGCTCGCCTTGCGGAACGCGAGCCTGAGGTCGCGCTCGAGCATCAGGCGGGCCACCCCCCAGGCCGAGGGCGCCGAGCCGCGTCCCAGCTGCACGCTCGGCAGCGCGGCTTGCATGACATTCACCTCAGCCACCTCCCAGCTCCAATCGTCTCAGTCCCCGCTCGGACACCGCAAGCGGATGGTGCACGGCGGCCATGGCCAGCCCGCCGGCGGCGAGGTGTTCATCGATCAGGGTGCCCACCAGTTGCTGGCCTTCGACATCCAGATTGGTGGTAGGTTCATCGAGAAGCCATAGCGGCACGGCCATCAGGAGGAGCCCCGCGAGCGCCACGCGCCGCTTCTGCCCGGCCGAGAGCGTGCGGACCGGCCGGTCCGACCAGCGCTGGCCCCCGACCCGCTCGAGCGCCCTCTCGAGCTCGGAGCGCGCGAAGCGCCGGCGAACCCCGACCCAATAATGCAGGTTCTCGCGCCCGGTGAGCTCCATTTTCAACGGCGGCTCATGCCCGAGATACGCCATCTGACTGTGAAAGCCGGGCAGATCCCGGTGCACGTCCTCGCCCCGCCAGCGGATCTGGCCGCCCTCCGGATAGGACAGACCGCACACCGTGCGCAGCAGGCTCGTCTTGCCGGCCCCGTTCGGGCCTGACAGTTGCAGGCACTCCCCGCTGTTGACCGAAAAGCCGACGCCGCGCAATACATGCCGCTCGCCACGCCATAGGTGGAGATTTTCGACCTGGAGCATCGCCTCGGACATGCCGCTTGTGGACCCATCACAGTCTCGATGGGCCGTAAGTCTCGCCAATTCGGGCATTTATCTCCATAGGCAGTCGGCAACCCCCCGTACGTAAGGGTGCGTATTGCACTGCCCCGCCCTTGGGTCCCTGTGGATCCGGCGCTCGGGTAGAATCAGCCGCCTGCCCTGCCCGGGTGGCGAAATAGGTAGACGCAAGGGACTTAACAAAAGTTGAGCACCCGGGGCGGAAACGCCCGGTGTGAATGGGGTCAAAGTCGGTGGACCAGCAGCACGTTGCGGTGGCTGCAATACCGAGCTAAGCCGCGGCCCGCGGGGGGCGCGGAAAGTGTAGAGACTTGACGGCCCCTGCCTAAACCGCGCGGCGCGCACCGATGCGGCAGGGCAAAGGTAAAGTCCAGACCCCAAATGCGCGCCGGCCGGCAACAGGACCGAGCAGCGTGCAGCGGCGTAAGCCGTAGCGGGTACGAAAATCCCTCGGGGGCAACCCCATGCCGGTTCGAGTCCGGCCCCGGGCACCAGGTGGGTTCAACCTCCACCTTCCCTGCCCGTCCTCCAACATCCCAACATTGCGCGGAAACACTGGAAATCGTAGGGTTTCCAGAGCGACGCGCGCCGACACCCGTCTACCGCCATCCAAGGGCATGATAACACGCCTGAGGTGCGAAAAGTGGGGTAAGGCGGGTCGGTGTGAGTCCCGGTTACCCCAAAGGGCTGGTGGAGCTGCGCCAATGTTGTCGGATGCGAAAATTCGGAGCCTTAGACCGAAGGAGAAGGCATACAAGGTCTATGACGATCGCGGGCTGTATACGGTGGTCAACCCGAACGGGTCGCGGTGGTGGCGGTTCAAGTACAAGTACGACGGCAAGGAGCGCGGGATTTCGCTCGGGGTGTACCCGGATGTGACGCTGCAATACGCGCGGGAGCAGCTGCAGGAGGCGCGGCAGTTGCTCGCTCGGGGGATCGATCCGAGTGCGCACCGGCGGACGGTGAAGATCGCCAGGGCGGACACCTTCAAAGTGATTGCGGAGGAATGGCTGGAGATGCAGGCGGAGCGGCTGGCGCCGATCACGATGGCCAAGGCGCGGTGGATTTTGGGCTCGTTCGTCTACCCTCGCCTGGAATCGCGGCCGATTGCCGAGATCACGGCACCCGAGGTCCTGGCCGTGCTGCGGCCGATCGAGGGCCGAGGGATGAATGAGACCGCCCACCGAGCTCTGCAGCGCTGCGGGCAGATCTTCCGGTACGCCATTGCGACGGGTCGAGCGACGCGGGACATCACGTCCGACCTACGGGGCGCCTTGGCGCCGGTCGTGGTGGAGAACCGCGCGGCGATCACGGAGCCGGCGAAGATCGGCGCCCTACTCCGCGCCATTGATGACTACATAGGACATCCGACGACGCTGATTGCCCTGAAGCTGTCCCCACTCGTCTTTCTACCTCCCAGCGAGCTTCGGGCGGCGGAATGGAGCGAAATCGACCTGCAAGCGGCAGAATGGCGCGTCCCGGCAGCGCGGATGAAGATGCGGGAGCGGCATATCGTTCCGCTGGCCTCGCAGGCAGTCGCCCTCCTCCGAGAGCTCCGCAGTGTGACCGGCAAGGGCAGATACCTCTTTCCGTCGCTTCGCACCGCGGATAGACCGATGTCCGTGAACACCGTGAATGCCGCCTTGCGACGCCTCGGCTATGCGAGTGATGAAATGACGGCACACGGCTTTCGAGCTATGGCGTGCACGTGCCTCAACGAACTCGGTTGGCACCCCGACGTGATCGAATTACAGATGGCGCATGCGGAGCGGAACAAGGTCCGGGCCGCGTATAACCGGGCCGAGCGGCTCGCAGACCGCAGAAAGATGATGCAGGCTTGGGCGGATTATCTCGATGGGCTGCGCGCGGGCCGGCGCGAATCGAGGGTCACGGACGAAGCAATTCAACGTGCTGAGGGAATCCCGCAATGCGGGAACCGGGCACAAAGCGCGAGTAATTGCCGGAAACCGCCAAAATGTGGGGCTTCCGCCGTTTCTCAGCTGGAGCTATTTTGCGTCCCCGGTGGCGAGTGAAGCCGGGATCAGGTGAGAAGAGACCAACTGAGCACACTATGTGCGTTTCGAATCGCGTTGTGATCGACTCCGCCCATTACGGGAAGCCCGTCATACACGGCACGCGGCTTCCGGTAGCTGTCGTCGTTGGCAGCCTGGCAGGCGGGATGTCATTTGCCGAAATCGAACACGAGTACGACATCACTGCTGACGATATTCGCGCGGCACTAAAGTTCGTTATGGAGCTCGCCCAACAGCAATCGTTTCATCCGCTACCGGTACCATAGGCATTCCCTATAAGCGAAGCGCAGATGCGAACAGTGTATCTCGACCTCTGCTGTATTAACCGACCGTTTGACGACCAGCACCAGGCTCGCGTGCGGGTCGAAGCGGAAGCAGTTCTCGGACTGATCGAGCTGGCGAGACGTGGCGAACTTCAGTGGATCGGCAGCGATATTCTGGACCTGGAATCCAGCCGCAATCCGGATGCCGACCGGCGGCGCAGGGTCGAAATGCTGCTGAGCTGCGTCACGTCAAAAGTGGCGGCAGGAGAACGGGAACAGCAGAGAGGCCGAGAGCTGGAAGGCATAGGGTTTGCCGCCTTCGATGCCCTGCATCTTGCCTGTGCTGAGAGTGCCGGCGCGCAGGTGCTATTGACTACGGACGACCGGCTGCGGGGCCGCGCCGGGCGCGAGACTGCCCGACTAGCCGTACAGGTAGAAAATCCGGCAAAATGGTACTCAGAGGCAGTTACACCATGAACGCGGCAATAGAAACTATCGACGGCGGCACCGCGACCCCAGCCGAGCTGCGGCGGGTCGGAATCGACGCGCTCGTCAAAGCCCTGGGACCGGTCGGCATGGCCCGGTTTCTTCAGCAGTTCGACCCTGGGCATGGAGATTACACTACCGAGCGGCAGGCCATCCTCGGGAATCCGACGGTCGATGAACTCGTTGACGAAGTGGGGCGTCGGCGAGGAACTCCGCCCTCCAAGTAACCCTTC
This sequence comes from Pseudomonadota bacterium, assembly GCA_021816775.1. Taxonomy (GTDB): domain Bacteria; phylum Pseudomonadota; class Gammaproteobacteria; order Steroidobacterales; family Steroidobacteraceae; genus 13-2-20CM-66-19. The sequence continues at coordinate 103,242 of JAKAXA010000013.1, forward strand.
AGCCTGTTCGACCGGGGAATGCTGCCCGATCGGCCAGGAGAGGTGGCGCGTTCAATGCGCCGGGAGGAAAAGCGCTATCAACTGAAGGAGTGCCCCTAGCGCGACTTTACTGGCCCTCGGACGACGTTGTGGCGTAAGTGGCTGATGGGCGGGGGATTACAGGGAGAGGCTACGTATACACAAAGGGAGGCTGAGCCGGCACGAGATGACGGAAGAGGCGCAACACCTCGGGGTCGGTCTGTTCCAGCGTCCACTCGCAGCGGGGTCGTCCGCCGCGTTTTCCGGCGGGCTTGAGCACCATGGCCAGGCGCACGGTGGCCAGCAGATCGAGCAGCCCCGAGAGCCCTTCGGTGCGATGCAGTTCTCGAGCCTGGAACTCGAGGAGCCGTCCGAGCAGCAGCGCCAGCAGGCAGCAGAAGGTGTGCACGCAGATCTTCTGATCGGTCCAGTGATACTGCGGGCGCACGGCCATGTGCTCATCGTCCTTCAGTTGGCGGAACGCCTCTTCGACCTCACTCTGACCACGATAGGCGAGCAGGATCTGCTCGTCTGACCATTCGTTGCGGTCGGTGATGAGGAAGCGCTTGCCGTAGAGCTCATTGGCCAACGCATCGATCGCTGCGGTGTCGATCTGGTAATGCAGTCGATCGGCGCCGTCTTGGTCGGGGTGGTAGTCGGCTTTCAGCACGCGGCTCACGTGCTGCCCCGAGAGGATGGCTTGGATTTGCCGCTGCGCGGCCTCCGCAGTGCGCGGCCCGGAGCGCGGCTTGGCGAGCTGGGTTTTCCAGCGCTCGAGCGCCCGGGTCGCCTTCTTCACATGCTGCATCAGGCCGCGGATCTGTCCCTGGCGCAGCTGCTCGCTGATCAAGAGCAGCACCGTGCGCCGCTTGCCCCAGATCTGCTGCTCCAGGCGCAGCACGGGGATTGACCCGAGCCGCGGGCTCTTGAGGATGTGATACCGCTCGTGCGGGATGGCCAGCAGCTGCGGGTGCTGCGCGGGCACCAGGGAGGCGACGTAGCTGAAGGAAGCCTCATCGACCAGACGCTGGTTGGCCTTGGAGAGATTGCCTTTGTCGTAGACCAGGGTGATCTGATCGACTTCCACGGCAAGCTTCCCCAGGCGCTCGCGGATCAGCGTCAAGGAGTCGGGGAAGGAGCGCACATCGACGCGGGTGCCTTCGTAGACCTGCGAGCACAGCGGGATGTGCCCCTCCCGTGAGACCAGCAACGCGAGGCTGAAGAGGCGCAGGTCCGCGCGCTTTTGCTTCGAGTGCCCGCGCTGAGGGAGTTCGGGGCGCACGTTGGTGGAGGCGATGAAGGTGAAGAAGTTGGTGGCATCGTAGAAGAGCGTATCGAGCTTGATGCCGAGCTCGCGCACGATGCGCTCGGTCAGCTCGTCCTCGATTGCGCGCAGCGCCTCGAGCTTCACACAGTCCATCTGGTCCCAGAAGAACTGCGAGGTCAGCTGCTCGAGCTGAACCTGCGGAAAGAGCCGCGCGAGGGAGGTCTGCTGTGCCCAAGCGGCCCAACCTCGCTTCGAGCGCGGACGAATGGCCCGATTGAGTGCCGCCAGCAGCAGCGTGGTGCCGACCGACAGTCCCCGGGCTCCCTCGGGCACGTGCCGATCGATGATCTGCACCACCCCCAGCCGGTCCGCCGCGGCCTTCAGCGCCGCGACATCACCGTGCTGGAAGGAGCGGATCCGCAGCTCCCCCTGGGGCGCCTGCAGCAACCGGTTCAGTAGCTCATCGGCGCTGCCGAGATAAAGCAGCGGTACGGGGCGCGGCTTGCCGCGCACGCGGCGCGACTCGACGATCCGCCAGTAGGTGCGTCCGGCGACCCGGTGCTTTTGCAGGCTGGCCACTGGTTTTGTGTATACCATGGCCACAATGTCCTGTCAACCGCATATTGATCTCTACAAACCTCGGACTACCAGCTATTGTAGCGGCGACGTGCTGAGACAATGTTTTGTATATACGGCACCGAGAGGTGGGCGCACGGCTTCAAAAGGCTGAAATTCAGCCCTTTTGCAAAACTCAGGACGTCAAAGGAGATGCGAGCGTCAGTAAAGTCGCGCTAGATGCCATAGACGGTACGGTCCATGTCCTCATTGGTCGTAGGACCCATTGGACCGTCGTAGCAGTGTTCCTCTACGCGCAAGAGCGGATCATCTAGTGTAGTGTCCCGTAAATGACGTTACAGCACACTCTTTTTGCCTCTGGACAGGCTGGAACCGGGTTTAATCTGCTCCATTTTGGCTCGCGCTCGCGCGATCTTCTCGACGATCTCCTCGACCGTGGCTGTCCAGATAAAGGGCTTCGGC
>JAKAXA010000059.1 GCA_021816775.1 Pseudomonadota bacterium
CCATCCCGCATGATGATCGATCCACCCCATCCCCAAGACCGACCGCCGTCCTCGGCAGCCCCAGGCTCACACCTCGCTGGAATCACGCCCCCTGCTCCAGGCTCATACCTCGTTGGACAAGACTGTCGATGGACTCGGATGTGCCGTTGCGGCACCCTAATGCGCCCGGTCATCTGCCGAGTGCCAGGCACCCGTACGGGTCACGGCCGTCGCGCAAGCGGCGCGCACTGCGCGTCAGGATGGGGTTGCACCATGGCGAATGCATTCGACTGCGACATCTGCGTCGTCGGCGCCGGCGCCGCCGGGCTGTCCGTGGCGGTTGGCGCCGCACAGCTCGGCGCACGAACCGTGCTGTTCGAACGGGGTGAGATGGGCGGGGATTGCCTCAATTATGGCTGTGTGCCCTCCAAAGCCCTTCTTGCGGCGGCACAGGTCGCTCACACCATCGCCGAGGCGCGGCAGTTCGGCCTTAACGCCAGCGCGCCGGAGGCCGATTTCGCGGCCGTCATGGCGCACGTGCACGAGGTCATCGCGCAGATCGCGCCGCACGATTCGGTCGAGCGGCTCGAGGGATTGGGTGTGCGCGTGATCCGTGCACAGGCGGCGTTCACCGGCCGCGAGGAGCTGAGCGGGGGGGAGACTCGCGTACGCGCGCGTCGTTTCGTGATTGCAGCGGGTTCCTCGGCGGTCATTCCGGCCATTGCGGGCATAGGCGATGTTCCGGTGTTGACCAACGAAACGCTGTTCGCGCTGAAGGAGCGCCCTGCGCATCTGCTGATAATCGGCGCAGGGCCGGTGGGAGTAGAGATGGCGCAGGCCTTTGGCCGCCTCGGCAGCGCGGTGACGCTGTTTGAGCAAGGAGCGCTCCTGCCGCGCGATGAGCCCGAGCTCGTGAAAATACTTCGCGAGCGGCTTGCAGCGGACGGCATCGACATTCGCGAGGGCGCGCGGATTTCGGCGGTCGCGCGCACGGCGAGCGGTGTCCTGATCAGAGACGCAAGCAACCGGGAGGTGACGGGCTCGCATCTGCTGGTTGCCGCGGGACGGCAGCCGAGGCTCGCCGGCCTCGCTCTCGAGCGCGCGGCAATCGCCTACACCTCGCGGGGAATCAGGGTCGATGAGCGCCTGCGGACGACAAACCGGCGGGTCTATGCACTGGGCGATGTGATCGGGCCGCCGCTGTTTACCCACGTCGCCGGCTATCAGGCCGGGATCGTGATCCGCAACGCCCTGTTCCGGCTGCGCGCGAAGGTCGATTACCGCGCCCTGCCACGGGTGACCTACTGCGACCCGGAGCTCGCGCACGTCGGCCTCACCGAGGCGCAGGCGCGCGAGCGGTTCGGTGCGTCCGTGCAGGCCGTGCACGCAAGCCTTGCCGAGAACGATCGCGCCCGCGCCGAGCGTCACACCGCCGGCGGCATCAAAGTGGTGATCGACCGGCGCGGGACGGTGCTCGGCGCCGGCATTCTTGCCCCGCACGCCGGCGAGCACCTCCCGCTCTGGGGTCTTGCGATCACGCGGAGGCTCAGGCTGAGCGCGCTCAGCGACCTCATGATTGCATATCCGACCCGCGGGGAGCTGGCGAAGGCGGCCGTGAGCGCCTTCTACGGTCCGAAGCTCTTCAGCCCCTGGCCGAGGCGGCTCGTGCGTGTGCTGCTTTCCCTGACGTGAGGGGTTATGGCGGTGGACAGTGCCGAACAGAGCGCCGCTCGGCCGGATGTGTCGGTCATCATCCCGACGCTGAATGCGGCCCGTCACCTACCGCAGACGCTCTCGGCCTGTCGTGGAGTCGCTGAGACTGTCGTCGTCGACGGGGGTTCGACAGACCAGACCGTCGCCATCGCGTTGAGACTGGGCGCTCGCGTCGTCTTGGCGGATCGCGGCCGCGGCATTCAGCTGCACAGGGGCGCGGGCGAGGCGCGCGGGGCGTGGCTGCTCTTTCTGCACGCGGACACGGTACTGACCGGGAACTGGCTGCGGGACGTGCGGGAGTTTACCGGGCAACCGTCGAATCGCCTGCGTGTTGCCGCGTTCTGCTTCGGACTCGATGACGCAAGCGCGAGCGCACGCAGGCTTGAGCGCATCGTCGCCTGGCGCGTGCGCCATCTTGGTCTGCCGTACGGCGATCAGGGCTTGCTGATCCACCGCGAGCTGTATCAGTCGCTCGGCGGCTATCGGGCTTGGCCGCTGATGGAGGATGTCGATCTGGTGCGCCGCGCCGGCCGCCATGGGCTCACGGTGCTTCCGTCAATCGCGCGCACTTCTGCGACGCGCTTCCGGCAGGAGGGATGGCGGCGCCGCAGTTTGCGCAATTTCGGTTGCCTCACGCTCTACTTCCTCGGTGTTTCCCCGCGGGCCATAGCGAGGCTCTATGGAAAATGAACCGCCACGCCGCAATGGGCGAGATGGCGCGGTCTCAGGACGGGCTTTGACCCATGAAACGCCCGATCACCGCCGGGGTTCAGTCCTTCTCCCCGGGGTGTCGGCCTGATCGCAGGCGCCATGCTCCACTGCAACGGCGCGAGGCGCAACGTGAGCGTGCCGCTCAGAGCGGCATCGTCCACCGTGTTGGCGGCCGAGGAAAAGCGCAAGATTCTCCACGGGTGGGATCCGATGACCGGACCGTCGTCAATCGCGCCAAAACCGGGCCTCAGCGCCATGGGAGTGAAACTCGTGCCCGTCGAGTCCTCGAATGGAGCCGCTGCCCCGGGGAACTGATCATCGACCCGCCGATCGAGCAGGATCTTGCGCTGCACACGCGCCCGGGCCGCCGGGGTGCGCCTCACAAGAGCGTGCGCACCGTCGGTTATTTCCAGCAGGCCGCGCCGGTCAGCTGCGCAGTGACGCCGCGCGTCAGCGGGTGGATCGGGGCCCTCGACGCAAGCGCGCTGACACGGCGACCCGTCAGGGCGATGCGCGCTCGCTCCATGACGGGCAGACAATCTGCCAGTCGATCCGTCGACGATTGATCTACCTCGGCGTCAGTGCCAGTGAAGTTGATTGCATTGTCGCGGCGCAGGGCGCAAGAGTACCTCAGCCTTCTGAGTGCGGTCTGCGGATACCTGCCGCAGGTCACGATTCGGCAGAAATGCTGCATCAAGCGCGGTCAGGCGATCAATGCGGGTCGGGCAGCTCGGCAGCGTGTGGCGCGATGCGCAAGTCCATGACTGCCACCGGCCGTGGATGCGGCTCGGCGAGAGGATGCAGGCTCGAGCCGCGGCGGTTTCGCGGCGGCGCTCGCGAGGGATGATGCGATGGCGCAATGTGACGCTCGCCAGATCAGTCTCCACGAGCACACCGTTCTGGCGCGCCTGGAGCGCCTGGATGAGTTCGGCCGCGCGCTTCTCGAGCACAGCCGAGCGGCTCGCGGGCGGAGAATGAGAAATGCTGAGTGCGTCTCTGAGCGGTCAAAAGCGGCTAAAACGTCACCCGGAATTCACGTCCCGTGACAGGGGTGCTCGCTCTCATCGAGGCATTCACCGCCCTCGAGCTGCACCGTCGCGTGTGTGACCCCATGGCGATCGCGCAGCCGATCGAGAATTCGCCGCAGCACCTCCTGCTGGTCCGTGTGCGCATCGACTGTGGCGTGCAGTGTCACGACCGGCGCTTCACCGGTCATTGACCACACGTGGACGTGATGCACATCGCATACCTTGGGGACGCGTTCGAGATCACGCACGATCTCCTCCGGATCCGCCGTCTGCGGCGCCCCCTGCAAGAGCACGTGCCCGGCTTCGCGCGTCAGCCGCCAGCCGGAGCGCAGGATCAGCAGCGAGACCAGCAGGGAGAGGATCGGGTCCGCGATCCGCCAGCCGCCCTCGAGGATCAGCAGCGCCGCCCCGATGGCGGCCGCCGCGCCCAGCAAATCGCTGAGGATATGGGTGCGAGCGGCGCGCTCATTGAGAGAGCCGGCGCCCGCCAGGGTGAGGAACGCGGCGAGGTTGGATACGCCGCCCAATATCGCAATGACCAGCATCAGCTCGCCGTCGACCGCGGGTGGGGCGATGAGACGGTGCACGGCCTCCGCCATGATCCAGGCCGTGAGAGCGAGGAGTGTGAGGCCGTTGGTGTACGCGGCGAGAGTCTGGTACCGGCTTGAACCGTAAGTGTGCCGGGCATCGGCGGGCCGGCGGCTGGCGCGAATCGCGAGGACGGCGAGCAGGAGCGCGGCGCAGTCGGCGAGCATGTGACCGGCCTCGGCCAGCAGCGCGATGGAATTGGCGAACCATCCGCCGAGCGCCTCCACGGCCGTGAAGGTCACGAGAATGCCGAGGGTCAGCAGCAGCCGCCGCTCGCTGGCACCGCTGCCGGGCTCGTGGAGATGATCGCCCGCATGGGAATGAGCGTGCGCCACGGGACTAGCGGGACTGCGCAGAATCGTTTGCGGGGAGGGGCATCGCGGTCTATCCTAAAACCTACAGCGACTGGAGCTTCAAGCATGGGCGAGCTGTCCATTCCAATCGGCAAGCTGGCACGCAGCGTCGGCTGCAAGGTCCAGACGATCCGCTACTACGAGCAGATCGGGCTGCTGCCGCCGCCGGTGCGCACCGCCGGCGCGCAGCGCCGCTACGGGGAAGCGCAACGGCAGAAGCTGAGCTTCATCCGGCATGCGCGCGAGCTCGGCTTTCCGCTCCCGGCAGTCCGTGAGCTGCTGGCGCTCTCGGACGAGGGGGACTCGGACTGCGCCAAGGCCGATGGCATCGCCCGGCGGCAGCTCGAGGCGGTCAATCGGCGCATCGCGATGCTGAGCAGCCTGCGCTCGGAGCTCGAGCGCATGCTGCATCACCGCCACGGGCATCGGATCCGCGATTGCCGCGTCATCGCGACCTTGGCGGATCACGCTCTGTGCAGCCAGGATCATCACGCCGAACGCGCCGAGTCCTGAGCCTCGCGCTCGATTGCCCGCGAAGATCGCCCGGCGCGATCGTCAATGTCCGACCGTCAGGCAGCTCGCTGGAGATATGGCCATGGCCACCACACGTAGCGCATCCGCTCTCGATCCGCAGTTCGTCCGGGCGCAGTTTCCGGCCTTCAGCGAGCCGACGCTCCAGGGGCAGGCTTTCTTCGAGAACGCTGGCGGGTCGTACGCCTGCGGCGCGGTCATTCGCCGTCTGACCGAGTACTACCGTCGGCTCAAGGTACAGCCGTACTACGCGTTTGCCGCGTCCGCCGAAGCCGGGGAATGGATGGATGCGGCGCGGGCCCGTGTCGGCGAGTATCTGGGCGTGCCGGCCGGTGAGGTGCAATTCGGTCCCTCGACCTCCCAGAACACCTATGTGCTCGCCCAGGCGTTTCGCACCGTGCTCAAGCCCGGCGATGAGATCATCGTCACCAATCAGGATCACGAGGCCAACAGCGGCGTGTGGCGGCGCCTGGCGGAGCACGGAACACTCGTCAAGGAGTGGCGTGTGGATCCCCTGAGCGGGTGCCTCGATGTGCGCCAGCTCGATGACCTGTTGACGCCCCGCACGCGGCTGCTCGCCTTTCCGCACGCCTCCAACATCGTCGGCCACGTCAATCCGGTCGCGGACATCGTCGCGCGGGCACACGCCGCGGGCGCGCTGACAGTCGTGGATGGGGTGTCCTGGGCGCCGCACGGCCTGCCGGATGTACGTGAACTGGGTGCGGACGTGTACTTGCTCTCGCTGTACAAGACCTTTGGTCCCCATCAGGGCCTGATGGTGGTGAGCCCTCGGCTCCTCGAGCAGCTCGGCAACGAGGGTCATTATTTCAACGCGCGGGAGCCGTTCAAACGACTGGTGCCGGCCGGCGCGGATCATGCCCAGGTGGCGGCCGCGCGCGGAATCGCGGAGTACTTCGATGCCCTGGATGCGCACCATTATCCCGGCGCCGACCCTCTGCGGCGCCCGCATCGGGTCCGCGAAGCACTGCGCGCAGCGGAACTGCCGCTGCTCGCGCCGTTGCTCGAGTTTCTCCGATCCCGAGGGGACATCCGCGTGCTCGGCCCCACACGCGCCGCCGAGCGCGCGGCGACGGTCGCTTTTGTGCCGCAGTCGCTCGAGCCTGAAGAGCTCGGCAGGCGTCTGGCCAGGCGAGGGTTCATGATCGGCCACGGCGGTTTCTATGCCGTTCGCCTGCTCGAGGCGATGCGGGTCGATCCGGCGCGCGGTGTCGCGCGCATCTCCTTCGTGCACTACACGACAGCCGCCGAGGTCCAGGGCCTGCTCGAGGCGCTCGAGGCATCGCTGCAGGGCTGAGCCGATGAGCCCCGCCCGGGCAAGTCTCAGCGGCGGCGCGCGGGCTTGGCGTCGGCGATCAAAACCTCGGCGCTGAGGTGCGTGCCGAGCGTGAGCTGGTGCGGTACGCAGTTCGATTGGTAGCTGATGTGCCGCGTCGTGAACAGCGGCAGGAACGTCTCCTTGAACTGCTCGATCAGCTCGCAGTTGCCCTGTTCCTCGAATCCGGTGTTGCTCGGCATCAGCACGACGTTCTGCCAGTGCGCCGCGACTGGGGCGCCGGCCGCCTTGCCGTGCTGCGCGGCGGCTGGCACGAGCACCTGCATGGTCACTCGGACACCGGGGAAGGGCTCGATTCCGGCCCCCCTGATGCACCCGAGCGCGGCGACCCTCAGATCGCGCGCACCGAGCTTCGCGAGCATGCCGCGGATTTCCTCGCGCAGGCCATCGCAGGAGTAGTGGGTCGTGAAGCCCTGATAGATGAAGGTGACGTGGCGGGGCGCCCAGACGGCCTCGACATTGGCCGCAGGCGCCGCCAGAGCCGGCAGCGTGCCGAGCAGAACACAGGCGGCGGTTGCCGCCACGTGAGTGAGGATATTGACGCGCATGGGCAGAGTCCTCCTGGAATTTTGCACGCTCGCCGGCCCTTGAACGATGAGCATACACCCGCGCTGCCGCGAGGAGGCTGCAGCGCGTCCGCGCGCACCGGCAAGTTCGTGCTTGCCCCGTTCCGCTCGATCGGCTGCCGGCGGGCAACGGGGCGTTCCGCGATGGCAGCGCCCGCGTCACCGCCACAAGGCACACGCGCCAGAGGTGTTGTGATCTTGCCGTGTTCGCCCCGAGCAGTGCGGCTGCCGTATTCGGGGCTGAACAGCAGCACTGTCGCAGCGGCGAGGCAGCCGGGCGCCGGCCGGCGGCGCTCGGGGACTGTGCTAGCATACGCTGGCTTCATCTTGACGACGGGCGCACATGAGCTACGTACGATGTCTGCGAGGCTTGGGCTCGGGCCAGGAATATCCGGCCGATCAGCTGATGAATCTCGATCCCCTCGACAATCGCCCCGTCGAGATGGTGCTCGATCTGCCGCGGCTCGCGCGCGAGCAGCCGGACCTCCGGTGGTACCACCCCGAGCGGCGGGACCTGTGGCGATTCGGCGCGCTGCTGCCGCTGGATATTGCCGATCCCAGTGACCAACGCCATATCGTCGCGCTCGGCGAAGGCCACACCCCGTTGCGCGAATACTCGGAGCATCCGCTCGCGAAAAAGGTCGGCTTTCGGCTGCAGATCAAGGACGAGGGCAAGGCCGAGCCGGGCTACGGCGCCAATCCGACGCAATCCTTCAAGGACCGCGGCATGGCGGTGGCGGTGTCCATGGCGCGCCGCTTCGGTCTGACGAAGCTGGTGGTGCCGACTCAGGGCAATGCCGGCGATTCGCTCGTCGAATACGCGCTGGCGGCGGGTCTCGAGGCGGCGGTGATCATGCCGACCGACACGCCGATGCCGATCCAGGGCCGCATTGCGGCCCTGGCGATGCGCAGCCCGCGGGTGAAACTGGAGTTTGTCGAAGGCACGATCCGCGAGGCCGGTGCGCGCATGCGGGAGCGGTATCTCCCGCAGGGTTATTTCAACGTGGCCACGTTCCAGGAGCCGGGCTGGCGCATCGACGGCAAGAAGACGCTGGGTCTGGAGCTGGCCGAGCCCGAGCCCGGCGAGCGGCGCTGGCGGATACCGGATGCGATCGTCTATCCGACGGGCGGGGGTACCGGAGTGCTCGGCATGTGGAAGGCGTTCGCGGAGCTGCAGGCATTGGGCCTCATCGGCCCGGAGCGCCCGCGCATGATCTGCGTGCAGGCGGCCGCGACCGCACCCATTGTGCAAGCATGGACGCGCGGGGACTCGGACAGCGGACCGACCGCTGCGGGCAAGACGCTGTGCGTGGGCCTCAACGTGCCTGGCGGCGTCGGACATTTCAAAGTGCTCGAGATCATCCGCGCGAGCGGCGGCTGTGCCGTGTCGGTCGCGGAGGCGGACATCGAGCGGGCGCTCTCGGGCATCTGGCGCGAGAAGCGCTGGTGGATGTGCCCCGAAGGCGCAGCCTGCCTGGCGGCGCTCGAGCCGCTTGCGGCGCAGGGAGCGTTGCGGCCCGGCGAGCGCGTAGTCGTGGTCAACACCGGCTCGTTGGAGAAATACCTGCCGGAACTGCGGCATCTGCTCTGAACCCACGTGCCGCGCGTCGGCGTGCCACCAGCCGCAATCGCTCCTGAGCCCGTCCGTCCGGGACTCGTGCGGGCGGTTTCGCGCTGGCAGCTCGTCGGGCTGGCCATCAACGACGTCGTCGGAAGCGGCATCTATCTGTTGCCGGCGGCTGTGGCGGGGCTGCTCGGCGCCGCCAGCGTATGGGCTGTCGTGTTGGCCGGACTCGCGGTGGCGCTGCTGGTGTTGTGCTTTGCGGAGGCCTCGAGTCACTTCGATCAGCCGGGCGGCGCCTACCTCTACACCCGGGAGGCGTTTGGACACTTTGTGGGGTTCGAGGTCGGCTGGATGAGCTGGCTTTCGCGTGCCGCGGCCCTTGCTTCGCTGGCGAACGGCCTCGTCCAGACGAGCACCGATCTGTGGCCGGCCGCGGGCAGCGGCTGGGTGCGCGCCGCGATCCTGTGCACGGCAATCGTGCTGCTGGCCTGGATCAACATCACAGGCATCAAGGCGGGGGCCCGCACCGGCGTGGCGCTCGCCATCGCGAAGATGCTGCCCCTCATCTTTTTCGTCGTCGTCGGTGCGTGGTTCATCGACGGCTCACGTCTTGCGCTGTCGCAGATGCCGCGGGGCCCTGCGATGGGCCGGGCGGCGCTGCTGCTGCTGTTCGCCTATGGCGGATTCGAGAACACGCCGGTGGCGGCCGGCGAGTACCGCAACCCGCGGCGCGACGTGCCGTTCGCGCTGCTGTTCGTGATCCTGAGCGTCACCGTGATCTACACTGCGGTGCAGGCCGTTGCCCTCGGGACGTTGCCGAATCTCGCCGGCTCGCTTTCGCCGTTGGCCGAGGCCGCGGGTCGGTTTGCGGGCCATTGGGGCGAGTGGCTGTTGACACTCGGTGCGACGCTGTCGATTCTCGGCATTATGAGCAACTCCACCTTGGGCGCACCGCGCTATCTGTTCGCGCTCTCGCGCGACGGTTACGGCCCGAGTTGGCTCGCCAGAGTGCATCCGCGCTATCACACCCCGGCTCTCGCGATCATGGCGCAAACCGTGATCGTGCTTGCCTTGGCGCTGTCGGGCTCATTCGTGCGACTCGCCACGCTCTCGGTCATTGCGAGGCTGGCCGCTTACCTCGGAACGGCTGCGGCGGTGCCGATACTCCGGCGGCGCATGGGCACACGGGCAGGCGCCGTGCGCCTGCCGCTCGGTCCTGTGATCCCGATTGCCGCGCTGGCGCTGGCAGTCGGGTTGTTGCTGAGTGCGAAGGTGTCCAATCTGCTCCCTGCCGCCGGCGCGCTGGCCCTCGGTGGCGTGATCTACTACTTCAGACGCCCGGCCGCTTCTCCCTCGCCGGGACCGTCTCAGCAAGTCCGGTGACCGCTCGCACCCGCGCTGGTCAATCCGCGGTGCGTTCACAGCGCACCGAGCAGGGGTGGCGCTGTCGGTGAATGACCTGGTCCAGGGGCAGGCCGCTGGGGCGATGCGCGCATCGAGCGGGACGGCGCTGCGACGGGGCCTGCCGTTCGGCGGGGTGATGGCGAGCGCCGGCGCCTCGGTATTGGCGGGAAGGTGCGGCTTGCCGGCACTGGTTGTGCCGCTGCTCGGGCTCGCCATCGTGCAGGCGGCGTGGCTGCCGGTCGCCGGCGCGCTGCGTCATAGGGCGGAATTTCGCCTCGGATGGTCGGCCTGGTGGGCGGTCGGCCCGGCGCACGAGCATTCGGGCATTCACACCGTGCCGCTGGGGCTGGCGGTCATCACCAGCGGGTTGCTGGCATTGAGCGCCCCCTACGCCATGTCATGGCGGTTGCTGCCCGCTGAGATTTGCCTCGGACTGACGTGGTTGACCGCGATCATTTGCATCGGACGATTTGTGTGGTCGCTCGCGTCGCACGGATTCGCGCTGAAATCGCTCGATGGCACGTGGTTTTTGGTGCCCGCGGTCCTGTTGGGCGCCGGCATCGCGACCGCAGCCATGATCCCGCATTGTGCGCCTCGCTGGGCAGGGGTGCTGGCGACGTTGGCGCTCGGCGGGGTGCTGCTCGGCTGGGTCGGTTACTGGACGTTGGCGATGACCGCACTCGCTCGGGTGCGGCGCCACGGACTCGGCGGTGTGCCGTTGGCGCCGTGGTGGATCGCAATGGGCTGCGCGGGTCTGGCCGCCGCGGCACTGGGTCGCGTGCTCGAGGGTGAGGCGCTGGCAGTGCCGGTTCAGACTTTCCTCAGGGCCACGACGGTGACCACTGCCGATCTGGCCGTTCTCCTGTGCGTGCCAGTGCTCGTGGGCGGGGCGTGGTTTTTGCTGCGGCGTTGCCGGTATCGCGCCGCGGCCGCATGGCCCCCCACGTTCTCGACCGCAGTGTTCGCGCTCGGGTGCCTGCAGGCGGCCGCGGTTGCGCACTCACCGGCGTTGCGCGCTCTGGGCTTTGCAGCCGGTGATGCCACGCTCCTGTTCTGGGCGGTGACCTCATGCTGGAACGTCAAGTGTGCGCTTGCCGCCCGATTCGGGCGCGGCGCCGAGGCGATCGTCGAGACCGCGAGAGGACCGTAGCCGGGCGAATCGGCGCGCACCAGAGCGCAGTCCGACTGCCCTTCATGAACGATGGGGACCCGAGCATGACTCGAGCCGTGCCGAAGCAGCCGACCTCGCCGCGGACAGCGGACTAATGCCCCAGAAGCACAGTGCGGGTCTTCTTCTCTTTCGTGAGGTCGCCGCAGACCTCGAAGTCCTTCTTGTACATCCGGGAGGCCCCTTCTGGGCCAACAAGGACGACGGGGCCTGGTCGATTCCGAAGGGGGAGGCTGAGGCGGGAGAAGATCTTCTGGAGGCGGCCAAGCGGGAATTCACGGAAGAGACCGGTGCCGCTGCGCCCGCAGAGGACTTCGTTCCTCTGGACCCGGTGCGCCAGCCCAGCGGGAAGATCGTCCACGCCTGGGCGGTGAGAGGCGACTTTGATGTCGCGATGCTCAGGAGCAATGCGTTTGCCATGGAGTGGCCGCCAAAGTCCGGCAGGCAGGAGCAATTCGTGGAGGTGGATCGAGCCGCATGGTTCTCTGTCAGGGCAGCGGAACAGAAGCTCATCAAGGGCCAGCGGCCCATCCTCAGCCAGTTTGCGGCCCGGTTCGGGCAGCGATGATGGAATCAACACGCGCAAAGCCCACGGTGGTCTCGCGCGATTTGATCGTATCTGTCTGCACGAGAAGATTAACGTTCGGTTGCGCCGTATGGAGCCTGACGGCTCTTCTGCGGTTGACTGGCATTGCGAGGGAGCGGCGAAGTGCGTATGAGTTCAGAAGTCTGGAATGGGCTGCAGGACAGCCGTCCCTATGTTCAGTGAGTACCTCACCTGCCGTGATGTTGGCCGCGCCGAGCGGATTGATGGCATCGTGTACGTCAGAGCGCCGCCCGCGCCCTCCCGAACCCATCGGGAATTCCTCGGAGAGCTGCACCTTCAGCGCCGACTCGCTAGCGACGCAAAGGCGCGCCATGCTGGTATGGCGCCCTTTGATGGCCGCCTGCCGCGCTGCGCAGGCGCGCGCGGACAGATCGATACTGTGGTGCAGCCGGACGTTCTGATTGCTTCCGAGCCCACGAGACCGGATGAGCGCGGCATGCGCGGCGCCCCGGACGGGCTCGCGCAGGTTCTGTCTCCGGCCACCGCCGGCCACGACCCGATCGTCAAGCTGCCGGTATATGCGAGCGCTGGGGTGCTGGCGGTGGGGTTCGTCCATCCGGGCGAGCCAATAGTGAGCATCTATCGGTTCCTCGGCGGGCGAAACGGACTTCCCACGGTTCTCGAGCTGAAGGGCCGCGCGGCGATCAGCGCGAATCCCGGCGTGGCGCTCGACTGGGACCGCGTGCCGGGCGGGACTGAATGGCTTTTCGATTTGCGACAGCGAGCGGAAACACGACTGCTGCATTGCCTGTTGGTGCGTCGGCCAGCATCGCCCGAAGCCGGGCAGCCCGTTCTCCTGCCGCGCCTCGATGAGGCTGGTGGCCTGACCGATAGGGAAGGTCCGATCGCCACGAGGGCCTCGTGGGGGCTGAGCCGCGTGAACCTCTTCTTATTCGGGAGGCGAGAGGGTATAAATTGAGTCTCGGGGGCGATCTTTAATAGTTGGATAACAAGGTCTCGGACGCCGATCGACCATGCCGCCGCATAAGCCGTCGAGCCTCGCAGCCTCGCTCGCCCACTCCCAGGGCGAGAAGCTGCGCCGTTTCTTCTCGCTCCGGGTACGGAACCCGGCGGATATCCCGGACCTCACGCAGGAAGTCTTCCTGCGCATGCTGCGGATCCCGGATCGGGATGCGATTCGTTCCCCCGAGGCCTACCTCTTTACGGTTGCCCTGCACGTCGCACAGCAGCATGCCATGCAGGTCTCGGCGATTCCCCCTTCCGTGCAGGTCGAGGAACTGCTGGCGCAGCTGCCCGCATTGCCCGATGCGGACCCGGTGCTGCAGGCCCATGGCGCGCAATGTCTCGAAGCGTTTACGCGCGCCCTCGAGCGGCTTTCCCCGAAGGCGCGCGCAACGTTCGTGCTGCACCGCCAATACGGCATGACGCTGAAGGAAATCAGCCGCGAGCTGCATATCTCGTTCCCGATGGCGAAGAAGTACCTCGCCAAGGCGCTTCAGCAGATCCATCGGTGTCTGGATACGGAGTAGGTTGGTGAGACGTCGGGTTGGCAAACGGTATTCCGCTGATGTCTATGCGCAGGCGTGCGAGTGGTTCGTCGAATTCCGCGCCGCCGACGCCGACGAGGCGGTGCGGCAGGCCTTCCATTCCTGGCTGCATCAAGCGCCGGCCCACATGGCGGCTTACCTTGATGTAGCGGCGAGCTGGAACTTTACGGGCAGTCTGGACGTGAGTGCCCGTTTCCCCCGGGCGGCGCTCATTGCGCAGGGGGGAGAGGCCAACAATCTTCTTCTCTATCCCGGCGCCGCCACGCCGGGTAAGCCGCTGCCCCGCCGCCGAACGGGCGCAAGGTCACTCTCGGCGGCTGGCTGGGCTGTGGCCGCGGGCACACTCGCCTTGGTTGCCGCCGTGCTCGTCACTGTCTGGATCCGGGGAAGTTCAACCTATTCCACAGGAATCGGGCAGAAGCGCTTGATTACACTGGCAGATGGCTCGGTCATCGATCTGAACGCGCGCTCTCGCATCATTGTGCGCTACACCAAGACCCGCCGGGAGATCGATCTGCTGCGGGGCCAGGCCTTATTTGCCGACACTGACGACCCGAACCGCCCGTTCATCGTCCGCAGCCGTGCCACAGTCGTCCGCGCCATGGGTACGCAGTTCGACGTCAACCTTCTCGATGCCGAAACCATTGTCACGGTCATCCAGGGCAAGGTCGCCGTTGCGAGGCAACGGCCTGCATTCGGTGGCACATCTGATCCGCTGCCACGCATGCCTCTTCGCACCGCCTCAGCCCTCTCCACGGTCTTTCTGACGGCCGGCGAGCAGTTGACGGTCAGTCCCACGCGCCGCATGCGTCCCGTCCGGACGAACGTCACGGCGGCAATCGCCTGGGTGCACCACAAACTCATCTTTGCCTCGACGGCGCTGCGGGATGTGGTCCAGGAGTTCAATCGCTATAACGCCCGTCAGCTCGTGATCGCATCCCCCTCGCTCGAGACATTCAGGATCGACGGGGTGTTCTCCTCGACGAATCCCAGGTCCTTGATTGATTTCCTTCGTCAATATCCGGGCATCCAGGTGACGGAGACCGGTGACAATGTTGTGATCTCACAACGCTAGCAGGAAGAGATTCTGATGGGGGGTATAAAACACTGCGCCGGGCGATCTTTACTCTGATAAGGCATCGTCGCGGTCTGCCGCAGACCGGTGCCACCGTGGCAATGACCAGTGTGATAGGGGGGGGGTATGCGGCATATGCGTTAACCTAAAATCCAGTCTTTCAGGAGCTCTCGCAGGGTGACGGACTGCGTTACGCGCTTGCGCTTGCCGTCATCCAAGGTTTTCTGCAACTCGCCGCTGGCAGTAGCCTCAATGAGAG
>JAKAXA010000083.1 GCA_021816775.1 Pseudomonadota bacterium
GCGCTCGATGGTCCCAATCAACCCACGGCGCCGGAATCACGCGGTTCCTGACCGCCGTTAACATTCGTCTTACCAGCGCACACCTGACAGGTTTCCCCCGCCTTTTTCGCAACGCTCACTACCCCGGCCATTGTGCCGGCGCAGCTTGCGGTGGTCTGGACCCTGATCCTGCAATCCGGGTCCGAGGGGCCGGCCCTCATCTCTTGTGCAGCAAGGCTGCTTCGAGTTGGCTTGTTACATCAGAGCCTCCTCTTCGCGCCGTCGTGGCGCACAGTCATCGGCGTAGCGAACGAACCGAAGGCTCCGCCTCGCCAGTTCGCGATCCAACTTGTCGAGAACCACGTTGGAAAGCAACGGCGAGAGCGGGTCGCCTTGCGGAGTCCCTTCCCGGCTTTCCTCGAACAGCCTGTTGTTGAGCACACCGGCCGTCAGATAGCTCCGGATGAGCCGGAGTACCCGTCGATCCGGGATGCGCGCCGCCACTCGTGCCATCAGCCGGTCGTGATTGACCCGGTCGAAAGAAGCGGCCACAGATTACCCATCGCCACCATATCCCGCCGACGGTGACAATCGTCCGAAAGGGTCACGCTTTCGCCGGTCAGAGCTTAGCGGCAATTAGCAGTCTTTCTCGCCGTGGCATTTTGTTCGTGCTCGTAAGCTTACCTGACGGGAGCCGCTCGCTCATTCCCGCAAACTGGACTGATTGGGACGGGAACGGCTGCGCAGCTCCCCTTTCCTCTGACCAGGGCGTAGCCGTGGATCGGCTCGCTCTGCTCCACGATTTGCTCCATCTGCGCAAGGTCATCGACGCTGTGCAAAGCCGACTCGACCAACGGGCTTTGCCAGTGGAGTGCCACGATGCAACTGACACTTGCGCTTTTCGATCCTTCCAATCAGCCGCCGGAGGTCCGCGCATCAACCGCTTGGGACGACATCGACGAGACCTCGCGCCTGGCGGCGTTGGCGGTTCTTGCGCGCCGCATCGCCCAGATGCTTGCCGCCGAGCAGGAGAAGGAGGCGAGCAATGACTGAGCACTCCAGAATCGCGGCGAGTCACCTCGCTCGCCGGGCGATCGTCTATCTCCGCCAGTCCAGCGCAAGTCAGGTCGAGCACAATCGTGAATCAACGGACCGGCAGTATGCATTGGCCTTCAAGGCCCGCGAACTCGGCTGGCCCGATGACCGGGTCATCATCATCGACGAGGATCTTGGCCTTTCTGGTTCCGGTTCGGTTGCCCGCTCGGGATTTGCTCGTCTCACCGCGGAGGTCGCGCTCGGCCATGTCGGCATCGTGCTCGGTCTTGAAGTGTCTCGCCTCGCCCGCCACAACGCCGACTGGTATCGTCTCATCGATCTTGCCGGCATCAGCGATACGTTGATCGGCGACGCGGATGGCATCTACCATCCGGGGCTCTTCAACGACAGACTCTTGCTCGGTTTGAAGGGAACAATGAGCGAGGCAGAATTGCACGTGCTGCGCGCACGTTTGAATGGCGGTATTCGCAACAAGGCCGCACGCGGCGAACTCCGGCGCGGCTTGCCGGTCGGCTTTGTTTGGGGCGACGCCGACGGCGAAGTCCGTTTCCCCCCAGACGAAGCGGTCGTGGCGGCCATTCGCACGATCTTCGCCAAATTTACCGAGACCGGTTCGGCCCGCCGCGTCTGGCTCTGGTTCCGCTCTGAAGGTCTGCCATTTCCCCTGCAGATGCACCAGGGCATGACATCCGCTGGATCGACGCGAGTTACACGGCCATTCACCACGTGCTGACCAACCCCGTGTACGCCGGTGCCTACGCTTACGGCAAGACCCGCACGGAGATCGTGTTGGACGCCGGGGGCCGGCGGCACCAACGCATCCGGCATCTTCCCCGTTCCGACTGGCAGGTACTCATACCGGACCATCACCCTGGGTTCATCGACTGGCAGACCGACGAGGCCAATCAGGCCCGCATCGCGCAGAATACACGACCGGGACCCCACAAGGAGGACGGCGCTGTGCGAGAAGGCAGTGCCCTGCTGCAGGGTCTCGCCCGTTGCGGTCATTGCGGGCGTCGGCTCCGAACACACTACCGCGGTCGCCTGTCGTCACCTGGTTACCATTGCTCCGGCAAGAGCATTGTCGAAGGCCGCGGGGTCTATTGCCTCAATGTTGGTGGCGTTCAGATCGATGACGGCGTCGCACGGCGGTTTCTTGCGACTCTCGAGCCGGTGCAGCTGGCTGCCAGCATCGCTGCCGCTGAACGGCTCGAAGTGGATCGCGAGGCTATGCTCAACCAGTGGCGCCTTGGCGTCGAACGAGCAGGCTATGAAGCAAGCCGTGCCGAGCGACGATACCGTGCTATTGATCCCGACAATCGCCTCGTTGCACGTGGGCTCGAACGCGAGTGGGAGGAAAAGTTAAGAGCACTTGAAGCAGCAAAGTCTGAGCTTGTGCACCGCGAGCGGGAGCGCCCGCGTGTACTCACTCAGGAGGAGCGCGATCATTTGCTTTCGATCGGGCCCGACCTTGCCAGAGTTTGGCATGCCCCAAGCACCACATCACGCGATCGGCAGGAACTGCTGCGGACGCTCGTTGAAGAGATCACCATCAAAGTCGAGCGCGACAAGGCCGCCGCGCATCTTGTGATCCGCTGGAAGGCTGGCGCACTCGATGAAATAAACCTGACCCTGCCACGTTCGCGGCCGGCGACCATCCGCACCGACGAGGACACGATCGCGCTCATTCGCCGGTTGGCCCGCTATTACTCCGATAGCGTCATTGCGGGCATCCTTAACCGGCAGGGGCGTGCCACGGCCTATGGTCATCGATTCCAGACGAGCCACGTCGGTAGCCTGCGCAACCACTGGAAGATCCCGTGCTTCGAGCGCATCACTGAAGAACCCGACGGCGAATTGCTGACCGTCAGGAAGGCTGCTGCTGCGCTCGGCATTGCCCCGTCGACCCTGCACCGCTTGCTCAATGATGGGATCATTGCCGCTGAGCAACCGACGCGTGGCGCACCATGGCGGATTCGTTTGACCGATGCCCTTCTCGCCCGGTTCAAGGGCGAAGCAGGCGACGACTTCCTGCCCATGCGGGAGGCAATGCGCGTGCTCGGGGTCTCCCGCCAGACCGTGTTGCAACGTGTCAAGCACGGCGAGCTCGAGGCAGTGCACACCGTGCGAGGCAAACAAAAGGGACTGCGAATCAAGGCGATAGACCATCAGCCCCAGCTGTTCAGCCCAACCTCATGACCGTGCGGATAGTATGAAGCAGTATCCAAAAACGATCGGATGGGTTCTGTCGCGAAGTGTGTGGAATTTTAAGGTGGCGTAATCTCCGGGTGAGTTCAACCACCAGACTCGGCGTTGGAGCGCCGAGGGAGATCACGCCGTGGAGAAGAATAGCACAGCGACGCCAGAT
>JAKAXA010000084.1 GCA_021816775.1 Pseudomonadota bacterium
GAGGTCCTTCCGGAGATCAAGCGCCGCCGCGCCCCGTGAGCAGGCCAAAAGGCCAGCAGTTCCCCCACCGTTGCACAGCTTGGGCGAACGGCAGAGAGAAATCCACGGGCCTCCGCCGCACGCTTTCTCATGTGCATCGGCTGTCGCGACAGCGGATTGAGGAGGTGGTCCGGGACGCCGAGCGACGGGGGTGAGTCTTGGGGGTACGACTGCCGCCAGAAGAGGATGATGCAGAGCCTTGGACCGCACCGCCCTCGCGACAGCTGAGAGCTCCGCCCATCATCGGTGAGTTGCCGCAGACTCTGGAGCTGGTGCTCGGCAACCAGATCTACATCGCCAAGGAAGGACTGCACCCCGGGATACGAAACCGCCTGCTGCGCCTGGCGGCGTTCCAGAATCCCGAGTTCTATCGGGCGCAGGCGATGCGTCTGTCGACATACGGCAAGTCGCGCATCGTGGCGTGCGCTGAAAACCATCCGCATCACATCGGCCTTCCGAGGGGCTGCCTTGAAGACATTCAGCGGCTACTCGATGACCTGGGCATTGGCGCGACGGTGCGGGACGAGCGATGCCGCGGCCAGCCGCCGAGTGTCACCTTTCAAGGGCAGTTACGGTCCGACCAGAGGGCGGCCGCCCGCGCCCTGCTGGCGCACGAGACAGGAGTGCTTGCGGCCACCACGGCCTTCGGCAAGACGGTCATCGGCGCCTGGCTGATCGCCCAACGCACGGTCAACACGCTGGTGCTCGTCCACCGCGAGGCGCTGCTCGATCAGTGGGTCGAGCGGCTCTCTGCCTTTCTCGACGTGCCTGCCCAAGACATCGGCCGGATCGGTGGTGGCCGGCGACGACCCAATGGGCTCCTGGACGTGGCCATGATCCAGACCCTGTTCCGCAAGGGTGTCGTCGACGATTGTGTAGCCGGCTACGGGCAGCTCATCGTCGATGAATGTCATCACCTTTCGGCGAAGAGCTTCGAGAAGGTCGCTCGCGAGAGCAAGGCCCGATTCGTCGTCGGTCTTTCCGCCACGGTCACGCGCAAGGACGGCCACCATCCGATCGTCTTCATGCAGTGCGGACCGATCCGCTACCGCGTCAATGCGCGCGCACAGGCCGCCACTCGGCCGTTCAGACACACCGTGTTCGTACAACCCACTGCGTTCCGATCATTGAGGCCCCCGGAGCCGGACAAGCGGCTCGAATTCCAAGCGCTCTATCAGGCATTGGTCGAGGATGAAGCGCGGACACGCCGTATCAGCGACGACGTCATCGAGTCCGTGGAGGCGGGACGCTCACCGCTCGTGCTGACCGAGCGCAACGATCATGTCGATCGCCTGGTGCGGGCCCTGTCCCCGAATGTCCACCACCTCATTGTCCTGCGCGCTGGGATGGGCAAGAAGCAGGGGCAGGCGCTGAGGGAGCATCTGGCCGCGATTCCCGCCGATGAGGCGCGGGTGGTGCTTGCCACCGGCAAGCACATTGGAGAGGGATTTGACGACGCTCGTCTTGACACACTCTTCCTGACGCTCCCAGTGTCCTGGCGAGGGACGGTCGCGCAGTACGCCGGGAGACTACATCGACTGCATGACGGGAAGCGTGAGGTGCGGATCTATGACTATGCCGATCTCGACGTGCCGATGCTGGCCCGGATGTTCAACCGGCGATGTCGGGGCTACGAGGCCCTTGGCTACACGATTCTGTTGTCGGCCAGCGCGATTGATGGTTGGCCCGCGGAGGTCGCCCTTCCGTCGGACCCCCTCTGGAAACGGGACTATGCGAGCAGCGTCCAGCGGCTCGTTCGCGATGGGGTGGATCCGCCTCTCGCCAGTCTCTTCCTCGAGACGACACGAACTCCCGAGGATACCGAAAGCGTCGACCGCGCACGCAACGCCGAGACCTTCCTCTTCCGGCGCCTTGAGACCCTGCCCGAGACCCGGGGTCGCTTTCGCATCAACGAGAGGCTTCCTATTGCGCTCGACTCTGCCGGCGCTACGGAGGTTGCCTTGCTCTGCGCCGATGCGCGCCTGGCAATCGAGTTGGATCGCACCGAGCGTCTCTCGGACACCGATACATACCGCCATGACCGGCGCAAGGACCAGTTGCTGCAAGAGAACGGTTATTTGGTGCTTCGCTTTCTCGCCGAGGACGTCGGCAAAGCACTGGATCGGGTGCTCGACACCGT
This sequence comes from Pseudomonadota bacterium, assembly GCA_021816775.1. Lineage (GTDB taxonomy): Bacteria > Pseudomonadota > Gammaproteobacteria > Steroidobacterales > Steroidobacteraceae > 13-2-20CM-66-19. Next base: position 2,180 of record JAKAXA010000084.1, read on the forward strand.
CATGGGCGCGATCGGTCGCACCCGCCATCGGAGGAATTCCGATTTGCCTTGAGTGGAATTCCCATACGTTATCGGACGAGATAGCCCCGTTCACGTTCAAGCGTTTCGCGAACCTACTGCGCGGCCCGGTCGGCGACGATCCGGAAGTTTATGCCATAGTATCAGCCAACATGTTCATCACGAGCCGGATCATCACGTCCTTATCTTTCGGCGATGATTCGGCCACCAGCAGCGCCAGTGCAGCCAATCACACATCATTGATGACCGGTTCGCCCCGGCGCACCAGACGGTCGTTGCGATGCAAGAATTCGACGAACAAGAATGAGCCGATGCGTTTGTTTCCGTCGAAGAAGGGATGATTCTTGATTACGAAATACAGCAGATGGGCGGCTTTCGATTCGACGGTCGGATAAGCTGGTGCGCCGAATACGGTCTGGTCCAGATTGCCCAGTAGGGCGGCGAGTCCGTCGTCCCGCTCGTGCCCAAACAGGTCGGTCGCCTCGCCGCGCGCCATCAGATCCTGCTTGAGCTCGCCGATGGCTCGGTGGGCTTCAATCACTTTCGGGAGCTTTCCGCCGGGCACACCTTCAGGCTCGACCAGCAGCCCCTTGTCATAGCGCTGCAGCAGGAGAAAGGTCTGCGTGTAGCGGGCAATGATGTCCACAAGGCCGCGGCCCTGATCCCCGGTCAGTGCCTCTCCAGAGGCCGCCTTGCGCACCAGGGCGAGGGCGGATTCCAGTTCGCGCGCGTTCTGCTCGAGACGCTGGCGATTTAGGGTGTAGCCCTGCACCAAGTGCTCGCGGAGCGTCGCGGTCGCCCACTGGCGAAACCGCACCCCACGGCGGGAATTTACCCGGTAGCCGATCGAGATGATGGCGTCCAGATTGTAGTGCTTGACTTGACGGCGGACTTGCCGTGCGCCTTCAGCTTGAACTACCGAGAAATCCGCGGTAGTTGCGCTCTCCTCTAACCGGAAGTTCGCCCGATCGGTAGAGTGAGCTTCCCTTTGATTTCAGCAACATGGAGTTGATGGCGGTGCGCGGTTTCTGTCTACGGGGTGATCGTGTCGATCAGCTCCAGGGCGCGACGCTGTAGCCG
>JAKAXA010000085.1 GCA_021816775.1 Pseudomonadota bacterium
CGATCTATAAAGTGGCGCCGGATAACGAAGCTCCGAGGGATCGTCGCGCGCGAGCGAGTGCTCCTCCGGCACGAACAGGTTCTCGACCGCGTATGCGTCACTGCCCGTGCCGCGCAGCCCGATCACGTGCCAGACGTCCTGCAGCCTGGTCACGCTCGCCGGGAACAGCATCGTCCGCGTCAGAGCCGCACCATCCGCGCCGCGCCGCTCACGCCCGTCCGCCTCCGTCACCACGCAATGCCTGCCGAGCCACGTCGCATGATGCCCGCCGCTCGTGAAGGACCACTTGCCGCTCACCCGGTATCCGCCCTCGACTGCCGCGGCCCGCCCGACATAACCGGCGCCCCACGCAAGAATTGCCGGCTTCGCGCCGCCGAAGATCGCCGCGGCGGAATGCGCCGGCAGGAAGGCCGCCACCGAAGAGCAGACATTGGTCTGCCCGAGGCACCAGGCGGCGCTCGCATCCACTGCCGCGATCGCCTCGAGGATCGCGATGAAGGTGGGCGGATCGATCTCGGCGCCGCCGAACGGGCGGGGGATCATCAGGCCCAACTTCGACACTTTGACCTTCACGGGCGTGACAAAGCCGCGGAATTCTGTGGATTTTTCGGCGGCAATCTGAATTGTGGTGCTAAAACTGGCGGGCCATCAGAATTAAATCTCTGATTTTGTCTTGACTCATGTCGATTCTGCATGGTGCTCTGCCGCCTCGCAGGTCAGCAGCCATGTTCATCCGTGTCAAGAAGATCGGCCAATACGAGTATCTCTCCCTTGTCGAGAACGTCCGCGAGGGTGGTCGCCACGTTCAACGGGTGATCCGTGCTCTCGGTCGCCGGGACGCGGTCGAAAACTCCGACCTGCTCGACGGCCTGATCGCGTCGGCGGCCCGACACTCGCGGCGGTCCATTGTGCTGTCGCGGTTCTACCGAGGCGAATTGGCAGAACTGCGCCGGCGCAGCATCGGCCCCGATCTGGTGTTCGGCCGGCTTTGGCAGGAGACGGGATGCGCCGAGGTTCTACGCCAGCACCTCACGGATCGGCACTTCGGCTTTGATGTCGAGCGTGCGGTCTACCTCACCGTCCTGCATCGGCTGATGGTATCGGGATCCGACCGGCATGCCGCATCATGGCGGGAAACCCTCGAGGTGCCCGGCGCCGACGGGATCACCCTCGATCACGCCTACAAGGCGATGGCCTGGCTCGGCGAGCCGAGCATGCCGGTCAAGCCGGATGATGCCCAGGCGAGATACCGGGCCGAAGTGATCGAGGAGGCGCTGTATGCGCATCGACGATCGTTGTTCGGCGAGGCGGTCGTCGCATTCTTCGACACCACCTCGCTCTATTTCGAAGGACGCGGTGGCGCGACACTCGGGCAACGCGGGCATTCGAAGGATTATCGCCCGCAACTCAACCAGGTCGTGCTGGGGATCGTCCTCGACGAGAACGATCGGCCGATCACCTCCTTCTTGTGGCCAGGCAACACGAGCGACGTCACCACGCTGCTGCCCGTGGTCGAGCGTCTGCGATCGCGCTTTGGCATCAGCCGCGCCTGCGTCGTCGCGGATCGCGGGATGATCAGCGCGGCCACCATCTCCCATCTCGAGGCGCAGGGGATCGACTACATCCTCGGGGCCCGCGAACGGTCCAGCAAGGAGATCCGCGAGACGGTTCTGCATGATGACGGGGTCAGCGTGCCGCTGATCATCCCGCGTCAGAAAGGGAAGACCGAATTGGCGGTGAAGAAGGTGAAGATCGCCGGCCGCCGCTACATCGTCTGCCGGAATCCCGAGGAGGCGCGCAAAGATGCCGAAACACGCGCCAAACTGCTGAGCGATCTCACCCGGAAATTATCCCAGGGCGACAAGGCGCTCGTCGGCAACAGCGGCTACCGGCGGTTCCTCGGCACCCTCGATGGCGCCGGCTTCGCCATTGATCCGACCAAGGTGGAAGCAGATGCCGCTTTCGATGGACTGTTCGTGCTGCGAACCAACATGAAGCTCTCGCCGCTCGCGATGGTCTTGCGCTATCGCCAGCTCCTCTCGGTCGAGCAAAGCTTCCTCGCCAGCAAGACGTTGATGGCGACCCGCCCGGTTTACCATCGCACCGACGCCGCGATCCGCGGACATATCTTCTGCACGTTTCTGGCTCTCATTCTCCGGCATGAACTGCTCGCGCGTCTCACGAAACGCAAAGACCCCATGCCGGAATGGCAACAGATCATCGACGATCTCGCCGATCTCAGCGTCGTCGACGTCGAACAGGACAGCCGCAGAGCCCGACTGCGCACCGCCCCACGCGCCAGCATCGATCCGGTCTGCCGTGCCGTCGGGCTGTGCCTGCCACCCGTATTCCAGGAGATGCCATCAAGCGAAATCGCCGACCCAGCCAACCGAAAACTTGTGGTGCCTAAAATCGGAAACAGCATCTATCCAATTGTAATAACTCTTTATTTTTTCACACACTGTGGAAGTTGGGCCAGGGAAGCTCTAAAGACCTAAAGTCGCCTGCCCCGAAGTCGGCGCGACATCACCGATGCGCAGGGCACGCAAACGCGGCACCGCCCTAACCGCCATGCTGTAGTAGTCCTCATGCCGTTCGACTCCTACGCACTGGTACCCAATTGCCTCGGCGGCGGCCACGGTCGAACCGGACCCCATGAACGGGTCCGCAAGAACGCCCCGAGCGAGGGGAAGCGCTGCCCGGACAATCTGGCGCATGAAGCTCTGCGGTTTCAGTGACGGATGGGGCGCGATCTCTTTCTCACACCTGGGCGTCCTTTCACTCACGATTACATCGAAGAACGGATTGCCATCCGCGCGGCGCCGCAAACCTCCCGTACCGTACTCCCTGAGGCACTCGCGCACAGTCATCTTCGGGGGCATGGGCTTCCTGAAAAGCCCCCATGGCTCGTAGCCGCCACGCGGCAGCGAGCACACGTTGGGGAACTCCTCCTCTCCCAGCCTCGGCCGATCCCCTCCGCGCAGCGTCTGGACAAGCCTGATGATTTCAGTGCGGAACTCGAACCCACCGTCGACCATGGCACCGAACACCAGCTGAGACAGAAAGGCGTTGCTTGCCATGAATACGTGCGCGCCGGGCTTGAGTGCGCGCAGCAAAGCGGCTGCGAGGTCTTTGAAGAACCTGTGCAACGTGTCCCGTTCCTCCGCAACCAATGCTGTAAATCGCGGCAATGGACTCCGTTGGTGGCCGTCAAATGACGGCGGAATCCGCCAGATGCCAGGGCCGCCGCGGAG
>JAKAXA010000060.1 GCA_021816775.1 Pseudomonadota bacterium
CGCGGGAGGCTGAGCGCGATGGCAGCCCGATGCGCCACGCGCCGCGGGAGCCGGCCATGAACCGGCCGCTCGATCCGCAGCGCATCGAATTGTGGTGCGCCTGGCTCGAGGACATCGACGCCGCGCGGCGGTGGGAGGACTATCGCGCGCTGCTCGATGCGACCGAGCGCGAGCGCCAGGGGCGGTTGCGCATGCCAGCCGACCGCCGACGGGATCTGGCCGCGCGGGCGCTGCTGCGCACCGTGCTCTCGCGCCATGTGCCCGTTCCCCCCGAGGCGTGGGCGTTCGGCGCCGATGCCAACGGCCGCCCGCGCATCGTGGCGCCGCAGCCGCTGCCGCCGATCGAGTTCAACATTGCGCACAGCGCCGATCTGGTGGTGCTCGCCGTCGCCACGGGGCGCTCGCTCGGCGTCGATGTGGAGGACGCCGGCCGCCGCACCGACACCGTGGCGCTCGAGCGGTACTTCGCGCCGCAGGAGCGCGAGGCGCTGAGCGGCCTGCCCGCCGCGGCGCGGCGGCGGCGGTTCTTCGAGCTGTGGACGCTGAAGGAGTCGTACCTCAAGGCGCGCGGCGTGGGTCTGCGCCTGCCGCTGCGCGGTGTCGCCTTCGGGTTCTGCGAGCCCGCGGCGGTGCAGCTGTCCTTCACGGGAGTGTTCATCGACGAGGCGGCGCGCTGGGCGCTCGCGCAGTTCACACTGCGCGGGCACTACACACTCGCGGTGTGCGCCGAGCGTCATGGGCCGCAGGCGCTGAGGCTGGCGGTCCAAGAGACCGTGCCGCTCGCGTGGGCACGGCCGTTGAGGCCCGCCCTCGCGCGCGCGAGCGGAATCGAAGCCGAGCGCGGTGCGGCGGACGCCTCGCTAGGGGGCTGAGGTGCTCTCGACGGCGGGCGGCAGCGCGCCGGGCACGTTCTTCATCATCGCGTCGCGCCGTGCACGGTAGGGGCTGTCCGGCGCCCAGTTCGGCCATTCCGTGCCGTCCGCGAGGGCGCGCCCGAGCAGGTAGAGCGTCTGAATGTCCTCGAGCGTGCCGCTCAAGTCCCACTGCGGATCGAAGGCGTCCCGGGGCGTATCGAGGCGCTCCATCAGGTAGCGCCGCCACTGCGCCTGGCCCGCTTCGCGTCCGCCGCTCACCAGGTCAAAGCCGGGCGTGGCGAGCAGCGCGGGCACGCCGGCGCGGGTGAAGCTGTACTGGTCGGAGCGGTAAAACAGACCGGTGGCGGGCGCCGGATCACGGGTGAGGGTGCGGCCCTGCAGCGCCAGCAGCTGCGCCAGCTCGGTCTCGAGCGCCGACTGCGCCGTGCCGTAGACCGACATGTCGCGTGCGCGGCCGAGAACGGGCCACAGGTCGATGTTGATGTCGGCGACCGTCTGCTGGAGCGGAAACACCGGGTGCTGCACGTAGTAGCGCGAGCCGAGCTGACCGGCCTGCCCGAGGGTCGGCAGCAGAAACAGGATGCTGCGCAGCGGCCGGCTCTTGTGGTGCGCGAACGAGTCGGCGATCTCGAGCAGCGCGGCGACGCCGCTGGCGTTGTCGATGGCGCCCGGGAGCAGCTCGGGCCGCCCGCGCGGGCCGCGTATCGTACCGAGCCCGTCCCAGTGGGCGCTGTAGATCAGCACTTGCCGCGGGTGCGCGCTGCCGCGGATCCAGCCGAGCACGTTGTCGGTCCAGCCGTATTCCACGGCGCTGTCGAGGCGCAGCGAGGCGCCACCCGGGAGCGTCACCGCCTTGAACCCCGGCTGCGCCGCCGCCCGGGTCAGCTCATCGAGGTCAAGTCCCGCGGCGCGGAAGAGCCGCTCGGCGGCCGCATGCCGCAGCCAGCCGGCCACGGCGAGCCGGGGGCCCGGCGCCACATTGGCCGGCAGGCTCTGCGCGGCGCCGGCGCTGGCGTTGCGCAGTGCGCTCCAGGTGTGGTCCGAGGCGAGTGCCACGTGGATGATGAAGCAGCCCGCCGCTCCCATGCGCGCCGCCTCGGCGAACTTGTAGCGCGCGAGGCCGTAGCGGCTGAGCGGGGAGTCGGGGCTGCCGGCCTCGCCCGGGTCGTTCGCGAGCACGATGACGATCTTGCCGCGCACGTCGAGCCCCTGATAATCGTTCCACTGGCGCGTGGGCGCGTCGATCCCGTAGCCGACGAACACCACGGGCGCGTTCGCGATGTTCACGTGCGCTCGCGCCTGCTGCGTGGCGGCGAGCATGTCCGTGCCGTAGGCGAAGCTCTGCATCCCGCCCGGCAGCTGCACGATGAGCCGCGTGCCGGTGTTGAGCAGCCGGGTGGATACCACCGGCACCGGTTGCAGCCACCTGCCGCGGTAGCCGGGTGCGATGCCCATGGCCTTCAGCTGCGCGATCAGATAGTGCGTGGTCAGCACTTCCCCGCGCGTGGCCGGTTTGCGGCCGCCCAGGGCGCGCGAGGCGAGCGTCCTGTCGTAGCGCAGGAAGTCGGCCTGGTTGATCTGCGGCGCGAGGGTGATCGCCATCGGCGGCGGGGTGCTCGAGGCGGCGGTGGCGAGCAGTCCCACGGGCGGGGAGCGCTCGGTGCGGCTGTGGCAGCCGGCGAGCGCCAGGACGAGCAGCAAAACGGCGAGCAGGCGGCGCATGGAACCGTCGGTGGGCACGGCGCGCATGATAAGGGGGACGCCGGCGCGGCGCGGTTACGAATTCTTCATGGGCGCCGCGCCGGCGGGCGGTGAGTCAAAACCGGTGCACCCTTGACGCTCGGGCGGCCACGGGGAATACTCAGACGCATGATAGCGCTATCAGGCTGATCCGGACCGCAAAGGCGCGCGCCATGATGTTTTCCGCCTCCCGCCGCCGCTTCGTGCGCCAGAGCGCCTATGCCGCCCTGGCGGCGCCCGCGCTGCTGCGCGCCGCCGGGGCGCGCGGCGCCGCTGCCGGGACGGGCAGCCGCATCTACTTCGATGCGCGCCGCCAGATCGGCTCGCTCGATCGCAAGCTCTTCGGCTCGTTCCTCGAGCATCTCGGCCGCGCGGTGTACCACGGCATCTACCAGCCGGGCTCGCCGCTCGCCGACGCGCAGGGCTTTCGCACCGATGTGCTCGAGGTGGTGCGCAAGCTCGGCGTGCCCATCGTGCGCTATCCGGGCGGCAGCTTCGCCTCCCAGTACCACTGGCAGGACGGCATCGGCCCGCCGGGTGCGCGGCCGCGCACGCTCGATCTGGCCTGGAACACCATCGAGACCAACCGCTTCGGGACCGATGAGTTCCTGGCATGGTGCAAGGCCGCAGGCACCTTGCCCTACCTCACCGTGAACCTCGGCACCGGGACGATCATGCAGGCCGCGGCCCTGGTCGAGTACTGCAACCTGCCCGCCGGCACCCGCTGGAGCGATCTGCGCAGCCGCTACGGCCACCCGGCCCCGTACGACGTGCGCTTCTGGGGACTCGGCAACGAGCTGTTCGGGCCGTGGGAGATCGGCCACATGAGCGGCGAGCACTACGGCCGCAAGGCCGCCGATGCGGCCCAGGCGATGCGCCGGGTGGACCGCTCGATCTACCTCGTCGCCTGCGGCTCGAGCGACCCGGCGCTCGCGAGCTACCTCGAGTGGGACCGCGAGGCGCTCAAGCACTGCTACCACGAGGTGGACGCGGTCTCGGTGCACTGCTATCTGGGCGACACGCGCGCGCAGACCGGCGGCAGCCCGGAGAAGTACGTCGCGCTCAACCGCGTGCTCGAGCGGCAGATCCGCGACAAGCTTGCCGTGTGCGAGTACGTGCGCACACGCCTCGGCGTGCGCAAGCGCCTCGAGCTCGCGCTCGATGAGTGGAACGTGTGGGACTCCCGCAAGACCCGCGGCAACGGCGACCGTCAGGTTGCGCCGCACCTGCTCGAGGAGGTCTACACGCTTGCCGATGCGCTCGTCGTCGGCAGCATGCTCAACACGATGATGCGGCACGCCGATCGGATCCGGATCGGGTGCCTCGCGCAGCTGGTGAACGCGCTCGCGCCCATCATGACCGACGCGCACGGCCTGTATCTGCAAACCATCTACTACCCGTACCGATGGGCGCTCGAGTTCGCCCGCGGCGCAAGCCTCGAGCTGTTGGTCGAGGCGCCGAGCTACCCGGTGCCGGGCCTGGGGCCGGTCCCGTACATCGATGCCGCGGCGACCTTCGATGCCGCCACGGGGCGGCGCACCCTGTTCGCGCTCAATCGCGATCTCGAGCACGCGCGCCCGGTCGAGATCGTGTGGGAGAGCGCCGCGCCCGCGCGGGTCGGCGCGGCCCATGTGCTCACGGGCGAGGATCTGGATGCGACCAACCGCTTCGGCGCGCCGCGGCGCGTGCATCCGCAGCGCCTCGACGTGCCGGTCACGCGCGGCCGGCGCACCCGAGTCGAGCTTCCGGCGCGCTCCTACGCCGTGATCGAGTGGGCGTAGCGGCGCTGCGCGGGGAGCGCGCGGCCGCGCTGGGCAATGCCCCGGCGCCCCGGCTCAGCCGAATCGCGGCTCGCGCGGTGCGCCGGAGAAGGCGAGGCCGTCGAGCAGGTTGTAGGCCTGGGCGTCGCGCTTTTGCAGCGGGCGCAGGCCGAAGCGGGTCTCGATGAAGGCCAGCACCGAGGTGGTGTCGGCGATGCGGTGATCGACGTAGCCCCGGCGCGCCCACGGACTCACCAGCAACGCCGGGATGCGGGTGCCGCAGCCGTAGGCGTCGGGCCGCGGCGGCGGCACGTGATCCCAGAAGCCGCCGCCCTCGTCGTAGGTGATGATGACGGCCGTCTTGTCCCAGACCGGGCTCTCGCCGAGGGCGTGCAGCAGCTCCATCACCCATTTCTCGCCCCAGCGCGGCGCGGAGTCGGCGGGGTGCTCATCGTGCTCGCCGGTGGCCTTGACGAACGAGACGGCCGGCAGCGCTCCGGTGCGCGCATCGGCGAAGAAGTCCTCGCTGTCGCGGATGTGCCCGGCGCGCACGTTCTGGAACCAGCTGGGATAGTACTGAAACGGATTGTGGTGCGGCACGTACAGCCGGCCGGTGTCGACCACGGCCGAGCCGCTGTCGCGGCCGAAGGCGCTCTTCATCGCCCAGGGCTTCACCGCGTTCCAGCCCTCGTTGTACCAGGCCCAGGAGATGCCCGCCGCGCTCAGCCGATCGCCGATGTTGGGGTAGGTCTGCTCCGCGGGCGGCGGGCTGTACTGCAGCGCCCCGCCCCAGGCCTCGGTCGGGCCGTTCAGCGGCGGCAGATCGTTGATGAGCACGCCGTGCGGGTCGTAGGGCAGGTCGAACAGCGGTGGGCTGAAGCTGCCGCGCAGGCGGGCCGGCGCCGCTCGCCACAGCGCCGAGTGGGCCGCCACCAGATACAGCGCATTGCAGGTCGAGCCGCCGGAGAAGGCCTGGAAGAAATGGTCGAACAGCACGTACTCGTCGGCGAGGCGATGATAGTGGGGCAGGTCCTCGCGGGTGTAGAAGCCGAGCACCGGCCCCGAGGGGCGCGACTCGGCGATCAGCATGATGTCGCGCGGCTCGCCCCTCGTGAACGGCGCGTGATGGCGCTTCAGCGCCAGTGCCACGAAGCGGTCCATGGCGCCGTTGTGCACCTGCGCGAACATGCGGAAGAAATGATGCTCGGGATCCCACGGCACGTTCGCGTTCGGCGGCAGGTACGGCGCCAGGGGGAAGGGCGCATTCTCGAGCTGCGCGGTATCGAATGCCGCGATGTTCGCCGGCAGCGGCAGGTAGGAGTAGGGGATCCCGGCGGGGTTCTTCTGCAGGCCGTGAAAGCGCGGGTCGACCCTGCCGTCGCGATCGAGAAGCCCCGTGACCATCGCGCCGGCGGGGTGGCGGTAAGCGCCGAAATAATGATCGAAGCTGCGGTTCTCCTGAAACAACACGATCACGTGCTCGATGTGCCAGCGCAGGCCGGCGATGTCCGCTCGGGTGCGCGGTGCCGGTGAGCCGAGCGCCGGCACCGCGGCGCCGGTGAGCGCCGCGCCGCCGGCGAGAGTCAGGGATCTCAGAAACGCCCTGCGGGTCAGGTGCGAGTCGTTCATCAGTCACTCCTCTTCGAGGCTCCGGCCGGCGCAGCGCGCGGCGCTGTCTCGCGCAACGCGCAGCAGTCTAGCGCCTCGCCGCGGGAGCGGCGCAAGAAGCTCGCGTGTGTGTCATCAACCCGCAACCATGCCGTCACGAAACGGTAACACTGCGCGTGCTCGCGACGCAGGCTGCGGGCTCAATGCGCGCGCTCGGTGCCGACCGCAATGGGCAACGGCTTCGCCGCAGTGAGCAGACGCATCACGAGCTGGTTCAGCTTCGGCACGTTCACGGCGAGCACCACGTGGACCGGCCGCGCGCCGGTGTCAGGGCCGGAGCCCACGGGCCAGCTCAGCATCGCCCCGTAGTTGGCGGTGAAGCTCGTGTCGACGTCGACCAGCAGGGTCTTCTCGCGGGTGATGAGCGCAGGATCGAGCCACACGGCCACGGCCGTCTCGTCCCAGAGCGGATAGACCTGCCCGAAGCGGCCGAGGTAATGATCGAAGGGCGCGTGGCCCCGGGCGACCTCCCGGATCATCTGCTTCGTCATCAGCGTGGGGCTCGTCGCGTCCACCGGCACCTCGATGATCCGGTGCCACGGCTGGTGGAACACGATGGAGGCGGCTTCCGGATCGAACCTCACGTTGAATTCGACGCGGGGCGAGTTGAGATAATCCGCCGCGTGCGCGTACGGGGTGTCGGCCGGCATGGGATAGAAGCTGCCGCCCATGAAGATCAGCTGCTTGGCGAGCGAGGCGAAGCGGGGATCGATCTTCGCCGCGAGCGCGAGGTCGGTGAGCGGCCCGGCGGCGATGATGGTGACCTGGTGCGGGTACCGGTGCACCATGCGCAGCATGAAGGTGACCGCGCTCTCCTGGGCGGCGTGGATGGTCGGCTCGCCCTCCGGCAGAGGCGGCACCCAATAGGGCCTATTGGGGTGCAGTGGCGTGAAGTCCACGGTGTTCTCGGGCGGCCAGTGCCGCATGTAGGCGCCGTCGTAGAAGAGCTTGCCGTAGAGCTTCTCCCACAGCCGATTGCGCCGCCGGGTGTTGAGCAGCGGAAACACCGCGCCCGGGTAGACCGGCACCGAGGCGCGGTGCGCGATCTGCAGCAGCCGCAGCATGTGCGCGACCTCCTCGTTGCGCCAGCCATCGCCCGTGACGACGGTGATGCCGAGCAGATTGACGTCCTGGTCCTGCAGCAGCATCAGGCCGGACTGCATGTCCGTGCCGCCGGGCCCGAAGGTGTCCTCATCGAAGATGACCTTCGCCCGCGCGCCGGCGCCGGCCGCGTACGCTGCGGTCCCGAAGGCGCCCGCGAGCTGCGCCGCGGCGAGCACGGCGGCCAGCGCCAGGAGGCGCAGCAGAGGCAGGGTCCGTTTCTTCATGTGCGAGGCTCCACAAAACATCCGCGTGATGAGTCGGGCTGCGCTGCCGCGGCGCTCGGCCGTCAGAGGGTTCTCGAGAGCACGATCAGCCCGAGCCCGGCGATGAAGCAGATGAACATCGCGCCGAGCAGCGCCGAGACCCCGCGCGCCGGGTTCTTGAATTCCTTCCAGACGAACACGCCCCAGAGCGCGGCGATCATCGTCGCCCCCTGGCCGAGGCCGTAGGAAATCGCAAAGCCGGCGCGTCCCGAGGCGATGATGTTCAGCGACATCCCGATGCCCCAGATCACCCCGCCGATGAGGCCCGCAAGATGGGTATTGAAGCCGCCGCGCCAGTAGTGCGAGAACGGCACCGGCTCGCCCATGACCGGCATGCGCATCGCGAGCGTGTTCCACACGAAGTTGCTGAGGAAGACTCCGACGGCGAAGACGAACACCGCGGCATAGCTGCCCATGAGGCCGGCGAGCGGGTGCGTCGGGCTCGGGTACATGGCCGCGGCGACGAAGCGGTAGAACACGCCCATGAAGATCCCGCAGGCGAGCGAGAGCGCGAGCCCCTTCATGCTCACGCGCATGGCGCTGCTTGACTGGCGGCGGTAGGCGATCGCATCGAGGATGATGGCGAGCGTCACGAGCGCGACGCCGGCGGCGAGCAGCGCCGGATTGCCGATCGGCACGGCGAGGTAGTTGAGAATGACCCCGAGCACGAGCGCGAGCCCGATGCCGACCGGGAATGCCACCGCCATGCCGGCGACCTCGATGGCCGCGACCAGCAGGATATTCGCCAGATTGAAGACCACTCCGCCGAACAGCGCATGAGCGAGGCTCGAGCCGCTCGCCTGCGCGAGGTCGGCGAAGAACGGCCGTCCCGTGTGACCGCTCGTGCCGAGCGTGATGCCGAAGACGAACGAGATCAGCAGCACCCCGAGGGCGTAATCCCAGTAGAACAGCTCGAAGCGCCATTGCGCCGGCGCGAGCTTGCGCGCGTTGGCCCACGATCCCCAGCACAGCATGGTGAGCACGCACAATACGACTGCGAGCGAATAGTTCTGCACGATGAACATTGGGTTGGCCCCCGAGCCTGTTGGTCTTTGATCTGCGATTAGCGACGCTGCGGCGTCGTGCGCCGGCGGGCGAGTTCGGCCTCGAACTCGGCGCGCCGCGCGAACGACTTCTGAGTCCCGGTGCGCGTTGCCGACAGCGCCGCGTAGAGATTCGCGCGCGTCACTGCCTCCTGCTCCGCCAGGCCCTCGGTGAGAAACGTCGCGAGGCTGCCGATGAACGCATCGCCCGCCCCGGTGGTGTCCACGGCCGTGACCGGAAACGGCGGCGCGTGCACGCGCCCGGCGCGCGCGGCGAGCATCGAGCCCTTGGCGCCGAGGGTGAGCACCACGCGCTGAAACCCGCTCGCGAGCAGCTTCTCGAGGCAGGCCTCGCGATCGGCCGGCGAGCGGACCTGGCATCCGGTGATGGCCTCGGCTTCCGTCTCGTTGAGGATCAGATAGTCGGCGGCGGCGAGCCGGGCGAGATCGACCGGCAGCGCCGGCGCCGGGTTGACCATGCAGCGCACCTGGTGCGCCTTGGCCACCTCGATGGTGCGGTAGACGGTCTCGAGGGGGATCTCGAACTGCAGCAGCACCAGGTCGGCCTCGGCAATCTGCGCCGCCGCCGCATCGACGTCCGCGGGCCGCACGAGGTCATTGGCGCCCTTGACCACGACGATGCGGTTCTCCCCGTTCGGCTCGACCAGGATCAGCGCCGCTCCCGTCGATGCATCGGGAATCACCCGCACGAGCGAGGTCCCGACGCCCATCGACTGGAAGTTGGCCACGGTCGCGGCGCCGAACATGTCCCCGCCCACCGCGCCGATCATCTGCACCTGTGCGCCGCACAGGCTCGCCGCCACGGCCTGGTTGGCGCCCTTGCCGCCGAAGCCCATGTCAAATCCGGTGCCGAAGATCGTCTCCCCGCCGCGGGGCACCGTTTGACTCATGAACAGCAGATCGGTGTTGGCGCTGCCGACGACGACGATGCGAGGTTTCTGGTTCACTCCGTACACTCCTTCAGGCCAATTGCGGCGGTCAGATGCTCTTGACGGAATCGCGCTGCACGAGGGAGACGTCGAACACCGTGGGCCGGTTCGCAAGCGCGGCGCCGGACATGCCCTCCTGCAGCAGCTCCACGGCCCGGGTGCCGATCGCCGGCAAGGGCTGTGCGATCGTCGTCAGGCCCGGAGTCACGATGCGCGCCCAGCTGATGTCGTCGAACCCCACGATCGAGACATCGTCCGGGACACGGACGCCGTGCCGCGTGAGGAAGCGGACCGCGTTGATGGCGATGAGGTCGTTGCCGGCGACGATCAGCGTGGCGCCCGCGCGGTGCAGCAGGGCGTTGCGCGCATCGCGCGCCAGGTTGCCGTCGAATCCGAGGCGCACCTCCCAGGCGATCTCGATGCGCTCGGGAAACGCCCCGACGAAGCCGTTGCGCCGCTGCTGCGCGCTCTCGAGATTGCGCGGGCCGGAGAGCAGCCCGACCCGGCAGTGCCCGTGCTCGAGAGCATGCCGGGCGAGCAGCTCACCGCCCATCAGATAATTCGAATGCACGACGGGAAAACCCGGCCGCGGGCGGTCGATGAGCACCACGGGCCGATCGAGAGTGCGTATGGGCGAGGGGATTTCGGGGCCGACCGGGCACCAGATGATGCCGTCGACGCCGTGCTGCGCAAGGAGCGTCAGGCCGTCGGTTTCCCCGGCGGCGCTGTCCTGGCTGTCGATGAGGCAGACCAGCAGGCCGAGATTGCGCGCCTTGTTCTCAACCGCCTGCGCGAGCTGCGGGAAGAACGGGTTGGTCAGGTCCGGCAGCACGAGCCCGATGGTGCGCGTGCGGCCCTTGCGCATCGCCTGCGCCGCGCGATGCGGGCGGTAGCCGAGCTCCTTGGCCGCGCGCAGCACCTTGCGGCGCACGGTCGAGCCGACATTCGGCTTGTCGTTGAGGACGTTGGATACCGTGGCAACGGAAACACCGACCTTCGCGGCAATGTCTTTGATGGTCGCCATCGGGCTATCGCTGTCGGCTTCGCGCCGGTCCCCTTTACAGCAGCTCGAAACGCAGTATACACTGGCCGCGAAGTAAGAAAAACGTTTAACCGAGCCCGATCGACGCCTGCGGCGACGGCCGCCGAGTGACCCGCAGATCAGGTGCGCGCGCCGACGCTGCGCCGTTGGTTGCTCGCCAGTTGACGCAAAGCGATTGCCCGCAAGCCGACTGCCGGCGCGAGGACGGTGCCCGGCGCACGCCACCGATCCGCGTGCGGTTGCCCGCCGCCATTCACGCCGCCGCCTGGCCGCGCCGCCGGCGCTGCGCGATGCGCAGGCCCGCGTAATAGAGGAGCGTCACGATCAGCGCCGCGCACACCTGCCAGGGCAGGAAATGATCCACGGCCGGCGGCAGCAGGTGCCCCGATTCCCCGAGCACCACCCCGAGAATCAACATGGCAATGGCCCAGGGCGCAGGCCAGGCGAGCAGCTGCGCGAGCCCCCGGGCCGGCTGGTAGAACGATGAGATGGCATCGCGGTAGTAGCGGCCATGAAACCAGTCGACGACCAGGATGAACGTGAAGGGGAACAGCAGCGAGCCGAGGATCCCGAGGAACCCCTGGATGAACCCGAGGATGCCGGCGATCGCGAGCAGCGTTGAGAACACGCCGAGGACGATCACCGTGGAGGGTTGCAGCAAGCGGTGCGGTTTGCGGTCGGCGACGTTGATCACGGCGAGAAAGGTGGTGACGGCCGGATAGAGGTTCATGGCGTTGGTGTGCGCAATGGCCAGTATCACGCCGATGGCCGAGATCTCCCCCCAGACCGGCAGACTCTTGCCGAGCATGGCGACGTTCCACTCGCCGGTCATCTTGAGCGCAATGAGGCCGAGAATGCCCATCAGCAGCACCGCCGTCATTACCCCGACGCTCGGCGCCAGCATGTACAGCGCGCTCACGCGTTTTCTCTCAGCGGGGGCCGTGGGCGGACAGAAGCGGGTCACCGTCGGGAAAATATAGGCCCACGCCAGGAGGCTGAAGCTCAGGATCAGATCGATGTCCTTTCCCCAGGCGACCGGGCCCTTGCCCTCGGGCACGACGAGCCGGTAGCGGGTGAAGAGGTAATAGGAGAGGATGGCGTAGCACAGCAGGAACACCAGCGCGGTGTACTTGTAGAATTTCTCCAGCACCTCCATGCCGAAGAAGACGAGCGCAATCTGCACCACGCCGAGCAGCGAGTACCAGAGCACGGCGTGCCCCGGGAACAGGGCGTTCAGGATCTGCCCGCCCACGTCGGTGTTCAGGCCAAACCATCCCGCCCCGACGATGGTATAGAGCACCGCGAGCAGCGTCGCGCCGCCGAGCCCATAGGTGCGACGGGCCATCACCATGGAGATGATCGGCACCTGGCGGCCCATGTGCGCGAGCAGCATCGAGGGCACGAGCCCGACGAGCAGCGCGAGCAGGTTGACCCAGACGAAACTCCACACGCCGATGCCATGGAGCACTAGGCCGATGACCGGCGTGGTCGCAGATGCGGAGGCCAGGCCCCAGATGATGAACAGCGAGCCGGGCGTCATCGTTCTGGCCGCATCGGGCACCGGCGCGATGCCCAGCGTCTCGAAATGATGCGTTTCTACTTCGGCCGGCTCATTCATGAATCGCTCCAGACACTGCCCGCGTGCTCGGGCTGTTGTGCGCCAAATCGTGCTGTCGGGTGTTCAAGCACTACCGCCGCGGCCGGTCTGTCAGAGGTCGTTCTGCCCCGGCCGCGGTGATCTTGCTGAACTCATCGGGTGGATCGGGCATCGGTCAGGTCGGCTGCTGCGTGGATGTTATCCTCGGGCCGCCATTTGTCCACGGCGCGCGCGTCCCGTTCAGCCTGCGAGGGTGCCCGGGGCGAGCGCGCGCCGGCAGCGGCCGTCACAGGAATGAGGTCCCGTGGGCGAGGCGCGGCATCCCGAGGTGGCCGGCGAGGCTCTGGCCGATGTCGGCGAAACTGCTGCGCCGGCCGATCGATTCCGCGCTGACCGTTGCGCCGAAGGCGAGCACGGGGACGTACTCGCGAGTGTGATCGCTGCCCGGGAAAGTCGGATCGCAGCCGTGATCGGCGGTGATGACCGCGACATCATCGGCGCGCATCGCCGCACGCAGGCGCGGAACGTAGCGGTCGAACTCCTCGAGCGCGCGGGCATAGCCGCTGACGTCGCGGCGGTGCCCGAAATTCGTGTCGAAGTCCACGCAGTTCGCGAACAGCAGGCTCCCCTCCGGCGCCTCGCCCATCGCCTCGAGCAGCCGCTCCATCACGGCCGCGTTGCCGTGCGCCTTGACGGTGCGCGTCACCCCTCGATGGGCGAAGATGTCGGCGACCTTGCCGACGCAGATGACCTCTCGGCCGGCGGCTTTGACGATGTCGAGCAGTGTCGGACCATGCGGCGGCGTTGCGAGGTCGCGGCGGTTGCCGGTTCGGGTGAACGTTGCGGCGCTGTCGCCGACAAAAGGGCGGGCGATGACGCGCCCGATCTGGTAGGCGTCGACCAGCTCGCGCGCGAGCGCACAGAGCGCGTACAGCCGCTCCAGGCCGAACCGCTCCTCGTGCGCGGCAATCTGCAGGACCGAATCGGCC
>JAKAXA010000061.1 GCA_021816775.1 Pseudomonadota bacterium
GCAGCAAGCGCTCCCGCACCCAATACCGCGATTGCGCCGATCGCAAGCGCGCGCCTCACGGCGCTTCTGACAGTGTGATTGACGGTCATGAACGTATACTCCCACGGCGACTTCGAGGGCCGCCTGCTTAGTGAACCGTTGTTGTTCGTAAACGAGTTGCTTGACGAATATTGTTGTATATCCGTTTCGTCAATGGCCCTTCCCCCAGTGGACGGATGAGTGGCCGAACGATACACCTGCCCTGAGTCGTCGTAAAGTTATCACATCCGAGAACGTTGTGTAACCTCTTGATAATCAGCATGTTTCGTGCTGAAAGGCCGGCGGCACACGGGTCCGGAAATGGCCAGAAGTTGCGTCCATGTTGCTGAAAAACGTCAATCCGGCGAGTCCGCCGGTCAAATGTGGCTTTTCAGCAAATCCAGACCGGGGGGGCGTGGGGGAAAAATGACGGTCAGCAGCCTGTGCGCACCACCGCAGTGCGCGACCGGACCAGGACCGAGGCGACTGCGCCGCGTGTGCACGGCGCATGAACACTGGCAGGGAAGGGGCGCCCGCAATGGCTACCGCTCGTACGGCAGCCGCAATGGCGGGCCGGCGCCGATGCCTCAGTCGAGGCTGAAGAGGCTCACCAGGTCGTACCGGGAATAGGCGCGGAACGCGATCAGCGTTTCGGTGCGGGTCACCCCCTCGACGCCCCGGATGGCCTGCGCGACCAGATCCGCAAGCGCCTCGTTCTCCCGCACCCGCACCACCGCGACCAGATCGAATTTGCCCGCGACCGAGTAGACCTCTGATATGCCGCGCATCTCGCTCAGGATCTCGGCCACTGCGGCGGTGCGCGACGGCTCGGTGTTGATCAGAATAATCGCGGTGACCATGGTCTCATCGGATAGGGCGATCCGCCTCCCGGGAGTGGCGCAGCCCGGCGCTGCCGAACTCGGGCAGTGTACCGGGCGGCCGTAATCGCCGGCAACCGGCGCAGCGGCTCGGGCAGCCTTCAGCGTGCCGGAGCAAACCGCGCCTGGTGGCCGGCAAGCGCCCCCACGAACCGGTCGATATCCTCATCCGTGTTATAGAAGTGGCAGGTCGCACGGATGTTACCGTCGCGGAAGGAGGTGACGATGTCCTGCTGCATCAGCTGCGCGAACAGACCCGCCGCATCGCGCGACGGCACGGCCACCATGGGACCGCGCCGCGCATCCTCGAGCGGTGTCATCGCCGGCCAGCCGATTTCAGCGAGCCGCCGCAGGCAGCGTGCCGTGACGTCCCGCACGCGCGCCTCGATCTGCTCCAGACCGGCCTCCAGGATGATCTTCAGCCCGGCTTCGGCGGCGTAGCAGTTGACCACCGGCGGCGTGCCCGCCTCGAAACGCCGTGCGCTCGAGGCGGGGCGGTTGGCGGTAATGTCCATCGCAGCGATGTCCTGTTGCGCGAACCACCCCGAGTGGGTTGGCACGAGCTCGGCGATCCATTCGTTGCGGACGTAGAGAAACCCGATGCCGGCGGTGCCGAGCAGATACTTCAACATGCCGCCGACGATGGAATCGACGTCGAGCTCGCGCGCATCGACTCTCAACGCGCCAACAGCCTGATAGCTGTCGAGCAGCACACGCGCCCCTCTGGCGTGCGCCAGGCGCACGATGCCCGCAATGTCGAGCCGCATGCCGTTGCGATAGCACACGTGGGTGACGGCCACCAGCTGCGTGCGCTCGTCGATCAGCCGCTCGAAGTGCTCGAGCGGGATGCCGCCGTCGGCGGCGCACGGCACGTGCACCACCCGCGCGCCCCGAGGTTCCTGGGCGTGCCAAATCTGCGCGCTGGTCGGAAACTCGAAGTCGCTGACCAGCACCTTGTTGCGCGGCCCGCTGAAATCAAGAGCGCTGGCCAGCGCGTTGATGCCCGCCGAGGCGGACGTGGTGATGGCGATTTCCTCCGGCGTGCCGCCGAGCACGCGGGCCATCAACGTGCGAACGGCCTGGTTCTTGGCGACCCACACATCCCAGTTGGCGCCGACCGCCAGCCGTTCGTCCAGGTACGCGGTGAACGCCTCGCGCACCGTATCGGCCAGCGCGCAGTACGAGCCGCTGTTGAGGTAGGTCTTGCGCTCGAGCACCGGGAACCGGCGGCGCAGCGCCGCGAAATCGCTCTTCACTGTCGTCATCCTCGCCTCTGTGTCCGCTCCTGTCGCATTCATCGGCCCCCTCGGCGACCGCCGCGGTCCGATACATTCATGCCTGCGCGGCGGCGGCGGCGGTGCGCGCGCGGGTGCGGGCTCGCCACACGAAATAAGCTGCCGAAATCGCCAGCAGCCAGGGCACGCCGCACACCCAGGACCACTGGAGCGCCGGGGTGAAGCCCATGGTGATGAGAATCGCGGCCAGCATCCCCAGCCCCGCGTACTGCATCCATGGAAACAACGGCATGCGCACCGGCAGGTCTGCCGCGCGGTGGTGCCGCCGGAAGCTCAGGTGGCAGGCCAGAATGCACATCCACACGAGAATCGCCGCGAACAGCGCCACCCCGAACAGGTCCGCGTAGGCGTTCGGCGTGAACATCGACACCGCCGCCGAGATCAGCACGCAGGCCCCCGAGGCCACGATCGCGCTCACCGGGCTGCCGCGCTCGGAGAGCCTTCCCAGGCGGCGCGGCGCATAGCCCCCGCGCGACAGTGAAAAGAGCATGCGCGCGCACAGATACACATTGGTGTTCATGCTCGAGAGCGCGGCGCTGATCACGACGAAATTCATGACGCCCGCCGCGTCGCGGATGCCGGAATGCTGAAACACCGTGACGAACGGACTCTGCGCAACGACCGCGACGCCGGTATCGGTCCACGGGATGGTCGTGACGATGACCGTGATCGCCAGAACGTAGAACAGAAACAGGCGCAGCGCCATGCTGCGCAGCGCCGCCGGGATCGCCACGCGGGGATTTCTGGTCTCGCCCGAGGTGACGGCGATGACCTCGATCCCGTTGAACGAGAAGAGGCCCACCGTGACCGCCATCCACAGCCCCGCGACACCCTTGGGCAGAAACCCGCCCGGCAGGCCGACGAGGTTGTGAAACCCCGCCTCCGGCCGGCCGATCCCGAGAATGCTCCAGATGCCGAGAATGATGAACAGCACGATGGCCACGACCTTGATCAGGGCGAACCAGAACTCCACGGTCCCGAACTGACCGACCGAGCGGGAATTGAAGTAGAGCATCACCAGGCAGAAGCCGAGCGCCCAGGCCCACACCGGCGCGCCCGGAAACCAGAAGCGCATGTACAGGCCCGCGGCGACCGCCTCGCCGCCGATGGCGATCACCTGCGAGATCCAGTAGGTATAGCGAACCACGAAGCCCGCCCAGGGATTGAGGTAGGTCTCGGCATAGAGACCGAAGGAGCCGGCGGCCGGGTGCACGACCGCCATCTCCGAGAGGCTCAGGACCATGACCAGCGCGACGAAGCCGGCGAGGATGTAGCTCACGATCACCGCCGGACCGGCATAGCCCACCGCGAGCCCGCTGCCCAGGAACAGCCCGGTCCCGATCGCCCCGCCGAGGCCGATCATCACCACCTGCCCCTTGCTGAGAGCGCGGTGCAGTCCGCCTTCACGCCGACCGATGGGTTCCTGGTTTGAGCTTTCCACGGAGCGGAGTCTCAGACCCGCGGCGTCACGGCGATCGCTGCGCCGGGCACGGCAGCGCGCCTCGCTCATCGGCGGTGTGGTGCACGCACCGCCTCATCGCGCCGCCACGGCCGTTCGGATTCCTCTCGAGACCGCCGGCGCGGGCCGCGGACCGCTGGTACGTGTCATCGTGCTGCAGGGTGAGCGGGGTTTCCGGCACGTTCGGCATCTTATCCCCAGTGCCGCCGGCGGTGGGATCCGCGCGCCGGCCGACCCCAAATCAGTGCGCGCACCGCGGCGCCAGCCGCCCCGCGCTGCGCGCCGGACGCGGGTCAACCCGAGACCGCGTCCCGAAGCCGGGCCAGATCGTCGCGGCGAGTCGCGATGTCGTGGCGGTCGGCCGCCAGCCGCATGTCGCGCAGCCTCTGCAGCGCGCCGAGCAGGACCGGCAGCGGCGGACCGCTCGCGGTGATTCCCTCGAGGCTGCGTGCATCGAGCGCCGCGGCCGGCTCGACGATGAAGCGCCGGACCAGCCCATCGTGATGCTCGGCCGCATAGCGGCCGAACAGATCGCAGACCTCCAGATACGCGCGGGCGTTGCGCTGGAACCAGTCGGCCTGCCGATGCTCCGGCATGAGCTCGAGCAGCTCATCGAGCAGACTCTTGTACGTCATGCACTCGCGCAGCCGGGCCTGATCGGCCGGCAGCATGAAGAGCATCTTGTCGACCAGCAGCTGCGCATAGTACGGATCGTTGGCGCGGCACACTCCGAGCAGCAGGTCGAGTTCATTGATGCCGGAGAAGTCCCCGGCGTTGGCGCCGCGATACTCCTGCCGGCCCACCCGATACGGCTTGTAGTACGGCCGCACGCAGTAGAAGAAGCGCTCCACATCGAGCGCCTCCATCAGCCGCGTGTTTGAGCGCAGCACGTCCTCGAGTGAACGCCGGGCCGCCGCGAACATCACATCCGCGACGGGACTCGACACACCGAGGTGCACGATGCTCGTCAGGGCATCGGCGGCGAGCTGCAGCGAGACAATGGCGCGGGTATTCTCGTCGATAAAGAGAGACTCATCGGGCAGCCGCGTGAAGCTCTTGCGCACGCCGGCGCGCGCGCGGTTGTGGGTCGCGAGGTGACTGGTGGCGAACCGCGGCGCCATGCCGAGCGATGCGCCGACGTGCAGCGCGAGTGCCGAAGCCTGCGGGAACGGGGAGCGCTCCTCGCGCGCCGGGTTCGTCAGCTCGTGACGGCGCAGCGCCGCCAGATACATGCCGACGTTGCCCAGGACCCCGAAGCCGCTTTGAAACCCCTCGCCGGTGTTGCCCTCGGCGAGGAGGGCCAGCACGAACGCCTCACCCTCTTCCCGCAACGCGCGCTTGAGCGGCTCTCCCGTGCCTTCGACCCGCGCGCGATCGGTCTGGGCGAAATACAGGCCCTCCAGCTCGGTATTGAGCTCGACGAATGCGGTGCGGATCCAGTGCTCGAATGCCTCCGCCTTGCTGCTCATCGACGCCGTCTCCCCGGGGTGGGTGCGCTGCATCGCAGCGGGCATTTTCCGGCCGCGGCGGTGGAACATTGTTCCGATTGTCGCGCCTCGGGCGCCGCACCGCAGGACAGCTTTCCCGGCCCGAGACCGCCCCCCGCCGTCGCGGCGGCCGATGGATCAGGCCGGCACCGCTCCTTAGAATAGGTGTCCCCGCATGCACTGAAGGCTGCCGAGTATTGAGCAACGCACCGCCCGACCTTCCCCGCCGCGGCGATCGTCTGGCGCTTGCGCTGCGAGCGCTCGGCGCGCCTCGCCGCTACATCCGCCCGTGGTATCTCGCCTACCTGCTCCTCGGCATGGTGACCGCCGGTCTCCTGCCGGTGCTTCTGCCGCTGATCATCGAGGCGCTGTCCCACAGCCTCGCCACGGTCGCCTACGTGATCGGCGCCTACAACTTCGGGCTGCTGACCTCCCCGCTGTGGGGCATGGCCGCCGAGCGCGGCAAGGCCTATCGCGGGCTCTTCCTCGGCAGCTTTCTGCTCACCGGCGCGGGCATCGCGGCCCTGCTGCTGTCGCAGACCGCGGCCGGCTGGCTGCTCTCAGCGTTCGCCATCGGCACCGGCTCGGGCGGCGCGGCGACCCTGGCCACGCTGTTCGTCGTCGACTTCGCGCCGCAGGCGGAGTGGGAGCCGCGCATCGGCTGGCTGCAGAGCTTCAACGCCGCCGGCCAGGTGGTGGGGCTGATGGTGGCCGCCGTATTCTCGAACGGTCACTTTGCGGCGGCATTGTGGGTGTCCGTCGCCCTGCTGGTGCTGGCCATGGCATTGGGCGGCGTCGGCTTGCCGGCTGCGGCGAGTCAGCATGCACAGGGCGCGGCCGAACCGCACAAGCGCGTGCACGTGCATCTGGACATCAGAGCACTCGCGATTTTCCCGAAATTGAGCCTGCCGTCGGATATCGGGTTGCACTTCTACCACTTGAACCTGCATGGCCTGCGTGCGTTGCCGAAGACCTTCGGCACGCCGTTCGGCCGGTTTCTGCTGTCCTGGTTCGTCCTGGCGTTCGCGGTGGCCGCGTTCTTCTCTTATTTCCCGCTGATGCTGGCCCACAGCTACGGCATCAGCGCCCGCGCCAGTGCGCTGATCGATGCGCTGACCGCGGCGGTGGGGATCGCGCTGTACGTGCTCACCAGCCGTCTTACCGCGCGCTACGGCGCTGGCCGCATCTACCGGCTCGGACTGTACCTGCGGATCGCCGGTTTCGCGCTCCTGCTCGCACCGTTCGCGCCCGGCGTTACCGATCGCGGCGGTTTCGGCGTCGCAGGCTTTGCGGTCATCGTCATCGCCTGGCCGCTGCTCAGCGTCGCCGGCACCGACCTCGGCGCGAGTCTCACGCCATTCAGCGAAGGCGCAGCGGTCGGACTGCTCAATGCGGCGCTGGCGCTCGCCACCGCGCTCGGCATCGTCTGCAGCGGCCCGCTGGTCGCCCGCTGGGGCTATGCGGCGATCCCCGCGACGGCCCTGGTCGGGCTGGTCCTCTCCGTCGCGCTGGGCAGAAGCTCGCGCCCGCCGCAGGCCGCGATCGCCGGTGCGCCACACACCTGACCGGGTCCGCGGCCACCCCCCGGCTGGACCGAGGTCGGTCAGTGGCCGACCACCACCTCGCTGATCTGAATCACCGGCGCCAGGTCCGTGTAGTTGGCGATGTCGGCGAGGATTTCCTTCGCATGCGGGCCGAAGCCCGCCTCGAACGCCTCGACCGAGTCACAGAAGATGTGGCACATGGCGACGTACGTGGCCGGCGACTTCGGGTCGCCCCCCGCGAGCCCCTTGTCCACCGTGTAGTACTTGCATTTGTCGCCCATCCGCTGCTTGACCAGCGGCATGTGCCGGTCGCGGTAGTAGCCATGATCGAATCGGGCCCCGGGCGTGTTCGGGTACATCACGCTCACTTTGATCACGGGATTCTCCTCAGGGGATCGGCCGGAAAGGCTCGATGGCGCATAGTGCGGCAGTGCCGCCGAGCCGACAACCCGCGGGCGGGACGCGCGCGATGACCCCGACGCATCGACTCGGCGGTGTGCCACAAACAGAACAGTGCGCGGCGCTGCGGTGAATCCCGCGACTCCGCGGCACGCCGCCTCGACAGGAGGCTCTCCGGATCGGCGCTCAGGCCGAGTGCGCACCGCCGGAGGCCGCATCGGTGAATTCGTCGAAATAGACGACGTCGCGCTCGTGCGCGACCTGATGCAACGGCACGAGCGTCACATCCGCCGGACGGCCCGCGTCGTGCGGGTGCCAGACCAACGGCTTGACCGGATCGGGCCTGACCCCCTGCTCGATGGGCCGGCCGGCGATGGCGAGAGTCGGCACCGTCGCGAAGGACGGCCGGCTCGCGACGGCGGCGCCGCATGCGGCGGCCGGCTGATAGTTGGCTCATGCTGCCCCCGTGGTCTCGCATGACGCCCCCAATATTTTCGGACGATTTGCCCATGGGGGTCGGCCACTTGCCGCACGGCGGGCAAGCTGGCCGCGGAGGGATTCACGTCTCGTCGCAGGAACCCGTCCGATTGTCGACGCTCACGGCGTGCGCTCGAACTCTGGGGCGCCCGCCGCGCCACGGTCCACCCGCTCGGCACCGCCGTGAGAAGGGCCATGAGCCGAGCGCACGTGCCGCGCTCGCGATGAGTTTGCTATCCGGCGCGCCAGAGAATGCAGGTGGCGCGGCTGAGAACGCTGCCGCGGGCTCCACCCGGCCCGAGGGCCCGCAACTGCGCGATTTCCCAGCGACTTGCGCGCCACCGGCCACCGGCGTGCCCGGATCGCGTGCACACGGGCCTCGCGCCAACGGCACACGCCACCGGCGTGAATCACCCCTGCAGAGGCACCCGCCCGCTCAGGCAATCCCGCGCACGATCCCCGCCGCAAGCGGCACTTTTCGCGGCGCTTCGCGCCCCGGGGCGTTCATTGCGGCGCCGAATCCACTTCAGTTAAGCTGGCTCGATACACATCGTCCCGAGTTCCGTGCTCCCGGGGGCGAAAGAGGGGAATCTGAATGATGAAGGTCGATGCCGCTCCGCGGTCCGTCCGCGGCAAGTCCCTAGTCGTGGCGCTCGCGGCGCTGCTTTGCACCCCGCTCACCGTGCACGCCGCGCCCGTGCAGAAGTTCCTCCACGGCAAGCTTGCCTGGCGCAGCATCGGCCCGTACATCGGCGGTCGCGTGGTCGCGGTCACCGGCGTACCCAACGACCCGAATCTCTTCTATATGGGCGCGGTCGACGGCGGCGTGTGGGAGAGCACCGACTACGGGGTCCGCTGGCAGAACATCAGCCACGGCAAGTGGACCTCGGCGAGCGGCAGCGTCGGGGCCATTGCGGTCGCGCCCTCGAATGCCAAGGTGCTCTACGTCGGCACCGGCGAGGCCGACATCCGCGGCGACATGGTGACCGGCGACGGTGTGTTCAAATCCCGCGACGGCGGCAAGACCTGGAAGTACGTGGGACTGCGCAACACCCGCACCACGAGCGCGATCATCGTCGATCCGCACAATCCCGATATCGTGTACGTGGCCTCCATGGGCCACGTGTTCAAGCCGAATGCCGAGCGCGGCGTGTTCAAGTCCAGCGACGGCGGCAAGACGTGGCACAAGGTGCTCTACGTCAACGCCAAGACCGGCGCCATCGACCTGGCGATCGATCCGCGCAATCCGCAGGTCCTCTACGCGGCCATGTGGCAGGCGCAGCGGCTGCCCTGGAAGCTGATCGACGGCGGACCGGGCAGCGCTCTGTACAAGAGCACCGACGGCGGCGCGCACTGGACGAACATTTCGCGCAACCCGGGGCTGCCGCACGGGCTGCTCGGGCGCATCGGGGTGTCCGTCGCCGCCAGCGACCCGCGCATCGTCTACGCGATCATCGAAGCGAAGCACGGCGGCGTGTTCCGCTCGGCCAACGGCGGCCGGACCTGGAAGCGCGTCAACCGCAGCTGGAGCCTGCGCCAGCGCCCCTTCTATTACACGGCCATCTACGTCGACCCGGAGCACCCCAACACGGTGTACGCCCCGAACGTGGATGCACTTTGGGTTTCGCACGACGGCGGCAAGATCTTCTCCAAGCTCCACACCCCGCACGGCGACAATCACGTCGTGTGGATCAACCCGCACAACCCGAAGATTCTGCTGGAGGGCAACGACGGCGGCGCCACGGTGTCGACCGACGGCGGCAAGACCTGGAGCACCGAGCACAACCAGCCGACCGGCCAGTTCTACCACGTCGCGATCGACAACGAGTTCCCGTTCAACGTGTTCGGCGCGCAGCAGGACGAGGGCTCGTTCGAGGGCCCGAGCGCGATGCCGGGCGGCGGGATCCCGCTGTGCGCATGGCACTCGGTCGCCCTCGGGGAGAGCACCTTCGTCGCCCCTCAGCCGGGCAGCCGCTACGTGACCTACGGCAGCGACTACTACACGGTCATGCAGCGCTACAACCGTCTGACCGGCGTGCGCCAGTCGGTGAGCCCCTCGCCCATCTACCTCGACGGCGGGGATTCGGCGCGGATGAAGTACCGCTTCGGGTGGACCCACCCGATCTTCTTCTCTCCCGACAATCCGAAGGCGCTGTTCCTCGCCTCGCAGTACGTCATGGTGAGCCATGACGGCGGCCGCACCTGGAAGGTAATCAGCCCGGACCTGACGCGCAACGATCCGGCGACCGAAGGGCCGACCGGCGGCCCCATCGATCTCGACCAGACGGGCGCCGAGGTATTCCCGGACATCTCCGCGCTCGCGGTCTCGCGGGTGACCCCGAAGGTCATCTGGGCGGGCTCGCAGGACGGGTTGGTGCATGTGACGGTCGATGGCGGCACGCACTGGCGATTGGTGACGCCGCCGCAGCTGAAGGAATGGGCGACCATCACGTCCATCGAGCCCTCGCATGTCGAGGCGGGCACGGCCTATCTCACCGCCTCACGCTACAAGTGGGATGACTACCATCCGTACGTGTTCAAGACCACGGACTACGGCCGCCACTGGTCGGTCCTCACCCATGGGCTGCCGGACGATCAGTATGTGTTCGTGGTGAAGCAGGATCCCAACGATGCCTCGCTGCTGCTCCTCGGCACCGGCGACACGGTCTACGTCAGTCTCGACGGCGGCGCGGACTGGACGCCCTTCGGGGTCAACCTGCCGCACGTGCAGGTGCGGGACTTCGCCTTCGACACCCGCGAGGGCGAGGTCGTGGCGGCGACCCACGGCCGCTCGTTCTGGATCCTGGACAATCTCGCGCTGCTGGAGCAGCTGTCGCATGAAGCGCAGCCGGCGGCCAATGCGGCCTCTCTCTACGCTCCCGAGACAGCCTGGCTCACGCGGGCGTACGGCAGCAGTGCCTACGCCGCGCGTCGCGGGTCCGTTGGCACGAATCCGCCGTTCGGCGCGACTGTGTTCTTCCACATCCCCGCGGACTATCGAGGCACGACGCCGGTGAGCCTGGCGTTTCTCGACGCGCAGGGCAACGTGATCCAGCAGTACACGCTGCATCTGAAGAAGAAGCACGCGAAGAAGCTGCCCGCCACGGTCCGGGACAATCTGTTGCCCTCCCAGGCGCAGAAGATCGCCAAGCGGAAGATGACGGGGATTGCGCCGGGCATGAACCGCTTCCAGTGGGATCTGCGCTATGCCAGCGCCACAAACGTGATCGGGTGGGAACCGCCCGAGTACACCGACGGCATGACGGCATCGGCGAGCGGACCGCTGGTCAATCCCGGCCGCTACACCGTCGTCCTGCGCTACGGCGGTCACGCCTACCAGCAGACGTTCCAGGTGAAGCTTGACCCGCGGCTGCACACGACTGCGGCGATCCTGAAGCAGCACCTCGCGCTGCAGCTTGCCCTGCACCGCACGGTGAATGTGCTCGATCGCGACATCAATGCGGCCATCCTGCTGCGCCGGCGTCTCGTCAAGGCGCTCGCCGCGCACAAGATCGATGCGGCCACGGTGGCCCCGGCGATCAAGGAACTCCATGAGGCCGTGCACGCGGTAGTGCAGCGCCATGTCCGCTCGAGCGAGGGAGACGTGATGCACAACATGCGGCTGCGCAGCTTCCTGGCCTACCTGCAGTCGAACATCGGCCTCGACTACCGGGCACCGGATCCGGCGCAGATTGCCGCATTCAACAAGCTGGAAGGCGAAGCGCAGAAGGGCGAGGCCCGGCTGCGGGCAGCCACCGCCGCCGGCGAGCGATTGCTCTGAGGAACGGGGTCGCCGCCTCCGCCGGGGAGTGCGGCGACCCGGTCCGGGCCGGCGCGCCGCAGCACAGCGCGAGCGCACTCAGGGACGATTGGAGATGAGCGCTCCCGGCGTGCGCTAGCGGCTGCGCAGCACACGCCAGGAGACCTTCAGGCCATACACCACGATCACCACGGCGAGCGCGGCCAGCAGCAGTTGAACCGCCTCGCGCGGCAGGCTGCCACGCCGCGTGAGCAGATACAGCCAGGATGCGAACACGATGATCCCGTCGAAGGCCAGATGCGTGGCGATGCTCCAGCGCAGCCCGAACGTGACGCGGATATAGGCCAGGCCGATGCCCACCACGAACTGCGGCAGCGCCAGGACGACGCTCCACCACGCCGGCGCATTGGAATAGACCGCCGCGTGCTCGGCCCCGAACAGCAGGCACGAGGTCCAGAACACCACGGCGCCGTGGCGGCGGAAAAACGCCAGCACCGGCTCGCGGGCAAAGCGGTACAGCAGCGCGCTGATGATGCCCGCCGGCAGCAGCGCCCAGAACGCGTAGAAGTAGTGCGGGATCGTGCGAACGACGGACGGGTGCTCGATATTGAGCCGCAGCGCCAGGTACGTGTAGCAGATGAAGAAGGCGAGGCCCACGAACACCGGCCGTGGCGCGGTGCAGAGAAACGCCCGGTAGCCGAGCTCCTCGAGGATCGGCGCCACCAGCACGATGGCCACCGCCGCGAGCGAGGGGTGCGTGACGAGGTACGTCTGGAAGGTATCGGGCGCGACCCGCCATCCGAACCAGTGCGCCAGCAGGCCGTCCAGCTGGCCACCGGCGAATCCCAGCAGGAACATCAGACACAGCCAGCCGAACCACGGCCACACGGTCAACCGGCGCGACGGGCGCTCACGGAGCTCCGGATGCGCGAGAAAGTGCAACAGCGGCTCGCTCGTTCCTGGCAGTGCGTCACTCATCGTCCGATTCCCACTCGTCCATTCCCCATCGAACAGCCCGGCTGCAATGGTTTTCGCGGTGTTGGAGACGATTCTCCCGGGCGGGATCCATGTATCACGCTCCTTTACGCACCGCAACCGCCGCGCTCGCGCAATGGCGCTCGGCGCATGCGCCAGATCATGCTCGTTGCATCCGCGCTCGGCCCGGGGTCGCTGATGGCGCGCCGCACCCGGGCGCGCACATCTCATCATCCGGGCGGCGGCGGTGAATTCCCCGTGCCCGGTCGGCCGGTCGATCAGGCACATGCCCTACGGCGAACCCACTGTTGCCCCTCGAGCAACAGATCATTGATCAGCGTCATCAGTCTTT
Organism: Pseudomonadota bacterium; assembly: GCA_021816775.1. Classification (GTDB taxonomy): domain Bacteria; phylum Pseudomonadota; class Gammaproteobacteria; order Steroidobacterales; family Steroidobacteraceae; genus 13-2-20CM-66-19. The sequence goes on from JAKAXA010000061.1 coordinate 12,645, forward strand.
TCCAATTCAGGTATGAGCCTGGAGCAGGGGGCTGGGGGCTCCTGAGGCGGTGGATCGGGTGGATCGATCGATTGTCTTAGCTGGGCCAAAATCTTACCTCACCAGGGAGGCGCGGGGCA
>JAKAXA010000014.1 GCA_021816775.1 Pseudomonadota bacterium
TCACGGTGCCGACGAAGATCGCCCCGTGGCGCACGACCAGATTGCGGGACAGCTGGTGCAGATGATCGGATCTGCGGTTTTTGAGCCTGGCATGGATCGCCCGGGCGCGAGCCTTCTTGCCGGCGCGTTGTGCGACGGCAAGCTTGCCCTCGAGTTCCGGGTAGAACCGCGCCGCCTCGACCTTCAGGCCCGCGGAGGTGGTGCTCAGATCCTTCAGGCCGAGGTCGATCGCGATCGCATCAGAAGGGGCATGCAGGGGCGCTGCTTCCCGCTTCACTCTCACGAGCGCGTTCAGATGCCACCGGGCGCGGCCGTCCTCGCAGACAGAGCCGCAACGGTTGCAATACTTCGAGAGATCCCAGCTGTCCCAGGGCCGCAGGCGCCGGCCCATGACGCGCACGACACCCGGGGAGCGGCATTGGATCGCGACCGCCTTGAAGGGGACCCATCCCAGGCTGTCGTTCGAGCGCTTCCGATCCGAGACGCGACAGCGGAGCCTGCGCCGGCGCAACGGCAGCCGGCGCAGCACGTACTCCTCGTTCACCGCCTGCACCGTCTGGGAGTGCAGCTCAAGACCCGCTTTCGTGGCGAGGGCGGTGAACTCATGCAGATCCTCTGCCGAGAGAAACCGATCCTCGCGCTCGAGGACCTTCAGGCAGGTCCGCGGGTCGTCGTTCCAGACAAAGTTGACCTCACACGCTCGAGCTCAAATTCAGGACACGTGCTTGTCCCGCACGCGCACCCGCGGCGTGCGCCCGCACTCCTATTCCGGACAGACCGAGCGGTTGCGGGGCATCTCCAGGGTGTATATCCCACCAGGTATCGAGATCGATTCCCAACGACGCCTGATCTCTCTGCATGAATGCCGGAGTCTTACGGCGTGATGGGATAATCTTCCTTCGCCATGTGGACGAGAATCTGGGCATTCCTGGATGACTGGTTCTTCGGGACCGCCGCGGGCGGTGCCGTCCCCCGCGGCCGGCTGGTCCGCGGACTGAGCTATCTCTACGCGGTGCTGCGCGACCTGCTGACGGGCGGGCAGATCAATCTGCGCGCGATGGGGCTCGTCTACACGACGCTCCTGACCCTGATTCCGCTGGCGGCCTTCAGCTTCGCGATCCTGAAGCTCTTCGGCGCGGGCGGCGATCTGCAGCCGGTCGTCTACCAGTTCTTCAGCGCCCTCGGGCCCGCGGATGCCGCCAAGGTGACCTCGCGCGTGGTGCTGTTCGCCGATCGCGTCGGTGGTGGGGTGCTCGGCTCGGTGGGCTTCGCGCTGCTCGCCTGGACGCTGATCGGCACCATCAAGAAGGTCGAGGACAGCTTCAATTTCCTCTGGCGCGTGCAGAAGGCGCGCAGCTTCGCGCGCCGCATCACCGAGTACCTCACGCTGGTCGTGGGCGGTCCGGTCATTCTGGTGATGTTCATCGGCATGTCGCACCGCGCAATCGACAGCGCGCCGTTTCGCGACCTGGCCCGTCTGCCGTGGGTCGACCTGTTCACCACCGCGGGGATCAAGCTCGCCCCCTACGTCATGGTGATCGTCGCCTTCACGGGGCTGTATCTGCTCGTGCCCAATACGCGCGTGCAATTCCGTCCCGCGCTGATCGGTGCGGTGGTCGGTGGCGTGATCTGGGCGGCGGTGGGGCGGGTGTTCACGGCCTTCGTGGTGCACTCGACGCGCCTCGCCATCGTCTACGCGGGTTTCGCATTCATCGTGGCGGGTCTGCTGTGGACGTACCTCGGCTGGCTGATCCTGCTCGCCGGAGCGCAGCTGTCGTTCTACATCCAGAATCCGGCCTATCTGCGCCTCGGTCTGCAGGAGCTGAAGCTCTCGGGCGCAGAGGTCGAGCAGCTGGCCCTGCGCATGATGTATCTGGTGGGGCGCGCCCATCTGACGGGCGAGAAGCTCTGGAGCATGAACGCGCTCGCCACGGAGCTCGGACTGCCGGGCATCGCGGTGGCGCAGATCGTGCACGCGCTCGAGCACTGCGGGCTGCTGGTCGTGACCGAGGATGATGAGCTCCTGCCGGCGCGCGATATCGGGCGCATCAGGCTCGCGGAGATACTCGACGTCGCCCGCAGCCGCCTGCCCGGGGACTTCACCCCGCGCCTGGCGCCCATCCCGCCGGTCGATCGCCTGCTGAGCGCGATCGATGAGGCGCGCCGCCACCGCTGCGGTGAGCTCACGCTGCGCGATCTGGTGCAGGAGCCTCCCCGGCCGGCGCTGGTCATCGCCTCCGGCAACGGCCCGTGAGTCCCAGCCGCTAAATCGTCTCGGTGCCCGTCGCGGTACCCACGACGAGCACATCCGCCGGGCGCGCGGCGAACAGTCCCACGGTCACGACACCGGTAATCTCACCCAGCTCGCGCTCGAGCGCGCGCGGATCGCTGATCGAGAGGCCGTGCACGTCGAGGATCTGGTTGCCGTTATCGGTCACGAAGCCGCGGCGCCACACCGGGCGTGCGCCGCGTGCCTCGATCGCCCGTGCCACCAGCGTGCGGGCCATCGGGATGACCTCGACGGGCAGCGGAAAGGCGCCCAGGGTCTCGACCAGTTTGCCGTCATCGATGATGCACACGAAGCGCTGCGCCGCGGCCGCCACGATCTTCTCGCGCGTCAGCGCACCGCCGCCGCCTTTGATGAGGTGGCGCGCGCGGGTCGCCTCGTCGGCGCCGTCGATGTACAGGGGCAATGCGGCGACGTCGTTGAGGTCCAGGACCTCGATACCCGCGGCGCGCAGCAGAGTGCTGCTTGCCTCGGAGCTCGATACCGCCGCGCGGATCAGGCCGGGCCGCGCTGCGAGCGCCTCGATGAGGCAGCCGACGGTCGAGCCGGTGCCGACCCCGAGCACGCTGTCCGCTGCGACGTAGCGCAGCGCGGCTTCGGCGCTGCGGCGCTTCTTGGCGTGGGCCTCGGTGTCTTTCGAAGCTGTGCGAGTGGTGTGTGACACGGCTATTTCCCAGGGGCTGAAAACGAATGTGCCCGCTTGCGCGGGCACGAGGGCATCGAACTTTGTTTCACTCGGCGGCCGCCGAAGCGGCCGCCGAGCGAAAGGCCTTACTTCTTCTTCGCAGCTTTCTTCTTCGCGGCCTTCTTCTTTGCCTTCGCCATGTTGGCTCTCCAGTTGACGGGTTAGTCCGAGGGCCGAGTATATACATGCGAAACAAAAATACAAGCAAGTCCTAAGAGGATGTGCTAGCGGACCATCGGTCGTGCCGTGCCTCTCGATCGGCGCCGCGTGTTCCCATCGCTCACGGCAAGGCGCGGGTGCGGGCGCAATGGATGATGCCGCGCTCGGTGATCACCATGTCGAGCGGCACATCGTGCGCGGCGCGCTCGATGCGCTCGAGCTGCTGCATCGCGTAGCCGAGTCCAACGAGCAGCGGTCTCGCGCTCATCGCGCGCGCGCGCGTGAAGGCCAGCGCGCGATCGTAATAACCACCGCCCATGCCGAGACGGTTCCCGCGCCGATCGAATCCGACCAGCGGAACGAAGAGGATATCGAGCGCGCGCGCGCTCGGCAGCGCGGGACCGAGCGGCTCGGGGATGCCGAAGCGATTGCGCAGCACCCGCGTGCCGAGCCGCACGAACTGCATCGAGCGGGCCGGTGATTGCGCGCCGATGCGTGGCAGATACACCTGGCTGCCGCGGCGGCGGGCGAGCGCCAGCAGCGCGGCGGTATCGAGTTCTTCGGGCAGCGCGATGTAAAGGCCGATGCGCCACTGCGGACGCACCAGGCGCTCGCGCTCGGCGATCAGCGCCACGCGGCGCGCGCTGCGCGCGCGCTCGATCGGAGGGATGCTCCGGCGGGCTTGTCGGAGCGAGGCCCGCAGTCGCATGCGGGCCGGCTGCGAGCTGGAATCAGGAAGCGTCACCCGCCTGTGCCGGTGCGAACCGTTGCTCTCGAACCGGAGCAACAAGTGGGACAGGCTGCGGCAGGTAAGGCTTTCCGCTCGGGGCGGACTTGCACAATTCTGCCGGCAAGCCCTGAAGTCCCATGGGTGTTTCAATTAGGGTCCGAGGTAACCCGGCCCGCGTGTCGAACACCGCAGGCGACGCTGCAAGCACTGTACACCAAAGCACGCCCGGGCGCAGTCGGGGCGAGCGCACCGCGGCGCGCCTCACAGTTCGAGCGGCCGGCTGTGTCCGAGCGCCGTTTCCACCCGCTCGCGCAGGGCGCGGATCTTGTCGCCGGCCTCGACGGTGCTGCGGTTGCCCCGCTCGCGAAGCAGCAGCAGCTCGTTTGCCATATTGAGCGCGACCATCACCGCGATGCGGTCGAGTCCGACGACCTTGCCGCTGTCGCGCACTTCGCGCATGCGGGTATTGAGGTATTCCGCCGCATCGAGCAGGGCCGGCCGCTCCTCGTGGGGGCAGGCGATCATGTAGTCCCGGTCGAGGATGCGCACGCTGACGCGCGCCGGATCTGCGCTCACGCGCCGTGCTCCAGGGTTTTCAATCGCCCGATCATGGCCTCGACCCGCGCGCGCACCTGTTCGTTCTTCTGCAGCAGCGTCGCGCGCTCGCTGGCGAGCGATTCGTGCCGCTGCTTGAGCGCGTGGTTCTCCTCGCGCAGCTGCTCAAGGGCGCCGAGCAGCTCATCGATCCGCCGGGTCAGGCGGGTGAGCTCGGTATCGAGGGCTGATGATGCGGCAGCGCTCATGCTGGCGCGACTATAGTGCGGCGCTCTCCACGCGGTCAATGCGAAGCTCCGGGCGCCCCCCGGGGGAGCCGGGCGGGGATCCGCCGGCGCCGACATGCGGCATAATGGGCGGTAATGATGCAGGCGGACTATGCCGAGGTTCAGACCGTTCTCACCGGCGAGCATTCGCTCACCGATGCGGCCGAGGCGCACGGCACGCTGACCGGCTCGCTGTGCTCTGCGCCGGGGTATCGCTTCGAGGACTGGCTGCTCGACATCCTGCCGGAGGGGCAGGCCCGCCCGCCGAGCATGCCGGTGCTGCGCGCCCTGTATCGGCGAACGGCCGGGGCGCTTACCGGCCCGCAGATGGGATTCGACCTGCTCCTGCCCGATGACGGCCGCCCGATCATCGAGCGCGCCGGGGCGCTCGCGCTGTGGTGTCAGGGGTTTCTCTACGGACTCGGCCTCGGCGTGCTGCGCGATGCGGCGAACATGCCCGGCGAGGTGAGCGAGATCGTCAACGACATCACGGAAATCGGCAGCGCCGCGGTCGACACGACGCAGAGCGAGGAGTCGAACGAGGCGGCCTATGCTGAGCTCGTCGAGTTCATCCGCGTCAGCGTGCAAGTGGTCTTCGAGGAGCTCGCGCCGCTGCGCGACCCGCCCGCCTCACCTGGAGCGCCTTTCCATTGAAGCCTGAGACCCCCGCAGAAGAGTTCGCGCGCCGCCGCAGAGCGTTGATGCGACTGATGGGGCGCGACGCCATCGCCATCGTCCCGGCCGCGCCGGTTCGCAAGCGCAACAACGACGTCGATTATGCATACCGGCAGGACAGCGACTTTCACTATCTCACCGGCTTCGGCGAGCCGGAGGCGGTCGCCGTTCTGATCCCGGGGCGCGAACAGGCCGAGTACATTCTGTTCGTGCGCGACCGTGATCCGGCGCGCGAGACGTGGGACGGCCGGCGCGCAGGCCCTGCGGGCGCGCGCCGCCTCTACGGCGCGCACGATGCGTTCCCCATCACCGATATCGACGAGATCCTCCCCGGGCTGATGGAGAACCGCGCCAAGGTCTTCTATGCCATGGGCATGTACCCGGAATTCGACCAGCGAGTGGTCGGCTGGGTGAACGGCCTGCGCACCCAGGCGCGCAATGGCCGCCATCCGCCGCAGGAGTTCGTGGCGCTCGATCAGGTGCTGCACGAGCTGCGCCTGTTCAAATCGCGCACCGAGCTCGGTCTGATGCGTGAAGCGGCGCGTATCGGCGCGCTGGCGCATGTGCGGGCCATGCGTTTCTGCCGCCCCGGCCGCATGGAATACGAGCTGATGGCCGAGCTCGTGCACGAGTTCCGCCGCCACGGGGCCGACACCTCGTATTACCCGATCGTCGGCTCGGGGGCGAACAGCTGCATCCTGCACTACAACGAGAACGATCAGCCGCTGCGCGACGGCGAGGTGGTGCTGATCGACGCCGGCTGCGAATACGAGTACTACGCCTCGGACATCACCCGCACCTTCCCGGTGAGCGGGCGTTTCAGCCGCGAGCAGCGGGCGGTCTACGAGGTCGTGCACGAGGCCAATCTCGCGGCGATCGCCAAAGTGCGCCCCGGCAGTCACTGGAACGAGCCGCACGAGGCGGCGGTCCGGGTGATCACGCACGGGCTGGTCAGACTCGGGCTGCTCAAGGGTCGGCCGGCGAAGCTCGAGCGCGATGGCGCCTACCGGCGCTTCTTCATGCACCGCACCGGCCACTGGCTCGGGATGGATGTGCACGATGTCGGCGATTACAAGGTCGGGGAGGCGTGGCGTGTCCTCGAGCCCGGCATGGTGTTGACGATCGAGCCGGGCATCTACATCCCTCGCGGCGCGCGCGGCGTGCCCAAACGCTTCCAGGGCATCGGCGTGCGCATCGAAGATGACGTCGTGGTGACCAAGAGCGGAGCTGAAGTGCTCACCGACGGCGTCCCGAAAGACCCCGATCTGATCGAGGCGCTGATGGCCGCGCCGCATGTGAACGGCGTGCGGGCTTTGGCCACGCGCACGCGCGGCAAGGCGCGGCGGAGTCAGCGTGCCCAAGCATGAGGTGCGCGGTGGCGAGCCGCGCGAGTACGACGTCGCGATCGTCGGCGGCGGGCTGGTCGGCGCGAGCCTGGCGCTGGCGCTTGCCGGCAGCACGATGCGGGTGCTGCTCATCGAGGGCGTCGCGCCGGATTCGAGCAGCCAGCCGAGTTTCGATGAGCGCACGACCGCGCTGGGCAACGCCAGCCGGCGCATCTTCCAGGGACTTGGCATCTGGGAGGATCTCGCGGGCGAAGCGGCGGCGATCCGCACCATCCATGTCTCCGAGGCGGGCCGCTTCGGCAGCGCCTGCCTGCGCGCCGCGGAACAGGGTGTCGAGGCGTTCGGACACGTGATTCCCAATCGCGTGATGGGGGCCGCCCTGTGGCGCGGATTGCGGCGCGCCGGCGGTGTCACGATGCGCGTGCCGGCGCGGGTCACCGCGGTGGAGATTGCCGCCGATGGCGCGGCGTTCTCGGTCGAGACGGCGGACGGCGCGTGCGAGACCGTGAGTGCGCGGCTGTTGGTGGCCGCGGACGGCGCCAACTCCGTAGTCCGTGCGGCAGCGGGCATCCCGGCGCAGGTGGAGGATTACGCTCAGGTGGCCATCACCGCGGCGGTCGTCACCGATCGGCCTCATGACGGGACGGCATACGAGCGCTTCACGCCGAGCGGTCCCGTGGCCGTCCTGCCGCTGCACGGCGGGGGCTACGGCACGGTCTGGGCCAGCGAGCCCGCACGCGCCGCGGAGCTGCTCGCCCTCAGCGACGGGGCCTATCTGAATGCGCTGCAGGAGCGCTTCGGCTGGCGTGCGGGGCGCTTCCTGCGCGCCGGAAGGCGCGCATCCTATCCTCTGAGGCTGTCGCGCGCCGCCGCGACGGTGGGCATGCGCACGGTGCTCATCGGCAATGCGGCCCAGGGGCTGCACCCGATCGCCGGGCAGGGGTTCAACCTCGGTCTGCGGGATGCGGCGCTGCTGGCGGAGCGCATCGCCACGTGCGCCGGTGATCCCGGCGCGCCGCAGCTGCTCGGCGCCTACAGCGAGGCGCGGGCGGCGGACCGCGGCGGCGTGGTGCGCTTCACCGACTCTCTGGTCAAGCTGTTCGAGAGCCGGCTCCCCGGGGCGAGCCTGCTGCGCAATCTCGGCCTGGTGTTGTTCGACCTGTCGCCGCCGGCCAAGCGGGCGCTCGCCCGGGTGAGCCTGGGATTCGGCGGTCCGACACCGCGTCTGGCGCGGGGGCTGCCGCTCACATGAGCGCTGCTGCGCCGCGTTGGGATGTGCTGATCGTCGGCGGCGGACCGGTGGGCGCGTGCGCCGGGGCGCTGCTGCAGCGCGCCGCCGGCACCGGGCGGCGCGCGCTGCGCATCGGATTGCTCGAGCCCGCCCGGCCCGCGCCGCCGGCTCCGGAGGCGGCTCTCGATGCGCGCGTGTCCGCCTGGTCGCGCTCGAGCGAGCGGATCCTCACCACGGCCGGTGCGTGGGAGCGAATGCCCGCGCGCCGTGTCCAGCCCTATGAGCGCATGTGCGTCTGGCCGGCGCATCTGCCGGCGCGCAGCCCCGATGCGCTGGTATTCGATGCGGCCTATGCGGGCGAGGCGAATCTCGGCGCCATCGCCGAGAACCGCCTCGTACAGTGCGCGGCGCTCGAGGCGTTCGAGGCGGCCGGCGGAACCGTCATAGCGGCGGGGTTCTCCGGGCTTGCGATACGCGATCCGGATGTGCAGGTGCGCGCCGGCGCGGATGTCCTGCATTGCAGGCTGCTCGTCGGGGCCGACGGCGCGCGCTCCAGGGTGCGCGATGCGCTCGGGCTGGCGGTCCGCGAGGCGAGCTACCAGCAGACCGCGATCGTCGCCAACGTGCGCACGGAGCGTCCGCACGAGCGGACGGCCTGGCAGCGGTTCCTGGGGGACGGCACGCTGGCGTTTCTGCCGCTCGCCGACGGATCGAGCTCTATCGTGTGGTCCCTCGATGAGGCGAGCGCCCGCGAGCGGCTCGCCCTGCCGGCGGCGCAGTTCGAGGAGGCGCTGCTTGCCGCCTCGGACGGTGTGCTCGGCGCGGTGCGGCTGTGCACGGAGCGCCTCGGGGTGCCGCTGCGCCGGCTGCGCGCCGAGCGCTTCACCGCTGTGCGCTGCGCCCTGATGGGCGATGCCGCGCACGTGGTGCATCCGCTGGCCGGGCAAGGCGTCAACCTCGGCCTGCTCGATGCGGCAGCGCTCGCCGAGTGCGTGCTGCTCGCGCACCGCGCGGGGGAGGATCCGGGCGCGGCGCGGCCGCTGCGCCGCTACGAGCGCTGGCGCAAGAGCGAGCTGGCGCCCATGACGCTTGCCATCGACGGGTTCAACCGCTTTCTCGCCCACGGCTCCGGCCCGCTCGCGCAGCTGGCGCAGCACGGGCTCGCCTGGGTGAACCGCAGCGAGACGGTGAAGCGCCTGTTCATCGGTCAGGCGCTCGGGCTCACCGGCGAGCTGCCCGCCGCGGCGCGCCTCGGCGGGGCGCCGCTCAGCTGAGCGGGATGCGGTCGATCTTCGCGGCGCAGATGAAGTCGTTCTCGGACAGGCCCTTGATGGCGTGCGTGGTGTACTGCACGCGGCAGTAGTTGTAGCCGATCTCGAGGTCCGGATGATGGTCCTCGATGTTGGCGATGTGCGCGAGCGCGTTGACGAAGCTCATGGTGCGGTAGAAGTCCCTGAACCGGAATTCGCGCCGCAGGTACGGCCCCTCCGTGGACAGGACCCACTCGCGCGAGAGCTGCCGGGCCAGGGCCTCGGCCGCCGCGCGCGTCAGCGGCGCGACGCCGCCCTCGCAGGGCTTGCATTGGCGCTCGTTCAGTTCGCTCATCGCCGCACCTCGTGCCTGCCGCCCGCGCCGCGCCCTCAGGCCGCGGCCGTCTCCCGGGCAGGCTTTTTGTTGAACCGCCGCGCCACGTAGCGCTCGAGCAGTTCCTGGAACTCCTCGGCGATGTGATCGCCCTTGAGCGTCACGGTCTTCTCGCCGTCCTCGTAGACCGGCGCGACCGGCCGCTCGCCCGTGCCCGGCAGGCTGATGCCGATGTTGGCGTGCTTGCTTTCCCCGGGCCCGTTGACGACGCAGCCCATGACCGCGACGGTCATGTCCTCGACGCCCTCGAACTCGCGCCGCCATTCCGGCATGCGGTGGCGGATGTGCGTCTGGATGCTCTGGGCGAGCTCCTGAAAGACGGTGCTCGTGGTGCGCCCGCAGCCCGGACAGGCGGTGACGAGCGGCAGGAACGAGCGCAGGCCCAGGGTCTGCAGGATCTCCTGCGCGACGATGACTTCCTGCGTGCGGTCGCCGCCGGGCTCGGGAGTGAGCGAGACGCGGATGGTGTCGCCGATGCCTCGCTGCAGCAGCACGGCCATGCCCGCGGTCGAGGCGACGATGCCCTTGGAGCCCATCCCGGCTTCGGTGAGCCCGAGGTGCAGCGGGTACTCGCAGCGGGCGGCCAGATCGCTGTAGATGGCGATCAGATCCTGCACCCCGCTCACTTTGGCCGAGAGGATGATGCGCTCGTGCGGCATGCCGAGCGACTCGGCGCGCGCGGCGCTCTCAAGCGCCGAGAGCACCACGGCATTGCGCATGATCTGCTGCGCGCTCAGGGGCTCGGCGCGCGTGGCGTTCTCATCCATGATGCGCGTGAGCAGGTCCTGATCGAGACTGCCCCAGTTGACCCCGATGCGCACCGGCTTACCGTAGCGGCAGGCGGTCTCGATCATCTCGGCGAACTGCGGGTCGCGCTTGCTGCCGCGCCCGACGTTGCCGGGATTGATGCGGTACTTGGCGAGCGCTTCGGCGCAGGCCGGATGCTCGCGCAGCAGCTTGTGGCCGTTGAAGTGGAAGTCCCCGATGAGCGGTACCGGGACGCCCATCTGATCGAGCCGCTCGCGGATGTGGGGCACGGCGGCGGCGGCCTCGGCCGAGTTGACCGTAATGCGCACCAGTTCCGAGCCGGCGCGGGCGAGGGACTTCACCTGCTGCGCCGTGCCCTCCACGTCCGCCGTGTCGGTATTGGTCATCGACTGCACGACGATGGGGGCGGCGCCGCCGACGCGAACGGCGCCGATGGTGACCTGAACGGTGGAGCGGCGTGCAATGGGCGACATGGAGACCTGCCAGTGATTTCGGGGACCGAACCGGTGGGGCTGGCATTTTACCGGGCCGGCCGGCCCGCCGCGACCGCCGGCGCGAGCGGGGGCGGCGCGCCGGCGGTCGCGCCAATCCGGCCCAAAGGCTGGTATCATCGCCGCACCCTGAACACCGATCTGCACGGAGAGAGTCCGGCCCGCGGGCCGGAACGCCGAAGGCGCAATTCCCGCCCGGAAACGCTCAGGCACACGAACGGCAGATTGCGCAGGCCGCGGGGTTCTGCGCGGGGTCTCTGGAGAGCGGCGGGCGCGTTGCAGCGCCGGCCCACCGAAGGGGAGAGGCGCGCAGCGCCCGATCTCTCAGGTCACCGGACAGAGGGGCGGCAGGCGAGCCTGCCGCTTTTTTTGTTTCTCTGGAGGATCTGTGGCACGACGAACCCCTTTATTCGCCATCCATCAGGCCGCGGGCGCGCGCATCGTGGATTTCGGGGGCTGGGACATGCCCCTGCAGTACGGCTCCCTCATCGCCGAGCACCATGCCGTGCGGCGCGCGGCCGGCGTGTTCGACGTGTCCCACATGTGCGTGGTCGATCTCGAGGGCGAGGCAGTGCGGCCCTTCCTGCTCAAGCTCTACGCCAATGACGTGAATAAGCTCGCCGTGCCCGGCAAGGCGCTCTACGGGTGTCTGCTGAATGAGCGCGGCGGCGTCATCGATGACCTCATCGTCTACTACCTCGGCGAGCAGCGGTTTCGCGCGGTGGTCAACGCCGGCACCCGCGACAAGGATCTCGCCTGGATGCGCCGGCACGCCGAGCCGTTCGGCGTCGCCGTGCGCGAGCGGGCCGATCTGGCGATGCTCGCCGTGCAGGGGCCCGAGGCGCGCGAGCGCGTGGCGGGCCTGCTGTCGAGCGCCGGGGCGCAGCGCGCGCTCGCGCTCGGCGCCTTCTTCGGTGCCGAGATCGACGGCTGGTTCATCTCCCGGACGGGCTACACGGGCGAGGACGGCTTCGAGGTCATGCTGCCGGCGAGCGAGGCCGAATCGCTGTGGCACGCCCTCACGGGCGCCGGCGTCGTGCCTTGCGGCCTCGGCGCGCGCGATACGCTGCGCCTGGAGGCGGGCATGAACCTCTACGGCAACGACATGGACGAGAACACCAACCCGCTCGAGTCGGGCCTCGCCTGGACGGTCGCGATGGGGCCGGGGCGCGCGTTCATCGGCCGCGAGGCGCTCGAGGCGCTGCGCGCGCGCGGGCTCGAGCGCAAGCTCGCCGGCCTGGTGCTCGAGGAGCGCGGCGTGCTGCGCGCGCATCAGCGGGTGATCGCCCCGGGCGCCGGCGAGGGCGAGATCACCAGCGGCACGTTCTCCCCGACTCTCGAGCGCTCGATTGCGCTGGCGCGCATCCCCGCCTCGGCGAGCGATCAGGTCCAGGTCGACGTGCGCGGCAAGCTGCTCGCCGCCCGCGTCGTGAAGCCGCCATTCGTGCGGCACGGCAAGTCGCTCGTCGGCTGAGCCTCGGCGAACCGGCCGCCTCCCTCACCCGCCATCCCACCACCTACAATCGTCGATTCGACCCTACGGAGCGTCGCATGAGCAAGGTTCCTTCCGATCTCAAATACACGCGCACCCATGAATGGCTGCGGACGCTGCCCGACGGTACCGTCGAGGTCGGCATCACCGATCATGCGCAGCACGCTCTCGGCGATCTGGTGTTCGTCGAGGTGCCCGAGAAGGGCCGCAAGGTCACCCCGGGGGAGCCGTTCGCCGTGGTCGAGTCCGTCAAGGCGGCCTCGGACGTCTACGCGCCCGTCACCGGCGAGGTGATCGAGGGCAACGCGGCTCTCGCGAACGCCCCGGAGACCATCAACACCGACCCCTACGGCGGCGGCTGGCTCGCGCGGCTGCGCCCCGAGGGCGCGCCGGGCGCGCTGCTGAGCGCCGCCGAGTACGAGAAGCTGACCGCGGAGGAGGGTAACTGATGGCGTTCGTTCCGCACACGCGCGAGGACGTCGCGGCGATGCTCGAGGCCATCGGCGTCGATGGCATCGAGCGGCTGTTCGAGGAGATCCCCGCGAAGCTTCGCAGCCGCTCGCTCGCGGGAGTGCCCGAGGCGCTCAACGAGATGCAGCTCGCACGGCTGATGAGCGCGCGCGCGCGCCGCGACGGGCGGCCGCTGTGCTTCATCGGCGCCGGCGCCTACGAGCATCACATTCCGGCGGCCGTCTGGGCGGTGGCGACGCGCGGGGAGTTCTACAGCGCCTACACACCCTATCAGGCCGAGGCCAGCCAGGGCACGCTGCAGCTGCTGTACGAATACCAGACGATGATGGTGAATCTCACGGGCATGGAGGTCTCGAACGCATCGCTCTACGACGGAGCCAGCGCGCTCGCCGAGGCGAGCCTGATGGCCGTGCGCGCCAACCGACACTCGCGCTCGCAGCGCATTCTCGTGCCGCGTACCGTGCATCCGCATTATCGGCGCGCCGCGCTCGGCATCGCCGGCAACCAGGGCCTGGCGTTCGAGGAGGTGCCGCTCTCAGCCGCGGGCGGCTGCATCCCGATGGCGGCGCTCGAGCCCTACGAGGGCGAGGACATCACCGCGCTCGTCATCCAGCAGCCCAACGTGTTCGGACGCCTCGAGGACGTGGACGCGCTGACCGACTGGGCGCACGCGCGCAACATTCTGGTGGTGGGGGTGGTCAATCCGGTCTCGCTCGCGCTGCTGAAGCCCCCGGGGCAATGGGGCGCGCGGGGCGCGGACATCGTGGTCGGCGACGGCCAGCCGCTCGGCATTCCCCTCTCCTCGGGCGGGCCGTACTTCGGCTTCATGACCACCCGCATGTCGCACGTGCGACAGATGCCCGGGCGCATCGTCGGGCGCACCGTCGATGCCGACGGCCGGCCGGGCTTCACCCTGACACTGCAGGCGCGCGAACAGCACATCCGCCGCGCCAAGGCCACCTCGAACATCTGCACCAATCAGGGCCTGATGGTCACGGCGGCCACGATCCACCTGTCGCTGATGGGGGCCGAGGGGCTGCGGCGCACCGCAGCGGCCTGTCACGCGCGCACCGCGGAGCTGATTGCCGCGCTCACCGCGCTGCCGGGGGTGCGGCGGCTGTTCGCCGAGCCGGTGTTCCATGAGGCGGCGATCGGCCTGGAGCGCCCGGTGGCGCCGCTGCTCGAGCGCCTGGCCGCGCGCGGCATCATCGGCGGCTGGGACCTCGCCGAGCACTATCCCGAGCTCGGGCCGGCGCTGCTGGTGTGCGCCACCGAGACCAAGACCCGTGAGGACATCGAGCGCTACCGCGCCGCGCTCGATGAGTGCCTGCGCGAGGCGCGCGCCGCCTGATGCGAGACTCGACGATGAGCTGTGAACGAACCAACCGTCTGGAAAAACTGATTTTCGAGCACTCGGTGAGCGGCCGCGGGGCCGAGGACCAGTGGCCGCCCGAGCCCGATGAGCGCAGCACGGCGGATCTGCCGGCCGCGCAGCTCCGCCTCGCCCCGCCGCTGCTGCCCGAGGTGAGCGAACTGGAGGCGGTGCGCCATTTCACGCGCCTCTCGCAGCTGAACTTCTCCATCGACACGAACTTCTACCCGTTGGGCTCGTGCACGATGAAGTACAACCCCAAGGCGTGCAATGAGTACGCGATGCTGCCGGAGTTCCTCGGCCGCCATCCGCTTGCGCCCGAGTCGAGCGGCCAGGGCGTGCTCGAGTGCCTGTTCGAGCTGCAGGAGATGCTGAAGGAGGTCACCGGCATGCAGGCGGTGGCCTTGAGTCCCATGGCCGGCGCCCAGGGCGAGTATGCGGGCGTGGCGATGATCCGCGCCTACCACCGAGCGCGCGGCGACCTCGAGCGCAATGAGATCATCGTGCCCGAAGCGGCGCACGGCACCAACCCGGCCACCGCGACCATGTGCGGCTGCGTGGTGCGCGAGGTGCCGGTCGATGCCGAGGGCGATGTCGACATCGAGGCGCTCAAGCGCGCGGTCGGACCGAAGACCGCCGGCATTATGCTCACCAACCCCTCGACACTCGGGGTCTTCGAGCGGCGCATCGAGGAGCTCGCCCGCACGGTGCACGCCGCCGGCGGGCTGCTCTATTACGACGGAGCCAACCTCAATGCCATTCTCGGCAAGGTGCGCCCCGGCGACATGGGCTTCGACGTAATTCACGTCAATCTGCACAAGACCTTCTCCACCCCGCACGGCGGCGGCGGCCCGGGCGCAGGCCCGGTCGGCGTCGCCTCGCGGCTCGCGCCGTTCCTGCCGGTGCCGATCGTGGCGCGCCGCGCCGAGCGCTACGTCTGGCTCACCGAGCGCGATCTGCCGCAGTCGATCGGCCGGCTGTCGGCCTTCGCCGGCAATGTCGGGGTACTGCTGCGGGCCTACATCTACATGCGCATGCTCGGCCGCGACGGCATGGCCAAGGTGGGCGAGTACGCCACGCTCAATGCCAACTACCTGCTCGCGTGCCTCACCCGGGCGGGCTTCGATGCGGCCTACCCGCGCCGGCGCGCCAGCCACGAGTTCATCATCACGGTGAAGCGCCAGGCGCGCGAGCTCGGTGTGACGGCGATGGACTTCGCCAAGCGGCTGCTCGATCATGGCCAGCATGCCCCCACCACCTACTTCCCGCTGCTCGTGCCGGAATGTCTGCTCATCGAGCCGACGGAAACCGAGAGCAAGGCGGCCCTGGACGCGTTCGTCGAGGCCATGACGCTCATCCTCGCCGAGGCCGCGCAAGAACCCGAGCGCGTCACGAGCGCTCCGCATACCATGCCGTTACGGCGGCTCGATGACGTACGGGCCGCCAAGCAGCTGGATCTTGCGTGGAAACCGGCCCGATAGCGATTGACCGATACAAGCCGCGGGGCCTCGCGCGGGTGCTGCGCGCCTTCGGTGCAAGCTGGCGGGGTCTCGCCGGGGCGTTTCGCGAGGAGGCCGCGTTCCGCCAGGAGCTGGCGTTCGCGGCGGTGGCGATGCCGCTCGCGCTGTGGCTCGGGCACGACGGCACGCAGCGGGCGCTGCTCGCCGCTCCGGTCCTGCTGATTCTGGTGGTGGAGCTGATCAACAGCGCCATCGAGGCGACCGTCGATCGCATCGGGCTTGAGCGCCATGCGCTCGCCGGTCTTGCCAAGGACATCGGCTCGGCCGCCGTGCTGATGTCGTTCGTCCTGCTCGCGGTGGTGTGGCTGCTGGTGCTGCTCGGCCGTTAGCGCAATGTCAATCGGGGGGCCGATGCGATCTGTGCGACTGCTGTGCCTGCTTGTTCTCGTCCCGCCGGTCGGCCTGGCCGGCATCGGGCCCGCCCGTGCGGCCGCGCCGCCGCGGCCGCCGCTGCCGGGCGGCACGGCCGTCGCGGCTCACCTGGCCCGTCAGGCCGCCGCGCTCGAGTCGAATCCGACCTGGGCCGCGACGCTCGCGCGGGTGGCGAGCAGCGTCGTGGCGATCAACTTCAGCCAGGACCGCGCCTTCGATACCGATGTCAACGAAACGGCCGAGGCCACCGGCTTCGTGGTCGACGCCAAGCGCGGCATCATCCTCACCAACCGCCACGTGGTCACGCCGGGGCCGGTGACGGCCACGGCCACTTTCCTCGACCGCGAGCAGATCCCCATCTATCCGATCTACCGCGATCCGGTGCATGACTTCGGTTTCTACCGCTTCGATCCGAAGAAGCTGCACTACATCCACCCCAAGGCGCTCGAGCTCGATCCGGCGGGCGCGCGCGTCGGACGCGAGATCCGCGTCATCGGCAACAACGCCGGGGAGCAGCTGTCGATCCTCGCCGGCACGCTGGCGCGGCTGCACCGCCGCGCGCCGGACTACGGGTTCGGCAACTACAACGACTTCAACACGTTCTACCTGCAGGCGGCCTCCGGGACCTCCGGCGGCTCCTCCGGCTCCCCGGTCATCGACATCCGCGGCCACGTGGTCGCGCTCAATGCCGGCGGCGCCAACAACGCCGCCTCGAGCTTCTACCTGCCGCTCTGGGCGGTGCAGCGGGCGTTGCAGCGGATCCGCCAGGGCCGGCAAGTGACCCGCGGGACGCTGTACACGATCTTCCACTACAGGCCGTTCGATGAGCTTGAGCGGCTCGGGCTGCCGCGCCGGGTCGAGGCGGCGGTGCGCAAGGCGTATCCGCAGCGGACCGGCATGCTGGTGGTCAGCACGGTGTTGCCCGGCTCGCCGAGCGCCCGGGTGCTCGAGCCCGGCGATGTTCTGGTGCGCGTCAACGGCCGGTACGTGACGACCTTCCAGCCGCTCGAGCGCATTCTGGACCATTCGGTGGAGCGCCAGATCAGCCTCGAGCTCGAGCGTGGCGGACAGAAGATCTCGGTGAGGCTGCCGGTGGGCAACCTCAACGCCATCACGCCGAGCGCCTACGTGCAGTTCGGCAACGCCGTGCTCAACACACTCTCATACGAGATGGCGCTGCAGCTGAACGTGCCGCCGCGCGGAGTATGGGTCGCCAATCCCGGCTATGTGTTCGGGGCCGCCGGCGTGCCGCGCGGGGCGGTCATCCACGCCGTCGACTCGTGGCCGATCGACAATCTGCAGGACTTGCGCCGCGCACTCGGGCAGCTCGCCGACGGCGAGTACGCCACCGTGCGATTCACCGTCGCCAACGATCCGAACAGCACCCAGCTCGCCTACTTCCGCATGGACCGGCGCTGGTTTCCGGCCGAGTACTGCGTGCGCAACGACAAGCTCGGCATCTGGCCGTGCACGGCGCTGCCGCCCGGACCGCCGCCCAAGCCCCGCCCGGCGATCTCGACGCGCTTCCCGGTCTATCGCAATCCACTGCTCACGCGCCTCGCGCACTCGCTCGTGTCGGTGACCTTCAGCATGCCGTACTCGGTCTCCGGCGTGACCGAGCACTACTACCACGGCACGGGGCTGGTGGTGGACGCCAAGCGCGGCTGGGTGGTGGTGGACCGCAACACGGTGCCGGTCTCCCTCGGGGACGTCACGATCACCTTCGCCGGCACGCTGCAGGTGCCCGGCCGGGTGGTGTACGTCAGCCCCATCCACAATCTCGCCGTCGTCGCGTACGACCCGCGCCTCATCGGCTCGACGCCGGTGCGCTCGGCGGACCTCGTGCCGCAGCGCCTCGAGGCGGGCGAGCCGATCGACGTGGTCGGCATCGCCGATGACAACGATCTGCATTTCCGCTCCACCCAGGTCTCGAGCATCGAGCCGCTCGAGCTGCCGCTGTCGCGCACCATGCGCTTCCGCGACACCAACATCGAGAGCATCCAGCTGGTCAATCCGCCGAGCAACTTCGATGGCGTGCTGGTGAACCGGCGCGCAGCGGTGCTCGGGCTGTGGTCGAGCTTCGCCTTCGACACCGCCAACGGCGTGGGCCAGGACCTGCAGGGCGTGCCGATCGCCCCGGTGCGCGACATGATCGAGCGGATGCGCAGCGGCCAGCCGCTGCATTCACTCGACGTCGAGCTCGCGCTGACACCGCTTGCGAGCGCGCAGCTGATCGGACTCGCGCCCAGCTGGACCGCGCGGCTCGCCGCGCACAGCGGCACGCGGCGTGTCGTGCTGACGGTGATCCGCACCACCGGCGGCTCGCCGGCCGCCCGGATGCTCGAGCCCGGTGACCTGCTGCTCGCCATCGACGGACACGTCGTGACGCGCTTCGAGCAGGTCGAGCGGGCCACCGCGGATCGCAGCCGGGTGCGCCTGACGATCTGGCGCGGCCAGCGGGCCCTGACGCTGACCGTGCCGACCGTGGTGCTCTCCGGTACTCGCCTGCACCGCGTGGTGGAGTGGGCGGGCGCGACGCTGCAGACCCCGTTCCACTCCATGCTGGCGCAGCGGGGCGTGCCGCCCTACGGCGTGTACGTCGATGATTTCGACTACGGCTCGCCGGCGGCCCGCTACGGACTGTACGCGGGTCTGCGGATCGTTGCGGTCGACGGCAAGCCGACGCCCAATCTGGATGCGTTCCTGCGTGCCGTGGCGATGCGGCCCGAACACGCCTCGGTGCGCATCACCACCCTCGGCTGGAACAATGCGCCGCAGGTGATCACCTTGACGCTCGACGATCACTATTGGCCGGCCTACGAGCTGCTGCGCACGCCGCACGGCTGGGTGCGCCGCGCGCTGCCGTGACCGGCGCGGCGGAGGATGACGATGGGGCGAGTGGCACCGGCGGATCTCGAGGGCGCGGTGCGCGCGCTGCGCGCCGGCGAGCTGGTCGCGTTTCCGACCGAGACGGTCTACGGGCTCGGCGCCGATGCGCGCAATCCGGCCGCGGTGCGCCGCATCTTCGAGGTCAAGGGGCGCCCCGCGCGCCATCCGGTGATCGTGCACCTCGGCGACATCGCGCAGCTTCCCGAGTGGGCACGGCAGGTGCCTCCCGAGGCGCGGCGGCTGGCCGAGCAGTTCTGGCCCGGGCCGCTCACTCTGGTGCTGCCCCGCGCCGCCGGGGTCGATGACAGCGTGACCGGCGCTCAGGACACCGTGGCCCTGCGCGTGCCGGCGCACCCGGTGGCGCAGCAGCTGCTCGCGGCCTTCCGGGGCGGCATCG
Source organism: Pseudomonadota bacterium (assembly GCA_021816775.1). Lineage (GTDB taxonomy): Bacteria > Pseudomonadota > Gammaproteobacteria > Steroidobacterales > Steroidobacteraceae > 13-2-20CM-66-19. The sequence continues at coordinate 19,351 of JAKAXA010000014.1, forward strand.
CCGCACCCTCCGCCAATCGCTACGGGCGCCTCTCCCCGACCCGTGCCGAGCACGTGCGCGAGGAGCTCGGCGACGCGGTGAGGGTGGTGCTCGATGGCGGGGATTGCCCGATCGGTCTGGAGTCGACCATCGTCGCGTTCCAGGACGGCAGCACGCGCTTGCTGCGGCCCGGCCGAATCACGGCCGGTCAGATCCGCGCGCTCGTCGCAGACCTCGTCATCGGTGCCGATCCGGCATCGCCGCGAGTGCCGGGCAGCACGGCGGCGCATTACGCCCCCTCGACGCCGCTCACCATCGTCCCCGCTGGGCAGATCGACGCGCGCAGCGCGGCGCTCGCCGAAGGCGGCCGCCGCGTGGCGGTGCTCGCCTGGCGGGCGCCGCTCGCCGCGCAGCCCGGGGTGACGTGGATCAACGCCGGCGAGCGTGCGCAGCAGTACGGCCACGACCTCTACGCGCACCTGCGCACGCTCGACAAGAGCCGCTGCGAGCGCATTCTGGTGCAGGATGTGCCCGACGGGGAAGCCTGGGCGGCGATCCGCGATCGGCTGCGCCGCGCGGCCGCCGGCGCCGCTTCCGCCGAGGCGAACGCGCAGGGGGAGGCGCCATGAGTGTCAGACGCAATCGGTTCGTCGATCCGTTCCAGCCGGCGGAAGTGCGCCGGCTGGTGCACCAGTTCGGCTCGCCGCTCATCGTTCTCGATTGCGAGCGGGTGCGCGTGCAGTACCGCAAGCTGCGCGCGGCGCTCGGGCGAGTGGACCTGCACTACGCGCTGAAGCCCATGCCGCACGCGGCGGTGGTGCAGACCGTGCTCGCCGAGGGCGGCTTTCTCGATCTGGCCACGAGCGGCGAGGTGCAGCTCGCCCGGCGCCTCGGCGTCGATCCGGCGCGCTGCATCCACACCCATCCGATCAAGCGCCCGCAGGACATCCGCAATGCGCTGGAGTTCGGCGTGCGCACTTTCGTGGCCGACAATCCCGACGAGGTGCGCAAGTTCGAGCGCTTCACGGACCGCGCCGAGCTTCTGCTGCGCGTTTCGTTCCGCAGTCCCGGGGCGGTGTGCGACCTGTCGCGCAAGTTCGGCTGCGACCCGGAGGATGCCCTGGCGCTTGCGCGGCTCGCCGCCGAGCTCGGCATCACCGTGCGCGGACTGTCGTTTCACGTCGGCTCGCAGGCCGGCGACTCGGCCAAGCACGTCGAGGCGTTGCATGCCTGCGCCCGCCTGATGGCCGCAGGGCGGCGCCGCAAGCTGGGCGTGCTCGACACGCTCGACATCGGCGGCGGCTTTCCGATCGACTACACGCAGCCGGTGCAGGACATCGAGCGCTTCTGCGAGCCGTTGCGCGCCGCGCTCGATGAGCTGCCCAAGCGCGTGCGGGTGATCGCCGAGCCCGGCCGCTTCATCGTCGGGCCCGCCGCGATCGGCGTCGCCTCGGTCATGGGACGCGCGCGCCGGGAAGGGCACTGGTGGTATTACCTCGATGACGGCCTGTACGGCTCCTACAGCGGTCAGCTCTACGATCACGCGCGCTATCCGGTCGAGCCGCTGAAGGACTCCGATGAGCGGCTGCCCTCGGTGCTCGCCGGCCCCACCTGCGACAGCATCGATGTGATCGCCGAGAATCTGCTGCTGCCGAAGCTCGAGGCGGGCGACCTGATCATCGGGCGCGCCATGGGCGCCTATACCTGGGCGAGCGCCTCGGAGTTCAACTTCTTTCCCAAGGCCACTGTGGTCGCGGTGAACCTGACCCCGGGCGATACCGGGATGGTGATGCCGTTTCCGCTGTGATCCGGCGCGCGCGAACCCGAGAGAGTCAACCGCCTGATGCGTAACATCGTCTTCGATATCGGCTGGGTGTTCGTGCACCTCGACAGCACGCCCTTTCTGGAGTTCCTGCGCGCGCACGGGGCCGAGGCCCCCGATCTGAACTCGGTGCTGACGCGCGTCGAGCTGCACGAGCACGAGTGCGGGCGGCTCGCCGGGCGCGACCTGCTCGCGCGCTTCGCCGGCCTCGCGCGTGAGCCGCTCGACCTCGATGCCGCGCATGAGCGCTGGGTGGACATGTTCGAGCTGCAGCCGCCGATGGTGCAGCTCGCGCACGGCCTGAGCGAGCGTTACCGGGTGTACCTGCTCTCGAACATCGGCGATCTGCACTGGGCGCATCTGTCGCGCGAATACGGCCTGCATCGCATCGGCCACGGCGCACTGCCGTCTTTTCTCGCGGGGGTCATGAAGCCCGATGCGCTCATCTACGCCGAGGCCGAGCGGCGCTTCGCCCTCGAGCCGGCCGACACCGTGTTCATCGACGATCGCCCCGAGAACGTGCGTGCCGCGCGCGGCCGCGGCTGGCACGCCATCGAGCACACCAGCCATGCCGTCACGGTGAGCGCGCTGCGCGCGCTGCAGGTCGTGTGCTGAACACGCCCGTCACCGCCATTCACCGCCAGGTCGAGGCGGCGCGCGCGGCGCGCGAGCCGCGGGTGATCGCCCGGCTCGAGTCCGGATGGGCGTTGATGGGCGAGCGGCAGTTCCTGCGCGGTTACGCGCTGCTGCTGCCCGATCCGGTGGTGCCGAGCCTCAATGCGCTCAACGGGGCCGGCCGCGCCCGCTTCCTGCTCGATCTGGCCCGCCTCGGCGATGCGGTGCTCGCGGTCACCGGCGCGGTGCGCATCAACTACGCGATTCTCGGCAATCTCGAGCCGGCGCTGCACGCGCACGTCATTCCCCGCTACGCCGATGAGCCCGAGCGGCTGAGGACCTCGCACCCCTGGGCCTACGACTGGCAGGCGGGCGCACCGTTCGATCCCGGTGCGCACGGGGAACTGGCGGCGCGCTTGCGCCGGGAACTCGAGCGCTGCGCAGGCGCCTGAGGCGCCGCGGGCCGGCCTACTGCGGCGCTTTGGCGATCAGCGTGCGCAGCTGACGGAGCTTGTGCTCGATGACGGCGGCGTTCTGCGGTCCCATGCGGATCAGGAGCTTCTGCCCGGCTGGCAGCGCCTCGAGTTTCGGGTCGGCGAACTGCCAGAAGACCTTCGGCCGCTCGAGCGTAACGGGTGTGCTCACCGAGGGCGTGGCGAGCAGACTGTCGATGGCCTGCACCAGACGGTCGTTGAAGTACTTGCCGGGGTAGCCGAGGCTTTCGTAGGCCTGTTGGAACAGCGGATACATCCGGAAATACAGCCTCGCCAGCGCCTTGACGTTGAGGCGGCTCACCACCGCGACGAACGGCGTGTAGCGGGCGAAGTTGCGCTGGCTGAGCAGGGCGACCCCGCCCTGGCGGTTGACGATGGTCTGCCCCGGGGTCGGCTTGACCGGGCGCAGATTCGCGGCAACCTTGACCCGCGGCAGACTGTCCACCGTGACCACGATGCGCCGGATGATGTTCTTCGGCACCAGGAAGCGCGCCACCGCCGGCTGGCCGATGAGCGTATTCAGCGCGCTGAGCATGGCCGCGTCGCTGTAATTGAGCGGCGGCAGCGGCTTGCCGCTCGCCTGCGCCGCCGGCGCCGGAACGGGGTGCTGAATCGCTGGCGGAGTGCTCGGCAGCGGCGTGGGAGCACTGGTGACGGCCGGGGCGGGCGCCGGCACGGGAGTGCTCACCGGCGCGCGCTGTGGCGTGTGAAAGCGGTAATAGATGCCGACGCCGATCAATGCGGCCGCGACGACTCCGGCGGCCACCCATATGACTTTATTGCGGAAGGACTCTTCCGGGTCAGTCTTGTTCCACATCTGGCGTCACTCCCGATGACGAGAAATATTGTACTGTACACCCTTGACGTCGTCCCCTCCCTGAAGGCAGGGGATTTCCGTCTACCGGAGGCCGGCGTTCCGGCCCGAGACGAGGAGATTGATCGCAGAGTTGACGTCCCGGTCATGCCGAGCGCCACATCCGCAACAGATCCACTCTCTGACTACGAGGCCCTCTCGACCTTGTCGGCCGCCGCGCGCACCGCACGCGGAACAGACCTGCGTGGTCAATCGCTCGTCAACCTCGATGTACTCGGCCCCGTGCCTGATGGCTTTATAGCGGAGCTGGGATCGAAGTTGCGAGCAGCCCGCATCGAGCGCGGACTTGGCCACGGCAGTGCGGGCCCGACCTTGCGCGTTGACGTTGCCCACGCAGATTCGACCGTTCTCGCGCACGAGGCGGCTGGAGACCTCGTGCAGGCCGTGCCGGCGGCAATTTGCGATCTTGGTGTGGAGGGCCCGCACACGCGGCTGGCGTGCGGCCCGTTGTGCAACGGCGAGCGCCTGGTCATGCTGGCGGTAGCGGCGCGGCGCCTCGACCTTCTCTCCCGTGGAGAGTCTCGCCAGGGACTTCAGGCCCGGATCGATGCCCACTTCCCCCGTGCCACACGCTCTGTCTTGCGCGACTGGTGCCTGCAGGTTCAGGTACCAGCGGCCGCGGGCGCCCTCGGCGAAGCAGCCGCAGAGGATTCTGCCCTCGAGCGGACGACTGAGCCAGACCCGGTACCGCCGCCCGAGGAAGATCACCGCATCGCCGTCCAGGCGAATGGCGCGCGCGGCCTGCAAGGGGATCCGCCCCAAGGAATTCCTGCCGAGCCATCGCGGCCGCTCGTGGCGGGCATCCCGCGCGATCGCGATCGGTGTGCACACGGGCTGAACAGCATCCGAGTGCAGGCCCCGGGGCTTGCTGCTGCCGCTGGCGAGGCGGATCAGATCGAAGGCCGAAGGCCAGCGCTTGTCGTGGCAGCGAGCCGCGTGCTGAACCTCCCCACAGTCGTTCCGCACGCGCTTCACCGCGCGGGCCTGCCGCTCGAGATGCCGAGCGGGGCCGGCATCTTTGACCCTATACTGAGAGGTCAGCACCATTGCGACATTGTCGTCGAGAGATGCGGCAAGAAACAAGACCAACGGCTACGGCGTGCGGGCATTTTCACGCCCGACTTGCCGTCGGCAATACCACAACTTGCAACACCCTGAGGAGCGACGAGCTCGTGCTGCGCGCTAGATTTGCCTCTCGCGGATGCTCGACAATACGTGCCGTTCGAGGTCTGTCAACAGCCGCGAGAGCGCTCACCCAGGCGCCTGCTCCTCGCCCTGAACGGCGAGGCTTGCGGCGCGGAGAGTTCGGATGACTGTCCGACGGGTGTTGAAGATGGGCGAGCCGCTGCTCGGGCAGGTGGCCGCCCCGGTGGAGCGATTCGATGCCGAGCTCCAAGGGCTGGTGCAGGACATGGATGACACCATGCGCGCCCTGAACGGCGCCGGAATCGCCGCACCGCAGATCGGAGTCAGTCTGCGGGTGGTCATCTTCGAGGTCGCCGACAACCCACGCTATCCGCACGTGTCGCCGGTGCCCTACACGGTGCTGGTCAATCCCGAGCTGACGCCGCTCGGCACCGAGCAGGCCGAGGGCTGGGAGGGGTGTCTGTCGGTGCCGGGACTGCGCGGGCTGGTGCCGCGCTACACGCGGCTGCGGTACCGTGGATACGATCTGCGCGGCGCGCCGATCGAGCGCACGGTCGAGGGCTTTCACGCGCGCGTGGTGCAGCACGAGGTGGATCACCTCGACGGGATCCTCTACCCGCAGCGCATCGAGGACATGCGCAACTTCGGCTTCGAGGACGCCCTCGGGGCGCGCATGACGCCGATGCCGGACTGAGCCGGCGCGGGGCGGGCTCAGGCGAGGGTGTGGAACACCCGCTGCACGTCATCGTCCTGCTCGAGCTTGTCGATCAGCGCCAGCACCTCCTGCGCCTGCGCCTCGGGCAGTTCCGTCGGTACGGTGCAGATGTACTCGTGCTCGGCCGACAGCGGCGTGAGGCCGCGCGCCTCGAGCGCCTCCTGCACCTTGCCGAAATCCTCGAACGCGCAGCGGATGACCAGCTGCGGCTCGCCGTTCTCGCCGCTGCCCTCGCCCATGTCCTCCAGACCGTGATCGATCAGGTACAGCTCAAGGTCGTCCGGGTCGATTCCCGCCGGATCGAGGCGGAACACGCCCATGTGCTTGAACAGGAACGCGACGCTTCCGGAGGTGGCCAGGTTGCCGCCGTTCTTGGTGACGATGTTGCGCACGGCGGCCACCGTGCGCGTGGGATTGTCCGTCGCCGCTTCGATCAGCAGGGCGACGCCGTGCGGCGCGTAGGCCTCGTAGTGCACCTGCTGGTACTGGGTGGCATCGCGACCGGTGGCCCGCTTGATGGCGGCCTCGATCTTCTCCTTCGGCATGTTGACCGCGCGGGCGTTCTGGATCACGCGCCGCAGGGTCGGGTTGCCCGTCGGATCGCTTCCGCCCGCCTTCACCGCCATGGTGATGTCCTTGGCGATGCGCGCGAACTGCTTGGCCATGCGGTTCCAGCGCGCAAACATGGTGTGCTTGCGGACTTCGAAAATTCGTCCCATGAAAGTCTGCCGGGGGCGGAGCGGGCAGCGCGCTCAGGCGAGCTGGGCCTGAAGCACGCGCAGTCGGCGGCGCTGCAGGCGTAATCGCTGCTCGAGCTCCTTGAAGCGCAGCTGGAAGCTGGTGTGCTCCCAGTGCTCGGCGACGGCGCGCTTCTTCTCGGTGAGCCACTGCTCCTTCACCTTGGCCCAGTCGGCGACGGCCGCAAGGAAGCTATCGTATTCGCGCGAGATGTGCTGACGCAGCTCGCTGATGCGCGAGGGCGCGGCGGTCGGCGCGACGCGCTCGAGCGAGCTCTGCGCCCGCGCGAACTGCATCGCGAGCAGCGCGCGCTGGATCTGGAACACCGGCGTGCGCTTCAACTTGCGGGTCAGCCCCACGAACTGCAGGCCGGCGATCAGCCACTTGGTCGGATCCCACTGCCACCAGCGCACGCCGTTGCGGTAATCGTGCGCGAAGATGTGGTGGAAGTTGTGGTAGCCCTCGCCGAAGGTGAGCACGGCGAGCACCGGGTTGTCCCGGGCGGTGTTGTCTTCGGTGTACGGACGCGAGCCCCACATGTGCGCGAGCGAATTGATGAAGAATGTGAAATGGTGGCTCACCACCAACCTCAGCACTCCGGCGAGCAGGAACACGCCCCACAGGTCGCCGGTGAGCCATCCGGCGAGCAGCGGCAGCCCGAGGTTGGTGAGCAGCACGAGCGCCAGGTAGTGACGGTGCTGGAAGGCGAGCATGCGGTCGCGGCGCAGGTCGGGAATGTTGCTGAAGTCGGTTTTGCCGCTCGGGTACTCGCGCAGCATCCAGCCGATGTGCGAGAACCAGAAGCCGCGGCGCGCCGAGTACGGGTCGAGCTCCTCGTCATCGACGTTCAGGTGATGGCGGCGGTGGCCGCTGCACCAGATCCAGGCGCTGTTCTGCATCGCCATGGTGCCGAAGATGAGGTAGAGCACCCGCAGGCTCCAGTGGGCCTCGTACGTGCGGTGCGCCCAGAGCCGGTGGTAGCCGGCCGTGATCGACAGCTCGTTCGCCGCCAGGAACACCCCGAACAGCACCCAGGCCGCGGCGCTGTACCCGTGCGTGATGCCATACCACGGCACGACCACGATCGCGGCCAGAAATGTCAATGAAAACAATGCAATATTGACCCAGATCGGCGGCGCTGACCGCGCGGCGGACGGCTGGACCGTGGCGGATGACTTCGGCATGGGCAGTGGGCGCTCAGGGGCGGTGGATCAAAACATAATAACCATAGCACGTTCTGCGCGCCGCGGGCAGGCGCGATGCCGCGCTCGACCCGCCGAGCGGCGGTGGGCCGAGCGCCGGCTGCTCTAGAAGGAATAGACCCCCTGCACGGCGAACTCGCTCTGGTGGGCGCTGTAGTCGGTGAGCGTGCGGCCGGTGGCCGGGTCCGTGTGCACGTAGAGGAACGTCGGCCGGTTCGAGGTGTCGTAGCGGCCCTCGATGCGCAGCTCGAAGTCCGCCGTCGGGTCGTAGCCGAGCGTCAGGGTCGCCTCCTTGAGCCTCTGCGCCGTTCCGGTGACGAACCCGTTGCGGTCGTCGAACGATTCCCCGCGCACCGAGACGCGCCACCGGCTGCTCAGGCGCTCATTCACGTACAGCGCAACGCCGCTCCATTGTCCGCCGGCCGTCACCGCGCTCGGGCGCTGCCGGCCCCAGTCATAGCTCGCCACGACCTGCAGCGCGGCGGTGACGTTGTAGGTGGCGACGGTGTCGATCAAGGTGCGCCGGGTGAGATCCACCGGGTCGTTGCCGATGTAGCTTTGCGCGGTGAAGGAGAGGCTCGCGGTCGGGTTCAGGGCGATCCCGAGCTCGACGGTCTTCGATCCGGAGCTGACGCTGGTGTAGTTCCAGCCGTTGTTGACGCCCACGATGAGGCTGACGGCGCGGTCGAAGGCATAGGTGGCGCGCACGCCGGTGTGGGTCATCGGCTCGGCGTAAAAGAGAAACGATCGCGAGAAGTTGCTGTTGCCCGTCGGCGCGATGACCTCGGCGCCCGCGAGAGTGGTGAATTTCCCGGCCTGCACCGTGAGTGCGCCGTCGACGTACTGCACGAAGCCCTGCAGGATGTCGATGGGATTGTTGCTCGAAGCCGAGGCGCTTTCGGCGGCGTTGACGATCTTGGCGTCATCGCCTGCGATCGTGTCGATCAGCGCGCCGAAGCCCTGCTTGGGCTGGTAGGCGAGAGTGAGACCCGCCTGATCGAGCTGGAATGCCTCGTGCGCCGTGTCGAACTGATGAAACGTGTTGCCGCCGGAGGAGGTGTAATACGAGGCGGCGACATAACCGGACGCCGTGATGCCGGAGTCGGCAAGCAGCTGCGCGAGCGTGCCCGCCGGCGGCTCGGCCGCGCGCGCGCCTGTGGGCCCGAGGGCGCCGAGCGCCGCAGCCAGCAGGGACAGTGTCGGGAGGAACTTGGGCATGCTGAACCTTTCCTGACCGCAGTCGGGTGTCGGACACGGGCAGGCAAGCACGCGCCGTGCCAGGGCCGGCGCGGCATGAATTCCCCGGAAATCGAGTCTCCGCAGGCTTCGCGCGGCAGGCCGTTGCACCGCGCTGGTGCGCGGCGGGACTCATGGTGGTGCGCGCGCCGGCGCTGAGCCCAACTCTATGGGCGCCGTCGTCAGCGACAGGTGAGGAAATCGGCCGCGCCTAATGCGGCTTGCCGGTGGGCGCGGCGCCCGGCGGGCTCAGCGGCAGGGGCGGCGCGGCCGAGCCGGTATCGGCGCGCAGCGCGTCCTCGGCCTCGCGCCGCGTCATGACGATGATGCTGATGCGCCGGTTGATCGGGTCGTACGGATTGGCCTTGTCGAACAGCACGCTCGAGGCCAGGCCCACCACCCGGGCGATCTTGCCGGCGGCGAGCCCCCCGGCGACGAGCGCGCGGCGCGCGGCGTTGGCCCGGTCGGCGGACAGCTCCCAGTTGGTGTAGCGCGCCTCGCGCGGGTACGGGTGCGCGTCGGTGTGGCCGATGATGGCGATCTGGTTGGGCACGGAGTTCAGGTACGGCGCGAGCGTCTTGAGGATGCGCAGCGTGTAGCTGCGCAGCTTCGCGCTGCCGAGATCGAACATCGGGCGGTTCTTGGCATCGACGATCTGGATACGCACGCCGCGGGGCGTGATGTCGATGAGCAGCTGGTTCTTGAACGGCTTCAGCGCCTGGCTCTTGTTGACCGCCTGGCGCAGCTGTGCCATCAGGGACTCGAGGCGCTTGTGGTCGGCGCCTTCGAGCTGCTTTTTCGCCTCGGCGAGGTTCGTGCGCGGCGCGGGCTGCTGATAACGGTTGCTGCCGGGGCCCTTCTCGGGCGCCTCGACGTCGATCACCTGGTGCGGCGTCGAGCTCAGGCCGTTCAGGCCGCCGCCGAGATTGACCGGGCTGGTGCTCGCGCCGCCCGGGCCCATCGGGCCGGGCGCGGCCCGCACGCTGTGCCCGCTCTGCATGCTGGGGTTCTTGAAATAGTTGAAGATCGCCGCGCGCTCGGCCTTGTTGACCGCCGTGACGATCCACATGACCAGGAAGAACGCCATCATGGCGGTGACGAAATCGGCGTAGGCGACCTTCCAGACGCCGCCGTGGTGCTCGGCCGCGCGGCGCCTGTTGCGCCGGATGACGATGGTCGCCTTGTCGTCTTTGTTCGCGTTGCTGGCCATCAGGCGCTGGCTCTGGCCTTACCTTTCAGCTGGGCCTCGAGATCGGCGAACGTCGGGCGCACGTCGCTGAAGAGGAGTTTGCGCGAGAACTCGATCGCAACGGCGGGAACGTAGCCGCGCACGCTCGCCACGAGGGCCATCTTGACCAGCTCGAAGGCCTTGGCCTCGTCATTGGCCGCGTGCGCCATGGCCGCCGCCAGTGGCCCGGCGAAGCCATAGGAGATCAGGATGCCGAGGAAGGTGCCCACCAGAGCGGAGGCGACCCGCGCGCCGATGCTTGCCGTATCGGCGCCGGCAATCGACGCCATGGTGTTCACGATGCCGAGCACTGCGGCCACGATGCCGAATCCCGGCAGGGAGTCGGCCATGCGCTGCACCGCGTGCGAGGGCTCGTGGATCTCCTGGTGGAAGGTCTCGAGCTCCTGGTCGAGCAGGCTCTCGAACTCGTGCGGGTCGAGGTTGCCACCGACCATCAGGCGCAGGCAGTCGGTGATGAACTGGCGCAGGTGATGGTCCGCGGCGATGCGCGGGTATTTCTTGAACAGCGCGCCGCCGTCCGGGGCGTCGATGTCCGACTCGATCGCCATCAGGCCTTCCTTGCGGATCCTCACCAGGATGTCGTAGAGCAGCTTCAGGAGCGAGACGTAATCGTCGTGCTCGTAGCGCTCCTGGCGGACGAGCGCGACGATGTCGGCGAAGCTCGCCTTGACGATCTTGATCGGGTTGCTGGTGAGGAAGGCGCCGAAGGCGGCCCCGACGATGATGAGAAATTCCGCCGGATGCCACAGGGCGAGCAGCTTTCCACCCTCTATCATGAAGCCCACGGCCACGCAGGCGAGGACGACGACGCTTCCGATGATCTGAATCACGAGCTGCGTAAGCCTGTTCTAAGGATGCTGCGCGCGGTCCTTGGCGCCGAGGCGGGCGAGCCGGTCCACTGTGCAGCGATACTGATGCGAGTATCGGCGGCGCCACGGCGTTCTTGAACCGCGCAGGCCCGGAACTGTGACGCTGACCGTGTAAACTGCCCCCCGCAGCGCCGCCCAAGGCGAGCGGCGAGGAGACCCCCGTGCTTGAGCATCTCGACCGGCTGCCGCCGGACCCCATCCTGGGGCTGATGGCCGCATTTCGCGCCGATTCCGATCCCCGCAAGGTCGATCTCGGCGTCGGCGTATACCGTGACGAGCGGGGCGAGACGCCGGTCATGCAGGCCGTGCGGGATGCCGAGCGTGCCCTGCTTGCGCGCCAGACCACCAAGACCTACGTGGCGCCCGCCGGCAACGCGGGCTTCAACGAAGCGATGCGCCGGCTCGCGCTGGGCGAGGACTCGCCCCTGGTCGCTTCCGAGCGGGTGTGCGCGGTGCAGGCGCCCGGAGGCTGCGGGGCGCTGCGCCTCGGCGCGGAGCTGATCCGGGCCGCGCGGCCCGAGGCGGTGGTGCACGTGAGCGCGCCGACCTGGGCCAATCACGTGCCGCTGCTGTCGGGCTGCGGGTTGAAGCTCGAGCGCTATCCGTACTTCGACACCGCCACCGGCGGCGTCCGCTTCGAGGCCATGCTGAGCGCGCTCGAGGCGTTGCCGCCGCGCTCGGTGGTGCTGCTGCACGCCTCCTGCCACAACCCCACGGGCGCGGATCTCGATGAGGCGCAATGGCGGGAGACTGCTGCGGTGATCCAACGCCGCGCGCTCCTGCCGTTCATCGACATGGCCTACCAGGGGCTCGGCCGCGGACTCACCGAGGACGCCTACGGCGCCCGCTTGCTCGCCGAGCAGCTGCCCGAGGCGCTGATCGCCGTGTCATGCTCGAAGAACTTCGGTCTGTACCGCGAGCGCGTCGGATGCCTGCTGGCCCTCGGCGAGAGCGGCGCGGCGGCCGCGGCGGCGCTCACCCAGCTGGTGCGCATCGCGCGCGGCCTGTACTCGATGCCGCCGGATCACGGCGCGGCCATCGTGGCGGAAGTTCTCGCCAGCGAGCCGTTGCGCGCTGCGTGGCTCGCAGAGCTCACTGTCATGCGCGAGCGCATTCTGCAGCTGCGCGGCGCCACGGCCCGCGAGCTCGCGGCGGCATGTCCGCACAAGGATTTCAGCCGCATCGTCCGCCAGCGCGGCATGTTCTCCTTTCTCGGCGTCGCGCCCGAGACGGTGCGGCGGCTGCGCGAGGCGCACCACGTCTACATGACCGATGACAGCCGGATCAACATCGCCGGGCTGCGCATGGAGAACATTCCCTACTTTGCGCGCGCGGTGGCCCAGGCGCTCGGTCAGTAGGCCCCCGGCGGCTGCGGGGCGCTCTTGCGCTCGAGCGTCATGAACGTGAACGCATAAGGGTTGCGCTCGCCGGCCGCGTGGCGATGGCACTCGACGTCGGCCCACTGCGTCGGATCGATGGCTGGGAAGAAGGTATCGCCGGCGACATCGGCGTGCACCAGGGTGAGATAGATGCGGCGCGCGAACGGCATCAGCAGCCGGTAGACCTCGGCGCCGCCGATGCCGATGAGCTCGATGTCGTCGCGCGCGCACCCGAGGGCGTGGCCGAGGGAGTGCACGGCGAGCACGCCGCGCGAGCACCACTGACGATTGCGCGTCAGCACCAGGTTGCGCCGCTCGGGCAGGGGCCGACCGATCGACTCGAAGGTCCTGCGGCCCATCAGGATCGGCTTGCCGAGGGTGAGGGACCTGAAGCGCCTGAGGTCCTCCGGCAGCCGCCAGGGCAGGGCATTGTCGCGGCCGATGCAGCCGTTCTCGGCCATGGCCACGATGAGCGAGACCTGCGGCTGCAGCAGGCTCACCGGCCGCCCCGCGCCATTGGATCGCGACGGTGCACGCGTGGCCTCAGATTTCCACCACGGTGTTGAGCGCGACGACGCCGCGCGAGGGCATGCGGAAGAACTCCGCCGCCTGGGTGCTGTGCCGCTGCATGCGCGCGAACAGGATCCGCTGCAGCCCGCGCCAGCCGGGCAGGTCGCGCGCGCGCACCACGTGCTGGCCGACGAAGAACGAGCTGTCTTCCATGAACACCTTCAGCCCGCGGGCGCGGCAGCCGCGCAGCGCCTCGGCGACATCCGGGGTCTCCATGAAACCGAAGCGCGCGGTGACCCGGTACACCCCCGGCAGCGTCTCGTCGATCTCCACCCGGTTGGCCGGGTCCTGGCGCGGGGTGCGCACGATCTCGAGATTGAGGATGATGAGCCGCTCGTGCACCACGCGGTTGTGCTCGAGGTTGCGGATCAACGCCGAGGGCACCAGATCCGGGGTGCTGGCGAGAAACACCGCGGTTCCCGGCACGCGGTGCACACCGGCGAGCAGATTCGGCAGCTCGCTGCGCGGAATCGCCTGGCGCGCCAGCGCCGCGCGCAGCTCGAGCCGTCCGCTGCGCCAGGTGACGAACACCACGAACAGCATCGCCGCGAGCGTGAGCGGAATCCATCCGCCGTTCGGCACCTTCGTCATGTTGCCGACGAAGAAGGTGGCATCGACCAGTAACAGCACCCCGAACACCAGGCCCACGACCCACTTCGGCCAGTTCCACTGCTGCAGCGCGACGAACGCCCCGAGCACGGTGGTGATCAGCATGGTGCCGACCACGGCCGAGCCATACGCGGCCGACAGAGCGTTCGAGGATCCGAAACCCACCACGAATGCGACCACCGCGAGGAATACCAGCCAGTTGACCGCCGGCACGTAGATCTGGCCGAGCTCGGTGGCCGAGGTCTGCAGCACCCGGATGCGCGGCAGCAGATCGAGCTGCACGGCCTGGCGGGCGATGGAGAAGGCTCCCGAGATGACGGCCTGGGAGGCGATGACGCTGGCGGCGGTGGCCAGGATCACCATCCAGGGCAGCGCCGAGGTCGAGACCATGAAGTAGAGGGTCTGCGGAATGTAACGCCCCTGCCCGAGCTGCAGCGCGCCCTGGCCGAAGTAATTGAGCAGCAGCGCCGGCCAGACCAGCGAGAACCACGCCACGCGCACCGGCAGCTTGCCGAAGTGCCCCATGTCGGCATAGAGCGCCTCGCCCCCGGTGAGGCACAGGAACACCGCGCCGATCACCGCGAGCGCGACCCCGGGCCGGCGCACCAGCAGATCGACGCCGTAGAGCGGGTTCAGCGCATAGAGCACCACCGGATCGGCGCGGATCGCATTGATGCCGGTCGCCGCCAGCACCAGGAACCACACGATCATGATCGGACCGAACAATGCGCCGACGCGCGCCGTGCCGCGGCGCTGATAGGCGAACAGCCCGATGATCACCCCGACCGTCAGCGGCACCACCGCGTGACTCAAATCCGGGCTCAACACCTGCAGGCCCTCCATCGCGCTCAGCACGGTGATCGCAGGGGTGATCAGCGAATCGCAGAAGAAGAACGCCGTGCCGGCGAGCGCGAGCCACACCACCAAGCGCGCCCAGAGGCTGCCGGCGATGCTGTTGCGTTGGGCGAGCGCGAACATCGCCAGGATTCCGCCCTCGCCCTCGTTGTCGGCGCGCATGATGATGCTGACGTACTTGATGGTGACCGAGATGGTCAGCGCCCAGACGATCAGCGACAGCGAGCCGAGCACCGCCACACGATCGAAGCGCCCCGCCTCGGTCAGGGTCTCCTCCAGGGCATAGAGCGGGCTCGTGCCGATGTCCCCGTAGACGATGCCGGTGGCCCCGATCACCGCCGCGAGCGTCAAGCCGCGCGCGTGCCCCGAGTGAGTGCTCAACGTATCACCGCAGCGCCGGTTGCTTGCGCTTGCGCGCCGGGCCGCGCTTGGCGCTCTTGGCGGGCGGCGCGCGCTTGGCGCGCCGAGCGGTGTGCGGGCGTGGCGCCGCGCCTTGCGGCTCGCTCGCCGGTGGCCACAGCATGGTGCCCCGGCAGTTGGCCTGGCCGCAGCGGCAGGCATAGATCTCATCGACGTCGGGCGGATCGTCGGGCGCGCGCCCGAGCTGATAATCGTAGTTCAGCTCCTCGCCCGGCTGGATGGTGCGGATCGCCTCGATGAACACCCGCCTGCCCTCCAGCACCGTCTCGCAGTTCGGATTGCACGAGTGGTTGATGAAGCGCGCCTCGTTGCCGCCCGCGCCGGCGTCGATCACGGTGCGCGCATCGACGATGAACAGGAATGTGTGACTGTCGCGCGCGCCGCGCTCCTCGTAGCGCCGGTCCGCCTCCTGGTGCGAGACCCGCTCGCCGAGGTACTCGATGATGCGCGTGCCCTTGCGGATGCGCCGCGCGGCGAACGCGCCGCGGCCGTGCACCCGCGAGCGGCGTACCTTGAACAGCGGCGCGCCGCGCGCGGCGCTCTTGCCGGTCACCGGCGCCCCCTAGACGGCCACCGGCGCGGGGATGGCCGGGTGATGTTGGTAGTTCACGAACTCGAAGTCCTCGAAGCGATAATCGAAGAGCGTCGGCGGGCGGCGGCGGATGCGCAGGCGCGGCCGCGGGAACGGCTCGCGCGTGAGCTGCAGCCGCGCCTGCTCGAGGTGATTGCGGTAGAGGTGGCAGTCGCCGCCGGTCCAGATGAACGCGCCGGGCTCGAGGTCGCACTGCTGGGCGAGCATGTGCGTCAGCAGCGCGTAGCTGGCGATGTTGAACGGCACGCCGAGAAACACATCGGCGCTGCGCTGGTAGAGCTGGCAGGAGAGCCTGCCGGCGGCGACGTGGAACTGGAACAGGGCGTGGCAGGGCATCAGGCGCATCTGCGCGAGCTCCCCGACGTTCCAGGCGCTCACCATGATGCGCCGCGAGTCGGGGTCCCGCCGGATCAGATCGATCGCGGCGCTGATCTGATCGATGCGCTCACCGTGGGCGCCCGTCCAGGCGCGCCACTGCTTGCCGTATACGGGGCCGAGCTCGCCGAGCTCGTCGGCCCACTCGTCCCAGATGCTGACGCCCTGCTCGTGCAGCCAGCGCACGTTGGTGTCCCCGCGCAGGAACCACAGCAGCTCGCAGATCACCGAGCGCAGGTGGATGCGCTTGGTGGTGACGAGCGGGAAGCCGTCGGCGAGCTCGAAGCGCAGCTGCTCCCCGAAGCTCGAGAGCGTCCCGGTGCCGGTGCGATCCCCCTTCGGCGTGCCGCTCTCGAGGATGCGGCGCATCAGATCGAGATACGGGCGCATCGCGGCTCAACGCGCGGCGGCGGGAAGGTAGTTACCCGAGGTCTTGCGCGCCTGATAGGCGTAGATCAGCAGTCCTGCGCCAACCACGATCATGGGGAAGGAGAGCACCTGGCCCATGGTGACCCAGCCCCAGGCGAGGTAGCCGAGCTGCGGGTCCGGCAGGCGCACGAACTCCACCAGGAAGCGGAACGTGCCGTACAGCAGCAGGAACAGCCCCGAGGCGGCCAGGCGCGGCTTGGGTTTGGCGGTGAAGAGCCACATCGTGCTGAAGAGCACGACGCCTTCGAAGAAGGCCTCGTAGAGCTGCGAGGGCTGGCGCACCACGCCGTGGTAGAGAAAGCCCCACGGCAGCGTCGTCGGCTTGCCCCACAGCTCGCCGTTGATGAAGTTGCCGATGCGGCCGAAGAACAGGCCGAGCGCCGGCAGCGGCACGGTGAAATCGAACACGTCGGCCGCGTTGCGCTTGCGGCGCACGGCGAAGATCGTCATGGCCAGGATGACCCCGAGCAGGCCCCCGTGGAAGGACATGCCCCCGTCCCACACCTCGATCGGATACCACGGGTTGTGCGCCGTCCAGAAGGTCATGCCGTAGAAGAGCACATAGCCGATGCGCCCGCCGAGGATGACCCCGAGCATGCAGTAGAAGATCAGGTCATCAACATCCACGGCCTTCCACGTCGATCCGGGTCGCGAGGCGCGGTAGCGCGCCAGGCCCCAGGCGCCGGTGAAGCCCAGCAGATACATGATGCCGTACCAGTGCACCTTCAGCGGGCCGATACGGAACGCGATGGGGTTGAAGTTCGGGTACTTGATCATGGCGGTGCAGTTTATCCGAGCTGGCTGGAAATGCGGCAGAAGAACGCCTTCAGGTAGCGTGTCTCCGGGACCGCAGGGTGGATCGGGTGGTCCGGCGACTGTCCGCCGGCCTCGAGGATCTGCGCGCTGCGCCCGCTGTGCCGGGCCGCCGACTGCAGGATCTCGGTCAGTGCCTCGCCCGTGAGGTGATACGAGCAGGAGCACGACACCAGCAGCCCCTCCTCGCCGATCAGCCCCATCGCCAGCTGGTTGAGCTTGCGGTAGGCGGCCTGGCCGCGGGGGATGTCCTTCTTGCGCTTGATGAAGGCGGGCGGGTCGAGCACGACCACGTCGAATCGCTCGCCGCGCTGCGCGAGCGCGGCGAGCGCCTCGAACGCATCCCCGCGCAGGGTCTCAAGGGCGAGCCCGTTGGCCTCGGCATTGCGCGCGGCGTACTCGAGCGCGCTCTGCGATGCGTCGATGCACTGTGCCGAGCCAGCGCCGGCGGCCAGCGCCGTGAGGCTCCACGCCCCGACGTAGCCGCACACATCCAGAACGCGCGCGCCGGGGCTCAGGTAGCGGGCAAGGCGGGAGCGGTTGGCGCACTGGTCGTAGAACCAGCCGGTCTTCTGCCCCGCCGCGAGCGGCGCGCTGAAGCGCAGGCCGGCCTCGCGCACCGCGAGCTGCGCGGGGACCTGCCCGAAAGCCGTCTCGGCGATGCGCGGCAGTTCCTCGAGCACGCGTGCGCCCGAATCGTTCTTCCAGAACAGCCCCGCCGGGGCGAGCCGCTCGCGCACCGCCGCCTCGACGGTGGCGCGCAGCGCTTCCATCCCGGCGGTGGCGATCTGCCCGACCAGCAGATCCCCGTAGCGGTCGAGCACCAGGCCCGGCAGGCCGTCGGACTCGCCGAACACCAGCCGGTAATACGGCTCGCGGTACAGGCGCTCGCGCAGCCGCAGCGCCCCCTGCAGCCGCTCCTCGATGAGCGCGCGGTCGATCGGCCGCGTGGCCTCGCGGCTCATGATGCGGGCGCAGATGAGCGCATGCGGGTTGACGTAGGCGTGGCCCAGAAACTGCCCGCGGTGCGACTCGATCCGCGCGTGCTCCCCCGGAGTGAATGCGCGCAGCGGGGTGTGCTCGTCGACCTCGTTGCTGAACACCCAGGGATGCCCCGCCACGATGCGGCGTTCCTCGCCGCGCTTCAGGCGCAGCGCGCGCGGGGGGCTCGGGGCGGTCTCGGCGGTGGACGGGGGGGCGCTCAAGGCAACGGATGGCGGCGGTTCGAGGGGGGCGCAGTATACAGGCGCTCGCGCCGTGCCGCGCGCTATGCTGAGCGCCCCTGTCCTCCGCCCGGCACGGCCGCGGGAGTCTCATGGAAAGCCGACATCGCAACGCGGACGGCACGCCGAAATACACCAACCGCCTGATCGGCGAGACCAGCCCCTATCTGCGCCAGCACGCGCACAACCCCGTCGACTGGCATCCCTGGGGGGATGAGGCGTTTGCGCTCGCCCGCGATCTCGGCCGCCCGGTGCACCTGAGCATCGGCTATGCGGCCTGCCACTGGTGCCATGTGCTCGCCGCCGAGAGCTTCGAGGACGAGCAGACCGCCGAGCTGCTCAACGAGCGGTTCGTGAACATCAAGGTCGACCGCGAGGAGCGGCCCGACGTCGATCGGATCTACCAGATCGCCCAACAGATGCTCACCCGCGGCCCCGGCGGCTGGCCGCTCACCATGTTCCTCACCGCCGAGCGGCGGCCGTTCTTCGGCGGTACGTACTTCCCGCCCGAGCCGCGCCACGGGCTGCCGGGCTTCAAGGACCTGCTCGGCCGCGTCGCGCGCTACTACGAGGAGCACCGCGAGGAGCTCGATGCGCAGGGCGAGGCGCTCAGCGCCGCGTTCCAGAGCATCGATCCGCCGCCGCCGGAGGCGGGCCTGGTTCTGACCGCCGAGCCGCTCGAGCGCGCCCGCGCGGATCTGGAGCGCGTGTTCGATGCGCGCCACGGCGGCTTCGGCGGCGCGCCGAAATTCCCGCACCCGGGCTCGATCGAGCGGCTGCTGCGGCACTGGCGTGCGAGCGCGCACCGGGATCCGCCGGACCTGCGCGCGCTTTACATGGCGGGCCTGACGCTCAAGCGCATGGCCGACGGCGGCATCCACGATGTCCTCGGGGGAGGCTTCTGCCGCTACTCGGTCGATGAGCTGTGGAGGATTCCGCACTTCGAGAAGATGCTCTACGACAACGCGTGGCTGCTCACGGTGTATGCCGACGCGTACGTGGCGAGCGGCGACGAGTTGTACGCGGGCATCGCGCGCGACACCGCCGAGTGGATGCGGCGCGAGATGCAATCTGCCGAGGGCGGCTTCTATTCGAGTCTGGATGCGGATGCCGCCGGGCACGAGGGCAGCTTCTACGTGTGGGATCGCGATGAGGTGCGCGCGGCGCTCAGCGCCGAGGAGTACGCCGCGTTCGCCCCGTGTCACGGTCTTGACCTGCCACCGAACTTCGAGGGCCGCTGGCACCTGTATGTGGCGCGCGAGCCGGATGCGCTCGCCGCCGAGCTCGATGTGCCGGCGCCGCGCCTGGCGGCTCTCCTGGAGAGCGCCCGCGGCAAGCTGCTGGCGGTGCGCGCGCAGCGCGAGCGCCCGGCGCGCGACGAGAAGATCCTCACGGCCTGGAACGGGCTCGCCATCGCGGGCCTCGCGCGCGCGGCCCGTGCCCTCGGGTGCGCCGGGCTCGAGGAGTCGGCCACGCGCGCGCTCGAATTCGCGCGCGCCGCGCTGTGGCGCGACGGGCGCCTCCTGGCGACCTACAGCGGCGGCACGGCGCGCCTGAACGGGTATCTCGATGACTACGTGTTCCTCGCCGAAGGGGTGCTCGAGCTGCAGCAGCTGCGGCTGCGGCCGGCGGAGCTCGCCTTCGCCTGCGAGCTGATGGAGGTGGTGCTGCGTCGTTTCGCCGCCGAGGACGGCGGGTTTTTCTTCACCTCGGACGATCACGAGCCGCTGCTGCACCGCATGAGGACCTTCGCCGATGAGGCGCTGCCGGCCGGCAACGCGGTCGCGGCGCGGGTGCTGACGCGGTTGGGGTATCTGCTCGGGGAGAGCCGTTATCTGCAGGCGGCCGAGCGCATCGTGCGGGGGGGCTGGGCGCCGCTGGCGCACCATCCGCAGGCGCACGCGACGCTGTTGAATGCGCTCGAGGAGCTGCTCGATCCGCCCGAGACGGTGATTCTGCGCGGCGAGCCCGAGGCCATCGAGTCCTGGCGGCGCGAGCTCGCGCGCCTCTACGCGCCGCGGCGCATGGTGCTCGCGGCCGCCGCAGGCGCGCCGGACCTGCCGAGCGCGATCGCGGCCAAGCCGCCGCGCGGCGCGGCGACGGCCTACCTCTGCCGCGGCAGCGTCTGCGCAGAGCCAGTCGATTCCCTCGGCGCGCTCGCCGAGGCGCTGCGCGGCTAGCTCAGGCGAGCAGCTCCACCGCGCCGCCGATCGCCGCGGTGTTGATCGTGAGCGTACGCTCGGTGGCGAAGCGCACCAGGTAGTGCGGGCCGCCGGCTTTGGGGCCGGTGCCGGAGAGGCCCTGGCCGCCGAAGGGCTGCACGCCGACCACCGCGCCGATCATGTTGCGGTTGACGTAGGTGTTGCCGGCCGGCAGCGCATGAAACACGTGCTCGGCCAGGGTCTCGAGCCGGCTGTGCACGCCGAGGGTGAGCCCGAAGCCGGTGGCGCGGATCGCCGCGAGCACCTGCGGCAGCTCGCGGGCGCCAAAGCGGGCCACGTGCAGGATGGGGCCGAACTCTTCGCTCCTGACCTGATCGAGCGCGGCGAGCTCGATCAGGTGTGGCCCGAAGAAATGCCCGCCCGCGGCGCAGTGATCGGTCGGGCAGGCGTAGAGGAGCTTCGCCTCGCGGCGCATGCGCTCGGCGTGCCGCGTGAGGCGCGCCAGCGCGTCCGGGTTGATGACCGGTCCGACGTCGGTGGCCGGATCGCCCGGGTCGCCGACCCTGAGGCAGCGCATCGCGCCGATGAGCATCTCAATGACCCGCTCGGCGATGTCCTCCTGCAGGTACAGCACGCGCAGCGCCGAGCAGCGCTGGCCGGCGCTGGTGAACGCCGAGGTGATCACATCGTCTACCACCTGCTCCGGCAGCGCGGTGCCGTCGACGATCATCGCGTTGACTCCGCCGGTCTCGGCAATGAGCGGAACGATCGGGCCCTCGCGCCCGGCGAGCGTGCGGTTGATGTTGGCTGCGGTCGCGGTCGAGCCGGTGAACGCCACGCCCGCCAGGGCGGGGTGCGTGAGGGCCGAGCGGCTGAACGGCGGGCCGTCCGCGGGCGTCAGCTGCAGGACCCCGCGCGGAACGCCCGCCTCGTGCAGCAGGCTCACCATGGCGTGCGCCACGAGCGGGGTGCTGGGGGCCGGCTTGGCGAGCACCGCGTTGCCGGCCATGAGCGCGGCGGTCATCTGGCCGGTGAAGATGGCGAGCGGAAAGTTCCACGGGCTGATGCAGGCGAAGACCCCGCGTCCCTGCAGCCACAGCTCGTTGCGCTCCCCGACCGGGCCCGGCAGCGCCTGCGCCGCGCCGAAGAGCCTGCGGCCCTGCTCGGCGTAGTAGCGGCAGAAATCACTGGCCTCGCGCACCTCGGCCAGGGCGTCGGGCAGCGTCTTGCCCGCCTCGCGCACCAGCAGATGGAGAAACGCGCCGCGGCGCTGCTCGAGCAGATCGGCCGCGCGCTCGAGGCACTCGGCGCGCTCGGCTGCGGGCCGGCGGTCCCAGGCGGGCTGGGCCTGCGCGGCGGCGTCCATGGCGGCCGTGATTTGCGCCTCGCTGGCGTCGCGGCTGAGGCCGACTGTCTGCCCGTCCGCCGGCG
Organism: Pseudomonadota bacterium; assembly: GCA_021816775.1. GTDB lineage: Bacteria > Pseudomonadota > Gammaproteobacteria > Steroidobacterales > Steroidobacteraceae > 13-2-20CM-66-19. The sequence continues at coordinate 41,148 of JAKAXA010000014.1, forward strand.
AGCGCACGGGCGTTTCGGGCGCCGCCCCGGCGCCGGCGGCGAGGATCGGTCCGCCCGTGTAGGGCCGCTCGCGCCCGGCCTTGAGGTCTGCGAGCAGGGCGGCGAGCTGCTGCGGATTGCCGAGGTCCGCACCGCGTGAATTGGCGCGCGAGCCGTACAGGCGCGGCGGCTCGCGCACGCCGGAGGGCCGCTCGGGGTTTTCGGGAAGGATCTGTCCCACGACGTGCTCCACGGGGATGCGTTTGTTGAGAAAGTGGTGGACGAAGGAGGTGTTGGCGCCGTTCTCGAGCAGCCGGCGCACCAGATAGGGCAGCAGCTCCTGATGGGTGCCGACCGGCGCGTAGACTCGCACCGGCGCGAGCTCCGGCCGCTCGGCGCGCACCACCCCGTACAGCGCCTGGCCCATGCCGTGCAGCCGCTGGAACTCGTAGCGCGCCCCCGACGGCGCGAGCGCGGCCACCGCGGCGACGGTCAGCGCGTTGTGGGTGGCGAACTGGGAATAGATCACGTCGGTCGCCGCGAACAGCCGCCGCACGCACACCAGGTAGCTGGCATCCGTCACGGCCTTGGCGGTGTACACCGGAAAGCTCGCCAGCCCCCGCTCCTGCGCCCGTTTGATCTCGGCATCCCAATAGGCGCCTTTGACCAGGCGCGTGCTCATGCGCCGGCCCGTCGCGCGCGCCAGCGCCGCGATCCACTCGATCACGAGCGGCGCGCGCCGCCCGTACGCCTGGACTGCAAGACCGAGGCCCTCCCAGCGGCCGGTCTGCGGATCGCGCGCGAGCGCCTCGATGACATCGAGCGACAGATCGAGCCGGTCGGCTTCCTCGGCATCAATGGTGAGCCCGATGCCGGCGCGGCACGCGGCGCGAGCGAGCTCGATGGCCTTGGGAACCAGCCGCTCGAGCACCCGCGGCCGCTGGGTGAGCAGGTAGCGCGGCTCGAGCGCCGAGAGCTTCACCGAGATCCCCGAGCGGTCATGCACGGGGCCGGCCGGCTGGCGGCCGAGCGCCTCGATGGCGGCGCGGTAGGCCTCGAAATAGCGCTGGGCGTCAGCGTCGGTGCGCGCGCCCTCGCCGAGCATGTCAAAGGAGCACAGCGCGAGTTCCCTCTGGCGCGCGCCGCGCGCGAGCGCCGCCTCGATCGACTCCCCGACGATGAATGCGTGACCCATCAGCCGCATGGCGCGGCGCATGACGCGGCGGGTCGCCGGCGCGAGCGGATGGCTCCATCCCGACGGCTGGTTGATCAGCGCGCGCGCATCGGGCAGCAGATGCCCCGCGCTGCGCAGCAGCGCCAGGCCGAGCCGCACCTGCAGGCTCGCCTCCCGGCCCGCACCGCCGAGCGCCGCGAGACGCTCGGCGATCAGGCGGTCGGCGCTCAGCGCATCGGGAGTGCGCAGCAGCGCCTCGGCGAGGCTCATCAGCGCCTTGCCCTCGGCACTGTCGAGGGCGAACTGGCCGAGCAGGGACTCGACCAGCGATCCGGCGCGCGCATGCGCGCGCGCCGCGCTGACCCAGCGCATGGCCTGGGCGCGAGCGGCCTCGAGCGGCTGCGCGACGATCAACAGCTCCTCGCGCAGAGCCGCGATGGCCGGTTCCTCCGGCCGCAGCGTTGCCTCGCGCATGTGCTCGCGCAACGTGTCGAGATCGTCCCGGTCCTGTGAGAGCACCCGGTGGGCGGGCATGGCAGTCATGCGGCACGCGCAGATGGCTAGGTGAATGTGCTAATCGTATCCCGTTCAGCAGAGAATATTTTTATATTTTAGCCGTAATAGAAGTAAGATTAACTACGTATGAGGCAAAAGACCGCTGCCATGGGATACCGCCCGCTCGACCGGATCGACCGCAAGCTGCTGTTCCGCCTGCAGCAGGACGGCCGCGTGCCGGTCTCCCAGCTCGCGCGCGAAGTCAATCTCACGGTCACGCCGACGCTCGAGCGTATCCGGCGCCTCGAGGCGGCCGGCTTCATCAACGGGTATTTCGCGCACCTGAACGCGCGCCGGCTCGGGCTGGGCCTGCTGGTCTACGTGGAAGTGACGCTGGACCGCACCACCCCGGAGGCGTTCGAGCGCTTCAAGGAGATGGTGGCGGCGCACGATGAGATCATGGAATGCCACATGGTCGCCGGCGGCTTCGATTACCTGCTGAAGGTGCGGGTGAAGGACATGGAGCGCTACCGCACGCTGCTCGGGGAGACCATCGCGGGCATCCGCGGCGTGCAGCAGACGCACAGCTACTTCGTCATGGAGGAAGTGAAGTCAACGCACCGCATCGGGATACCGGAATTGGCGCCTGCCGGCGAGGGTGCTCTGGCGCAGCGGCGCTGAACGGGTCCGGGTGGCCCGCGTGGACCCACGCTGCGCTCGCAGTAGAGATAATTTCGGCATCAAATTTCTCCAGGAAATCGCTCGACATGTCCCAGGCGCTTCGACATCCCCGTGCGGCAGCAGTGCTCTCGCAAGCGATCGTCCGCGCGGCCGAGCAGCTCGAGCTGCCCCAGCGGGAGCTCGCGCAGGTGCTCGGCGTCAGCGCAGCGACAGCCTCGCGGCTCACGGCGGGCACCTGGCGCCTGGCCGAGGGCAGCAAGACCTGGGAGCTCGCAGCGGCGTTCCTGCGACGGTACCGCTCGCTCGCGACAATGACGGGCGGCGGCCCGCAGGCCATGCGCGCTTGGCGCTATGGCGCGCGGTGGAGGCGCAGCACGTCGCGGCGACGCGCGCGTCGGTCGACGATTTGGACGAACAGGAGATTCTCGAATCGATCCTCGAGGCGTCCAAGCCGCCGCGCCCGGCCGTCAGCGACCGGCTGGAGTGCCTGCTCTACACGCCGTTCCGCTACGCGCCACCGGCGCCGGGGCGAGCCGCACCGGTTGCGCGCAGCTCGGCTACTGGCGCTGGCGATTCCTGCGCGATCGTCATGGCCTGACGCGACTCGACGCCGTGCCGCACACGCTCTGTGAGACGGTGGCAGTGGGTACCGCGGTCGATCTGCGCCTGCCGCCGCCCGCACGGGACCGAGCGCTCTGGACTGGTCCCAACGATTACAGCACATGTCAGCAATTCGCCCGCAGCGCTCGTCAGGCCCACGTGCGGATCGTCCGTTACGCCTCAGTGCGTGATCCCGAGCACGGCGGTTGCAGCAGTGCTCGACTGCCGGACCTTCACCGCCGGAATCCGTCAAAGGCAAACGTGGTTTCTCACTGTTGATGCTCGCCGCGTCTCATGGGTGCGCGCCGGCGGGCAGCGCCGCGAGCGGCATGAGTTCTCCTTTGGCTCAGTGGTCCTGGGGTGCCGCCTACGGCGCCGCGCCGAGGCCCGCAGGCGGTAACTCGCCTTCCAGCAATGTGATGGCGCGGCGCCGCGCGGTGTCAGGATCGAGGCGTCCGGCCGCGACGTCGGCCACCAGCCGCGCATGCTCCCGATGCCTCAATCCAGTGAGCGCCATCCCCAGGTGGTGCGCGACGTTGGCAAGCGCAACGCGGATCTCGGGCGCGAACTGCTCGCCGTCGCGCGGGCGGCACACCAGCGCGCCCAGCAGGGATTCGGCGACGGTCATGGGAAGCGCCAGCCCCTCGGTGCCGATGCCGTTGGCCTGCGCCGCGAGCGCCACCGGCTCGTGAGAGGCGCGCAGCGCGACGAACACCGGATCGTCGGCGTCGATCACCGCCGGCCAGGAATCGTCGCTCGCGGCGTGCCGGCGGTAGGCGCTGCCGCCGCGCTCGTAGACCGCGACCGCGGCGCATTGCATCTTCAGGCGCTCGAGCGCCATCTCGAGCAGGCGCGCCTCGCGCTCGACGAACGGGCACTCGCGCGCGAACCGCTCCAGAGCCAGCAGCGCCAGGCGCTGGCTGCGGAAGAACGCCTGCTCGATCCAGCTCTCGAGCCGCCGGTGCAGCGGGCTCAGCACCACCGCCAGCACGAGCGCCGCGAACGCCTGCAGCGCCCAGCCGATCCGGTCGCTGACGGCGAACTGGTGCAGCGTCTGCTCGAGGATCGAGAACGTGCCGAACACGAGCGCGGTGAGCAGGCCGAACACCAGCGCCCGGTCGACCACGAATCCCACGTCGATGAGGCGCGTGCGCAGGACGGCATACAAATATCCGAACAGCGCGATGCCCTGCAGCGCGGTCACGACTTGGGTCACATCCGCTTGCCAGCTGCGTGGCGTCACGACCAGCAACAGACTGCTCCCCAGCAGCAGGGCCGTGCTCCAGAGCACCCAGCGGATGCGCAGCCGCTCCTCGTGAGCCGCGAAGCGATAGCCGGCGAGCAGCACGGACAGCGTCACGGCGATGATTACGGCGAACAGCATCGCGCTGATCGCGCGGTGGGTTCCCGCCATGAGCGTCACGCCGTCGCGAATGAGCGCGACGTACCGAATCTCCGTGGAGCCAAACATGGCCAGAATGACGAGCGCGATGCTCACGCGGGACGCGGTGCGCCAACGTGCCGGCAGGCTCGCACCGCCCAGGCTGTCAGCCATGGTGAACATCGCCAGTATGATTGCCACGCCGTCCAGGGAGGCCGCCTGGTACTGCCAGAACACCCACGCCGGCGGCAGCGGCAGCTGCAGGGGGCCGGCGTTGAACAGCGCGAGGAGAAACAGTGCTGACATTCCCCAGCCCGCCCAATCGCGTCCGCGCCACAGGGCCAACATCGCGATCACGAACATCACGAGCTGAAAGCCGAGAAACTCCGCGCGCTGCAGTGTCGACATCCTGTCGGGGACGGTCGTGACGCGCCGCTCGGCCAGGCGGCCGTCACGCATGATCGGCAGTGCGAGCTTCGTGCCGGGGACAACGTCGCGACGGTCGAACAGCACGGCGCGTTCGGCTGGCTCCAGGCGGTGAATGGGTATGATGTCGCCGGCGCGCAGGCCCTGCGGCAGCGGGGACTGTTGCGTCGCGTGGACCACGTACAGGCCGTCGCGCAGGTGCACGAGTCGCGCCGCAAAGGTCGATCCCGGCGCGAGTCCGAGTCCGATCAGTGCGCCGGAGGCGAGGCTGCCGAGCGCGAACAGGGTCAGCACCAACCGAACACCGAGGACGCGTGACATCACGATCTTCCCCCGCCAGCGGCCCGGGGCGGCCGCCGATGGGCGAGTGTAAGGAAAACCGGCGGGACGCGGAAGTTCTGCCGCGCGCGCCTCAGCGCTCGAGCACGGTGCCGCAGCGCTTGCAGGTGCGCGCCGCACGATTGGCGTAGAAGCGCTCGAACACCGGCGGCAGCTGGGCCTCGATGTCGGTCAGCTCGATGAACGCCTCGTGCAGCAGGCTCGCGCAGCTCGGGCAGTACCACTGGAACCCGTCGCGCTCCCCGGGGCGGCGCTGGCGCTCGATGACCAGGCCCAGACTCCCTGCGGGCCGTTGCGGGGAGTGCGGCACGAGGGCCGGCAGCAGCAGCATCTCGCCCGGGCGGACCGGGAGGTCGACCGGGCGCCCGCCCTGCATCGTCTTCAGCACGATGTCGCCCTCGAGCTGGTAGAACAGCTCCTGGCCCGGGTCGAGGTGGAAGTCCTGGCGGGCGTTGGGCCCCCCGACCACCATGATGATGAAGTCCCCGTCGGCGAACACGCGCCGGTTGCCGACCGGCGGCTTCAGCAGGTGGCGGTTGGCCTCGATCCACTGTTGCAAGTTGAGCGCATGCGGGGCATCCATGGCGGATCTCCTCAGGTCTCGATGGATTGATAGCCGCGCGAGGGCACTGCGGTGGTGATTCCGCTGTCGAGATCGAGCGCGGTCAGCGCGCCGCCCCACACACAGCCGGTGTCGAGTCCGGCGAGGTTCGCGCGCAGCACCAGGCCGAGCGCCGACCAGTGTCCGAACACGACGCGAACGGCGCCGCTGAGCCGATCCTCCGCCTCGAACCACGGCCGCCACGCGGAGCCGTCCGCGGGCGGCTGGCCCTTGAGCGCGAGATTGATCTGCCCGTCGCGCGTGCACAGGCGCATGCGGGTCAGCACGTTGATGATGAAGCGCAGGCGGTCCATGCCCGCGAGGTCCTCCGACCAGCGGTCGGGCTGATCACCGTACATGTGCTCGAACAGTTCCACCCGTCCCGTGCGCAGCTCGGACTCGACCTCGCGCGCGTGCGCCAGGGTGGCCTCGGCCGTCCACTGCGGGACGACGCCGGCATGCACGATCAGGTCGCCGGCCGCCAGATGCGCGAGCGGGCGCTGGCTCAGCCACTCGATCAGGCGCTCGCGGTCCTTGGCGCCGAGCACTTCCTCCAGCGTGTCGGAGCGGCGCATCCGGCGGCGGCCGGCCGCCACCGCGAGCAGATGCAGATCGTGGTTGCCGAGAACCGTCTCGGCGTTCTCGCCGAGCGCGCGCACGAAGCGCAGCACCTCGAGCGAGCGCGGCCCGCGGTTGACCAGGTCGCCGACGAACCACAGCCGGTCCCGATCCGCCGAGAAGCGCAAGCGCGCGAGCAGCTCGCGCAGTTCCTCGTAACAGCCTTGCACGTCGCCAATGGCGAAGCGGCTCAATGCAGGATCCCGGGCATGGCGAGGCGAAACAGCGGGATGGGCGCATCGAAGCGCTGTCCTTGCGCGTCGATCATCTGGTAGCTGCCCTGCATCGTGCCGACCGGCGTCTCGAGCACCGCGCCGCTCGAGTAGCGGAAGCCCTGGCCGGGCTCGAGCCGCGGCTGCTCGCCGACCACCCCGTCGCCGCGCACTTCCTTCACCCCGCCATTGGCGTCCGTGATGATCCAGTGCCGCGTGAGCAGCGTCGCCGGCAGCCCGCCCTCGTTGCGGATGGTGATGGTGTAGGCGAACACGTAGCGCTGCTCGCCCGGATCGGATTGCTCGCCCAGGTAGCTGGTCTCGACGTCGATGCGGATATTGTGCGGCGCGCTCATACGCGGGCATTTTACCGGGCCGTGGCCGGCCCCGCGATGCGCGTGGCGCGCCGCTCAGTCCTGGGGGGCCGCGCTCGCGCGCTTGACGCGCACGGCGAGCACGTCGCAGGGGGCGGCGTGCAGCACCGTATCCTCGGTGAGATTCACCAGAATGGACATGCCGTGCCGCTCGCGGCTGCCGAGCACGATGAGGTCCGCCTGACGCTTGCGCGCGAGGCGCACGATCTCGGCCTTGACGTTGCCGGTCTCGACCCAGCACGGCGCCCCCGCGAACCCGAGCTCACCGGCGAGCTGGGCGAGCCGTGCGCGCGCCTGCTCGAGCAATTCGTTCTCGATGCGCCCGGTGGCCATGAGCGTCTCGGCCATCGGCTCGACCGGGAGGAACTCCACGACGTGCAGCAGCTCGATCTGCGCCTCCAGCCGCCGGGCGAGAGCGGCGGCGTGCCGCCCGATCTGCATGCTGTCCTCCCTCAGATCGAGCACCACCAGAATGCGACGGTATGACTCGCTGGCCATACGCACAGCCTAGCTCAATCCGGCGCTTGAGACATCTGGGCGAGAGCGTTGAAGGTCTCGGGCGCGACCGTCTCGGGGCGGGCCGACGGGTCGACCCCGCAACGCTCGATCTGGGCAACCGTGACCTGCCCGCGCAGCGCATTGCGCAGGGTCTTGCGGCGGTGGGCAAAGGCGGCGGCCACCAGGGCGGCATAGCGCGGGTGCACCGGGAAGCGCGGCGACGGCCGCACCGTGAGCCGGGCCACGGCCGACCAGACCCGGGGCGGCGGCTGGAATGCGCCGGGTCCGACATCGAAGAGCGGCTCGACCTGCACCCAGGGGGCGAGCATCACGGTCAGCCGGCCGTAGGCGGCATCGCCGGGCGCAGCGGCCATGCGCTCGATGAGCTCGCGCTGCAGCATCACGTGCAGGTCGGCGATCACCGGCGCGCTCTCGAGCAGGTGAAACAGCAGCGGCGTCGAGATGTTGTACGGCAGGTTGCCGATCACGCGCAGCCGGCCGCGCGTGGCGGCGAGCGCGGCGAAGTCGAAGCGCAGCGCGTCGGCCTCGTGCAGCGTGAAGCGCGGCTCGTGCGCGAAACGCTCGCGCAGCAGCGCGGCGAGGTCGCGGTCGATCTCCACCGCATCGAGCGTCCGGCACGAGGACTCGAGCAGCAGCGCCGTGAGCGCTGCGCGCCCGGGCCCGATCTCGATCAGGGCGTCCCCGGCGCGCGGCGCCACGGCGGTGACGATCCGCTCGAGCACCGCGGGATCGTGCAGGAAGTGCTGGCCGAAGCGCTTGCGGGCGCGCGGCGCGGCCGCAGTCCGTCGAGGGACCTGGCCGCGGGGGCGTCTCACGCGCGGCGTCGGGCCAGCGTGACGGCCAGCTCGAGGGCGGCGATCAGGCTCCCGGGCTCGGCGCGCCCGGTGCCGGCCAGCTCGAGCGCGGTGCCGTGGTCGACCGAGGTGCGCAGGATCGGCAGGCCCAGCGTCACATTCACGGCGGTGTCGAACCCGGCGTGCTTGACCACCGGCAGGCCCTGGTCGTGGTACATCGCCAGCACGGCGTCGTAGCCGGCCAGCACGCGCGGCACGAACACGGTGTCGGCCGGGAGCGGACCCGCCACGTCGATGCCGCGCGCACGCAGCGTCTCGAGCGCCGGCGCGATGATGCGGATCTCCTCATCGCCGAGATGTCCGCCCTCGCCGGCGTGGGGGTTCAGGCCGCACACGGCGATGCGCGGGCGCGCGAGGCCCCACCAGCGTTTCAGATCACCATCGAGGATGGTGCCGATCGTGCACAGCGACTCGCGGGTGATCGCGCCGCTCACCCGGGCGAGCGGCAGGTGCGTGGTGGCGAGTGCGACGCGCAGCGACCCGGTGAGCAGCATCATGACGGGCAAGGCGCCGGTGCGCTCGGCGAAGAACTCGGTGTGGCCCGTGAACGGGATGCCGGCGTCGTTGATGACGCCCTTGTGCACCGGGGCGGTCACGATGGCCGCGAACTCACCGGCCCGGGCGCCTTCGCAGGCCCGCTCGAGCAGGCCGATCACGTAGCGCGCATTGCGTACATCGAGCCGGCCGGGCTCGCTCGCGGCGGCGAGCGCATGATGCTCGACGGTGAGGCCGCCGGGCTCGTGAGGGCAGGGGGCATCCGGCCGGTACTCGCGCAGGCTCACCGGCAGCCCGAGTGCCTGCGCGCGCCCGGCGAGCAGCGCGCGATCGGCGAGGCAGACCAGCTCGCACTCGAAGCGCCGCGCGGCGACCGCGAGGCACAGCTCGGGTCCGATTCCGGCCGGCTCGCCCGAGGTGAGCACGATGCGCGGCGGCATGGGCGCGGCCCGCTCAGTCGCTCAGAATCTTCACGTACGCATCATCGCGCAGCCGCTGCAGCCACAGCTCGGTGTCCTCCTCGGCGCGGCTCGCGCGGATGGCTTCCATCGCGTGCAGCCGCTTCATCTCCTTCGTCTCGTCGTACTGGCGCCGGCCGAGCAGCTGCGCGATGTGCCAGCCGTAGCGGGTCTGGAACGGCTGGCTGATCTGGCCGACTTTCAGTTTGGCGATCGCCGCGGCGAAGCGCTTGGTGAAGACCGAGGGGCTCTGCCAGCCGAGATCGCCCCCCTTGGACGCCGAGCCCGGATCCTTCGAGATCGACGCGGCGATCACGGAGAATTTGACCTTGCCCGCGAGGATCTCCTTGCGGATCTTCTCCAGGCGCGCGCGAACCGTGGCATTGTCCTGCAGCGCATTCGGGACGAGCAGGATGTGCCGCACGTGCACCTGCTCGATGATGTCCTTGTGCTCCTGGCGGCGGATGTTGTTCAGCTTGACGATGTGGAAGCCCGACGGGGTGCGGATCGGCGCGCTCACCTGGCCCGGCTGCAGTTTCGGCACCACGCGGGTGAGGAACGTCGGCAGGTCGATGCCCTTGCGCCAGCCGAGATTGCCGCCCTTGAGCGCATCCCCGCTGTTGGAGTAGGTGACCGCGAGCTTGGCGAAGTTCTTGCCTTGCTTGGCGAGCGCGTCGACCTTGTCGGCGAGCTTCTGCGCGGCGGCGAGCTCGGCCGGCGTGGCATTCGGCGGTACGGCGATGAGGATGTGCGAGACGTTGTACTCCGTGCCGGTGGTGGGCTCCCTGGCCTGACGCGCGAGGAACTGATCGATCTGACGCGGCGTGACCACGATGCGCTGCAGCACGTCGCGCTCGCGCAGCAGGCCGATGATCAGCTGATCGCGCATCTGCTCACGGTAGTCGGCGTAGTTGATGCCCTGCTGCGCCAGCGCGCTCGGCAGGTCCGCGAACGGGATGCCGTTGCGTGCCGCGACACTCTGCAGCGCCGCGTTCAGCGTGTCGTCGGAGATCGCGATGCCGTCCTGCCGGGCCTGCTGCAGCTGGACCTGCTGCAGGATCAGGCTGTTGAGCACCTGCTTGCGCAGCACGCTCTGCGGCGGGGGGGTCAGGCCCTGCGCCTTCAGCTCCGCCACGACCTGTTGGACGCGGTCATCGAGCTGGCTCTGCATGACGACGCCGCTGTTGACGATGGCCGCGATCCGGTCGAGCAGCTGCCCCTGGGTGGACAGGTCGCGGGTCTGGGCGAGCCCCCGGCCGGGCAGCGCGAGCGCGGCCATCGCGCACAGGGCGCCCAGCCACGCCGCCGGTACGGCGCCCGTGGGGCGCGAGCCCCGAGGGGCGCGGGTGAAGAAGAAAAAGTACCGCCGCATGCGCTTGAGTCCTCGATCGCTCTTCAGGGATTGGGTGCCGGGGCGTTCATGGCCGCCGGAGTGTAGCCGGGGATGGTTTCGGAGAGGAACGCATCCGGCGCTGATCCGACACTGGCTAGGCCCGTGAGTTCCACCTGCAGGTAGATGCCCGTGTCCTGCGCGCCGGTGCGTGCCACGGTTCCCACGGGCCCTACCGCCGGTCGCACCGCCACATAGCGGCGCGCGCCCAGGCGTACCGCCCAGCAGCACGCACGGTACTCGAAGCCGACGAATCTCTCCAGTGCCTCGTGATCCTGGATCGAATAGATCCCGCGGGCGAAGATGCTCCAATGGCGCCCGATGGGCCAGGCGGCCGAGATCTCCGCCTGCTCGATGCCGCAGGGGCTGCCGGCCGCCACCCCCAGGGAGTTGCTGCAGAGCACCGTATTGGCGCCCAGCTGCTCGATCGTATTGCGCTCATAGCGGTAGTCGAGATTGATCACCCGATCCGGGGCCGGCCGGTACTGCAGCGACACCTGCGCGCGCTGCGCCCGGGAGGCCTGGGGGTCCCATTGCAGTCCGGCCCGCGCGCTCCAGTGCCGGAATGCCGTCAGCGACAGCTCGGCGATGATGTCCGAGCGCCGGTCGGTGCGCACGACCTCCCCGGGCAGCAGCACGCGCGGGGTCTGGAAATAGAAGGCCTCGCCGACGGTGGCCGAGAGGTACTGGCGGCCGCTTGCGGTGCCGAGCAGCCGCGTGGTGATGGCGGTGCTCACCTGATTGGCGTCCCCGACGCGGTCGGCACCCACGTAGCGGTTGGTGCGAAACAGCTCCACCGGCTCCAGGTCCGGCAGGCCGGTATCGAAGATCGGCAGATCGTTCTGGTTGCGGTAGGGGACGTAGAGGTACATCACCCGCGGCTCGATCGTGATCAGGTGCGAGCCGCCGCGGCCGGCCGTCCGCTCGAGCGTCACCCCCGTATCGAAGCTGGCGATCGGCAGCGTGCGCGAGGGGGCCTGCGGCGCACCGGGCGCCGTGTGGCGCAGCTCGTACCCGGTGGCGCGCCAGGCGATGGCCGGCCGGATGAAGTATCCCGGCCCGTCGAAATTGAGCGACACCCGGGGCATGGCGTCGAAGCGCCAGCCGCTCACGGCCGTCGAGTGATCGGAGCGCTGGAAATCGACGACTTCCGATTTGAATCCGTAGCGCAGCACATCGCCCGGACCCCAGCCGTAGTCGGCATCGACCGTGAGGTCGGGCACGCGGGCGTAGGGGCGCTCGTTCAACGGCAGCGTGCTGTCGATGGTCTGGAACTGCTGGGCCATGCCGCGGATGTTCCAGTGCTCGGTGCGGTAGGTGAGCGCGGCGCGCCGGTCGAGGAAGGCCGTGCTCGTGCCCTCGGGCCCGGTGGCGAAGTCCTCGAAGTACGCACTGTCGCTCACGTTCTCCCCGTTGAGCGTCAGGCGCAGCCCGCGCGGCAGGTTCATCACGCTGTCGAGCCGGATGCGGCCGCGGGCGCGCCCGCCGAGGTAGCTGGTGTCGTTCGGCAGATAGTCCCACTTCAGCTGGGTGTACTGCCGGGCCGTGAGCCAGCGCATCTCCCCGCCGACATCCACGCCGCGATGCTGGTACTCGGTCGGCACCAGCGTGAGGTCGGCGTTCGGCGCGATGTTCCAGTAGAGGGGCGCCGAGACCTGCAGGCCGCCGCGCGAGGTATTGCCGAACGTCGGGAACAGGAAGCCGGTCTTGCGCACGTTGCCGAGCGGAAACGACACCCAAGGCAGGTACACGATCGGCACGCCGTGCAGGTCGATGCGCGCGTTGCGGCCGACACCGGTGTGCGTGCGCGTATTGAGCGTGATGGAGCTCGCGCGCAGCACCCAGGAGGGCTTCACCTGCGGGCAGGTGGTGAAGCTGACACCCTGCAGATCGATCACCCCCGCGGGCGTGAGGCGCAGCAGTTGCGCCGTGCCGCGGGCCGAGCGGCGCCGCAGCGCGAAGTGCGCCGAATTGAACCGCGCGCCGCTCGAGGGGGAATAGCTGCCGCCCTTGCCGGTGACCTTGATCTCGGGATCGGTGTAGTCGATCCCGCCGCGCGTGCTGAGCGCGCCGCTGCGGCTGTCGTACTCGAGATGCTCGGCGCGGATGCGCCGCTTGCCCTGGCGCACCAGCACATGGCCATCCAAGGTGAACTGTCCGTCCTTGCCGAGAACCGCGTGGTCCGCAGAGGCGTGCACCTCGCCGCCGGCGGCGAGGCGCTGCTGCGCGGCCCGCCGGCGCGCGGCGCGCGCCGGGGCGGGCAGCGTCGCCGGCGCAGGCGGGCTCGGCGGCGCGGCGGCCCACAGGCAATGGGGCGCGATGCCGCCAATCGACAGCAGGGCGGCCCAGAGTGCTCTCCAACGCGGCATGAGGGAGCGGATTATAATGGCAGGCCCGAAATCCCGTGGGCCCAAAGCACTCCATGGTTGATCAAGACGCGCGGCTCGCGCTGCTGCACGGTTGGCTCTCGCGCGAGCTTCGCGTGCATCCGCAGCGCATCGAGCCGGCTTCGAGCGATGCGAGTTTCCGGCGTTATTTCCGGGCGTTCTGCGCCAACGGCACGTACATCGTCATGGATGCGCCGCCGGGCCGGGAGGATGTCCGTCCGTACCTGCGCGTCACGAAGCTGCTCGAGCCGCTCGGCATCCATGTGCCTCACGTGTATGAAGCGGACGTCGAGCGGGGCCTGGTGCTGCTGGAGGATCTCGGCGCGACGCCGTACCTGACGCGGCTCGCCGAGCCCGGCGCCGTGGCGCCGCTTTACTCCGATGCGCTCGCGGCACTGGCGCGCATCCAGCTGCTCGGCCTCGAGGCGGCCGAGCAGCTCGCGCCCTACGACCGCGCCGCGCTGCGGCGCGAGATGGACCTGATGCCCGAGTGGTTCCTCGCGCGCCACCTCGGCCTGGCGCCGACGCCCGCCGAGCGCGCCGCGCTCGAGGCGGTGTTCGAGTGGCTGATCGAGCAGGCCCTGGCGCAGCCGCAGGTGTTCGTGCACCGCGACTATCACTCGCGCAATCTCATGGTCACCGCCGAGCGCAATCCCGGGGTGCTCGATTTCCAGGACGCGCTGCGCGGCCCGGTCGGCTACGACCTGGTCTCGCTCCTGAAGGACTGTTACATCGCGTGGCCGCGCGAGCGCGTGCTCGAGTGGGTGAGCGGATACCGCGCGCTGCTCGCCGGGCGCGGCGGGCCCGCCGGCGAGGATGCGGCGCAGTTCCTGCGCTGGTTCGACCTGATCGGCGTGCAGCGGCACCTGAAGGTGCTCGGTATCTTCGCCCGCCTGTGGCACCGCGACGGCAAGCCCGGTTACCTGCGCGATCTGCCCCTGACGCTGCGTTACGTGCGCGAGACGTGCCGGTACTACGCCGAGCTTGCGCCGCTCGGGGAGCTCATCGAGGGGCGCATCGCCGCCGAGCTGCCGCGGGCCAACGCGCGCGCGGCGTGCGAGTGCTCGACATGAGGGCGATCCTGCTCGCGGCCGGCCGGGGCGAGCGGCTGCGCCCGATCACCGACACGGTGCCGAAGCCGCTGGTGCGCATCGCCGGGCGGGCGCTGATCGAGTACCACCTGGAGAACCTCGTGCGCGCGGGCATCGGCGAGGCGGTGATCAATCTGTCGTGGCTCGGCGGGCAGATCCGCGCGGCGCTCGGCGCCGGCGAGCGCTACGGGCTGCGCATCCGCTACAGCGAGGAGGGGCCCGTGCCGCTCGAGACCGGCGGCGGCATTGCGCGCGCGCTGCCGCTGCTCGGGCCCGAGCCGTTTCTCGTCGTCAATGCCGACGTGTGGACCGATCTGGAGTTCGCCGCGCTGCGTGAGTTGCCCGCGGGGGCGGATGCGAGCATCGTGCTCGCGCCCAACCCCGAGCATCACCCCGAGGGGGACTTCGCGCTGCGGGACGGGAGGGTGCTCGAGGCGCCCGCGCATCGCCTCACCTACACGGGCATCGGCCTGTATCGGCCCGAATTGTTCACCGGCTGGCCGGGGGAGCGCTTCCCGCTGCGGCCCCTGCTGCACCGCGCCATCGCCGCCGGCCGCCTGCACGGCCAGGTGCATCGGGGCGAATGGTTCGACGCCGGCTCGCCCGAGCGGCTCGCCTGGCTGGACGCGCACGTGCGCGCCAAAGGGGGCACGGGCGAATCCTGCTAACCCGGTATTGGGGGGCGGGCTGCGGGAACCGTACAATAGCCCGATGTCCACCCCCAAAGACATCCCCCTCGCCGCCCGGTCCGCGGCCACGCGCAGCGGCGAGAAATACGTTACGCCCCAAGGATTTACGGCCATCCGTGACGGCATGAAGGCCGCCGCCGCGGCCGGCCCCTCCGCTTTCTCGCCCAAGCCCTCGTGGCTGCGGGCCCGGGCGCCCTCGGGGGAGGGCTTCCAGGCCGTCAAGGGGATCGTCCGCGAGCACCGCCTCGCCACGGTCTGCGAGGAGGCCAAGTGCCCGAACATCGGCGAGTGCTGGAACGCGGGCACGGCGACCATCATGCTCATGGGCGCGGTGTGCACGCGCGCCTGCCGCTTCTGCTCGGTCGATACGGGCAATCCGCGCGGCTGGCTCGATCGCGACGAGCCGGACAACAGCGCCCGGACCGTGGAGCTGATGCAGCTGAAATACGTGGTGCTCACCTCGGTCGATCGCGATGATCTTCCCGACGGCGGCGCCGGCCATTACGCGGCCTGCATCCGCGCCATCAAGCGGCGCAATCCCGGCACGGCCGTCGAGGCGCTCACCCCGGATTTCCAGGGCGTGCAGGCCGACGTCGAGACCGTGGTCGGCTCGGGCCTCGATGTGTTCGCGCAGAACATCGAGACCGTGCGCCGCCTCACCCATCCGGTCCGCGACCCGCGTGCCGGGTACGAGCGCACGCTGAAGGTGCTGCGCCACGCCAAGGGCCACCGCCCGGAGGTCCTGACCAAGAGCAGCCTCATGCTCGGCCTCGGCGAGACGGACGAGGAGATCGAGGCGACGCTGCGCGATCTGCGCGCCGCCGGAGTCGACATCGTGACACTCGGCCAGTATCTGCGCCCGACGGCGAACCACCTGCCCGTGGAGCGCTTCGTGACACCCGCCGAGTTCGATGCGTATCGGCGCTGCGCGCTCGATCTGGGCTTTCTCGAGTGCGTCGCGGGGCCGCTGGTGCGCTCGAGCTATCGGGCCGAGCAGGCGCTCAATCGCAACAACGCCGGCCTCGACAACACGCGCCTCGCGGCGCGGCCGCGGTGAGCGGCGGCGCGGATCTCGCGCCGGCAGCGCAAGCGCGCTCGCTCGCGCCCGTGCCGCCACCGCTGGTGCGGCGGCTCGGCCTGGCACCGTACGAGCCGACCTGGCGGGCCATGCAGCGCTTCACCGACGCGCGCTCGGCCGAGACAAGGGACGAGATCTGGCTGCTCGAGCATCCGGCGGTCTTCACGCTCGGCATGAACGCCGATCCGGCGCACGTGCTCGCCGCCGGGGACATTCCGGTGGTGCGCATCGACCGTGGCGGACAGGTGACCTACCACGGGCCGGGCCAGCTGCTCGTCTATCCGCTCATCGATCTGCCTCGCGCGCGCCTCGGGGTGCGTGATCTGGTCACGGCGCTCGAGGGCGCCGTGATCGATTACGCGGCCGAGCTCGGTGTCGGCGCCGAATCCCGGCGCAGTGCGCCCGGCGTGTACGTCGGGGGCCGCAAGCTCGCCAGCGTCGGCATCCGCGTGCGACGCAGCGCGAGCTACCACGGCATTGCGCTCAATGTGTGCAACGATCTCGAGCCGTTCGCGAGAATCAACCCCTGCGGCTACGCCGGCCTCGAGATGACGCGCCTTGCCGATCTCAGCGCGGTGGACTCGGTGAGCGCGGCCGCCGAGGGGGTGCTGGCGCATCTGCTGCGGCGCCTGTACGGCAACCGCGGCGCGGTGAACAACCCCATACCGTAGAGTGCGAGGCTGACATGACTTTACGCGGCTGCCTGCGTCGCCCCGTCACGGTGCCGCCCTCCGGGCTGCGGCGCTGGCTGCTGCGGCCGATGTTCGATGCGCGCGGCGTGCGCGGCTGGGTGCGCGCCGTGCTGTTCGCGGCGCTCGTGGTCCTCGCCGTCATGCTGCTCATGGTCCTGATCAGGGCGCTGGCGCTGACTGTCCCGGCGCACCTGCGGCAAGCGCTCGGCGCGGTGTTCCATCGGCCGCGCGCCGGGGCCGGGTTCTCGCCGTGGTTTGCGGGCTTGAACGAGCTGGGGCTGCTCGCCTGTGCGCTGTGCGCATCGTCGCTCATGGTGTGGCTCGATGGCCGGCGGCTGCGCGAGGTTGGCCTGGCGCCCCGCAGGCGGCTGCGCGAGTTCGCCGGCGGTGCGGCCGTGGGCGTCGTCATGATCACGCTGCTGGTTGCCGGCCTGGTGATCACCGGCGGCGCGCGGCTCGAGCTGCCAGTCGTGTCGGCCGGTGCCGCCCTGGGCTGGGGCCTCGCGTGGGCCGCGGCCGCCGTGCTGGTCGGGCTGTTCGAAGAGATCGCCTTTCGCGGCTACCTGTTCGTCACGCTGCGCGAGGATTACGGGTTCTGGACGGCGACCGTCGCGGTGGCGGTGCTGTTCACGCTCGCCCACGGCGTCAATCCCGGTGAGAATCCCCTCGGCATGCTGACGGCGGGCCTCGCGAGCGTATTGTTCTGCCTCGGCATCCGCCGCACGGGCGCACTGTGGTGGGCAATCGGCTGCCACGCGGCGTGGGACTGGTCGGAGAATTTCTTCTACGGCAGCGCCGACAGCGGCATTCACTCGATGGGCCGGCTGTTCAGGCTCGAGCCCCACGGCAACCTGTACCTCAGCGGCGGCACGGTCGGGCCCGAGGGCTCGGTGCTGTGCTTCGTGGTGCTGCTCGCGGCCATCCTGGCCGTGCCGCGCCTCGTGCCGCGCGGCACCGCGATCAAATCAACATCATGACGCCGTCGCAGGCTTTGAGCTCGGCGGTAAGCGCCTCGATCTGCTCGCGGCTCTCGGCGAGCAGCGTGTAGGAGATCGAGAGAAAATTGCCGTTGCCGCTCAGGCGCTCGCTCACCCGTTCGGCCTCGAGTCCGGGCGAGTGGCGCAGGACCACCGCGTGCACCCGCGCGCGGAACTCATCCGAGGGCCGGCCGATGATCTTGAGCGGATAGTCGCTCGGGAACTCGAGCAGCGGCTTGCTCACCAGGGCTTCTCCTGCAGCTCGCGCTTCCAGTCCTGGAACGCCGCATGCACCCGCCGCCACAGCGGTCCCGGCCGCCCCTTGCCGACCGCATGCCCGTCGAGCCGCGTGACCGGCTGCACCTCGCGGGTCGCTGCCGAGATCCAGATCTCCTCGGCTGCGCGCAGCTCGCTCTCGCTGACGGGCGCAGCCCGCCAGGGGATGCCGGCGCGGGCGGCGAGCTCCTCGACCACCGTGCGCGTGGTGCTCGGCAGAATCTCGTGCGAGTTCGGCGGCGTGCGCACCTCACCGTCGATCACCACGTGCACCGCCGAGGCCGACGCATCGGTCAGCCGTCCCTCGCGCAGCAGAATGGTCTCGGCGGCCGCGGCGTCGACCGCGAGCTGGCGCAGCAGCACGTTGGCGAGCAGCGCGGTCGATTTGATGTCGCAGCGCGCCCAGCGGGTGTCGGCGGCGGTCACACAGGCGAGGCCATGCTCCAGAGCCTCGCGCGAGGGCACGGGCCACGGCGCGGCGAAGGCGAACACGGTCCTCGGGATGTCCGGCAGCGGCGCATGATTGCGGCCCGGCTCCGCGCCGCGGCTGACCTGCCAGTACAGGTACTGATCGCCGTGGCCGCCCGCCTCGATCAGCGTGGCGAACATCTCGCGCCACTGCGCGCGGGACAGCGGGTCACGCATGCGCAGCTCGGCGAGGCTGCGGGTGAGGCGTGCGCAGTGCGCCTCCAGCCGGAACGGCCGCCCGCGGTAGACCGGCATGACCTCGTAGGCGCCGTCGCCGAAGAGAAAGCCGCGGTCGAGCGGCGAGATGCGCGCCTCGCCGAGCGGCAGGTACGCGCCGTTCAAGTAGCAGGTCGGGAACGGTTCGGCCATGGGCGTCTCGGGTCGCGTGGATCCTGCGCAGATCCTAGCTCGCGAACCAGAGCCGGATGTCGTCGGCGAGGCGGGTGAACAGACCGCCGGCGGGCACGGACTGCAGGGTGACGAGCGGCGTCGTTTCGACCTGCTGCCCGGCGCCGTTCGTGACGATGAGCGTGCCGACTTCGGCGCCGGCGGCGAGCGGTGCCACGAGCGGCCAGTGAGCCCAGAGAATCCGCGTGCTCAGGGTCGCATCCGGGCCGCGGGGCACGGTGAGCACGACCGACTGGGCAGGCCCGACTGCCGCGTGCCCGGCGGCCGACTTGTACACCCGCGGCCTGGCGACGATGGCGCGCGCGACGTCGACCCGCTCGTTCTCGTAGAAGTTGTAGCCGTAGTTGATCAGCGCCTCGCTGTCATCGACCCGCCCGTTCCAGCTCGGGGCTCCGAGCACCACCGACACCAGGCGCATGCCGTGACGGTCGGCCGAAACGACCATGCAGTAGCCGGCCGCATCGGTATAGCCGGTCTTCATGCCGTCGACCGACGGGTCCGTCCACAGCAGCGAGACGCGGTTGCGCTGCGTGATGTGGTCCCAGGTGAATTTCTTGATCTTGAAGATGGAGTAATACTGCGGGAAGTCGCGGATGATGTCCGAGGCGAGCGTGGCCAGATCGCGCGCGGTGGTGAAATGATCGGGTTTCGGCAGTCCGTCGACGTCTTCGTAGTGTGTCGAGCTCAGGCCGAGCCGCCGCGCGTAATCATTCATCAGCGTGACGAAGCCGGCCTGCGTGCCCCCGACCTTCTGCGCGAGCGCGACGGTGGCATCGTTGCCCGATTCCACGATCATGCCCTTCAGGAGGTTCAGCACCGAGACCTGGCTGCCCGGGTTGATGAACATGCGCGAGCCGCCCGTGCGCCACGCCGCGGTGCTGATCGTCACCGGAGTCTGCAGCGTGAGCTGGTGGCTCTTCAGCGCCGAGAAGACGATGTAAGCGGTCATCAGCTTCGTCAGGCTCGCCATCGGCATTTTCTCGTTGGCGTCCTTCGCCGCGAGCACCTTCCCGGTGTTGAAGTCGACCAGAATGTAGGAGTGTGCATTCAGCGCCGGAGGGGGCGGCACCGGCACGGCGGCGACGGCAGCCTGGGCTGCGGGCGCGAGCGCGGTCAGAAGCGCCAGCGCAACGGCCGACACGGCGGTGAGGGCGGACGAGCGGAGCATGGGACGATTCCTCCTTACTGACAGGGTGCGGCGGGGGCGCAGATTAAGATTACGCCCGTGCCCGATAGTTCGCTGCGGCAGACACGCACGGGGGCTCAGGGTTTGACCAGGATGGCGCCGGGGTAGCCGAGAGCGGCCAGGCGCGCGGCCAGCCGGTCGTAATCGGCCACATCGCGGATCGGCCCGACCCGCACGCGGTACAGGTCCCCGCCGATCACCGCCGGGGAGAGGATGAACGCGCTCGACAGGCCGGCCGCCTGCAGCCGGGCGAGCACCCGATCGGCGTTTGCCGGGACGGCGAACGCGCCGACCTGCACGTAGAGCAAGGCGCCGATCGGGGCAACGGCCCCGGCGATCGTCGCGGGGCTGCCGGGGGAGAGGGCCTGCACGTCGACCAGGGCCGTGCCGGTTCCGAGCATGCGCAGCTTGGCGGCCGCCAGGTAGGACAGGTCGATCAGCCGGTGCGCGACGAACGGCCCGCGGTCGTTGACCTTCACGATGATGCTGCGGCCGTTGCTCAGATCGGTGACCCGGACATAGGTCGGCAGCGGCAGGACCTTGTTCGCCGCGGTCATGGCGTACATGTTGTAGCGGTCGCCGTCGGCGGTGTACTTGCCGTCGAAATCCGGGCCGTACCAGGAGGCCACGCCGATCTGGTTGTAGCCGGCGGCGCTCGGCAGCACGTAGTAGCGTCTCCCGTCCACGTCATAGAAGGGCGGATTGCCGCGCGGCGCCGGCGGCAGGTAGCGCGGCACGGGATTGGGGACCGCGCGCCAGTTCGCCGGCAGCGGCGGCAGTCCCGCCGCGGGAGGGGGCGCCATGTGGCGGGTCGTGGCGCAGCCGGCGAGCGCCGTGGCGAGCAGCAGTGCTCCGAGCCGGGGCAGGTGAGCGCGGGGCGCGCTCCTCACCGCGGCGGACCCACCCCGTCCGGCCTGTTGCGCGGGCGGCTCACCGCCGCGGCCATCGCGGCGGGCGGACGCGACTCATCGACGCGCTGCTCGATCGCCCGCGCCAGCGCATCGACCGCCATGGCGTAGAGCTTGCTGCTGTTGTAGGTCAGCAACGCGTGGAAGTTGTTGAACCCGGCGCGGTAGACCGGCCCGGTGCGCGTGTGCGCGAGCAGCAGCACCACCGGGGTGTCAGGCGGCTCGGTGGCCTCGACCTTCACGCCCTGCGCGGCGAGCGAGCCGACCGTGCGATCGAGCGCCAGGTTGTCCGGATCGACCTGGAACGTCGCGCCCGGCTCGATGCGCACCCGGGAGAGCACCGGTGCGCCGGGCTGCCAGCCGTGCGCGCGCAGATAGTGCGCGACGCTCGCGAAAATGTCGTCCCAGTCCGTCAGCAGGTTCGGCGGAGCCGGACCGCTGCCCACGGCGTAGCGCAGGTAGGCCGAGGGCATGAACTGCAGAGGGCCCATCGCGCCGGCGTAGGAGCCCTTGACGGTGAGCGGATCGAGCCCGTCGCGCTCGGCGACCAGCAGAAACCGCGCGAGCTCGTGGGCGAAGTAGCGGCTGCGGGACGGGTAATCGAACGCCAGGGTGGCGAGCGCGTCGATTACGCGGAACGGGCCGGTGATGCGGCCGTAGTAAGTCTCGACGCCGAGGATGGCGACGATGTAGCGCGGCGCGACACCCTGTTCGGCGCCGATGCGCTCGAGCGCGCGCCGGTGCGCCTGCCAGAACGCCGCGCCGGCATCGATCCGCGCCGGCTGCAGAAAGATCCGCCGGTACTGCCACCACTTGAGCACCTGCTCGGCCGGGCGGTTCATCATCGCAATGATGCGCGGCTGCGGGCGCGCCTGTTCGAGGACCGCGATGACGCGACGGCGGTCGAGGCCGTCGCGGCGGGCAACGCGATCGGCGAAGCGCACGATCTGGGCGCGTGAGAAATGCGTCCCGCCGGCGAGCGCGGCCGAGGCCGGGCGCGGCACGAGGATCGCGATGAGCGGGATGAAGAGGATGGATCGCAGCACTGAAGCGCTCCTTAGCCCATCAGCTTCCGATGCGAGTACAGCGCCATCAGAATACCGAAACCTGTCAGGACCGTCACCACTGAACTGCCCCCGTAGCTCACGAGCGGCAGCGGCACGCCGACCACGGGCACCAGTCCCGTGACCATGCCGGCGTTGATGAACACGTACACGAAGAACGTCAGCGCGACGCTGCCGCCGAGCAGACGCGAGAACGTATCGGGGCACTGCATCGCAAGGTAGATCGAGCGGCCGATGACGAACGTGTACAGCAGCAGCAGCAGCGCGAGGCCGAGCAGTCCGAACTCCTCGCCGATCACAGCGAAGATGAAATCCGTGGTGCGCTCGGGCAGGAAGTCGAGCTGCGCCTGGCTGCCGGCCATCCAGCCCTTGCCGAACAGCCCGCCGGAGCCGACGGCGATCTGCGACTGGATGATGTGGTATCCGGCGCCGAGCGGGTGGGCCTCGGGATTGAGGAAGGTGAGCAGCCGCTCGCGCTGGTAGCCGTGCATGAAGCGCAGGCCCGCCGCGCCGGCGGCGAGCGCGAGCAGCAGCAGAGCGATCAGCGTGCGGGCGCGCAGCCCCGCGAGGAACACCACCATGGCGCCGGCGGCGGTGATGAGCGCCGCGGTGCCGAGGTCCGGCTCCTTCGCCACGAGCCCCACCGGCGCCAGGATGATGAGCGCGAGCATGCCGAGGTCCGACCAGCGCGGCGGCAGGGGACGCTCGTGCAGATACCAGGCGCACATCATGGGCACGGCGAGCTTCATCAGCTCGGAGGGTTGGAAGTGGATCGGGCCGAGATCGAGCCAGCGCTTGGCGCCGAGATGCACGTGGCCGACGGCCGCCACGGCCAGCAGCAGCACGATGCCCAGGCCATAGAGCCAGGGGGAGGCGCGCCGCAGCAGATTGGGGCTGATGCGCACCACGGCGAGCATGATGATGATGCCGAGGAGCAGGCGCAGCACGGTGCGCACGAGCATGGGCGTGCTCTCGGCCGAGGCGCTGTAGAGCACCACCAGCCCGTAGGCGGCGGTGAGGGCGAGCCCCACCGCGAGCGGCCCGTCGACCTTCAGCGCGAGCAGGACCCGGGCCGCGCCGCTCAACGTGCGGCGCGCGCGCGAATCAGTCGAGATCTCCTCGTGGATCATGGCTCGGCGGCTCGCTGCAGCGGGGTCAGGGTCGGGTCGACCCCCGCATCGACGCGCGGCCTGATGCCGCGCGGCTCGGAGTACGGCCCTCGGGGCGCGGCCGGCAGCAGCTTGCCGTTCGGGCCCAGAAGGTAAGCGTTCATCAGCTTGCGGGCAATCGGCGCTGCTCCCGTGGCCCCGTAGCCGGCATGCTCGACCAGCACGGCGACCGCGATGCGCGGGGCCTGCGCGGGCGCGAAGGCGATGAACCACGCATCGTCGCGCAGTTTCTCCGGCCCCGTCTTCTCGTTGCCGACCTCGTTCGCCTGCTCGCGGGTCAATTGGGCGGTGCCGGTCTTGCCGGCGATGGGGTAGGGGCTGTTGATCATTTCCCAGTACGCGGTGCCGCGGCGGTTGGTGGTCACGCCCACCATCGCGCCGATGACCACCTTCCACGAGGCCGGGCTGATCATGGTGAGGTTGCCGTCGAGAATCGGCCGCTTCCAGTGGATCTGGTGCGTGCGCGGGTTGCGCAACCCGGTCACCAGGCGCGGCTCGAAGCTCAGTCCGCGCGTGGCGAGCACGCCAGTATAGTGCGCCAGCTGCAGCGGCGTGGTGAGGAATTTCCCCTGTCCAATGCCCAGAATCACCGTGTCGCCGGGGTACCAGCCGCGGTCGTGCGGGTAATGCTTCGCCATCCAGGAGGGGGTGGGCGCGAGCCCGGGCAGCTCACCCGGGATGTCGATGCCGGTCGGGCTGCCGAAGCCGAAATTCGGCAGCCAGGCGCCGATGCGGTCGACGCCCATCTTGAAGGCGAGACGGTAGAAGTACACGTCGCACGACATGATGATCGCCATGCGCAGCCCGACCCAGCCGCACACTTCGTGCGCGGCGTTGTGAAAGAGATGGCCGCTGCCGGGCAGATGCCAGGCGGAGCCGGCAAAGATGCGCTTGTCGGGATTGACCATTCCCTCGGTCAGGGCCCCGAGGGCGAGCCCCGGCTTGATCGTGGAGCCGGAGGGCAGCTGCGCGCGCAGCGCCCGGTTGAACAACGGCAGGCGTGGGTTCGCGACGAGGGCCTCGTACTGCTTCTCGCTGATGCCGCGGGCGAAGAGGTTCGGGTCGAACCCCGGTGAGCTCGCCATGGCGATGATGTCACCGGTCCACGGATCGAGCGCCACCACCGCGCCGTCCTGTCCCTTGAGCAGTTGCTCGGCGAGGCGCTGGAGCTTCAGGTCGAGCGACAGGATGACGTCGTCCCCCGGGACCGGCGCCTTGAAGTGCAGTTCCTTGCCGAGCGCACCGGGGCGGCGCACCGGGCGGCCGAGCGCATCGACCAGGATCTGCCGATAGCCGTTGGTGCCGTGCAGATCCTTCTCGTACGCCGCCTCGACGCCGGTCTGGCCGATGACCGCGGTGCCGGCGTACTCGGCCGGATTGAGGTGCGCCAGCTCGCTCGCGCTGATGGTGCCCACGTAGCCGACCGCGGCGACTGCGAGCTTGCCGAAGGGATACCAGCGGGCCTGCCGCGGGCTGACATCGATGCCCGGAAACTCGTAGCGGCGCACGGCGAAGCGCGCCACCTCCTGCGCCGACAGATCGAGCCGGATCGGCACGGTGTCGAAACGCTGGCGCGAGTCGATGGCGCGGATCAGCTGCGGCAGGTCGGTTCGCTGCAGCAGTCCGAGTCTGACCAGATGCTCGAGCTCATCGTGCAGATCGGGGACCTCATCGGGGGTGAGCTCGAGGTCGAAGGTCGGCCGATTCGAGGCGATCACCTCGCCGTTGCGGTCGAGGATCAGTCCGCGCGCGGCGGGGATCGGCACGGTGCGCACGCCGTTGTCGATCGAGAGCACCTCGTAGTAGTGCTGGCGGACGACCTGCAGGTAATAGAGCCGGCCGAGCACGGCCAGACCCGCCAGCAGCATCAGCACGCCCGCGAACCACGCGCGGCGGTTGAATATCCGCTGCTCGCGCCAATGCTCCTTGATGCGGACGGGGGACATGTCGGACGCGGCGGCCGGTCAGGCGCGAGGTCGGTAGGTGCGCGCGAGCACCGCGGCCACCGGCGGCCACAGCAGCGCGCCGGTGAGCGCCGGCACCCAGCGCAGCGGTGTGGTGAGCGGGTGTCCGGTCCAGCCGTCGATGGCCCACAGCACGAATTCGTACAGCACCAGCACCGCCAGCAGCACCAGGGCTTGCTGGATCAGCGGCTTGGTGCGGATGCGCTGGCTCTCGCGCACGCCGAGGTAAGCCACCAGCGCCACGGCGAGGGCGTGCTCGCCGAGCACCGGACCCTGGAACGCATCGAGCAGCAGTCCGCAGGTCCAGCCGAGGCCGATGCCGCCGCTGCGCGGGGTCTGAACGGCCCAATAGAACGCCACCAGGACGAGAAAGTCCGGCCGCGCGATCGCCAGCCAGGATGGCAGCGGCACGAGCGTCAGCACCAGCGCGACCAGCACCGACCTGAAGATCGCACCGCGGGGCGAGACGTTCATGGCTTGTGACGGTGCACGGCGCGCGCCGGCGGCGTCGTGGACTTCGATGCCGGCCCGGGTGCGGAGGATTTCGGCGCCGCGGCAGGCTTGGCGCCAGCGCCGTGAGCCGGTCTCGGGGCGGGCGCTGCCGCCGGCCGCGGCGGCGGCGGCAGCGGCTGCGCCGCGGGATTGCCGGACACGAGCTGCCCGGCGTGTTTGCGCAGGGGGGCGGCGGGCGAGTCACGACGGAACCACAGCAGCATGACCGCCCGATCGGTCTGAAGATGCGCGAACGGTTTGGCCAGCACCTGGTTCATCGGTTGGATCGCGCCGCGGTGAATCTGCGTGATGCGCGCTACGGGATAACCGGACGGGTACACACCTCCAAGCCCCGACGTGACCAGCACATCGCCGACGCGCACGTCCGCATTGGCCGGCAGGTACGGCAGAGCGAGCGCGTTCGGGTCACCCGTGCCGACGGCAATGGTGCGAAAGCCGGTGCGCTCGATCTGCACCGGCAGATCATGTTCCGGATCGGTGATCAGCAGCACGGTGGCGCTCCACGGCCCGACGTGCATGGTCTGCCCGACCACGCCGTAGTCATCGAGCACCGCCTGGTTGCGGAACACGCCGTTCTTGGTGCCGCGGTCAATGAGCACCCGCTGGCGCAGCCGGCCGAGCTCGATGTCGACGATGTTGGCCGGCAGCCAGCGCTCGGCGACCGGCGGCACGGAGCGCTTCAGCCCCAGCAACGCCGCGTTCTCGCGCTCGAGCGCATCGAAGCGCAGAGTGCGCACCTCCAGGTCACGCAGGCGCGTAAGCAGGCGCTGGTTCTGGGCCTCGAGCGCGCGGCGCGCGGCGAAGGAGCGCTCGAGCCAGTGCCAGCCCGCGATGGGCGAGTTCACGGCCACTTCGACCGGATAGGTGAGCGCCTGCAGCGCGAAGCGCGCCCGCTCCAGCAGGTCCATGCGCTGGTCGAGCACCATGATGACGATGGAAACGAGCGCGTAGAGCGTGAAGCGGAAGCCCGGGGAACCCCCGCGGCTGTGCGGCGATCCGCTCCGGGTGCCGAAACCCGCCACGGCGCGTGCGGCTACTCGAGCCCGAAGTGGCCGCTGCCCATCTCGTCCATCAGCTCAAGGATGCGTCCGCCGCCGCGCGCGACGCAGGTGAGCGGGTCGTCGGCCACGACCACGGGCAGGCCGGTCTCCTCGGTGAGCAGCTTGTCGATGTCGCGCAGCAGCGCGCCGCCGCCGGTGAGCACGATGCCGCGCTCGGCCACATCGGCGCCGAGCTCCGGCGGGGTCTGCTCGAGGGCCTGCTTGACGGCGCTGACGATGTTCTGCAGCGGCTCCTGCAGCGCCTCGAGAATCTCGTTGCTGTTCAGCGTGAAGGCCCGCGGCACGCCCTCGGAGAGGTTGCGGCCCTTGACCGAAATCTCGCGCACCTGCTGACCGGGGTAGGCCGAGCCGATCTCGATCTTGATGCGCTCGGCGGTCGCCTCGCCGATCAGAATGCCGTAATTGCGGCGCACGTAGCTCATGATCGCCTCATCGAAGCGATCGCCGCCGATGCGCGCGGAGTTTGCGTAGACGACCCCGTTCAGCGACAGCACCGCCACCTCGGAGGTGCCGCCGCCGATGTCGAGCACCATCGAGCCGCGCGCCTCGTGCACCGGGAGCCCCGCGCCGACGGCCGCTGCCATCGGCTCACTGACGATCGCCACGTTGCGCGCGCCGGCCCCCTCGGCCGACTCGCGGATCGCGCGGCGCTCGACCTGCGTCGAGCCGAAGGGAACGCACACCAGCACCCTGGGGGAGGGCTTGAGCATCCGGTTGCCGTGCACCTTATTGATGAAGTACTGGAGCATCTTCTCCGTATAGGTGAAATCGGCGATCACCCCGTCCTTCATCGGACGGACCGCGGTGATGTGCCCCGGGGTGCGCCCGAGCATCCCCTTGGCCTCGGACCCGACGGCGACGATGATCTTGCCGCCCCGGGACGGCTCGTCCTGCACCGCAACCACGGAAGGCTCGTTCAGCA
The DNA here is from genome assembly GCA_021816775.1 of Pseudomonadota bacterium. Taxonomy (GTDB): domain Bacteria; phylum Pseudomonadota; class Gammaproteobacteria; order Steroidobacterales; family Steroidobacteraceae; genus 13-2-20CM-66-19. The sequence goes on from JAKAXA010000014.1 coordinate 68,597, forward strand.
CGATGCCCTTGTCGCGGACGTAGATGAGGGTGTTGGCCGTCCCCAGGTCGATCGACAGATCGCTGGAGAAGTAGCCGCGCAAGCGTTTCAGCATGAAGCGTCCGAATACCGGTGAGGCGGTGGCTTGGAGAGCCTCTCAGCGAGGCACCTCTTACAAAGAGGCGCGTAATCTAGCAACCGATAGCACATTGAGCAAGGCAACATGTATGATTTCGGGACGTACTTCCGATGTGCCCGAACCCCCGATGGCCCTGACCCGCGCGCAAGTCGAAAACATCGCCCACCTGGCCCGCCTCGAGCTCCAGGCGAGCGAGATTCCGCAGTTCCAGCTGAACCTCTCGCGCATCGTCGATTTCATCGGCGAGCTCGAGCGGGCGGACACCGCGGGCGTCTCGCCCATGGCCCATCCGCTGCCGGGCCTCGCGCAGCGGCTGCGCCCCGATGAGGTCACCGAGCGGGACGAGCACGAGCTGTACCAGAGGAACGCGCCGCAGGTCGCCTCGGGGCTCTACCTCGTGCCCAAGGTCATCGAATGAGGCCGCGGGTCCCGTGATTCACCGCCAGACGCTCACTCAGCTGGCCGCCGGCCTGCGGGCCCGCAAGGTCTCCAGCGTCGAGCTGGTGCGCGCGTTTCTCGCGCGCATCGAGGCGAGCCAGCCGGCGCTGAACGCGTTCATCTCGGTCACCGCCGAGCAGGCGCTCGCCGAGGCCGAGGCCGCCGACCGGGCGCTCGCGGCCGGCCGGGGCGGGGCGCTCGCGGGCGTGCCCATCGGGCACAAGGACCTCTTCTGTACGGCCGGCGTGCGCACGACGTGCGGCTCGCGGATGCTCGAGAACTTCGTGTCGCCATATGACGCCACCGTGGTGGCGCGCCTGAAGGCCGCCGGAGCGGTGGTGCTCGGCAAGCTCAATATGGACGAGTTCGCCATGGGCTCCTCGAACGAGACCAGCTACTTCGGGCCGGTGCGCAATCCCTGGAACACCGAGCTGGTGCCCGGCGGCTCCTCGGGCGGCTCGGCGGCGGCGGTGGCCGCGCGGTTGCTGCCGGCGGCCACCGCCACCGATACCGGCGGCTCGATCCGCCAGCCGGCCGCGTTCTGCGGCATCACGGGCATCAAGCCGACCTACGGCCGCGTCTCGCGCTACGGCATGATCGCGTTCGCCTCGAGCCTGGATCAGGGCGGGGTGCTCGCCGCGAGCGCCGAGGACGCCGCCCGCATGCTGCGCGAGATGGCCGGGTTCGATCCGCGCGATTCCACGAGCGTCGATGCGCCGGTGCCCGATTATCTGGCCGGCCTCGGCGCGCCGCTGGCGGGCGTGAGGATCGGGCTGGTCAAGGAGTTCCTCGACAAGGGGCTCGACCCCGAGTGCGAGCGCTGCGTGCGCGAGGCGCTTGCGGTGTTCGAGCGCCTCGGCGCGAGCCTGCGCGAGGTCAGCCTGCCGAGCATTCCGCTGTCCGTGCCGGCCTACTACGTCGTGGCGCCGGCGGAGTGCTCGTCCAATCTCGCGCGCTACGACGGGGTGCGCTTCGGCCATCGCTGCGCCGATGCGCGCGACCTCGAGGACCTGTACAAGCGCTCGCGCTGCGAGGGATTCGGCGCCGAGGTGAAGCGGCGCATCATGACCGGCACCTACGTGCTCTCGGCCGGCTATTACGACGCGTACTACCTCAAGGCCCAGCGCGTGCGCCGGCTCATCGCCGGGGACTTCGAGCGCGCCTTCGGCGAGGTCGATCTGCTGATGGGGCCGACCACGCCCACGGCCGCCTTCGCGCTCGGGGCGAAGACCGCCGATCCGATCACCATGTACCTGAACGACATCTACACCATCAGCGCGAACCTCGCCGGCGTGCCGGCGATGTCCGTGCCGTGCGGGTTCGCCGCGGGACTGCCGGTCGGCCTGCAGATCATCGGGCCGCACTTCGCCGAGCAGCGGCTGCTGCACGCCGCACATCGCTACCAGCTCGAGACCGACTGGCATCTGCGCCTCCCGGAGCGCTTCGCATGAGCGCCTGGGAGACGGTCATCGGGCTGGAGATCCACGCCCAGCTCGCCACCCGCTCGAAGATTTTCTCCGGGGCGGCCACCGCTTACGGGGCCGCGCCCAACAGCCAGGCCTGCCTGGTCGATCTGGGCTATCCGGGCGTCCTGCCGGTGCTCAACGCCGAGGCGGTGCGCATGGCGGTGCGCTTCGGGCTCGCCATCGGCGCGCGCATCGCGCGCCAGTCGGTGTTCGCGCGCAAGAACTACTTTTACCCCGACCTGCCCAAGGGCTATCAGATCAGCCAGTATGAGCTGCCGATCGTCGCCGGGGGCGCGATCGACATCGTCCTCGAGGACGGGTCGGTCAAGCGCATCGGGGTGACGCGCGCGCATCTGGAGGAGGACGCGGGCAAGTCGCTGCATGAGGGGCTCGGCTCGCTCACCGGCATCGACCTGAACCGCGCCGGCACGCCGCTCATCGAGATCGTCTCGGAGCCCGAGATGCGCTCGGCCAGGGAGGCGGTGGCGTACATGAAGAAGGTGCACACCCTGGTGCGCTACCTCGAGATCTGCGATGGCAACATGCAGGAGGGCTCGTTCCGCTGCGACGCGAACGTGTCGGTGCGGCCGGCGGGCTCGGACCAGTTCGGCACCCGCGCCGAGATCAAGAACATCAACTCCTTCCGCTACGTGGAGAAGGCGATCCAGTACGAGACCGCGCGCCAGATCGAGCTGATCGAGTCCGGCGGCAAGGTGGTCCAGGAGACGCGCCTGTACGACCCGGACAAGGGCGAGACGCGCTCGATGCGCTCGAAGGAAGAGGCGAACGATTACCGCTACTTCCCCGATCCGGACCTGCTGCCGCTCGAGATCGAGGCGGCGTACATCGAGACGGTGCGCGCCGGCTTGCCCGAGCTGCCGGACGCGAAGGCGGCCCGTTTCGTCGGTCAGTACGGCCTGTCGGCCTACGATGCCGGCGTGCTCACCGCCAGCCGCGATCTGGCCGACTACTACGAGGCGGTGGTGCGGGCCGTGCCCGGGCAGCCGAAGCTCGCGGCGAACTGGGTCATGGGTGACCTGGCGGCGGCCCTGAACCAGGAAGGGGTCGAGATCGGCTCGGGCAGGCTCCCGGCCGAGGCTCTGGCGGGCCTGCTCGCGCGCATCGCCGATCAGACGATCTCCGGCAAGATCGCCAAGGAGGTGTTCGAGGCCATGTGGGCGGGCGGCGAGAGCGCCGATGCCATCATCGAGGCCAAGGGCCTGAAGCAGATCACCGATACCGGCGCGATCGAGCGGGCCATCGAACAGGTCATGGCGAAGAATCCGGCCCAGCTCGCAGACTATCGCGCCGGCAAGGACAAGCTGTTCGGCTTTTTCGTCGGCCAGGTCATGAAGGCAACCCAGGGCAAGGCTAATCCCGCCCAGCTCAACGAGCTGCTTAAGAAGAAACTCCCCGGTTGAGTCACGGGGGCGAATGCCCCATGCTGGCGCTATGGACGCCGACATCGGATCCGACACGGTTCGCCGCTTCCTCGTCGAGGGCCAGCCGGTGCGAGGGCACCGGGTGCGCCTCAGCGAGGCCTGGCGCGAGCTGCGCGCCAACGGGCAGTATCCGCCTGCAGTGCAGGCGCTGCTCGGGGAGGCCGTTGCCGCCGCGGTGCTGCTTGCGGCGACGCTGAAGTTTCGTGGGCGGCTGACCCTGCAGATGCAGGGCCACGGGGCGGTGAGCCTGCTCGTGGCGCAGTGCACGCACGAGTTCGGGGTGCGCGCGGTCGCGCACTACGATGAGACCCTGGCGGCGGCGATCGAGGGCGAGACGTGCGTGGGCGAGGCGTTTCGGGCGCTCGCCGGCGAGGGTGGCCGCTTCACCGTCACCATCGAGGCGGACGAGCGCGATCTGCGCTATCAGGGCATCGTGCCGCTCACCGGAGAATCGCTCGCGCAGTCTCTGGAGGCCTACTTCAGCGCCTCCGAGCAACTGCCGACCCGCGTGCAGCTGGCGGCGGACGGGGAGCGCTGCGCAGGCCTGCTGTTGCAGAAGCTGCCGCAGACCGAAGAGGGCACGGGCGTCGGTGCGCTGTGGCAGTCGGTGCGGCGGAGCATGGGGCGCCTCGGGGCCGAGGCGCTGCTGAGCCAGGGACTCGAGGCGCTGCTCGGGACCGTGCTGCCCGAGCATGACGTGCGGGTGTTCCGCGGCACGCCGGTGACGTTCGAGTGCCGCTGCGGTGAAGGGCGGGTCACATCGCTCCTGCGCGCGCTCGGCCCGAATGAGGTCCGGGAGATACTCGCCGAGGAAGGCGCCGTCACGGTGACCTGCGAGTTCTGCCGCCGTCCCTATCGCTTCGATGCGCAGGCCGTCGAGGCACTGTTCACGGACAGCGGCGCGGCGGATATCTCGCCACTGATTCACTAGAGAGCACGCAGCCCGAGCCCGCGGGACGGGTCCCCGCTGTGGCACCGCATCGGTCGAAGCGCGGGCCTCGGGGTTGATGCCATCTTGCCGGCCTGTCGTGGCGGGCTCCACGCCCCGAGTCTCCTCGGGGCAGTCGATGCGGCCCGGCGCCTCATGCCCCCCCTCGTACGCCCCAATGCCGGGCGAATCTGCTATGCTAGGATTAAAGATATATGCAATTCTTGAACTAAAGTGTCCGAGTCACAGGAGCTGCTGATCTGGCTGCGAGCTGCCGCAGAGGCCACGCGGCTGCGGTTGCTGGCGCTGTGCGCGGAGCGCGAGCTCAGCGTCTCCGACCTGGCCGAGGTCCTCGGCCAGAGCGAGCCGCGCGTGTCGCGGCACCTGCGCATCCTGACCGAGGCCGGGCTCATCGAGCGGGTCCGCCAGGGACAGTGGGTCCACTATCGAATGGCTCGCGCCACACCGGCCGCCGGCTTTGCGCTCGGGCTGCTGGGACAGCTCGATCGGACCGACCTGGTGCTCAGGCAGGACCGGCAGCGGGCGCGCACGCCCGGTGCCGCCGCCGGCGCCGCTCCGGCCGTCTCGAGGCTGGGGCGAGAGCTGCGAGCGGTGCTCGAGGCGGAAATGCCGCCGCGGGCGGCAGCGGTGCTGCTGGTCGGCGTAGAGCATCCGGAGTTGCTGCTGAGCGTGGTGCAGCGCGCGGCGCAGTGCACGGCGATCGCGCAGTCGCGCCGCGCGGCGCAGGCGATCCGGGCCATGCTCGAGCGCGAGCAGCTCACCTGCCGCATCGTGCTCGCCGCCGGCGCACAGCCATTGACGGAGCGGGAACCGCAGCGCCTCGGCGGGCCGTTCGAGGCAGTGGTGATTGACCGCCTTGCGCACAGCGGCAGCGCCGAGCCGGCACTGCTCGCGGCAGCGCGCGCGGCGCTTGCGGCCGCAGGCCGGCTGTGGCTGTTCGAGCGCTACGAGGCCGGCGCCAGCGAGCGTGTCGTCGAGCACCCAATCGCGCGCCTGCGGCGCCGGCTCGCCGAGGCGGGCCTCGCGTGCCAGAGAATCCGCCCCATCGAGGCCGATGGCCGGCACGTGCTGGCCGCATCCGCCGTGCCGATGGCCGGCGGCCTGTCCATGAGCCGCGCCGGCTGAGGTGCGCGCACGAGCCGCGGCCGCGCGCCGCGCATGCCATAGGTGACGATCGTGATCAACGTTTCATTCGAGTTCTTTCCGCCGGCGGACGCGAACATGGAGGCGACGCTGTGGCATTCCATCGAGCGGCTCGGACCGCTCGGGCCGCGATTCGTCTCGGTCACCTACGGCGCGGACGGCTCGACCCGCACGCGCACCCACCACGTGGTGAGCCGCATTCAGCGCGAGACCGCCCTCACCGGGGCGCCGCACCTGACCTGCGTCGGGGCGAGCCGCGCCGAGGTGCTCGACATCGCGCGCCAGTACTGGCAGCAGGGCGTGCGCCACATCGTGGCGCTGCGCGGCGATCCGCCGCAGGGGGCCGAGCGCTACGCGCCGCATCCGGACGGGTTCGCGTATGCGGCCGACCTGGTGGCCGGGCTGCGCCGCGTGGCGGACTTCGAGATCTCGGTGGCGGCCTACCCGGAAACCCATCCGGAGGCGCCCTCGCCGCAGTTCGATCTCGACAATCTCAAGCGCAAGCTCGATGCCGGCGCCACGCGTGCCATCACGCAGTTCTTCTTCGACACCGAGGCTTTCCTGCGCTTCCGCGACCGCTGCGCGGCCGCCGGGATCGGCGCGCCGATCGTGCCCGGGATCCTGCCGATCACGCGCTTCGACCGGGTGCGCCGGATCGCCGAACGCTGCCGCACGAGCATCCCGCCCTGGCTCGAGGAGCGCTTCTCGGGGCTGGAGGAGGATCCGGAGACGCGCCGGCTCATCGCCGCAAGCGTGGCCATCGAGCAGGTCAAGACGCTCGAGCGGCACGGCGTGTGCGACTTCCATTTCTACACGCTCAATCGCGCCGAGCTCACCTTTGCCATCTGTCACACGCTGGGACTGCGTCCCGGTGCGCAAACGCCCGCCGCCGCGGGGCTCGCGCAAGCCTGCGGAGAAGTGAAATGACCGTCTGCCAGCACGCCGAACATCCCTCGGGACTGCACGAGCCTGCGCCGGCCGCAACACCGCGCGAGGCCGCCGAGGCGGTGCCGGCGACGCCCTTTGCCCTGGAGCCGACGGATGAGGCCGCGCGCCGCGAGCGCATCGGCCGCCTGCGCCGGCTGCTCGATGAGCGGGTGGTGCTGCTCGATGGGGCCATGGGCACCATGGTGCAGCGTCACCGGCTCGACGAGGCGGCGTTCCGCGGCGAGCGCTTCGCCGGCCACGGCCGCGACCTCAAGGGCAACAACGACATCCTCACGCTCACGCAGCCACAGGTCATCGCCGACATCCATCGGGCCTATCTCGAGGCCGGTGCGGACATCATCGAGACCAACACGTTCAATTCGAACGCGGTCTCCCAGGCCGATTACGGCACCCAGGCGCTGGTGCCGGAGCTGAACTATCGCGCGGCGCGCCTGGCGCGCGAGGCCGCGGACGGCTTCGCCGCGGCCGGCCGGCCGGCGTTCGTGGCGGGTGCGCTCGGCCCGACCAGCCGCATGGCCTCGCTTTCCCCGGACGTGAACGACCCGGGCTTTCGCAGTGTCACTTTCGATCAGCTCGCCGCGACCTACCTCGAGTCGACGCGGGCGCTGCTCGCCGGCGGCGTCGATCTGCTGCTCATCGAGACGGTGATCGACACGCTGAACGCCAAGGCGGCGATCTATGCGGCGCTCGAGCTGTTCGAGACGAGCGGCATCGAGGTGCCGATCATCATCTCCGGCACCATCACCGATGCGTCCGGGCGGATTCTCTCGGGCCAGACGCCCGAGGCCTTCTGGAATTCGATCCGCCATGCCCGGCCGCTCGCGGTGGGCTTCAACTGCGCGCTCGGCGGGCGGCAGCTGCGCCCGTACATCGAGGAGCTCGGCCGCCTGTGCGATACGCACATCTGCGCCTATCCCAACGCGGGCCTGCCGAACGCCTTCGGCGAGTACGACGAGCAGGCCGCCGAGACCGCCGAGATCATCGGCGAGTACGCGGCCGCGGGACTGATCAACATCGTCGGCGGCTGCTGCGGCACGACGCCCGAGCACATCCGCATGATGCGCCAGGCGGTCGGCGCGCAGCGGCCGCGCAAAGTGCCGGCGGCGCCCGTGAAGTGCCGCCTCTCCGGGCTCGAGCCACTCGATATCGACGAGCAGTCGCTGTTCGTCAATGTCGGGGAGCGCACCAACGTCACCGGCTCGGCGCGCTTCCGCAAGATGATCGAGGCGGGCGACTACGGCGCTGCGCTCGAGGTGGCCCGCCAGCAGGTCGCAAGCGGCGCCCAGGTGATCGACATCAACATGGACGAGGGGATGCTCGAGTCCGAGGCGGCCATGGTCCGCTTCCTGAATCTCGTGGCGGCCGAGCCCGACATCGCGCGGGTGCCCGTGATGCTCGACTCCTCGAAGTGGACGGTGCTCGAGGCGGGGCTGAAGTGCCTGCAGGGCAAGGGCATCGTGAACTCCATCAGCATGAAGGAAGGCGAGGAGGCGTTCCTCGAGCGCGCCCGTGCGGTGCGCCGCTATGGCGCAGCGGTCGTGGTCATGGCCTTCGATGAGCAGGGGCAGGCCGACACGGTCGAGCGGCGCGTGGCGATCTGCGAGCGGGCCTACCGGCTGCTCACCGGGCAGGTGGGGTTCCCGCCCGAGGACATCATCTTCGATCCGAACATCTTCGCGGTGGCCACGGGCATCGAGGAGCACAACGGCTACGCCCTGGCGTTCATCGAGGCGACCCGGCGGATCAAGGAGAAGCTGCCGCACACGATGGTGAGCGGTGGGGTGAGCAATGTGAGCTTCTCGTTCCGCGGCAACGACACGGTGCGCGAGGCGATGCATTCGGTGTTTCTCTACCATGCGATCAAGGCCGGCATGGACATGGGCATCGTCAACGCCGGGCAGCTCGCCATATACGCCGAGATCGCCCCGGAGCTGCGCGCCGCCGTGGAGGACGTGATCCTCAACAGGCGCGAGGATGCGACCGAGCGGCTGCTCGCGATCGCCGAGCGCTACAAGAGCGGCGGCGTAGCCAGGCGCAAGGACGATCTCGAGTGGCGCAAGCTGCCCGTGGCCAAGCGCCTCGAGCACGCGCTCGTCAAGGGGATCGACGACTTCATCCTCGAGGATACCGAGGAGGCCCGCCTAGCCTTCCCGCGCCCGCTCGAGGTCATCGAAGGGCCGCTGATGGACGGGATGAACATCGTCGGCGACCTCTTCGGCGCCGGCAAGATGTTCCTGCCCCAGGTGGTCAAGAGCGCGCGGGTCATGAAGCGCGCAGTGGCGCACCTGTTGCCGTTCATCGAGCAGACCAAGGCGGCCGGGGCGCGCCGCTCGAACGGCCGCGTGGTCATGGCCACCGTCAAGGGCGACGTGCACGACATCGGCAAGAACATCGTCGGCGTGGTGCTGCAGTGCAACAACTTCGAAGTGATCGATCTCGGCGTCATGGTGCCGTGCGAGCGCATCCTCGAGACCGCGCGGCGCGAGAACGCCGATTTCATCGGGCTCTCGGGGCTGATCACCCCGTCGCTCGATGAAATGGTGCACGTCGCCCGCGAGATGCAGCGCCAGGACTTCAAGGTGCCGTTGCTGATCGGCGGGGCAACCACCTCCCCGGCGCACACCTCGGTCAAGATCGCTCCCGAGTACCGCTCCGCGGTGGTGTACGTCAAGGACGCCTCGCGCTCGGTGAGCGTGTGCCAGACCCTTGCCAATTCCGAGTCGCGCGCTGCGTTCCTCGACAAGGTCAACGTCGAGCACGAGCGGCGCCGCGAGCAGCACGCCGGTCGCAAGGTCAAGGCCCCGGCGCTGAAGCTCGCCGAGGCGCGCGCCAACCGCCAGCGCATCGACTGGGCAAGCTATGCGGCGCCCGTGCCGCGCTCCCCGGGCGTGCAGCGCTTCGCCGACTATCCGCTCGCGGAGCTGCTCGCCTACATCGACTGGATGCCGTTCTTCAACGCCTGGGAGTTCTCGGGGAAATTTCCCGACCTGCTCAGCGACCCCACGGTCGGGGAGGCGGCGAGCAATCTCTACGCCGATGCGCGGCGCATGCTCGATCGCATCGTCGAGGAGCGCTGGCTGCAGGCGCAGGCGGTGATCGGCCTGTTTCCGGCGAACGCAGTGGGCGATGACGTCGAGGTGTATGCCGACGAGCAGCGCGGCAGAGCGCTCGCGACGCTCTCGTTCCTGCGCCAGCAGAAGGACAAGCCCGCCGGTCAGCCGCATGTCTCGCTCGCGGACTTCATCGCGCCGAAATCGAGCGGCGTGCGCGATTACATCGGGGCGTTCGCCGTGACCGCGGGGCTCGGCATCGAGACGCACATCGAGCGCTTCGAGCGCGCGCACGACGATTACTCGGCCATCATTCTCAAGGCGCTCGCCGACCGGCTGGCCGAGGCCGCGGCGGAGCATTTCCACGAGCGGGTGCGGCGCGAGCTGTGGGGCTACGCGCTTGCCGAGGAGTTCACCCACGCGCAATTGATCCGCGAGGAGTACCGCGGCATCCGCCCGGCGCCGGGCTATCCGGCCTGCCCGGATCACACCGAGAAGGCCAAACTGTGGGCGCTGCTCGAGGTCGACCGCAACACGGGCATCCGGCTGACCGACAGTTACGCGATGTATCCGACCGCGGCGGTGAGCGGCTGGTATTTCGCGCATCCCGATGCGCGCTATTTCGCCCTGGGCAAGATCGACCGCGATCAGGTGGAGGACTACGCGCGGCGCAAGGGCATCAGCCTCGAGGAGGCCGAAAAGTGGCTCTCACCGAACCTCGGCTACACGCCGTGAGCCCGCTGCCGGGGGCGGGCGGTCAGCTGCCGCGGGATACCTGGCGCAGCTCGAGGTCGCTGAACACGCTCAGCAGCATGGCGGTGTAGAAGATGAGTCCCATCGCGCCGACGGCCAGCACCACGGCCGCCATCACCGCGTGCGCGGCGGCCGCGGCGCGCCCCGCGTTGGGCAGTATCATGGCCACGATGACCGCCGTGAACAGGTAGACGGCGAGGATGATGCAGAAGCCGATAAGGTAAAGCAGCGCGGTCCGCCACCAGTTCCCCTGGATCAGGCGCAGGCTGTAGAGGAGGCTCTGCAGCACCCCTTTGCGGGTGAGCATGCGGGCGGGCAGGGCCAGTGAGAGCGCGACCGAAATATAGATCGCCGGCAACAGCATCAGCCCGAAGCCGACGGAGCGGTACGGCTCGATGAGCGTCAGGGGCGGGGCGATCAGCACCAGCATCAGCGCGCTGCCGATCAGGCAGATCGCCGCGATCGCCGGGGCCTGCTTCAGGGCGTCGAGCAGGTCCGTCGCTGCGGGCGGCCGGCCGGCCGCCACGGCCGACTGGCGCAGCAGCATCGCCATCCACAGGATGACGAACAGCAGCGAGCCGACGGTGTACAGGGTGACCCACACCGGGTCGTTCAAGTCGCTCGGCGCGGGGTACTTGCCGCGCGAGAGGTCATAGAGGGTGGAGAGCTGGCCGAAGAGAATGGCCATCGAGGCGTACGGCAGGCACTTCGGCGCCGTGACGCGGAAGATCTTCAGGCTCGCATCGAGCAATTCCGCGAGGGTGCGCGGGCGTGCGGGAGGATAAAGTGTAATGGCCATCGGCCAATCATAACTGTGTCATGACGCGAATCGCCATTGAGTCCGCCACGGCAACGGTCGGCGAGTTGCTCGCCGGGGGCGTGCGGCGCCTGCGCGAGGCCCTCGGGGGCGATGCGAACGGCACCCCGGAGCTCGACGCCGAGCTGCTGCTCGCCGCGGCGCTGCGCGCCCCCCGCGCGCGGCTGCGTTCGCATCCCGAGCAGCGCCCGGCCGCCGATGCCGCACGGCGCTTCGGGGAGCTGATCGAGCGGCGCGCCGCGGGTGAGCCGGTCGCCTATCTGCTCGGTCGCAAAGGGTTCTGGACGCTCGATCTGGCCGTGAGTCCAGCCGTTCTGGTGCCGCGCCCCGAGACCGAACTGCTGATCGAGCGCGCCCTCGCGCTCGGGCCCGGGGCACACGGGCGGGCGGCGGACCTCGGCACCGGTTCCGGCGCGATCGCGCTCGCGCTCGCATCCGAGCGCCCGGGCTGGCAGATCGTGGCCACCGATGTATCGGCGCAGGCGCTTCAGGTCGCTCGCGAGAACGCTGCGGCGGCGGGCCTCGCCCGCATCGATTTCCGGCAGGGCAGCTGGTGTGAGGCGCTCCCGGCCGGGCCATTCGATTTGCTGGTGAGCAACCCGCCGTACATCGCCGCGCAAGACCCGGCGCTCGAGGCGCTCGGCCACGAGCCGCGGCTCGCCTTGACCGCCGGGCCCGACGCTCTGGCGTGCCTGCGCGAGATCATTCATTGCGCGCCCCGGCACCTGGCGCCCGGAGGCTGGCTGCTGCTCGAGCACGGCGCGGCGCAGGGGCCGTCGGTCGCGGGCGAGCTTGTGCAGCGCGGCTTTGTTACAGTGCGCACGCACCTCGATCTGGCGGGGCGCGAGCGCATGACGGAGGGCCAATGGCCGGCAATTCGCTGATTCGATTCGAGACCTCCCACGGCGGCTTCACGGTGGAGCTGTACCCCGAGGAGGCGCCGGTGACCGTGGAGAATTTTCTCGCCTACGTGGACGATGAATTCTTCGACGGCACGATCTTTCATCGCATCGTGCCGGGATTCGTGATCCAGGGCGGCGGGTTCGATGCGGAATTTCGCAGCAAGACGACGCGCGAGCCCATCCGCAATGAGGCGAAGAACGGCCTGAAGAACCTGCGCGGGACTCTGTCCATGGCCCGCACCAGCGCCATCGACAGCGCCACCTCGCAGTTCTTCGTCAACCTCGCCGACAACGCCTTCCTCGATCACAGCTCGCGGGACTTCGGCTATGCGGTCTTCGGCCGGGTGACCGAGGGGATGGACACGATCGACGCCATCGCGCGCGTGGCCACCGGGCGGCGCAAGGGCTACCAGGATGCGCCCATGGAGGATGTGCTGATCGTATCGGCGCGGCGCGTCAGCGGCTGAGCGCGCGGGCCTCGGTCGGATCGGGCCGTACCCGCCCGCCGTTCGAGCGATTGGGGTTCAGGCGAGACTCGGGCATGCGCAGGCAGGGGTTCGGACCGTGGTTGCGCCGCACGCTGCTGAAGGCGGCGCTGGCGTGGGTCGTGCTCACAGCGCTACCGGTGCTGGTGCTGCGCTGGGTGCCGCCGCTCACCAGCGCGTTCATGGTGGAGGCGAAGTGGCGCGCGCTGCGCGCCGGGGAGCGCCTCTACCGCACCGACTATCACTGGGTGCCCTATGGGCGCATCTCCCCGCAGGCCGGCATCGCCGCGGTCGCCTCCGAGGATCAGACCTTTCCGTTCAATCACGGCTTCGATTTTCACGCCATCGACGACGCCATCCGGACCGCCGAGCGCGGCGGCCGGCTGCGCGGGGCCAGCACCATCACGCAGCAGGTGGCGAAGAATCTGTTCCTGTGGGGTGGGCGCAGCTGGATCCGCAAGGGCATCGAGGCGTACCTCACCGTGCTGATCGATGTGCTGTGGCCCAAGCAGCGGGTGCTCGAGATGTACCTCAACATCGCGCAGTTCGGCCACGGCATCTTCGGCGTGCAGGCCGCCGCCGAGCGCTTCTTCCACGAGCCGGCCGCGCGGCTCACCGCCGCGCAGGCGGCGCTGCTTGCGGCGGTGCTGCCCGATCCGGTGCACTGGCACGTGGCGAGCCCCTCGCCCTTCGTGCGCTGGCGCCAGCAGTGGCTGCTGCACCAGATGCGCGATCTCGGCGGACCGGCGTATCTCGAGGCGCGCGCGCCGCCGCGCCCGGGGCGCTGAAGACGTCCTTCCTCAAGCCTCGATCTCGGCGAGCAGTTCGGCCTGATGCTCGTGCGCGAGCGCATCGAGCAGCTCGTCGAGCTCCCCGTTCATGATCTGCGGCAGCTTGTAGAGCGTCAGGTTGATGCGGTGGTCGGTGACGCGGCCCTGCGGAAAGTTGTAGGTGCGGATGCGCTCTGAGCGGTCTCCGCTGCCGACCTGCAGGCGGCGCGACTGAGCCTGGGCGCTGGTCTGTTTCTCCTGCTCGGCGGCGAGCAGTCGCGCCTGCAGCAGCGAGAGGGCGCGCGAGCGGTTCTTGTGCTGCGAGCGCTCGTCCTGACATTCCACCACGATCCCGCTCGGCAGATGGGTGATGCGCACGGCCGAGTCGGTCTTGTTCACGTGCTGACCGCCGGCGCCGGAGGAGCGGTAGGTGTCGATGCGCAGGTCCGCCGGATTGATCTGGATGCTGGCGATCTCATCGAGCTCGGGCAGGATCGCCACCGTGCAGGCCGAGGTGTGGATGCGCCCCTGCGCCTCGGTGGCCGGCACGCGCTGAACGCGATGGGCGCCGGATTCGAACTTCAGGCGCGAGAAGGCGCCCCGGCCGGCGATGCGGCTGATGATCTCCTTGTAGCCGCCATGCTCGCCGGGACTCTCGCTCAACACCTCCACGGTGAAGCCCTTGGACTCGGCGTAGCGCGCGTACATGCGCAAGAGGTCCCCGGCGAACAGCGCCGCCTCATCCCCGCCGGTGCCGGCGCGGATCTCGAGAAAGAGGTTCTTCTCGTCCCGCGGGTCCTGCGGCAGCAGCAGCGCGTTCAGACCCTCCTCGGACGCCGCGATCGCCGCCTCGACCCGGCCCTGCTCCTCCGCCCCAAGGGCGCGCATGCCCGGATCGGCATCACCGAGCATCTCGCGCGCGGCCGCGAGGTCGCGCTCGAGGGCGCGGTAGGCGCCGAGGCGCTCGGCCAGCGGCTGCAGCCGGGCATATTCGACCGACAGCTCGCGGAACTGCGCCGAGCCGCCGTCGAGGCCGGGCGAGGCCAGCAGCCGTCCCACCTCTTCGAAACGGTCGTAGAGCTTCTCGAGCCGCTGGCGGATGGAGTCCTTCATGGTCGTCGATCGTACGGGGCGCGGCATTCTCCGGGATCGAGGCGCACGCGACAAGGCGGCGGCGGTGCGGGCGGACTGGCCGGCTGCGATATAGTGCGCCCCCATGTCATCGAATGCTTTCTCCGCGGGCCGTCCGCGGCGCGCGCTCGCGGCCTTCGCCGTGCTCGCCGCGCTCGCGCTCAGCGCCTGCCAGACCGTGCCGGTGCCGCCTGCGCCCGTCACGGCCTGGAACGTCAGGCGCCCGATACTGCAGGCACTCGAGCGCTTTCAGCTCAACGGCCGGGTCGCCGTGGCGGTCGGCCGACAGGGCTTCAACGCCGATATCCGCTGGGCGCAGAACGGGGCGCGCACGCGGATGACCCTGAGCGGGCCGTTCGGGGCCGGCGCGACCCAGGTGAGCGATGCCGGCGGGGAGCTCAGCGTGATTACCTCGCGGGGGCAGCACCTCGGCAATGCCGCGGCGCGCACCGTGCTCGAGCGGCAGCTCGGTTTCGACCCGCCGCTCGCGAGTCTGCGCTACTGGATACTCGGAGTGCCCGATCCGGCTCTGCCGGCGAGCTTCAAGGTGGACGCGACGCAGCGGCTCTCGCGCCTCGAGCAGGCGGGCTGGTCGATCGACTACCGCGCGTACAGCCCGGTGGGGGCCGAGTGGCTGCCGAGGCTGCTGTCGGTGCGCCGCGCCGGAGTGCGGTTGCGGATGGTGGTGGATGCATGGCATCTGCAGTGAGCACGCGCGAGAGCCTCTGGCCGGCGCCCGCCAAGCTCAATCTCTTTCTGCACGTGACTGGCCGCCGCCCGGACGGTTATCACGAGCTGCAGACGCTTTTTCAGCTCATCGATCTGTGCGACACGGTGGCGATCGAGGTGCGCGCGGACGGACGAATCGAGCGCAGTGCGGGTCCGGCGGAAATCGCTGCCGACGAAGATCTGAGCGTGCGCGCCGCGCGGGCGCTGCAGAGGGCCGCCGGCGCCCGGCTCGGTGCCTCGATCCGCCTCATCAAGCGGATTCCGATCGGCGGGGGTTTGGGTGGCGGCAGCACCGATGCGGCCACGGCGCTGCTTGCGCTGAACCGGCTCTGGGGCTGCGGGTTGCCCCCGGATGAGCTTGCCGAGCTTGGGCTGCCGCTAGGAGCGGATGTGCCTGTATTCGTTAGAGGTTTTTCCGCGTGGGCGGAAGGGGTCGGGGAACGGCTCGAGCCGGTCACGCTGCCGGAGCGTTGGTATGTCATCATCCGGCCGGCCGTCAGCGTGTCGACGCGCGAGGTGTTCCAGAGCCCTGAATTGACACGAAATTCCCCCCTCATCACAATACGCGCCTTTTTCGAGTCGGGCGGGCGCAATGACTGCGAGCCGGTGGTGCGCGCAAAATGGCCCGAGGTCGCCGAGGCGCTCGATTGGCTGGGGCGCCACGCGCCGGCGCGGCTGACCGGGACCGGCTCGTGTATTTTCGCATCTGTGGCCAGTCCCGGTGAGGCGGAGCGCATCGCGGCGCGTGTTCCGGACAAGTGGCGGAGTTTTGTCGCGCGGGGCCTGAACGTTTCCCCGCTGCATGCGCTTCTGTCAAAGCCGGTGTGACTGCAGCGCCGCTCGAGCGGCGCGCGCGCCGCGGCGCGGCGAACGGGAGTGGAGGTTTTTGCGGTGCTGGGGTGTCGCCAAGTGGTAAGGCAGCGGGTTTTGATCCCGCCATTCGGAGGTTCGAATCCTTCCACCCCAGCCAGATCGTTGTGGACGGCGGTGAGCCGCCGCGCGGTAACCTGTGGCTGATGTAGTGTATTCATGAGTACGAGCGATTTGCTGGCCTTGTTCGCCGGCAATGCCAATCCGGGGCTCGCAACCGACATCGCGCGCCATCTGCAGACGCGCCTCGGACGGGCGTACGTCGGCCGCTTCAGCGACGGCGAGATCAACGTCGAGCTGATGGACAACGTGCGCGGCCGCGATGTGTTCATCTTGCAGCCGACCTGTCCGCCGACCAACGATACGCTGATGGAACTGCTGGTGATGGTGGATGCCTGCCGGCGCGCCTCGGTGGCCCGCATCACCGCAGTGGTGCCGTACTTCGGCTACTCGCGTCAGGATCGCAGGCCGCGCGCCACACGCTCGGCGATCAGCGCGCGCCTGGTGGCCAACATGCTGTCGATCGCCGGGGTGAACCGGCTGCTCACCGTCGATCTGCACGCCGATCAGATCCAGGGATTCTTCGACATCCCGGTCGACAATGTGTATGCCTCGCCGGTATTGCTCGGGGATGCCTGGAAGCAGGCGTACCGCAACGTGGTGATCGTCTCGCCGGACGTCGGGGGTGTGGTGCGCGCGCGCGCCTTCGCCAAGCGGCTCGACGATGCGGATCTGGCCATCATCGACAAGCGCCGGCCGCGCCCGAACGAGTCGAAGGTGATGAATATCATCGGCGACATCCGCGGCAAGGTGTGCCTGCTGGTCGATGACATGATCGATACGGCCGGCACGCTGTGCCACGCAGCCCAGGCGCTGAAGGACGAAGGCGCGGAGAAAGTGATCGCCTACATCACGCACCCGATCCTCTCCGGGGAGGCGGTGAGCCGCATTTCGGCCTCGGTGCTCGATGAGCTGGTGGTGACCGATACCATTCCGCTGTCGGAGACGGCGCGCGCCTGCAAGCGCATCCGCCAGCTGTCGGTGGCGGCGCTGCTCGCCGAGACGATTCGCCGCATCCGCGACGAGGAGTCGGTGAGCTCGCTGTATGTCGATTGAGTGCGCCGCGCAATGGGCCGTGCCCGGGACACCCTGACTGTGTCCCGTCGACGAGGGCCAGATTGCGAGGCACCCGCGAGGTTCTGATCGAGTTCCTGGTGTGCTGCGGCCTGGTCGCGGGTCACGGCACGTTGTCATCGTAGATCTGGAGAACATCATGCGTATTGCATTCACTTTCAGCGCGGAACCGCGCGGAACGCAAGGCAAAGGTGCGAGCCGCCGCCTGCGTCACGCGGGTAAGGTTCCCGCCATTCTGTACGGCGGCCATCACGAGGCCGAATCGCTCGCCATCGATCATCGCAAGCTGCTCATCGTCATCGAGGACGAACGCTTTTATTCCTCGATCGTGCAGCTGCAGATCGGCGAGCGCGCGCAGCCGGCGATCGTCAAGGACGTGCAGATGCACCCCGCGCGCAACCAGATCGTGCACCTCGATCTGCAGCGGGTTGTCGAGAACGAGCCGATCCGCCTGCATTTACCGATTCACTTCAAGGGCGAGGCGGCGAGCCCTGGAGTGAAGACCCAGGGCGGCGTCGTGTCGCACATGATGACCGACGTCGAGATCGCCTGCCTGCCGAAGGACCTGCCGGAATTCCTGGAGCTCGACCTGTCGGAGATGAACATCAACGACACCAAGTTCCTCTCCGACATTCCGTTGCCGCCGGGTGTGACCATTCCGCATCTGGCGCACCGCAACGCGCCGGTGGTCTCCATCCACAGCCCGCGCGTTGCCGAGCCCGAGCCGACCGCCGAGGCCGCCGCGGCCGCGCCGGTCGAGGGTGCGGCGCCGGCAGCCCCTGGCGCGGCTGCCCCGGCGGCGGCCGCTCCCGCTGCGGCCGAGACCGGCAAGGGCGAGCAGAAGAAGGAAGGCGGCAAGAAGTAACGGTTGCCGATGTCAGGGACGCCGCTCAGGCTCGTGGTGGGGCTCGGCAATCCGGGCCCCACCTACGCCCGTACGCGGCACAACGCGGGCTTCGCGTTCATCGACGAGCTGGCGCGCCGGCTGCGTGTGGGCCTGCGCGCCGAGTCGCGGCATCAGGGCGAGCTCGCGCGGGTGCGTGTCGCGGAGCAGGAGTTGTGGCTGCTCAAGCCCATGACCTATATGAACCTCAGCGGCGCGGCGGTACACAGCGTGGCGGCGTTCTACAAGATCCCGCCAGAGGCGGTGCTGGTAGCGCACGATGAGCTCGACTTCCCGCCGGGTGTGGTGCGTCTGAAACAGGGCGGCGGAGCCGGCGGCCACAACGGCCTACGCGACATCATGGCGCGGCTCGGCGAATCGTTCTGGCGGCTGCGCATCGGCATCGGCCACCCGGGCGATCGCGGCGAAGTGTTGAACTACGTGCTGGGTCGGCCGACTGCTGCCGACGCGGGGATGATCGACGAGGCGCTGCAGTCGGCGGCCGATGTGCTGCCGGTGATGCTCACCGAGGGCCCGCAGAAGGCGATGAACCAACTGCATTCGCGCGCTCCCGCGGCCGACCGGGCGGATTGACCCCCGATATCTCAGGAGTTTGAGACATGTCCATCCGCTGCGGCATCGTAGGGTTGCCGAACGTCGGCAAGTCGACGCTGTTCAATGCGCTGACCCAGGCGCAGAACGCGGCTGCGGCCAACTATCCGTTCTGCACGATCGATCCGAACGTCGGAATGGTCCCGGTGCCGGACGCGCGGCTCGATGCGCTCGCCGAGATCGTTCATCCGGAGCGGATCGTGCCGGCCACTGTTGAGTTCGTCGACATCGCCGGGCTCGTGGCCGGTGCTTCCAAGGGCGAGGGGCTCGGCAACCAGTTTCTCTCGCACATCCGCGAGGTCGATGCGATCGCGCACGTGGTGCGCTGCTTCGAGAGCTCGGACATCGTGCACGTCGCGGGCAAGGTCGATCCGTTGAGCGATATCGAGGTGATCGACACCGAGCTTGCGCTCGCTGATCTGTCGACGGTCGAGAAGGGATTGGAGCGGGCCGCCAAGGCGGCTAAGGGCGGCGACAAGGATGCGCTGCGCAAGAAGGCGCTGCTCGAGCGGGTCAAGGCGCACCTGGACCAGGTCAAGCCGGTGCGGGCGATGACGCTCTCGGTGGAGGACGCGCGCGACTTGCGTGAGCTGCAGCTGCTGACGGCGAAACCGGTGATGTATGTCGCGAACGTGGCCGAGGGCGGCTTCAAGGACAATCCGCTGCTCGCCACGGTGGAGCGGCATGCCGTCGCCGAAGGAGCGGTCACGGTGGCGGTCTGCGCGGCCATCGAGGCCGAAATAGTCCAACTGGACGCCGCCGACCGCGCGGCCTTTCTGACCGAACTCGGCCTGGAAGAGCCGGGGCTTGATCGGGTGATCCGGGCGGGCTACCGGCTGCTCGGACTGCAGACCTACTTCACCGCCGGACCGAAGGAGGTCCGCGCCTGGACCGTAGCCGTGGGGGCAACGGCGCCTCAGGCCGCCGGCGTCATTCATACCGATTTCGAGCACGGGTTCATCCGCGCCGAGGTGGTCGGCTATGCCGATTACATCGCCTGCCGAGGAGAGTCCGGGGCCCGCGAAGCCGGCAAATTGCGCCTGGAAGGCAAGGAATACGTCATGCAGGAAGGGGACGTGGTCCACTTCCGGTTCAACGTTTAGAGTCTCCGTTGGGGATCCGTAAACCCACGGCCTTCAGGCGGCCGGAAAGTCCGCGAATTGGGTCGAAGATGTTCGGCTGTACGCATGAGGATGCTTAGGTTCCGGAGGCCTTTGGGGGCTGAAGAGAGAGGGGCGAACGGGTGCGGGAAGAGCGGCTGGCTGTCCGCGTGAACTGTCGGCCGCATGGCCGACGATCACCGGCTTGAGCCGTATCCCGGAAACCCTCGCCTTCAGGCGAGGGTATGTTCATGCGGAGTCTTTTCCAATTCAGGTATGAGCCTGGAGCAGGGGGCTGGGGGCTCCTGAGGCGGTGGATCGGGTGGATCGATCGATTGTCTTAGCTGGGCCAAAATCTTACCTCACCAGGGAGGCGCGGGGCA